>JAQYHB010000048.1 GCA_028722305.1 Spirochaetales bacterium
GTTCTGTTTCCATGGATTCCCTCCTTGAAAAGAAATCGGGAAAGGACCGACAGCTTCCTCCTATTGTAACAGTAACCAAGACTCCCTGCCTTGTTACGGTTACTGCAACATCCCTCTCTACTTTCGGATTTCAATGTTCGAGGCTGATTATTTCTTGGTCGCCACTAGACATGGAACAAGCCTGTGCGTTAAGATGGGTTCGCTGTACGTTCATGCGTGCAGAAGCGGAGTGTCTCCAACCTGGTGTTTCTCCTCGCGGGGAACCGGTGAAAGAGACGCAACGCTCCCGTCGGCGGAGTACCTACTCTTCCAACATTCTGCCCTTTCCCAAGGAGTACAGGGGAGCATTGCGTGGTCGCATCGGAGAATCAAGAGGGGGATTGGCCTCGGTTCAGCAAGCAGGGAACCGGACCATCCGGGAAGAAGGCATGACGGGCGCCCGCAGCGCGCGGGTAGCGAATTTGCAGGACATTCCTGCGAGAAGGAAAGGGTCTTATGGACACGATCTTTTTGAAGCCGTCGCAGATCCAGAGAAAATGGTATCTGATCGATGCAGAGGGAAAGGAACTTGGCAGGGTAGCCGCTCTGGCCGCCTCCTTGGTTCGCGGCAAGCACAAGCCGGAGTATGTGCCTCACCAGGAAATCGGTGATTACGTCGTCATCATCAACGCAGAGAAGGCCGCTCTTACCGGCAACAAGGCCAAGGACAAGATGTATTATCGCCACTCCGGCTACGTTGGCGGCCTGAGAGCCGAGAACTACACCGACACCTTGAAGCGCAACCCTGTCTACCCGATGGAGCAGGCCGTCCAGGGCATGCTGTCGAACAACAGACTCGGCCGCAGACTGATGAGGAACGTGCATGTCTATGCCGGTCCGGATCATCCGCACATGGCCCAGAAGCCTGAAGTTATCGAAGTCAAGTAAGGGGACGCAATATGGCAACTAAGAAAGAAGCAAAGAAAGTGGAAAATCTTGGCACTGGCGTCGGAAGACGCAAGACTGCCGTTGCCCGCGTATACCTCCGCGAAGGCGATGGAAAGATCACTGTGAACGGGAAAGAGCTGAGCGCCTACTTCGTGAACCCGCTGCAGGCCGCTCAGGTCAGAAAGCCTCTTGAGGTCACCAACAACACCGACAAGTTCGACGTTCTGATCAATGTCGTCGGTGGTGGTCCCGCCGGTCAGGCTGGAGCCTGCCGCCATGGTCTGGCAAGAGCGCTGGTCGTCGAGGATGAGGCGAACAAGCCGGCTCTCCGCGCGAATGGATATCTTACCCGTGACTCCCGTATGGTCGAACGCAAGAAGTACGGCCAGAAGAAGGCACGCCGCAAGTTCCAGTTCAGCAAGCGTTAACCTTTGGCGTACGCTACAATCAAGAGAGGATCCTCCGGAGAGGGCTATTTCGCCCTCTCAAAGGAGAATCCTCCTTTTTTTATCTCCCCGAAGCAGCTTGCGGCCTGGCATCTGGAGGAAGGTGCCCAACTTGATGAGGAGCAGTATCTCCGGGTAAAGGCGCTCCATGACGCCTCTGCCTGCATGGATCAGGCGGTGAAGTACCTTGCCATGCGCGAGCATACAGCCAAGGAGCTTCGGCAGAAGCTTATGCAGAAGCAGTACACTCCTGCTACCATTGCCGCGACCATTGAAGCCCTGCAAGAAAGTGGCGCCCAGAGCGATGAGCGGTACGCGGAAATCATGGTCCGTAGCCGCCAGAGGCGGAATCCGGAAGGGAAGGTGGTCCTGCTCAAGCGCCTTGCGGAAAAAGGTGTTCCAACCCAGCTTGCCAGAAGGGTGGTGGACGAGGCATTCGCCGAGAATGGCGAGAGGTATGTCCGCGCCGCCTGGGACATGGCATGGCGGCAGAGCCCTGACCGGCAGAAATGCTTGGCGCGGATGCAACGCAAGGGTTTCTCCTATGGGGAAATCCGGCAGGTGCTGGAAAGGCGCGACGACTAGCAGTTGTCCCTGTCGTGTTTCCAGGGATGCTGGGGGCCGTCTCCCTCGACCGCGCGCCGCGCGGCCTCGCTGTCCAGCTGGTGTCTGACCATTCTACGGAAGACATCCATCATCGGTTCCACGTCGCAGGGTTTTGCGATTCCCCCTTCCTGCAATTCCTTGACCAGGTAGTAGCAACTCTCGATGGTCGAGAGGCAGTACTCTGCCGGTTCGCGCTTGAATGTGAATTCGGAATGATAGCCCCGATTGAACGAAAGCTTGGGCAATAGTTGCAGATTTCGGCTTAACCGTACCATCTTCGCGGCAAGAAACCACGTGGCGTCGACTACCACCACCAGAAGCTGGCGTCCCTTTGCCACCTGCTCTCGGAGCAGGGGGCTGTCGCTGGTATAGGCGTCGATTCCCGGGTAGAGCATCACCGGATAGTATCGTGGATCCCCCAGCAGTTCGTTCAGCCGGTTGTTGTCGCTGAAATCGATGCCGATGATGATCTCGCTGTCCTTCAGGGAGAGTTGCGCCAGCCTGCCGGTTCCTGTCTTTTGGTGGAAGGCCTCCTTTGGGTGCATGAGGATGACGAATTTGACGCCTGTGTCTGCCTCATGGATGTAGGGGCAAAGGCAGTTCGATTTCGGACGGAAACAGCGGTAGCACATCTCGCTCATGGACGAAAGTGTACCTGTTTGTCGCGGCAAAGAGAAGCCTTGCCCGGAAACCGAGGAACCGGAGGCAGGCGGTTATCTCCAACGCGGGAAGCTGAACTCTCCACGGTAGTTGGAGGCATTGTAGACCGCGTATCCTTCCGGATTGTAGATTCCTTTCTTGTTGGGTTTCGCCTCTCCATCCTGCGTGTAGATGAAAAGTCGCTTGTTGTCCCAGCAAAGGATTTCCGGCCGGCTGTCGCCTGTGACATCAAGTACCTCGCTGCAGAGCGTCGGGTGCCCGTCCTCGGGAAGACGTACCATCACGTCCCCGTTGCCGTCAATCAGACCGCCATGTGTGACATCCCCGTTGAGCAGGATGAGGTCCGTGCCGCTGCCATCCCAGTTGACCGGGGTGATGATGTTGCCGTTGCACAGCATCTCCCTATGCCACAGCTCGTTTCCCTTGCAGTCATGCATATAGATGATCGCGTTGTTCCCCCAGTAGGTGGTGGTGCAGATTTCCAATCCCTTGCGCTCTGGCAGGTAGTTGCCGATGGAGATCCGTTGGGCGTGGCCGTTGATGTCCCGCTTGAGGATGGTGCCGTGCTTGTCCAGGATCATGAAGCCTTCCCAGCCGCTGACGATGGCAATCTCCTCGTCCGGGTCGTCGGGGTTGAAGCGGCCGACGATGATCTCGTCGGTATGGTCGACGGTGATAGGCAGGCTCCACAAAAGCTTCCCGTCATGGTCGATCATGTTGTAGCAGCTGAAGATTTCGTCCTTTCCATCGCCGTCGAAATCGTAGTTGTAGGGGAAGTGTCCGGTATTGTAATGGCTGAACTTCCACAGCAGGTTGAAGTCTTTGTCATAGACCCAGATGCGGCTGTACCGGTCCTTGATCAGGATGTCGCTCGGCCGTTTGTTTCCGGAAACGTTGACGATCCGGATCGCGTCGACATTGAGCCGGCTCGAGGCGTAGACTCCGAACTCCAGGCTGGTGACCGTCGCCGGATCCTGGTCGTTCATCGGTGTCGGCATGCGCTTGACCACCTTGCCTGTCGCTCCCTCGAGGACCATCAGCTGGGAGTCCCAGCTGCAGATCACCTCGTCTTTCCCGTCGCCGTCGATATCATAGACCTGGAAGGGAAGGTCGGTGGTCAGCATGGTCGTGTCGTCCTTCCCGCTCGGTTCCCCGATTTGCCAGAGCACCTTGCCGGTGTCGAAGCTGACGGCGGTCATGCAGCTGATGAAGGGATAGCGGTCCTTATAGACGCGCCGCTGATTCTGGCAGATGACAAAGAACAGTTCCTTGGTCCCTGTCAGGTGGCCGAAACGGATTTGCCTGCCTCCTCCGAAATCCTTCAGGTCGATGGTCTTCCAGAGCTTGGCTTTCGGATAGGTCGCCGCCTTGCGGGCGACGGCCTTGTCGTGGGCCTTTCTGCTCGCCTCAAGCTCCTTCCATGCCGCTTCGGGCATGGTCACGGCGACGGAACGATACTGGGTGGGAATCGAGGCGGAAAGGGCGATGCATCCTTCCCGCCAGGCCTCGTCGGTAGCCTCGATGACTGCTTCCCCGTCCAGGAAACAGCTGAAGTGGTTACCCTTGATGGTCACGGAGAGCGTATGGAAGTCATCGGCGGACCAGGAATGCTTGGCGTTGGCGATGACGGTGCGCTCCAGCTTGTTGACCCGGTGTAGCTCGACACCCCCTTTGACCAGAAAGAACCCGTAGTGCATCATGCTGGTCTGATAGCGGAAGGCTATGCCGCTGATCTGGCTGTCTATGGCGGGGCGGAGTTCCACTGTGACGGTGTAGTCTTTCCAGTCGGTTTCGCCGGCGCGGAGCACCGGAACCGCTTTCTTCACTCCCGGAGGGGCGATGCGCTGCTGTTCCATGCAGTGCCTGCCGTCAAGCGACGGATCGGTGATCATCCACGACGCTCCCCGATAGGACCAGTTGGTAATCGGGTCGTACCAGATGCCCTTGTAGCCTTTTTCCGGGTAGAAGTGGTACTCGCCCATGGCGGAGTGCTCCCTGTCGAACGGAAAGTCTCCCAGCTCGAAGGAATGGAAATCCTCTTTGATCAGTAGTCTCTTGTCTCCCATGGAAAAACCTCCCCCTGCTATACAATCTCACCTCCAATTATTGGAGATTCTTCGGAGGTGGGGTAGGGGGAAACAGGAGAAAATGTTGAGAAAATCCGTAGGTTAGTAGTCGATGCGCACGGAGCTTCTCACCCGGTTGCAATATTCGGTAGGGGAGGTTCCTGCGTGCTGGCGAAAGAATTTGGAGAAGTATTGGATGGAGTCGAAGCCGAGGTTCCACGCGATCTCGGAAAGAGAGAGGTCGGTGTGCTCCATCAGCCGCTTGGCCTGCTCGAAGCGCAGTTGGTTGACGTACTGGATCGCGCTGACGCCAAAGGCCTTCTTGATGGTGCGGTACAGGTAGTCCTGGTTGTATCCGCATCCCTTGGCGAGATCGACAATCGAGAAGTTGGTGTTGATGTGGCGGAAGATATACTCGTTGGCCGCCTGGATGGCGGGACTGTTGCAGGCGGTGGACTCAGGGAACTTCAACTGGCTCTGCTCATTGGACGGCGTGTTGTTGGCGCAGTAGCGCATCATCATCGTCAGGCTCTCGATGAGCAACGCGTCGCACATGATTTTGTATCCGGGAGCCTGGCGGAGGCCTTCGTCGACGATGCGGCTGAACAGGTCGAACAGCTGCTTGTCTTTGACGGTGAAGAAGCAATCGACGTGGGAGAGGATTTCGAGCATCTCGGGATCCTGGGTGGAAAACTTGACTTCCAACGTTTTCAACCCGTCTTTTCCTGCCTGGAAGCGATGGCTCGCGCTTTGCGGGATAAAGACGACATCGCCTTCCTTTACCATGTAATGCGCGTCGTTGACGACGATGTTCGCGGTTCCGCCGTAGATGAGCTGGACCTGATGATCCTTGTCATGGTGATGGGGCCCGACTCCTCCATTGGCCCGATAATGGAACCGGGCGGAAAAGGTGATGTTGCAGTTCATTGTAGATTTCCTCTTCTTCTATTGTATCACATGTTTGTGTTTATAGCTAGAACTATATTCTATTTCTTGAGATGCAAGATGGTGTTTATGATACGAACTTGCACGACTTTTCTATTTTTTATTGGTTGTTACATAACAAAAGATAAGTTTTATAGTTAAATCTTCTTTGAGCCCGCACTTTTGTATTGTATAAATACGAAAAAAGAAAACGTTACGCTCTTGGTGGGAGAAAACCCACTAGAGTTTGTGGAAAAACGTGTACCCGCACGCGCGTGGGCGCGTTCATTTCTCCTTCCGGGAGAATTGACCCTCTGGAAGGAACTAAGTATCTTCACGGTAGGAGTGTTCCATGCGGGTGATTCTAAGTGATGACAAGATTAGTATGGCACAGGTCGCGGCCCAGACCGGGGCAAGGAAGATCAACGAGGCTATCGCGGCCCAGGGATGCGCGACCATTGCGGTCACGACAGGGTTGAGCCAGGTCGACATGCTGGGCTTTTTGGTCAGGGAGGATGTTGACTGGAGCAAGGTCACCGCGTTCCAGCTTGATGATTTCATCGGACTGCCGAGCGAACATCCTTCCAGTACCCGCAGCTTTCTCAAGCGGAATTTCCTCAGCAAGGTTCCTTCTCTTGGCGCCTTCCACGCGATTGAAGGTACCGCCGCGGATATTCCCGCGGAACTGGCCCGTCTGAACGGGCTGATGGCCGGAAAGCGGCTGGACGTCGGTTTCATCTGCATCGGTGAGAACGGACACCTGGCCTTCAACGACCCTCCCGCCGACCTGAGGACCCATGACGCCTATATCCGCGTGCAGCTCAGCGAGCGGGGCCGCAAGCAACAGGTCAATGAGGGTTGGTTCCCTACTCTTGCTGAGGTTCCCCATGAAGGGATTACGATGAGCGTCTGGGAGATGAGCCAGAGCAAGACCCTGATTGCCACTGTCCCTGGTGTCCGCAAGGCGCGCGGCGTGGCTATGAGCCTGTTCGACGAGGTAAGCCCGGCAGCGCCGTGCGCGGCCCTGCGCTGGCATTCAGACTGCGACATCTTCCTCGACCGGCAGAGCGCGACGTTGGTCTATGGAGACCTCCGGACCAATTGACCTGAGCCTATGAGACGGAAGCTGGTCGATCTCTGTTACATCCTGTTCGGGACTATGGTGGGCGGAATCGGGGTCGCCTTGTTCACCGCGCCGGCGAAACTGGCCAGTGGTGGTGTCAACGGCATCGGCACCATCCTGCTCCATCTCTTCGGCTGGGACACCGGTATGGTCATGCTGGCCATCAACATTCCCTTGCTCTTATGGGGAATGCATGTGTTCGGGCGCATGTATGGGCTCAGGAGCGTCCTTGGTTCGGTCCTGCTTTCCTTGTGGGTCTCGTTTTTCGGCAAGCTCACTGGATACCGGAGCGTGCTTACTGTGGGTGACCGCATGGATGTCCTCCTTGCGGCGGTCTTCGGGGGCGCGCTTTTGGGCGCCGGCATCGGCATAGTCATGAAAAGCGGGTCGAACACCGGTGGGACCGATATCGTCGCCCAGATCATGAACAAGTACACGCCGCTTCCGATTGGCATCTGTGCCTTCATCCCCGATTGCCTGGTCATCATCGCCGGTTTCGCCATCTTCGGCCTGGAACAGGCCCTGTTCGCGGTGCTTTCCCTGTATGTCTGCTCGATGGTGGAGAACTTCGTGGTGATGGATATCGGTACCCGTTATGGGAAGGCCGCCTTCATTTTCAGCAACCAGTACGAGGAAATCGGGAAACGGATTGTGAACGAGCTCCATCATGGCGGGACGCTCTTCACAGGGGTTGGAATCTTCACGGGCAAGAACAGGACCATGCTGATGGCGGTCGTGCCGAACCAGCAGATCCGGAAGCTCGAGATTATCGTTCATGAGGCTGATCCGAAAGCCTTCATGATGGTGGTCGAGGCCTATCAGGTGCTGGGCGAGGGTTTCGTGCCGATTCAGCGCATCATCGACGCCCAGCGCTTGAACTGATTATTGCATGTCCAGGTACGCAAGCAGGCTTCCTCGGGGTCTGACTCCGACAGCCTTGCCGATCTGGTTTCCGTTTTTGTAGAAGAGCAGGGTGGGGATGGACTCGACGCCGAACTGGCTGGCCAGTTCCTCGTTCTCATCCACATTGACCTTGCAGATCTTGATCTTGTCGCCCTCGGTCTTTTCCAGCTCGTCGAAAATCCTGGCCTGCATCTGGCACGGGCCGCACCAGGTGGCCCAGAAATCGACGATTACCGGTTTGTCGCTTTCCAGCACTTCCTTCTGAAATGTGTCTTTCGTCACGTTGACAATCATTCGGTTTGTTCCTCTCGTCACCCAACATACCCATGGGAGGACGGAGCGGCAAGTCGCTTGTACGCGAGAGGGGATGGTGCCATACTCTTGGGTATGGATACGATGATTGACCTTCACTGCGATACAATCTACCAAGTGCTGGATGACCATAAGGATCTCGCGCATAACGACCTTTCCGTCGATATCGAAAAGTTGGAGACGAATCACAAGAGCACCCAGTGCTTCGCCATGTTCGTGCATCTGGGCAGGCAGGAGAGCCCGTGGAAGCGGGTGAACGACCTGCACGACGAGTTCGTCAGGCAGATGGAACTGCACAAGGATAGGATCAGCCAGGTCCGTACTGCCCAGGAAATCCGCCAGAACCAGAAGTGTGGGGCGATCCTTACTACCGAGGAAGGGGGAATTCTGGAGGGAAATCTTGAAAGGATTGCCACGCTCGCTGGCTGGGGCGTGCGGAGCTTCACTCTTACGTGGAACTTCGAGAACGAGCTTGCTTGGCCGAATAACAAGGATGCGATTGTCATGTCGAAGGGGCTGAAAGAGAAGGGAATCGAGGCCATCGGACTGCTTGAGAAGAACCATATCGTCGTCGATGTCTCGCACCTGAACGACGGCGGGTTCTGGGATGTGGTCAAGTACAGTACCAAGCCCTTCTGGGCGAGCCACAGCAATGCCAGGGCCATTACCGGTGCCACCCGCAACATGAGCGACTCGATGATCCGGGCGCTCGGTGACAAGGGCGGAGTGATGGGGCTGAATTTCTGCCCCTCCTTCCTTTCCGATGACGGGCTGCGCGAGAGCCGTATCGACGATATGGTCCGCCACGTGCTCCATGAGCGCAATGTCGGAGGCAGCCAAGTGCTTGCCATCGGGACAGACTTCGATGGAATCGGGGGAACGCTCGAGCTGAAAAGTGCGGCCGAGATGGACCGCCTGCGCGATAGGCTGGCAAAGGCCGGTCTTTCCCAAAGCGAGCTGGATGCCATGTGGAGTGGCAACGCGCTCAGGGTTCTCTCCGCCTGATTTTTCGTTTTCTGGAAAGGAAATGGATCATTTTCCCGGATAGGGTTGACACTATTCGGGATAATGGGTAGTATGACGTTGCTATTCGACGCAGGGTAGAGCAGTTGGCAGCTCGTCGGGCTCATAACCCGGAGGCCGTAGGTCCGAGTCCTACCCCTGCTAAAATATTAAGCTCCTAATTCTTTGCAATCTAAAGATTAGGAGCTTTTCTTTCGTCCAAAGTGGCACCAAAACAAAGAAATTGACTCATTTGGCGTACCTGACCATCAATATGTGGTATTTCCCTTCCCATGGAACCCGAGAGAAGTTGTCCTCCCTCATCCTCTCAAAGGGATTTCCTGTGGGAATGCCAATCAACTCAATCGAGTTTTGAGGAATGATCTTGTACAATCCACACGCCATTCTTGAATGAACCCTTTCTCTCAATAATCTTCTTCTTTTTGAGACCATCGAAATCGCGTTCGACAGTTGCTATGGAGACTCCTAGATGGTGGGAGATTTCGTTCATTGTTATTGAAGGATTAAGCTTTATTTGTTTCACAATCTCGATTTCTCGTTGGCTTATTCCCTCATTTATTCCCTCATTCGTATTATCTATAGGGAACACGACTTGGATGAAGTTGTCGGAGATTTTGAAAATGGACCGATTGTAGGCCTTCAATATTCTGCTCATTCCGGAACCAAGTTGTTCTACCAGACCAAGGTCCTTGAACACCCGCATCAGTTCCCTATTCCTAGGGACACTCCTGCAGGAGAAGAAATCTTCCTTGGTCTGTCCGAGAATGAGGCTTTTGTGTTCACTAGGCAATCGTCGCATTCTTGGAGGATTTAGGGAAGGATTGAAGTTTGTCGTGGCGATGTGCACGCTCATCTCAGGATGCGAGTTCGGCATTTTGTTCGCAGTTGTGGTGCCACCTTTGCTCTCTTCAGTCTGTAACCATCCTGTATGCATCTGATGTGCGGAGGAGAAAACTAGGTCCCTGGTTTCCTAGAACAAAACCCATGAATGGGGGGTTGGGGATACGATGGTTTCCTGTCTCTTTGGTGGTAGGAGTTGCTAACTTGTTGCATGGGAACATCTTGCGTTTTATCTGTATAAGTTGTTCTGAAATAGAAAGTTAGATATATGGAACATGTCTTGACATATATGGTTAGAGTCTGCTAACTTCTTTGTTGGTTAGTAAAAGCTAACTTTGCGAGGTTGATGTGTTGCCACTGACGTTAAGTGAAATCGGCACCGAGTATGTTGTCCAGTCCGTCGGAGGGAAACCACAAGCCAGGCAGTTTCTCGGCGAGCTTGGAATCGTGGAAGGAAGCAAGGTGACAGTCGTCTCTTCGATGGCTGGGAATCTGATTGTCAAGGTAAAAGACGATGCCCGCGTCGCGCTTGGTCGCGAGATGGCGGCGCGTATTCTTGTTTGAGGAGTTGTTGAGATGAGTGATCGAACATTGGCAGAGGTCAACGTCGGAGAGGACGCAGTGGTCAAGGGTATATCGGGCGATGGAGCGCTGAAACAACGCATCATGGCCATGGGAATCATCAAAGGAGTCTCCCTACACGTCGAGAAAGTCGCGCCGCTCGGGGATCCGATCCAGGTGACGGTTCGTGGTTACCAGCTGACTATCCGGAAGAAGGATGCAGCGATCATCCACGTGGTCTGAGGAGCGAGGAGAAAACGATGAAGATTGCATTAGCGGGAAACCCAAACTGTGGCAAGACCACATTGTTCAATGCCTACACCGGAGCCAACCAATATGTCGGCAACTGGCCTGGTGTCACCGTCGAGAAGAAAGAGGGAACCCTGAAGGGCCACAAGGATGTCACCATCACCGACCTTCCTGGCATTTATTCCCTTTCTCCGTATACCTTGGAAGAGGTTGTCGCCCGTAACTACCTGATTGGCGAGCACCCGGATGCCATCATCAACCTGATTGATGGTACCAACCTGGAAAGGAACCTGTTCCTTACCACCCAGTTGCTTGAGCTCGGCATTCCGATGGTGGTCGCCATCAACATGGCCGATTTGGTCGAGAAGCGTGGCGATGTCATCGACTTGAAGAAACTCTCCGTGGACCTTGGCTGCCCGGTGGTCCAGATTTCCGCATTGAAGGAAACCGGCATCATGGAGGCCGCTGAAGAAGCTATCAGGATCGTGAAGAGCGGAAAGCTTCCGATGCCGAAGCATGCCTTCGACGGTTCGGTGGAGCATGCCATCGCCCATATCGAGGAGGCCACTGTCCACAGCCTGCCACAGAACCAGCAGCGCTGGTTCGCCGTCAAGCTTTTCGAACGCGACGAGCGCGTGCAGAAGATGCTGAACCTGGATCCAAAGGTGCTTGCCCATATCGAGGAAGACATCAAGGCCTGCGAGAAGGAGATGGAGGATGACGCGAAAAGCATCATCACCAGCGAGCGCTACGCGGTAATCGCCCAGATTGTCGGCGGATGCTACATCAAGCGCCAACAGGCCGCCCGGACGATGAGCGACAAGATCGACCGCGTTGTCACCAACCGGTGGCTCGGCCTTCCCATCTTCATCGCGATCATGTTTGTGGTCTATTATGTTTCCATTTCCACCCTTGGAACCATGGGAACCGACTGGGTCAACGACGTGCTTTTTGGAGCCTGGATCGTGCCGGGTGTCGCAACTCTGCTGGAAAACCTTGGCACCGCCCCGTGGTTGACCGGCCTGATTTCTGACGGCATCGTCAACGGCATGGGCGCCGTCCTCGGCTTCCTGCCGCAGATGATTGTCCTGTTCATCTTCCTGGCCTTCCTGGAGGAGTGCGGGTACATGAGCCGCATCGCCTTCATCCTTGACCGTGTCTTCCGCAAGTTCGGACTTTCCGGCAAGAGCTTCATCCCGATGCTCATCGGTACCGGTTGCGGTGTTCCGGGCGTCATGGCAAGCAGAACGATCGAGAGCGAGAATGACCGTCGCATGACGGTCATGACCACGACGTTCATTCCTTGCTCCGCCAAACTGCCAATCATCGCGCTGATTGCCGGCGCGCTTTTCGGCGGAGCGGCCTGGGTCGCCACAAGCGCCTACTTCATCGGTATCGCCGCAATCATCATCAGCGGCATCATCCTGAAGAAGACCAAGCTGTTCAGCGGAGATCCCGCTCCGTTCGTCATGGAACTGCCGGCCTACCATATGCCGACGTTCAGCGCCATCCTGCACAGCGTCTGGGAGCGAGCCTCCTCGTTCGCCAAGAAGGCTGGCTCGGTCATCATCCTGGCTACCATCCTGGTCTGGTTCCTCTCCTATTTCGGCTTCATGGACGGCAGGTTCCAGATGCTCAGCGACGAGGAGATGGATTTCTCCCTGCTTGCTGCTTTCGGTGGTGCGGTCAAATGGATCTTCGCTCCTCTTGGTTGGGGCAACTGGAGGGCTGTCGCCGCGACAATCACCGGTCTGATCGCCAAGGAGAACGTCGTCGGTACCTTCGGTATTCTCTTCCACTTCGGCGGCGAGCTGAGCGAGGACGGAACGGAAATCTGGGGCGACCTACAGCAGGCTTTCACTCCGCTTGCCGGTTTCTCCTTCATGGTCTTCAACCTGATTTGCGCTCCCTGCTTCGCCGCTATGGGTGCCATCAAGCGCGAGATGAACAACGGAAAGTGGACGATGATCGCCATCGGATATGAGTGCGGTCTTGCCTATCTGCTTGCCTTGATCATCTACCAGCTCGGTTTGCTCTTCCAGACCGGCCACTTTGGAATCGGTACGATCTTCGGGTTTGCAGCGCTTATCTTCCTGCTGTATGCTTTGTTCCGGAAGGGCACCACGACGAGCCGTGGAGTTGATTACGCTGTTTCCCGCGCGTAAGGGGGGGGATTATGGTAGCAACCATCATTATCTCGCTGATACTGTTGGCGGTCGTCATCGGCATCATCCGATACTTGATTGGCCAGCACAAGAAAGGGCATTGCGCCTTCTGCCCCTATGCAGGAACCTGTAACCACCACTGCCAGAGCTCGGATAAGCGACCGTGAGGCGCGCTACCTGCTGGCAATCCTCGCCCGGGGTGGGCGCGAGGTACGTTCGGTTGATCTCGCGCTCTACCTTGGAGTCCAGAAGTCCAGCGTGAGCGCGATGCTCTCCCGCCTGGTTGCCCACGACCTGGTCTGGAAAGAGTCCTACGGAAAGGTCTCTCTGACCGATGACGGCAGGGAGCGGGCGGTCAAGCTACGGGATTCCTTGCGTGAGACGGAAGAATACCTGGCCAGGACGCTGGCGCTTTCTGGCGAACATCTCGAGAAGGTTGCGCTCGCGATGGTCCTCGCTGGTGGTTCCTGCGTGGTGCAGGCCATCAGGGCGACGGCAAGCAATGATTGATTCGTAAAACAGTGAAGGCCTTCCTCGTCCGGGGAAGGCCTTCGTCCATAGCTTGAAATCAATTGCGATTACTGGGGCTTGTGTTCCTTGGCGAACGCCTTCATGCAGTTGAAGGTCTCGTCACTGATATAGTGCTCGAAACGGCAGGCGTCGTTTTCCGCAGTCACCGGACTGACCCCGATTGTCTCAAGGAAGGAGGTGATCGCCACATGACGTTCATAGGTTTTCTTGGCGATACGCGATCCTTTGGGTGTAAGGTTGATGTGCATCTCGTCGTCAAACGAGACCAATCCGGCCTCCCGGAACTTCTTCATCTGCTCGCTGATGGTGGGTTTCGAGTATCCCATGCGATTGGCGACATCAATGGAACGGACGTACCCCTGTTCTTCCTGAATCCTCAAGATTGTCTCGAGATACATCTCGCCTGCTTCCTGCATGACCATTGGGCAACACCTCTCCTCTCCTAAGGATACTTCCAAACAGGTTTGTCGGCAAGGTGAAAACTTTTCGGGAGGGGGTTGACGTGATGGGAAAAGATGGTTACAGTAGACGATAAAAAGCACAGAGCTTGCTGATTCAGAACTTGGTGAGAATCAGGACTGCTTCAAAAGCTAATGCACAGAAGCAGATCGGTGGTTCCTCATTCTACCATATGTTTGGCAA
This sequence comes from Spirochaetales bacterium, assembly GCA_028722305.1. Lineage (GTDB taxonomy): Bacteria > Spirochaetota > Spirochaetia > Sphaerochaetales > Sphaerochaetaceae > RUG023. The sequence continues at coordinate 13,979 of JAQYHB010000048.1, forward strand.
CCTACGCAGTGCACATGGTGCACTCAGAGGTTGCCTTTTTTGTATTCAGCCCTTCATCAGCCGTCCAAGCAGTACACAGAATTCCGGGTAGGTGTCTACCGCGTAGGTGGCGTGTATCGGTCGGGGAAGGTGGTTGGAGTTGAAGAAGCAACTTGCGGCATGGGCGTTGAATGCGGCATCGATATCAATCGGGCGGTCCCCCACCATCAGGAGGTGTTCCGCTTTGATATTCCCTTTCCCCATCAGCGTCAGCAAGGCGGTGGGGTCTGGCTTGCGGGGAAAGCCTTTGTCGGCGGTGAGCTCGATGGTGAAGTACTTCCTGAGGCCATAGTGTTCCAGGTACTGCAGGACCGAAGTGGAGAGCCTGTGGGTGTACAGGTGGTTCCTCCCTCCGTAGGCGATTACCTGCTCAAGCGCCTTGTCGACTCCGGGAAACGGGATGACCCGCTCGTAATCAATCTGCTCGTTGCGCTGGCGGAACAGCTGCATCATGCCGGGTAGGTCGAAGTCGTAAAGCTGGTGGAAATGGGCGGCCGCTTCAGGGACGGTGATGGTGACCCACTTGCGCACTTCCTGCGTGCTGACATGGACTCCAACCTTTTCCAGAGCCATCTGGAAGGAATAGGTGATCAAGGGATAGCTGTCGCACAGTGTCCCGTCGAAATCCCAGGCGATATCGGTAATCATGTCCACCATCTTAGGAAAGAACCAAAGAAAAGAAAAGCACCGTCGGAAGGTAAAAAAAGAGTACCTCCTCCAGTTGTTGGAATCGGTACTCCTCTGCGAAGAAGGAGGGGACTCAGAAGGGCCTGATTGTGTTGGTAAAGCTCTTCTTCTGTCCGGCGTTCAGCTTCGCGAGTCCTTCCATCTGCTTCAGGTCCATCGGACGGGAGGTGTCGCCGAAGCTGAGCATCGGCTCGACACAGACGAACGGCGCCTTCTTGCCCTCGGGGGACCAGCAGACCAGCGTGTGCAGGTCGCCCATCGACAGCTCGACGCCATGGTTGCCCACCCCGCAAAGCAGACTGACCTTCTTGCTGGCTAGGTTCTTCAGCGCGAGAGCGCCTTGGTCGAGGTCAGCTCGAGAGAGCTTCATCAGCTTTCCTGCAACCTTGACGCCGGTGTCCTTGAAAAGGGGACCCACCTTGATCAGCTTCGGGACGTTCTCGTCGTCACTGAAGCTGATCATGTAGTCGTCAAGCTGGGCGTCACGGTTCATGTCGAGCATGAAGGCCGGATGCAAGGCATAGACGAAGCGCATATCGTTCGTCTTGCTTTCCACGGTGGTCTTGATGCTGATCTCGTCGTCGTCCAGCGTGTAGGTGGTGGTGAGCTTGAAGCCGAAGGGGAAATATCCGCGGGTGGTCTCGTTGTCCTCGAGCGTGAAGGTGGCGCTGCTCTCGTTGCTGTCCACGAGCGTCCAGTCCAGGTCACGGGCGAAACCGTTGCCCGGCATGTGATACTCCGTCCCGTCGACACTGATCTTGTCTTCCTTGGTCGGTCCTGACATCGGGAAGAGAATCGGGGCGCGGCGAGGCCAATAGGTCGGATTGCCGTTCCAGATGTATTCAATTCCCGTATGTTTGTTCTTCAGGCTCTGTATTTCCGCACCATGCTCGCTGATCACGAGGTTGAGGTGCACATTGGATAAGGTAACCATAGTTCAATTCCTCTGTAGAGAGCATACACCTCTGGCAAGCGCTATGGCAATTGGCTATAGTTGTAGCGGAGGCGAAGATGCTGTTCGATTCATTGGATAATCTTGAACTGTACTATCCCGAGGTGCCACGCATGCAGACGGTGGTCGAGATCATGGACAAGGGTGACGTATACGGCATGGAGCCGGGCTCCTACCAGACCAAGGATCCGAAGGTCCGCTATATCATCAGCGAGTACGAGACGGACAGCAAGGAAAAACCCTATGAGATTCACCGCAGGGCGACCGATGTGCAGATTATGCTGGAGGGGGAGGAACTGATGAGCGTCTCCTGGAGAGAGGCGGTCAAGGAGGCTGACAAGCCCTATGACAAGGAAAACGACGTGCAGTACACCACCGGCGAGCCGCTGGCTGTCTGGCATGCGGCCCGTAGCCGCTTCGCCGTCTTTCTGCCCGGCGAGCCCCACAAGACCGGCGTCGCCATCGGTTTTCCCGCGAAGGTGAAGAAAGTCACCTTCAAGATTTACGACTGAGGACGGGCTTCTCAAAAAAGGTTCTCTCCGGATGTGTGCGGAATGAAACGGGAAGGCAGGGATAGGAAAAAGGGAATGCTGCGCGCTTTTACCGACAACATTCCCTTCCATATCCAATACCTCTCTTTCCTCATGAAGACGGCAGGAGTTTTTCCCGGATGCGCTCCCGGT
>JAQYHB010000049.1 GCA_028722305.1 Spirochaetales bacterium
AGGCTTGGCCGTGAGGTGCTTTGACACGAACAGGCTCCTGCTGTCGCCCTTGGCATCAGCGACCATCCGTCTGGCGTCTCCGATGTTGGCGGCAACCTGGATCCCGCTCACGGGAAGGCCCATGAGCATCGAGCTCACCCATGCCTGCCCTGCGGCGGTGAGCGCCCTCTTGGCCGTGGCCTCGACGGTGTCCTCGGGCGCATGCATGGCTTTCGCAACCTCGTCCTCTCTGGTCGTCAGCACGAGCTCCTGATAGGCGGTGTTCCCGTTCTCCGTCTTCCGGGCAAAACGGATGACCGCACGGGTGCCGTCCTGGCCGATGTCGGTGTCCATCGCCTCGCCGCGGAGCTGGGCGTATGCGGCTTCCAGGCCTTCCTTGTCCTGGAACACGAGGACATGCCTGCCCTGCTTGTCCTCTCCGATGCCGGCCGCGCCCAATGCGGAACCGGCCTCCTCCGCAAACCGGGCGAAGGACTGCCTGCCTCCATCCGCAAGATTGGCCAGCGGATTGCCGGATCCTTCGCGGTTGATGATGTTGACCCTGACGCCAGTCACGCCGTCGCGCTTCATGTCCCTGATGGCCTGCGCGTCTTCCTGATGGATGGCATGAAGTCCGCCGTACTTGTCCTCGTAGACGTCGAAAGGCTTGCGCTTGCCGGGCTCATTGGAGGTGGCCGCTTGTCTGGATCCTTCAGCCTCTTGGACTGCCGCGACATCCTTCCTGGTCGGGATCAGGCCGTAGGTGCCGATGGAATCGATGTTGGCCACATCGCCCGAGCGCTCGAAACGGCCGTTGGCATCGGAGACCATCTTCGCGTCGAGCGGCAGGCGCATGGCGAACGAGAGCCCCTGGCTGGCGAACATGTCGATGCCCATCGGAACCAGGGATGCCGTATAGTCCTCAAGCGTCTGCTGGAAGATTTTCCCCACGTCGATCTTCGTGCCGAAGCTGGTGCCCTTCGTCTTGTCGCCCACCACGCGTGCCGCCTGCTTGACGAACTCCGCCCATCCGCCTTGCAGGCCTTCCTCCAATGACTCGCCATGGATCTTCTGCGCAAGTTCGAGTGTGCCGCCACGCATTTCTTGCAGGACGTCGTGGAAAACAACCCCCAGGACACGCTGCTTTACTTTGGATGAATACTTCGTCGACGGATTGTTTTGTTGCATGTTAGATGAGGGAATTCTGTTGCGGGAGTAATGACATCAGACATCAATCTCTCCTCTTCGAATGGAGATCCCCTCGTAAGAAAGTATGCTTCTATTTCTTGGTTATCCAATAGATTAACGGCGTATCGGGAATATGTGAGAAGTTTGGAGAAGTAGTTTCTTTGTACAAAGACTGTATAGGTTCCGTACAACCTCTGACATCATCAACTTCTTTTTATACAAAGAATTATCAATTTTTCTCTTGCCAAACCAACAGGTTGTCTGTAAACTGGTCGCATCATCAGGATTGAAAACGTATCCTCTGGTCATGCTTGCACTGGAAATTCCGGAAGCAATTGATAAGCGGGGAACAATCGAAAAGGAGTCCGGAGTGCGGGAAACACTTCGGACTCAATCTGTATCCAAGAATCAGGTGGCATCGTCACTGGAGGTCCTCCCCTTCAGCTTTTTTCCGACCACCGGGATGTTCATCACGAGTGTCAGGATGGTCAGGGAGAGCAGGACCAAGGTAATCGGCCGTCCGAACAGGGCAGCCAGCTTGTCGCTCTCGCTCTCAGCCAGACTGATGGCGCGGCGGAAACTGGAATCCATGATTCCGCCAAGGACGATGGCGAGCACCATCGGAGCCACCGGGTAATCGTGGCGGCGCATGAGGAAACCGAGCACACCGAAACAGAACATCAGACCCACGTCAAAGAGACGGTTGTTGCATGCATAGGCGCCGATGATGCAGAGCACCGTGACAATCGGCAGCAGGATCCGCTTGGGAACCAGGATGACCTTGCTGATGCGGGGCGCGACGATCAAACCAAGCACCAACAGGCAGATGCAGCCGATGAAGCCTCCAGCCAGGATCGAGGCGAACATCTCCGGCTGCGTGCGGATGAACATCGGTCCCGGCTGCAATCCGTGGACGTAGAAGACCGAGAGGATGACCGCCGTGACGGCGTCTCCAGGGACGGCAAGCGTCAGCATGGGAATCAGGGCTCCACCGATACAGGCATTGTTGCTGGTCTCGCTGGCGATGATGCCTTCCACGGCACCCTGTCCAAAGGGAACCGAAGGGTGCCTGACGATGCGCCTGCCCTCGCTGTAGGCGAGAAATGCCGCGACAGGCCCGCCGGCGCCAGGGAGCGCCCCGACCAAGGTGCCAATCAGACAATAGTAGAGCGCGTACAGCCAATTTCCCTTGAGCATCTCTTTCAAGGAAACCTTCTCCCGGGGAATCGAACTGACCTCGGCCTCCATCTTCCCGCTGGCTATGGCTGAAAGAACCTCCGCCATGCCGACCAATCCGACCAACGCCGGGACGGTGGATACTCCCGCCTGCAGGTTGCGGATGCCGAAGGTCATGCGGGGGGTGCCCATGACCGAGTCCAGGCCGATCATGCTGACACACAGGCCGAGCATGGCGCTGATAAGCCCTTTGCTGAAGGTCTTGCTCGTCAGGGAACCGACGGCGGAAAGGCCAAAGAGCGAGAGCAGGAAGTAGTCCATCGGCTGGAACTTCAAGGCGATCCGGCTAACCGGCTGGGCGACCAGCCAGAGTGCGGCAAGACTGAACACGCTGCCGATGAAGGAGTAGACCGTGGCATATTTCAGCGCGCGATAGGCCTGCCCCCTCTTGGCGAGCGGGTATCCGTCAAAGGTGGTGACGACACTCGAAGGAGCGCCCGGAATATTGATCAGGATCGCGCTGAGCGCACCGCTGAAAACACCGACGACATACAGGCCCATGATGGTGGCAAGCGCGTCGTTTGTCGACCACGTGTAGGTGATCGAGACCAAAAGCGCGGTCGCCATGGTGACGGAAAGCCCGGGGATGGCGCCAACGAACAGGCCAAGCACCGAACCGGCGATGACAAGCAGGACGAAACGGGGCTGCGCGCAGAAGGAAAGAACGGAAGAGAACGGCATGGAGGTACCTCAGGGGAGCATCACGTGCAACAACACGTGGAACAGGTAATAGATGACAACGCTGGTCGCGACCGAAAGGGTTCCGACCACAAGCGGGCGCCGCTCACCAAGCAGCAGGAAGAGCAGCACGAGGAAAACGATCGTACTGAGGATAAAGCCGATATGGGGCATGGCGAAGTAATAGGCCAGACAGAAGGCAAGCGTCGCGAGGACGTTCCTCCACTCCGTCTTCGGGAAAGGCCGGCAAGACGCACCCTTCTGGTCCGACCTCACGCCCTCCGCGAACAAGCAGAAAGAAAGAATCAAGAGGAACAGGGAGACCAGCAGGGGGAACAGATAGGGAGACAGCTTCCAGGGAAGACTGATCTGCCTATGGCCAGCCAGCGAGTAGACCAGCAGGGAAACAGCCAGGACGAAGAAAAGCATGCTCTCGCGGACGACAGGCCTTTGCAAATAGGTTTTCAAACGATGGGACATGACGGGGACTACTCCTTACGATACGCAAGGTCCGGGTCCCATACGAGGCCCGGACCACAAGGACCAGATACTTCAGTTCTGTGGTTTTGGAATGCCGAATTTATCCGGAGCATATTTGGTCGCTCCGGCATCGTAGAGCATCCAGCTGACCTGGGATTCCCAGGAGGCGTAGAAACGCTTGATATCTTCGATGGAAGGATACTCCTCGTAGAGCTTCTCAAGACAGTTCTTGTCGGCGAAGGAAACCCAGGCGGGATCCTGGACAACCTTCAGGCTGGCATCACGAAGCACCTTTTGGACGTCGGCCGGCACAGCTTTGGAAACCAGGAAATTCAGCGGGGTGAAGGCGTTCTTCATGTAGGGAGCGGCTTCGGGAACCACCTCCTCGAAAATCGGCACGTCGGGATAGGCGGCCAGATGGCGGTTGCTGCTGACGGCGAGCAGGCGCAGGTCTCCGCTCTGGATGTAGCCGGTGACCGTCGCGAAATTCGAGTTGGTGAAGTCGACCTCGCCGGAAAGGACAGCCAGGAAGCAGTCGTTGCCGCCTTTATAGGCGGTCATGGCGGGCTTGTAGCCCAGTTTTTCCATGATCAGACCTTGGATGTGTCCACTGCCGCCAGGACCGGTATAGCTCATCTTCACCTTGCCCGGGTTGGCTTTCATGGCATCCAGCAGGTCCTGGAAGGTCTGGTACTTCGAATCCTTCGCGACGACAATCACCTTCGGGTCGTTGACGACAGCCATAATCGGCGCGAAGTCCGCGTAACTCATGTCAGACAGGCCCATGACGCGCTGGGTCCCGAGACTTTCAGCGGTGAACAGGACGGTATAGCCATCCGGCTGGGCGTCAAGCGCGGCCTTGCAGCCGATCGAGCCGCTGGCTCCTCCCTGGTTGACGACAGTCACGCTTTGCCCGAGCTGCTTGGACAACAGGGCGGCGAACTGGCGGCCGGAGACATCCGCCGTGCCTCCCGCGCCGTACGGAACAATCATGGTAACCGGCTTGGCCGGATAGGGTGCCTTTCCCTCCTGCTGAGCCTGTCCAAAGAGCGACGCCGCCATCATGGCCATGGCGCCAAACAAAAGCATTGTTTTTTTCATAGCACTTCCTCTCATCAACGCAACAATCGTGTCGAAAGTATTCGAACATTTCCAACGGTTAAAGTCAAGCACAAGTTTACATTTTTATGTATAAATATGCACAAAACATTCACTTGGTTCCATTTTCAGCCCTGTTGCTGTACGCAAGCCGGACAAGGTGGTATGCTTGCCTCCATGGAAAGTTCTATACCGACCCATGTCGGATTCATCATGGACGGCAACGGCCGCTGGGCAAAGAAGCGAGGTCTGCCCAGGGCGGCGGGACACATCGAGGGGCTGAAGTCCCTCAAGCGGGTCATCGTCAGCTGCCGCGACCACCATATTCCCTTCATCACCCTGTACGTCTTCTCCACCGAGAACTGGAAGCGCAGCCAGCAGGAGGTCAGCTATCTGATGCATCTGTTGGCCTGCAAGCTCCCCGGAGAAATCAATTTCTTTACCCAGGAGCACGTGCGAATCCGCGTCCGTGGCGACGTTGCAGGGCTTCCCGAGGCCGTCCGCAAGGCGATTGGCGAGACCGAAGAGGCGACCAAAGCCGAGATCGGCATCACCTGTTGTCTCGCCATCAACTATGGCGGGCAGGATGAGATCGTACGTGCGGCCAACAAGGCAATCGCCGGCGGCAAGACAAGCCTCACCGCCGAGGATATCCGGGGAAACTTGGACTTGTGTGACATCCCACCGGTGGATATGATAGTACGTAGTGCCGGAGAGCATCGGTTGAGCAACTTCCTGTTATGGGACAGTGCCTACGCGGAACTCGCGTCTTATGAGAAACTCTGGCCGGATTGGGGCGATCGCGAGGTGGAACAGCTCTGTGAGGACTACCGTGGCCGTACCCGGAAATTCGGAGGATTGAAAGGATGAGTTCCTTGGCCAAACGTACGGCGACCACCCTGATCGGGGTTCCCGCCATATTCAGCTACATCTACTTTCTTCCCTACCTGCACCGTTTTGCCACTATGTTGCTGATTCTCGGGGCTTCGTTGATCGGCTCCTATGAAATCGCCCATCTTCTGGAGAAGGGCACCGGATACAAGCTCGCCCTTCCCTTCTGGGTTCCATCCCTGCTGGTCGCGGCCACCTGGGTGGAGAGTTTTTGGCCACAATGGCCGGTCACCCACTTCTCTATGGTCATCCTCGCCCTGCTTGGCTTCGGAATCGAGATCTTCAACGGAGTCGGAGACAACTTCAAAGGATCCCTCTCCCGGATTCTCGGCTGGTCCTTCCTGCTGGTCTACCCCAACTACCTCTTCACCTTCCTGGTGAGGATCAGCCAGTTCGAGCACAGCGTGGTCCTGCTGATCCTCTATTTTTCCTTTGTCTTCGCCAACGACATCTTCGCCTTCATCTTCGGCATGTGGCTTGGTGGCTCGAATAAAGGAATCCTGAAGGTCAGTCCCAACAAGAGCATCGCGGGATTCGTCGGCGGGCATGCCATGAGCATCATCTGGTGTGTCGCGACCTGTCTGATCGCCGCCAAATGGATACCGGTGTGGAAGGTGGTGCTGATGGGGGCTGTCTGTTCCACCACCGCCAACATCGGAGACCTGATCGAGAGCGTCATCAAACGTTCCGTCGGTGTCAAGGACAGCGGCAACGTCATTCCAGGACGCGGTGGCATTCTGGACTCGATTGATTCCTTGCTCGCGACGGCACCGGTCTTCTGGTTGCTCTGCGAACTGCTCTCCCTGACATGAGACGCGTCATCATCCTCGGGGCCACCGGATCAATCGGCACCACCGCGCTTGACGCAATCAGGACCCATCATCTTCCGCTGAAGGTGGTGGGCCTTTCCGCGCATGCAAGAGAATCGCAGTTGAAGACGCTGGGAGAGGAGTTCGGTGCCCGTACCGTCCTCATCCCCGAGGGAGACTTCTCCGGCCTGAAGGCGATGCTGGAAAGCACGGAAGCCGATATCGTGCTGAATGGAATCAGCGGTTTCGCAGGCCTTTCCGCCAGCATGCTGGCCTTGGAAAGCGGCAAGGACCTCGCCTTGGCGAACAAGGAAAGCGTCGTCTGCGGCTCTTCCTTCCTTTTTTCGACCGCAAGACGCCTTGGCCGCACCATCATCCCGGTGGACAGCGAGCACAGCGCCATCTACGAGCTTCTGAGGAACCAGCCGGCCGGGCAAGTCGACCATCTGGTCATCACCGCCAGCGGGGGGCCTTTCCGGAACACCCCCAAGCAGGAACTGGCACACGTGGACGTCGGGCGGGCGCTCCACCACCCCACCTGGAAGATGGGGCCGAAGATCACCATCGACAGCGCCACCCTCGCAAACAAGGCGATGGAGGTAATCGAGGCAAGCGGACTGTTCGGGTTCGCTCCGGAGAGAATCGAGGTGGCCGTCCATCCGCAGAGCATCGTCCACTCGATGGTCCGCATGCACAGCGGTGCGGTCTACGCGCAGATGGGAAACCCGGACATGAGCCTTCCGATCATCAGCGCTCTGCTTCCCGGAACCACAGTCCCGCTGGTGAAGCCGCTGGATTTCAGCAATCTGACCCTGACCTTCGAGAAGCCGGACATGGACAAGTTCCCGCTTCTCGCCCTCGCCTGGGACATCCTCCGCGAAGGAGGCTCGAAGGCGATCGCCTTCAACGCCGCCGACGAAGTGGCGGTCTGGTCCTTTCTGCGGAAGGAAATCGGCTTTACCGATATCCAGAGGGTGGTCAGCGAGGTGGTTGCCCGCTCTGAGGATCCAGCCCCGAAGGACTTGGCCGAGGCCGTCGAGCTTGACGGCAGGCTGCGAAACCTTGCGAGGGAGTTATGCTCGCGCCCCTGCTAAGGCTTGTCATCGGTCTCGTGGGTATCGGCTTCGTGGTGGTGGTCCATGAGATCGGACACCTTGCCGCCGCCCGTGCCTCGGGCATCATCGTCGAGGTCTTTTCGATAGGCATGGGTCCCAGGCTGGCTGGATGGCAGGTCGGGAATACCGAATTCCGCATCTCCCTGCTTCCCATCGGCGGCTACTGCCGCATGAAGGGCTCGGACGACCTTGCCCGAGCGCTGGAGATGCACCAAGCATCCTTCGACAACGCCGAGGAGGGTTCCCTGTTCGCCGTCACGCCGATGAGGCGGGTAATCACCTATGCCGCAGGCCCGCTCTGCAACTTCCTTGCCGCCATCCTGATCTTCACCATCCTTGGCGCCATGCCGCAGCGCATCGTCAGCACCCCGAGCAGGGTGGTGACGGTCAACGACTATCCCTCGCTGTTCAGTCCCGCCACAAGCAGCGCCTTTGAGGCGGGGATCCACAGCGGGGACCTGGTCACCTCGTTTGACGGACAGCCGGTTGCCGACTGGCAACAGCTGGAGAAGATGCTCATGCAAGCGGAGAGGGGTCCCCACACCTTCGGCATCAGCAGGGATGGAACCCGACTGGACATCCAGGCATCGAGCGACGAGACGGGACGCTGGGGACTCGCGAACGAGATAAGGCCGGTGGTCGGCTACGTGCAGACATCGAGCGACGAATACAAGGCGGGCTTGCGGGCGGGCGACCAGATTGTCATGGCAAGCGGCTACCCGGTGGAGAACAACTACGACCTGACCGAAATCCTTTCCAGGACCGATACCGCGCGCCTCGAGGTCATCCGCAAGGGCGGTCACCAGAGCATCTCGTTCCCTGCCCAGCCGGAAGGGGTCTACCACTTCTCGCTCGAGGGTGGGTACAAGATCCTGCCCGGACGTTTCTCCCTGCTCCAAGGGGTCGCCATGACATTCCAGCAGACCCGGGAAATGGTCTCCACGTTGCTTTCGATCGTCACCGGCAGGCGACGGGACGTGCGTCAGGAGCTGACCGGCATGGGACGCGCCGCGCTGATGATCGGGACGATCACCGTCGAGGGATTGCAACAGCACGTGGACGTTGGACTGAAAGGATTCTGGTATTTGATGGCGATCGTGAGCCTTTCGCTAGCAATCAGCAACTTGTTTCCCCTTCCCGCCTTTGACGGCTCGCAAATCGTGATGGCGCTCTGGGAACAGTCCTCCGGCAGGCGCGTCAGTCCGCGCGTCTGGTGGTGCATCCAGCTGGCGGGATGGTTGATGGTCGGCGCCATCATGCTCGGCATGACGTTGCTCGACCTCAGGCACATGCTGTAGGCAAGCTAGGCGTTGTTGCTGTTGGCCGGCGTGTAGCTGCTTGCCTTCTCCAGGTTGTGGAATTTGACGATGGATCCCTCGAAGGCGATCTTGGTCACGCCCGTCTCTCCGTTACGGTTCTTGGCGACAATCAGGGAAGTCTCTTCGATGGGTTTGCGCTGTTCCCCTTCCTTGGGGCGGGGGCGGTGAAGCAGCAAGACGACATCGGCGTCCTGCTCGATGGATCCGGAATCACGCAGGTTGGAAAGCTTCGGTTCCTGGTCCTCCGCCTCACGGCTGACCTGGCAGAGCACGACAATCGGGATATCCAGCTCACGGGCCAGTTGCTTGACCTGGCGGCTTACCTTGCTGATCCAGTTGAAGCGCTCGTCCGCCGCGTTCTGCTCATCCGGCTCAATCAAGCCCATGTAGTCGATGAAGATGATTTGCACATCGCTCTTCAGCTTCATCTGATGCGCCTGGGCCCGGAGGTCCATCAGCTTCATGTTGGCGACATCCTGGATGAAGAGCTGTTTGGTGTAGAGCTCGCCCATGGCATCGATGATGCGGCTGGACTCGTCGTTGGTGAAAGTGCGGCGCAAAATGTGGCTGAACGGCACTCCGCTGAGGGCTGAGAGCAGACGACAACCGATGGAGCGGACCGGCATTTCCAAGGAGAAGAATCCCACCCGGATTCCGCTCATCGTCATGTTCAGGGCGACCGAGAGGGCGAAGGCGGTCTTGCCGATGGATGGACGCGCGCCGATGACGGTCATTTCCTGCTTGCGGAAACCTCCGGTCACGTCATCCAAGTAGGTGAAGCCGCTCATCAGGCCGGTCTCCAGCGACTGCTGGGGGTCGACCACCTTGTAGACCTCGTCCATCACCTGGCGCATGTCGCTGTACTGCGCGCCGGTACTGCCGTCGACGGCAAGGTTGCCGAGTTCGGTCTGGGCGTCATTCAGGATTGTCTGGATATCGGCAGAGTCGTCAAAGCACCTGTCCCGGAGCTTGCTGGCGAAACCAGTCGCCTTGCGACGGCGCGAGCAGTCCTTGATGGCTTTGGCGTAGAACTGGGCGTTGCCGCTCAACGCGGCCCGGTCGCCCGTGGAAAGCTCGGCAAGATAGGCCGCGCCCCCGCACTCCTCGATCCGTCCATTCGAGAGAAGGAAGGTGATCAGGGATTGCAGGTCCAATGTGCGGTTTCGCTCTTGCTCCTTGAAATCGAGCATCGCGGTGTAGATGGCCCGGTTGCTCTTCTGATAGAAGTCATCGGCGTGAAGCACGGTGGAAATCTCATCAAGAAGAGACGACTCCATGATGAGAATGCCGAGAAGCGCTTTCTCGGCATTCAAATCCTGGGGAGGTACCCGGCCAGCTACATCCGCCATGGATTAGTTCTCGGCAGGCTGCTCTTCGGCAGCGGAAGCGGCTTCCTCGGCCTTCGGAGCCTCAGCTGCGGCGGCCTCTTCGGCCTTCGCGGCCTCGGCGGCGGCTTTTGCGGCAGCCTCTTCAGCGGCCTTCTTCTCCGCCTTCAGCTCGGCCTCGCTCTTGACAAACAGGGTGACGATGCTGAAGTCGTTCTCGTACAGGTGGACACGGACCTCGTACTTGCCGGTCATCTTGATGGCATGGGTCGGAACCTCAAGCTTCTTGCGCTCGACGGTGATTCCCTGCTTTGCGAGAGCGTCCTGAACCATCTGGCTGGTGACGGAACCGAAAAGCTTGCCGCTCTCGCCGGCGGAGACGATCAAAGTGATGCTCATGCCTTCCAGTTTCTCCTTCATGGAGGCGCTGGCGGCTCTCTTCTCTTCCTTGCGCTTCTCGATAGCGGCGGCGCGCGCCTTCACGATGGCGAGGTTGCCAGGGGTGTAAGGCATTGCGGCCTTGGTCGGCAGCAGGTAGTTGCGGCCATAACCGTCTCTCACGGTCACGACATCTCCCTCTTCTCCGAGGTTGTTCACATCCTGATTCAGAATGATTTTCATTTCACTTACTCCTTAGGTTTACGATATTGTATCCATGTTTCGGTGACTCCCAACAAGGGAATCACGCACATCAACAACGTGTTTACCAACGGTACCAACGCCATGATGATGAAGAGTCTCCAAAACAGACTCCCTGCACTGAGGGGACCACGCAGCCGGCTCCGGTAGAGCATGATCGCGAATCCCTGGATCCCGTAGACAAGCGTGACGCCACCTGCGAGATTGACAAGAATCGCCATCGCCAGGTAGGAGCCGTGGGCGAAATAGCCGAAGCAGACCGCAATCCAAAGCCCCAGGAAAACCCAGATGGCATCGTTCGCGAGGTGGAAACCGGCTATCCGCTCCGAAAGGGTATCATCCAGCCGTCTGACCATGGTGAGCGCGATGAACTCGTTCAGTCCGGCGAACAGCATGACCAGCGGGACAACCAGGCAACCCAAACCCATCACGACAGCGCGGTAGAACAGCGCCAGATGCTGGGTGAGTAGCTCCCCTTCCGCCCCATCCGCCAGCCCCAATTGGGAGAAGAGGGCGATGAACTGGTCCTGCATTGCCGCGTCGACCTTCATCACAGCCTCCCCACCATGTGCCAGGTAGATGAGGAACCCCAGTGCCGCCAAAGCTCCCAAAGAAGCTCCGGCCAGGTATCGTCTCATCATCGATTTTCCGCCCAACGACACCCAGACAAGGACGGAAATCCAAAGTACAGTCGGAAGAAACACCGAGATGCAAACCGCTATGATGCCCGCTTCGTTTACCAAGGCGTTTCTACCTTGATAGATGCCTGCGGCCACGGCGAGCAGGCCGGCGGCGACCACGGGAAAATAGCGTCTTGCACCATGATGAGGCTCACAGACCGCCAGGACCGGAACCAGATAGAATACGTTCAGGATGTCCAGCCGGGAAAAGAGGAATGAGACCCCTACCGCGAGCAGGCATTCCAGAACCGCCCGGTTCCGCATGTCAGTCATGCGAGCCACCAATCAAAACTGCTTCTCGAAGGGCAGGTAAGCCAGGACTCTGGCCCTCTTGATCTCCGCGGTCAGCTTTCTCTGGTGCTTCGCGCAGCAACCAGTGATTCTGGCCGGAAGGATCTTGCCTCTCTCGGTGGTGAAACGGCGAAGCTGATCCGGGTTCTTGTAGTCCGGCTCCTGATGCTGGGAGCAGAATCTGCAGACCTTTTTCTTGAACATCGGCTTGCCGCCACGAAGTCCGCCCTTGCGGTCGAACTTGCCGGCCTTGTCCATGCCTTCGTCCTTATCTTCCATCATCTCATCTTTATCTTCATTCTCGTTCATGTGTTATCTATCTCCTTGCTTAGAATGGAATGTCGTCGTCATCGAACTGCTCGACACCCGGAGCCATCTGGGGCTGCGGCTGGGCTGGCGCCATGGGGGCGCTGGCCTGCTGCTGCGCATATGGCCTCTGCGGATAGCTCTGCGCGCCGGAATCTCCTTGCGCGGGAGCGCCACCGTCCTGGCGGCCGCCGACCAATTGGAGGGAATTCACTGCGATCTCCACCCTGTTGCGGGTCTGACCGTCCTGTCCATTCCAGCGATCCTGTCTCAGCTCGCCCTGGATGGCAACCTGTCTCCCCTTCTTCAGGTAGTTCGCCATGGTCTGGGCGCTTTTGCCGAACAGGGAGCAATCAAAAAAGTTCGCCTCGTCTTCCCAGTTGCCGTCCGCCGTCCTCTTTCTCCGGTTGACCGCAATCGAGAAACGCAAAATCCCGTTTCCGCTCTGCGTCATGCGCAGCTCGCTGTCACGAGTAAGGCGCCCTACCATCGCTACCATGTTCAAATCGCCTGCCATAGGATTCCCCCTTCCGATGATTTGGTCCCGCTTATTTGCTCTTGTTGACGAACAGGTACTTCAGGACACTGTTGTGCAGGACCAGCTTGCGCTCCAAGCCCTGGATCTGGGCCGGATCGGCCTGCATCTCGAAATAGACGTAATGACCTTTGTCCTGTTTCTTGATGATATAGGCCAGCATCCTGACACCCATATCATCCTGTTTGGTGATTTCCGCCTTGGCGTCGGACAGCATGGCTGTCACGTCTTCCAGGCCTTTCTTGAACTTCTCTTCGTCTGCGTCGAAGATGACGGTGAACTCATAATTTCTCATGGTTCCTCCTTACGGACATAATGATCCACCCCAAGGTGGATAAAGAGGTTTTATGCCAATATAGCATGTGGCCGGAAAAAAGGTCAACGAGTCCCGCAGACAAACAAAAAACCACCGGTCAAGCCGATGGTTTTTAGCAATTCGATTGAACAGCAGAAGTTATTTTGCCTTGTGTCTCATCATTCGAAGGCGTTTCTTCCGCTTGTGCGTTGCAATCTTATGCTTTTTTCTTTTTCTTCCGCAAGGCATAGACGAACTCCTTTGTCTTTGGCTGCCGCAAGGGCCTCCGTAGACGTAATTACCCGACTATTATGCAGATTCCGAAACGTATGGTCAAGTAGAAAACGGAGACCCTGGAAAGACTGCCTCAAATGGACGAAATCATATTCCGGAGTTCGGCGACATCAATCTTCGTCCAGTAGACCGTATCGTTGATGAGACTCGATGCGCTCACGGTCGCATTGGTGTCCAGACTATTCAGCAACAATGCGGCAGGAGTCACTTTTATATCGCCGGCAACGTCATCCAGAGCATCATTCGAATCGAGGATGAATATGACGATCAGTTTCTTCAACTCCTCCTTGCCAATTGCGAAGGAACTGCAGGAAACCGACACCTGGTTGAACTTATCAAGGTCCCCTTCCTCATTCAGTCCGATGGCCGCGAACCGCAGATTCAGCGCGTCATCCAGCGAAAGACTGGTCCCATCATAGGAGAAGGAACCATTCATCTCGGTCTGATAGACCAGTTTGGACGGATCGGAAGCGGATGAGGGGCCGGACAGGTCAGCCTCAAGGTCCCAGGACAGGGAGAACTTGCCGGAGAGAGAGTCCAGCAGGGTGCCGGCATACGTGTCTGCCGCTTTTTGCAACGTGGCTTTGGCCGTAGCCACAGAATCCTCCATTCCGCTTTTTTTGGCAGCCGCAAAGGTAGCGATGGCGTCGGCCAGATGAGAAGATTGGTCGGCAAACGTGAACAGCTGGCGGATGTCGGCGCCCGCGGTCAGGTCGAAGGAATGGATGGTGAACGATCCCGTATCATACACATCGGACGACCATCCCTCTGGCGTGGAGGTCTCGTCACGGATATGCAGGGCAAAACCAGTAGAGAGGGACTTTGTGGTGACGCTGAAGATGGATTCGAGCGCGTTCGCAAACCCATTCCCCGCAATCATGGAGTATCTCGTGAAGGCAAAATAGCTGTCGTCTATCGTCTGCGACGCGTTCGCTCGCTCTGCCTCATCTGAGGAAAAGACGCTGACCTCCGCCGAATCCTTCTGGGCGACCAGCTCGGAACCCGACAATCCCTCGTAATAGGTTGCGGGATCAGCACTGGAAATGCCGTTATCACACCCGGTAAACACCATGAGCGAGGTTCCAGCGAGTAACAACATTGTACAAAGTTTCTTCATCAAATCCTCATTTTTATTGCATAAAAGCATAATTCATGGAATGAATGTACTGGACAACACCATACTTTGTCAAATTTTATGTCACAAGTATGAAAAAATCTTATACAAATAAAATCCTGTTCTTGTATAGGTCCCGCACTTGTTCCTCTCGAGAGGCTCTTGGTATGATTGGGCAGGGAGAAAAGCGATGAAGGTATTGGTGTTCGGTCTCGGGGTGCATGGCGGTGGCTATGCCGCAGCGAGATATTACCTCGCCCATGGCGACGAGGTCCGGATCACCGACCTGAAAGGTGCGGAAGCGCTGAAGGACTCCCTGGCGCCGCTCGTCGAGCGAGGAGCCACCTGCATTACCGGAGAGCACCGCAAGGAAGACTTCCTCTGGGCCGACATTGTGGTGAAGAACCCGTCGATCCCGTTGACCAATCCCTACCTTGCCTACGCGAGGAAAGTGGTCAGCGATTTCTCCGTCCTTCTCTCCTCCCCGTATATCAGGAAAACCCATTTCATCGCCATCACCGGTACCAAGGGGAAGACCACCACAGCCTACGCGACAGCCCATGTCCTGGAAACACTCGGCCATACGGTCAGGCTATGCGGCAACATGGGAATCAGCTGCTACACCGTCCTGGAGGAATGGGAACAGGGAGAACCGGTGCCTGAATACCTGGTGGCGGAGATGTCCTCCTGGCAGATCCGCGACGCCTCGTATGCGCTTGGAGGGAAATTTCCTACCGAATCGATCGCCGTCATCACCAATTTCTATCCCGACCACCAGAACAGCTACGCGAGCTTGGACGATTACCTGAGGGACAAGCTGAAGCTGTTCGGAAGGTGGACGAAAAGCGCCATCGTCCCCGACTTCCTTGTGGAACAGATCCGCAAGCAGACCCACCTGGGGCACAGGCAGGTCTGGGGAATTGACCGGACCACCAGGAGGTCGCGAAAGCAGATCCAGTACGAGAGCGCGTACGCGATCCTGATCGCGCTGGGATTCAAACCGAAGGCGGTCTTCCAAGGCCTTGCTTCCTTCCAAGGTGTGCCCCACCGCCATGAGATCGTAGCTATTCGTGGCAACCTGGTCATCGTCAACGATAGCGCCGCCACCATTCCAGAGGCGGTCTCCTTCACCTGCTCCCTTTTCGATACGCTTCCAATCCACCTGATCACGGGAGGGACGGACAAGAAGGTTGGGGCTGACGCCATGGAAGATGTCTTCCACCAGGTGCGGAGCGTCACGCTGTTGGACGGCAGCTTCACCAGGCTCTACCTGTTGCCGATGCTCAAACGTCTGAGGATTCCCTATCATGGCCCATACAAGACGATGCACGCCGCCTGGCGTCATGCCAAGATGCAGGCAGACGCCTACATGGCCGCCCACCCGGGCGTCAGGAATGTGCTCCTGCTTTCTCCCGGAGCGGCTTCGTTCGAGTACTTCGTCAATGAATTCGATCGCGGAGACCAGTTCAGAAGCCTCGCGATAAGCGATAACGCAGAAACTCCGCAAGAGTGAAACAGCGATACATCAAGGGAGAAAGGGGCCAGTCCATCGTCGGCCTGCGGGAGACCACGCTTCCTCCGAACGAGGTCTTGAACATGTCAAGGCTTTTCAGGTGGGCTCCCCTTCCGTCCTTCCCGCTGACCCCGAACAGGTCGTAGCGGGGAATCTTGTTGTCGCAGGAAAAATGGATCATCGCGTCCTGCAGGGCATGGCTTGCCGTGCAGTCCCGCATCCTGGCGGAGGCTCCGAACAGGTAGACTGCCTCCTGCGGCCCGTACAGCAGGATCGTGCCCCCCACCATCTGCCGGTTTCTCCAGGCAAGGAAGAGTTTGGTTTTCGTCTGACCTGACGGACCGTGCAGCACATCCCACAGATAGTCCCGGCTGCGGGTGGAGAAACCGTCCCTTCGTCCGGTTTGCTCGTACAGGCTGAAGAAGAGGTTGAACTGGCGTTCGCTGCCGTCCCACTCCCGGACTTCCACGATCCCCTGGCTCTGCTTCAACTGCCGTTTGGCGCGATCCCGGTATTCCCTGGATACCGCCCCATAGCCTTTTTCGAGGGGAATGACCACCGTGGCGTCGGGCTGGACCGAATCCCGCTGGACAATCGCTCCATTGGTATCCAGCTCCATGCCGAAGGGCAAATCGTACCGTATGGCAAAGGTACCTTTCGGAAGATACTTCTTCAGGGCGAGGGACAGATCCTTCAGGCTCACCGGCTGCTGGGGGCCAAAGGGGACATAGGCAAGGGTCATGCACCGGAAAAAAGTCCTGGTAAGCACCAGAAGCGTGGAATGGGAAAGATGGAAGGCAAAGACGTTCCACCCGTGCTTTTGCTTCAACGCCGCCCAGTAGGGGCTCTGCATGCAAAGGGCGGAGGACAACTCCTCCGCCCGTATTTGCGCGAGAAACATCAGCCTACGTTGCCGTTCACGTACGTGTGCGCGTGAACTTCCTTTCCATCGGCGCTGACAATCTTCTTGCCGTCGACCATCAGGACGCCATCCTTGGTGGTCATCGGCATCGCGAAGAACGGCTCGGGCTTCACGTAGCAGTAGTCCTCGGTCGGCGCGCTGAACCCTTCGGGCTCCAGCACGGTACCGGCCGGGATGTCGTCCGGGAAAAGCACCTCGCAGGTATCGTGCGGGTTGGGCGCGGTCGGGTCGCTGGCGGCCAGCAGCATGCCATAGCTCTTGACGCCACGGAAGTTCGCCGGTTTCAGGTTGCTGACCAGGACGATATGACGGCCCTGCAATTCCTCCGCCTTGTAGAAAGGAACGATCGAGCTGACGATGGTGCGCGGGTTCGGGCTGCCGTCGTTCAGCGTCAGGATGTAGAGCTTGTCCCCTTCGGGGTGCTTCACCACGTTGGTAATCTCGGCGACTTTCAGGATGACATGCTTCTGGAAGTTCTCTGCAATCGTCAAATTCGGATCCAATGCGCCCATATTGTGCTTGTTCGCTCCTTCTTTCTGTTTCTTCTGCTCTTGCTTCGGAGCGGCCTCCCGGGCCTTCTCCTCGCGCTCCTTCTGGCTCCCGCTGAAGCGCTCGCGGAGCGCGGCGATACGGTCATCCTCCAAGCGCTGGAAGAGCAGCTCGACATCGCCGATGCGGATATCCCCGTCCCAGCTCCCCAGTTCCTTCCAGGTCCGCTTTTCGATTCCGAAGAATCCAAGCAGCTTGGCGCTGGTGGCCGGCATGAAAGGCTCGATCAGGACAGCCAGGTCCTCGATCAGGAAGCAGAGGGTGCGCAGCACCTTCTTGGTCGCCTCCATGTCGGTATTCTTGGTTTTCCAAGGCTCGGCATCCTGGAACATCTTGTTGCCTGCTGAGGAGAGGGCAAGGATGGCGCGAAGCGCCTCCCGCTCGTCCGCCCGCTCCATCAGGGCGTCGATCTTGCTCTCGTACTGGAGGACAAGCTTCCGGAACTCCTCGTCCACCGGGCCGGATTCGAGATACCCCTCCGACACCTTCTTGGTAAAGGTGACGGTTCGGTTGACCAGGTTGGAAAGGTTCCCGATCAGTTCCTTGTTGACCTTCTCCTGGAAATCAGCCCAGGTGAAGGTGAAGTCGCTGGTTTCCGGACGGTTGTAATACAGGTAGAATCTCCAGACATCGGCTGGAATCCCGGTAGACTCGACATCGTTGCCGAAGATGCCGATTCCCTGGCTCTTGCTGAACTTGCCCCCCTCATAGTTGAGGTACTCGGTCGAGCTCATGTGATGGAGCATGGTCCAGTTGTCGCCGGTCGCTAGCTGGGTCGCGGGGAAGATGACGGTATGGAAGGGAATGTTGTCCTTGCCGATGAACTGGAAGAGCTCGGTGTGTTCGGGATCGAACCACCAATCCTTCCAATTCTCCGTCGCGTACGCGCTGATCGACACGTAGCCGATGCAGGCGTCGAACCAGACATAGAAGACCTTGTCCTCGAAGCCCTCCAGGGGAACGGGGATGCCCCACTTCAGGTCGCGGGTGATGGCGCGGTCCTTCAGGCCGTCGCGGATCCAGCTCTTGGTGATCTGGATGGCGTTGTTGGCCCAGAACCCCTCGACCGAGGCCTTGTCCATCCACTTCTCCAGCATGGGGAGCGCCTTGGGCAGGTCCAGGTAGAGGTGCTTGGTCTTCTTCAGCACGGGGGTGGTGCCGCAGACGGAGCATTTCGGTTCCTTCAGCTCGGTCGGGTCAAGCAGCGTGCCGCAATGCTCGCACTGGTCTCCGCGCGCTTTCTCATACCCGCAGTGGGGGCAGGTGCCGGTCACGAAGCGGTCGGCGAGGAAGCGTCCGCAGTGGGGGCAGTAGAGCTGCTCCTCCTCGTGGACGGTGATGTAGCCGGCGTCATAGACCTGCCTGAAGATGTGCTGGACAATTTCCGTCTGCTTGGGAGTGCTGGTACGACCAAAATAGTCGAAGCTGATGTTGAACCACTTGTAGATTTCCTTGTGGATTGCATGGTAATGGTCGCAGAGCTCGCGGGGGCTCATGTGCTCCTGCAGCGCGCGGGTCTCCGTCGCGGTGCCATACTCGTCGGTACCACAGACATACAGGGTCTCATAGCCCTTGGAACGGCAGAAGCGTGCGAACACGTCCGCGGAAAGTACCTGCAACAGGTTCCCCAGGTGGGGAACGTTGTTCACGTACGGCAAAGCAGAGGTAATCAGTCGTTTTTTCATAGTCCCAAACTATAATCCTAATAGCCGCTCTCTGCAAGCGAAGGCGCTTGGACGTTTCTTTCGCCCTCCCCCGTCTGGGGAAATCGACGGACATCCCGCTTCGCGTGTACCGGAATGGCAAATCCCTCCTGCGGTTCCACCATGCTTTCCGCAATTTTCATGGGCTTTGCGCGGTACGTTGCATTTTAGGGAGTTGAGCGTTCCTTTTCCCTTTGATAAAGTGGAACCATGCTTGTTGTAATTCTTGGTGCCGGCCACCGTGGCCTGCACCTCGCGAAGCTCCTGATTGGAGAAAAGAAAGACATCACCTTCATCGACTCGGACCCGGAACAGTGCGACTTGGTCGCGCAGAAGCTCGACTGCATGGCTGTCAACGGCAGCGGTACCGACCCCCAGGTGCTGGACGAGGCCGGGTGCAGGAATGCCGATATCTTCATCGCCATCACCAACAGCGACGAGGTCAACCTCGTCTCCTGCGCCCTTGTCTCCAGCAAGTTCAAGACACCCCGGACCATCGCAGTCATCCGGTCGATGAGCTACACCGGCAGCGAGATGAACGTCCCGCTCTTGGGAGTCGACATCATCGTCAACCCGTCTGAAGAGGTGTCCAAACAGGTCTATGACATCATCATGAACGGCCTCTACCAGGGAGCCATGACCTTCCCCCACACGCCGTTCATCCTCTGCAACCTTTCCATTTCCTATGCCAGCCCGCTGAGGGACATGCCTCTTTCCAAGGTCAGGCCGCTGATCAAGACCCCCTTCGTCCTGGCCGCCATCCAGCGGGGAAGGCAGACGTTGCTCCCCTCAGGATCGACGGTGCTGCAGAAGGGCGACACGCTGGCGCTGATTACCTTCAAGGAGCAGATGACCGAGATGCTCGGCGAGTTTGACGCGTCGATCAGCTCGCCCAGGCATATCTGCCTGGTGGGGGCCGGACGGATCAGCCGCTATCTGCTCAGCAAGTTCTCCCCCTCCAGACGCAAATGGATCACCGTGGTCGACATCGACGAGGCGAAGTGCGAGCAGTTCAGCGAGATGTACCCGGAGACGCTGGTCATCAAGGGGGATATCACCGACCAGAGCGTCTGGGACGACGAGTCTCTCGACGACTATGACTTGATGGTGGCAATCACAGACAAGGACGAGCTGAACATCATCATCAGCGCCTATGCCAAGCGCATGGGCATCGCCCACACGATCGCGCTGGTCAAGACCAACCCCAACTACGCCATGCTTGCCCGCCACCTGGACATCGACACCGTCATCAGCTCCACCGAGTCGACGGTCGACAGCCTGCTGCGCTATATCAGGGGCGAGAACATCACCTCCATCCACTCGATCTTTGGAGGTTCCATCGAGGTGGCGGAATACAAGCTCACCGCGACCAACAAGCTGCTCGGGCAGAAGCTGAAGGATGTCCCGCTTGCCGGCAAGGTGATCATCACGGGTGTCACCGACAAGGACAAGAACAGCATCCTCGCTAATGGCAACTATACCTTCACGGAGGGGGACACCATTCTGGTCGCGGTCCCCCACGGCAGGGTCGATTACGCGACGAGGCTCTTCTCATGAACCTGAAACAGGATTTCCGCCTGCTTGCCCTGATCCAGATTTTCATCGGGCTTTTCATGGGCATCCCCGCCATCATCGCCTATTGCTGGAACGAGGAGGCGGCTCTGCGCTCTTTTCTGCTGACCATGGGCTTGGTTGCCCTGTTCGGTTTCCTGGTCCTGTTCCTCTGCCGCAACCGCAAGAACGAGCGAATGAGCCCTGCCGATGGATTTTTGTTCGTCACCCTGACCTGGGTGCTGGCGACGGCCTTCGGCGCCCTGCCCCTCGTGCTCTCCGGGACGATGGACAGCTATTCCGCGGCATATTTCGAGATCATGAGCGGCTTCACCACCACCGGGGCGAGCGCGATGACCTCGATCGAGGACAAGGCACGCTCCATCCTTTTCTGGCGCAGCGAGACCAACTGGCTGGGAGGTATGGGAATCGTCGTCCTCTTTGTCGCCTTCCTTCCGATGCTCGGCGTCAAGGGGACGATGCTCTATGGCAGCGAGTCGGCGGGCCCGACCAAGGACAAACTGACCCCGAAGACCGGAGGCACCGCTGGCGCGCTCTGGACGATCTATCTGGGCATTTCCGCCCTGCAGGTGGTGGTGCTGATGCTGGGCAAGCTCTCCTGGTACGACGCGGTCACCATCACCTTCAGCACGATGAGCGCCGCGGGCTTCTGCGTCCGCAACAGTTCGATCGGCTCCTTCCAGAGTCCCTTTGTCGATACCGTCTGCATTTGCTTTATGTTCCTTTCCGGCGTCAACTTCTCCCTCTATTTCAAGATGCTCAGCGGAAGGGCGAAGCAAGCGTTGCGCGATGGGGAGCTCAGGGCCTATACCCACATCGTCCTGGCATTCTCCTTCCTGATTGCCCTGAGCTTGTCCTTCAGCGGACTCTACACGAACTTCCTCACTTCCCTGCGCTACGCCTTCTTCCAGGTAGTCAGCATCCTGACCACCACGGGGTTCGCCACGGCCGACTTCACCCGTTGGCCGGTCTTCTGCCAGATGCTCCTGTTCGCCCTTTTCTTCATCGGCGGGTGCGCCGGATCGGCTGGCGGCGGCATCAAGGTGGTCCGCGTCGTCGCCCTGGTAAACCTAGGCAGGAACACGCTCCACAAGAGGCTTCACCCCAGCGCAGTCTGCAAGAACCGAGTCGGAAGCGACGTGGTGGATACCGACGTCATGCTGGGCATCGCCGGTTTCGTCGGCCTCTATCTGACCACAGGCATCATCGGGGCGGTCGTCATCTCCCTTGCGGGCCAGGACCTGGTCACCACCTTCTCCGCGGCCTTCCTCGCCCTCGGGAACATCGGCATCGGATTCGGCAACATCGGACCGACGGGCAACTTCAGCGTCTTTCCCTCCTGGTGCCAGTGGATATTTTCTTTCCTGATGCTTGCCGGTCGTCTCGAGCTTGTCACCGTCTACGCCCTCTTCTCCCGTTCCTTCTGGAGGGACCAGTCGGCGTGGCAGGCAAGCAGGAACGAGAAACGCAGGCTTGTCCGGGAAAAGGAGTATTACAAGCAGCACCGCCAGACACAGATGCTGGAGAAGATCGCCAACCAGGACGAAGGTTAGGAACCGAAGGAAAGGCTGACGAGCAGGTTGTCCCTCATGCAGAGGGTGAGGTAGGTGCCGTCCGGCAGGCGCACCGGAACCAAGGTATAGGCTCCGCTCGGAATGGGTTTCCCGTACAACGCCCCCATTGCCGGCAGCATGGCTGTCAGACGGTCTTGATAGACACGGGGAAAGGCGTTTCTCACCTCAGGGTCGACATAGGCTTCCAGCCAGTCCAACGTGTATGCATGCTCCAGCATGGCCCGCACCTGGGGCTCCGGCTCGGTGATGGCGCCAAGGGTCGCATCAGTGGCGGCGACAATCTCGCCCCGCTCGATGGCAAGGCGCTGCTCGGTCTCCTTGGCGGAGAGAGGAATGGCGGAAAGAAGAGCCAGCAACAAAAGGTGGAAGTGCCGCATGGCCCCATCGTACCCCAATCTTTCCTTTCAGTACAGTTCCGTTTACCATGGAGCCATGAACCACAACGAAATGCTTTCCCTTTTGTATGACGGCCTGGAGATAACGGTGCGCGACGCGCTCTGGAAGGATATTCCGATGAGTCCGGAGCTTTTCCGGGTCATGCGATGCGGGTGCGTGCAGAAGCTCTCCCGCATCCAGCAGCTCGGACCTGCTTCCCTGGTCTACCCCTCGGCTGTCCATACCCGCCTCGACCACAGTCTCGGGGTCTACTACCTGTCCCTCTCCATCCTCCGATCCCTCGCCCACAAAAGCCGCGAGCCCCAGTTTACCACGCAGGGGGTCAGGAGTTTTTTGGCTGCGGCGCTGCTACATGATATCGGCCACTTTCCCTATGCCCACTCGCTGAAAGAGTTGCCGTTGAAGAGCCACGAGGCGCTGGCAGGGGAAATGATCATGAGCGACAAGGAGTTGAACCAGGCGCTCCTCGAAGCGGGGGTGGAACCAGCGATGGTCGCCGGCATCATCGACGACACGCTTCCCACCGACGACCAGGAGGTGGCCTGCTATCGGAAAATGCTCAGCGGCACACTGGATCCGGACAAACTGGACTACCTGAACCGGGACGCGTGGTTCTGCGGTGTCCCGTATGGAAGTCAGGATGCCCCGTTCATCACCTCCCACATGGCGCTTTCCGACGGATTTCCCGCGTTGGAAGAGAAGGCGCTGGGCAATGTCGAGCACCTCTTGTTCGGCAAGTACCTGATGTACCGCTCGGTCTACTGGCATCCCTCGACCCGCTCCGCTACTGCGATGATCAAGAAGGCGTTGCTGACCGCCTTGGCCGACGGCGCGATCGAGGGAACCCAGCTGTACGGGCTCGACGACAGCCAGTTCTTCCGGCTTGCCGAGCGGGTCGGCCACCCTGCCTTCGAGAATATCCGCCAGGTGCATGACGGCCGTCTGTTTCCGGTCGCCTACGAGAGGGACTGGCGCGAGACCAGCCCCTTTGACCGCGAAGCGTCCAGCCTTGCGGGACGCGGCGCAATCGAGCGGAGGATCTTCGAACGGCTCTCGGCGTCCTATCCGACGCTGAAGCCGTGGCAGGTGGTCGTCGATATCCCCGAACCGATTTCCTTTGAGGCCGATATTCCCATTCTGCTTTCCGATGGAAGGAAGGTGCCCTTCCTTGAGCGGGACCAGCTCTTCCAGTCCGACATCAGCCAGGTATTCACCCGCTGCCTGCGCAAAACCCGCCTCTATCTGCCTGCCTTGGTTGATGGCAAGAACGTGCGGAATTTGCTAGAATGAAGGCATGCAGGCGCAAAGCGACAAATTGGATTACCGCAAGCTACTGTCCGGCGAGATCCCTCCCTGGGTCATGCGCTTTCTGAAGACCACGGGGAAAGCGGTCAGCGAATACGGGATGTTCGGGGATGGGGACGACGTGCTGATCGCCGTCTCCGGCGGCAAGGACAGTCTTGCCTTGGCGCTGGCGCTTTCACTCCGCCAAAGGTGGCTTCCAATCCACTACCGCCTGCACGCCCTCCTGATCGACTGGCGGGAACACCCGGTTGGAGAGGAGCACAAAGCGCTGCTGCGCTCCTATTTCGAGGACCTCGGCATCGATTTGACGATTGTCCCGGAAGTGCAGCGCCACGAGGGGTTCAAGGGAGAGTTCAACTGCTATCTCTGCTCCCGGAACCGCAGGCGCATTTTCTTCCAGTTCCTCGAATCACATGGCTGGCATCTGGTCGCCGAGGGCCATCATCTCGACGACCTGGTCGAGACGACGATGATGAATCTCTTCTTCCGCGGCCGGTTCGAGACGATGAGCCCGGTGCAGGGCTTCTTCGGGGGGAAGATCAAGGTGATCAGGCCGATGATTGAGGTCCACGAGAAGGTGACCCGCCGTCTGGCGGAGACCTACAACATCCCCTGTATCAAGGCTGTCTGCCCCTTCGACCAGACCAATATCCGCTCCTCCCTGAAGCCGATCCTCGGGCAACTGACCCATATGGACAGGCTGGTCAGAGAGCATGTCTACGCGGCCCACGGGTTGCCTCGATGAGAAAGGAGCCGGTCATGAAGAAACTGCTGCCCGCCTTGCTTGCGGCCCTTGCCATAGTCCTTCCGCTTTCCGCCGAGGATACCTCGGGCTCGATAGTCGCCACCAACGACGGCAATTTCCACTTTTCGCTGATGCCGACAGTGGAGATCGGCAAACTGGTGACCACCTTCAACTTCACGTTCTACGGGGAGTTCCAGTCGGATTACCCCTGGGTCTCCTTCGACTTTTCCAACTATCAGGTGCCGGAAAAGGGATCCATGTCCAAAGGCGAGTATCACAGGACCGTCGCCGAGCAGTACGCGGGTTTCATCTACTCGATGCACTATGGAGAGCGGTACGACTCCTTTTATTTCCGTTACGGCAAGCTGGAGAACATCACCCTTGGGGACGGGGCTTTGCTTTCCTCCTACTACGACTACTCGGTCGGATATCTGGAAAGCAGGCCGGGCCTGAACCTGAAGCTGGGTCCTTGGGGACGTTTCGGGCAGGAGCTGGTCGTCGACGACCTCTTCCTTCCCTCGGTCTTCGGATGGCGTGCCTATATCCGGCCCTTCGCCAGCGAAAACGTGAGGCGGTTCAGAAGAATCCGGAACATGGAATGGGGAATGTCGATCCTCTTCGACCCGAGGGCAAAGGAAGACATGTTCACCGAAGACCCGGATGACGGGCTGGTTGTCGACTATTCCTACCGGACCCTCTTCGAGACCGCCTTCGACGTGACGCAGCCCTTCTTCTCCGGAGACAACGGGCAGGTCATGCTGTTTGCCGACTACATCCTCCAGGGCCCCCACTCCTCGATCTGGAGCCAGAGCCAGGCATTCCGCCTTGGCATCGGCGGATATATCCCCACAGGATTACTCTCCTTCAACGCCAGCATCACCACCCCCGTCAAAGGAACCTATTACGCCGACTACTTCACCACTGGCTACAACGATGTCGACAGCAACGACTATGACAGCAAGGTGACCGACAGCGATGGCAACCCGGTGGACAAGGCAGGCATTCTCTCCGATTTCCAGGCCCACAGCGACAACCTGGAAAACACCTATCTGGCGCGGCTGGGAAGGAACCATCCGCTGAAACCGGGCCAGGCTTGGCTGGACACTACTGTGGGGCTGGCAATGGACAACGAGCAGGTCTACGCGGGACTCCGTTTCCGCGCCACGGTCGACGCCGATTCGGCGCGGCTGGGGGACCAGAGGATCAACCTGATCGTCAGAATCGACAAGTTGCTGTACAATTTCATTTCTCTAGACTTGAATTATGAAAAGAATTATCCTTCACTTACGAGTGGAGCGGATGAGGACTTTTTTCCGGGCCTTTCCACCCTGAAAAACGTGTATATCATGATGCATGCGCAGATTAAATTCCGTGGGATCAAATGTATCCTTGGTGGCAAATGGCAGTTTGATTCCGAGGGTGCCTGCGATAATCCCGTGTTCGAGTCCTCCATGCAGATTGTGATCTTCTAGGAGGCTGCCATATGAAAAAACACTTGCTGGTCGCGACCCTTTTCTTCGCCGCCATGGCCTTGTCGGCCCAGGAGCCCTTCTCGGTCTCTTCAGGGGATTTGGCCTTGTACAACGAAAACGGCGAGCGTCTCGCCCTTGACGAGAACGCGGCGCGTACCGCCACCAACGGATGGGTCATCCAGACGCAGGACCGGCCGGTCACCATCCAGACTCCGGTCGGCACCATCGGGCTCTCTTCCAACGCGACGCTGGTCACCGGAGACCTCTCCGAGACCCGTCCCTCCCTGTACCTCGTCGATGGCGAGGCTTCCTTCTCCACCGCGCAGAACTTCACAGGCCGCCTGACCGTCTCCACTCCGGTATCCCGCTATCGCGCCACCGGATACAGCAGCATGAAAATCATCACCACCGACGGCGAGGAGTCGATCTCCATGTATGTCGGCAACGCGCAGTCGGTCAACGGGCTGACCCATAAGGCGACCCAGGTCAAGGCGATGGAGAAACTGGACCAGAAGACCGGACAGATCACCTTGCTGGATGCCGAAGACAAGGAGCCCATCACGCGTATTCCCGACGCGCCCACCTTCAGCGGCGTTGTCGTCACACCGTATCACGGCTCGATTCCAAGCCAGCCGCAGAACCTGACGGTTCTCCGCCTTCCTGCCGTTCCCGGCGGCATGTCGGTCCAGGTCATCGAGGTCGCTCCCGTGCCCAGCCAGATTTCGGTCGGCTCGGAACCGGTCAAGGACGACGCTTTCCTCCCCGCCCCCACCCCGAGCCAGCTCGAGGAAGACTTGGCGGCCTCTCGGCCGGCTGAAAAGGCCCGGCAACCCAAGAAGCCGTCAGACACCCAATTGGGCGTGGTTGTCTCCTACGAGTACGACCGTGCAGGCAAGCACTTCTACACCAATGAGGACGACCGGATTTCCAAGAATCTGCACCAGTTCGACGTCAAGCCCTACTTCGAGTCGAAATATTTCGGGCTGAAGCTGGACCTTTCCACGCAGACGCTGAACTATGATGACTGGGATAACGACTGGAGCTCCAATCTGACCCATTTCGACAGCGATGGATGGAAAGAAACGACCGGCAGCGTCATGAGCTACATCGATTCCTTCCATCTGGGAAGCAAATCCGGACATCTCTGGATGGCTGTCGACAAAGAGCCGCTGAACGAGGAAGGGAAGATCATGACCGGCTACCACGCGGTGCAGCCCGACTGGAAGAACCTGTCGCTCGGCATGCGCTTCGGCAGCGTCCGGATCAACGGAACCTTCGACGACGTCGAGCTCCACCATATGCGGGAAGAGGACAGGAGCCTGTACGGTTGGCAGTCCGGGAACCTCAGCCTGAGCCTGGTGGATGACGACCTTTCCTTTTTCAGCTTCGGCGCGGTATACGCACTGCACGGGGACAAGGCTGCGGCCTTCAGCACCGACAGCCAGAGGTACTCCGCCGTCAGCTATCCCTATGTGGAGGTCAACATTCCCGTGTTGGGCAACAAGCGCCAATACCACTTCAACCTGCTGGGAAGCGCCGCTACATACCTTCCGGTCTCCCCGGACATGGATTTCGACTATATCTATGACAGCGACGAGAGCTCGTTCGACAACTTCCTGCTCCTCGGAGGTCTTTCCTTCGGAACCAAAGCATGGGACCTCCAGCTGACCGCGGGTCACCACAAGGGCTTCATCAACCCCTACGCGCGGACCCCCTTCGTCCGTTCCGTCGGCCAGAACTACCTGCAGTACAAGTCGGACATGGATGCCCGGCTGCAGGCTACCTGCAAGGGAAGGTACTTCTCCTTCGGCGCCAGCTATACGTTGCCGTTTGACTTCGAAGAGGACGACAAGATTGCCCGTTTCTCCTCCGGCGTCGATACCGACCTGCATGCCGACATGCTCGCCATCGGACTTTCCGCCCAGCTGAAGGGCTTCACCTTGAGCGCTGGCTATGAGGTCTACGGCCTGAACGACATGCACGGCCTGGATGACGCGAATGATTTGTCCACCATGCTGAAGGCGAGTCTCGCTTACGACTGGTCCTTCCTCCATCTCGAGGGGGGCGTGAAGCGCGACATCGATTCCTCGACCAGCCCGCTCATCGGCTACGCCCTCTGCGAGCTGGACTTCCACAAGGGGTTCTGATTGGCACATATCGCTCGGCTTGATCCATTGGTAGCCCGGCGCATCGCCGCGGGCGAGGTCATCGACCGGCCCGCAAGTGTCGTGCGGGAGCTTGTCGACAACGCGATCGACGCCAACCCTACGACAATCACCCTTTCCCTGGAGAACGGTGGCATCGACCTGGTCAGCGTGCTGGATGACGGTTCGGGAATCGCCCGAGAGGATCTCCCCCTGTGCTGCGAGAGCCATGCCACCAGCAAGGTACGCACCCTTGACGACCTGTACCATATCGACACGATGGGTTTCCGTGGAGAGGCCCTGTACTCGATCAGCGCCGTCAGCAAGACGACAATCTCCAGCGTTACCGCGGGCAACGACCCCGCCACCATCATCGTCGACAACGGCAAGAGCGGAGAGGTGACCTCCGGTGGTCCAGACAAGGGGACCCGGGTCACCAGCGAGGGGCTTTTCCTGGAGATACCCGCCCGAAGGCAGTTCCTCAAGAGACCGGCTACCGAGACCCAACGTTGCAAGGAGGTGTTCCTAGAGAAGGCGCTCGCCTACCCGGATATCTCCTTCGTCATGATCGTTGACGGCAACACCCGCTTTACGCTGGCACGCGCTGACCGCATGAAGCGCGTGCTTGACGTCCTTTCCTTGGACAAGCCGGTGGTTCCGGCGGAAATGCATCGCCTGGCGCTGGAGGGGGGACGCTTCTCACTCGAGGCGATCTGCTCCTCCCCCGCCCTCTACCGGAGCGACAAGAGCGGCATCCGCATCTTCGTCAACAACCGGCCGGTCGAAGAGTTCAGCATGGTCCAGGCTGTCACCTATGGCTATGGGGAGATGCTGCCGGGCGGTTCCTTCCCCTACTGTTATCTGTTCATCACCGACGATCCGACCTTGGTCGACTTCAACATCCACCCCACCAAACGAGAGGTGAAAATACGCAACAAGGCCGAAGTCCACCACGGGGTGACGACGATGTTCCACGAGCAACTGACCCGTACCATTCCCCGTCTGGTTCCCGTACCCCAAGAGGAAACCCTTCCCTTGGTGGCGGATATTCCTTCCGCTGACTCCGGTCGCCCGTACTCCACACCTCGGCAGGAGCCCCAATCGGTCCACTCCCATGGCGGCCCATACCATGCCATGGGGCCTTCCCGCGAGGAAAAGCCGATTGACCCGATGTGGTTCAGCAAGGCGCGCGAGATTCTCGGCCAGGAGAAGCGCAGCTCCAGCATGGAGACCGACCGGACGACCGACAGCGAGGATGTCTGGAAACAACAACACGAGCAGGGGGATGACTCGTTCGTCTACCTCGGACAGGCCTTCAACCTCTTTTTAGTCTGCCAGAAGGGTGACGACCTGTTTCTCGTCGACCAACACGCGGCCCATGAGAGGATCCTCTACAACGCGATCAAGCAAAAGAAGGACGTCCAGCCTCTGCTGGTCCCTGTCACCTTCGAGGTGGACCGCGATGTGGACGGATATCTTTCCAAGAACCTGGACATCTATCTGAACCTGGGAATCTCCCTGTCGCGCGCCGGTGACTGCCAGTGGGCGCTCGAGAGCGTCCCGTCGCTCTTCAAGAATATCGAGAAAGAGGTGGTCACCTTCATCCAGGAGGAGACCGGTGACGCCAACGAGGTCGAGAAGGGGCTGTACGCGGTGGTCGCCTGCCACAAGGCGATCAAGCAGGGAGACCCGTTGGACCGCACCACCGCGATCAACCTGCTCAAGCAGGTCTTCGAGCTGGACGATCCGGTTTGTCCCCACGGCCGAACGTTTGTGGTCCGGTTGCAGAAGAGGGAGTTGATGGAAGCGGTGGGCAGGATCGTCTAATCGAGCTCGACGCTTTCCACCAGCGCTTTGCCCTCCGCGTACCAGGCGAAGGCAATCCGCCTCGCACTGGCCGGCGCGGTGACGTTTCCGGTGGCCACTCCACTTCCCACAATCGTGTCAGACGCGTCGTATGCCACCCAGGAAAGACTTTTTCCGTCATTCCAAGAGATGACACGGCCGGCGACAGAGAACGGGCCGATGCGCTCGTTTGCGGCACCGGAGGGCAACTGGAACTCCTGTTCGATTTTCTCTCCGTCGGAACGGGTCAATGAAAGGAGATAGGTGCCCTTTTCAGCGAGAGGAAGTTGCAGCGAGCTGGAACCATACCAGAGGATGTCTCCAGCGGTCACGGGCTCGGCACGGAACGTCCAGGAAAGCCCGCTCGGGCTCACCA
Source organism: Spirochaetales bacterium (assembly GCA_028722305.1). Lineage (GTDB taxonomy): Bacteria > Spirochaetota > Spirochaetia > Sphaerochaetales > Sphaerochaetaceae > RUG023. Next base: position 30,389 of record JAQYHB010000049.1, read on the forward strand.
CTTCGGCTTCCACCTGCATTCCCTCCCCCACGCCGCTGGGGCTTGCCCAGACCGCGAGATACTGCCGTCCATCCTCCTGGACGACAAAGGCGGAAAGATCTCCCGCCTCGAAGACGCCCGACGTGCAGGAAACAAGCAGGAGTCCTCCAGCGAGGACTCCCGTCAGTTTACTTCTCCAGCGCACCGAGGTAAGACCTCACCGGGTTGGCGAACATGTTGAGGATGAACGTGCGGACCTCCGGTCTCTGATCCTCGTAGCGCTTCAGGAAGGCGTCGCGGTCAAAGTCACGGTACTTGCCGGCGTAGCGGTTCCCGCCTTCAAGGTAGTCGTAGGCGAAGTAGTTGGTGTCGTACAGACGGTAGTTCAGGTGAATCTGCCTGTCGATTTCCTCCGCCACCTCCTTGGCGTCGGCATAGTCGTCGACCAGCGGTGTCCCGAAGCCGATATGGATGTGGCCCTTGTTGCGGGTAATTCCCCGGGCCATGCTGATCATGTCCTCGTAGTAGCGCTTCTGGTGGCTTCCGTTCTGGGCGATGTCCACCTCTTCACGGCCCTTGTTGATGTCGTTGGGGTCATACTGGTAGCTGACGGCCACCGGAACGATATGGCAACTCCTGATCAGGTCGCTGAAGGAGACGCCGCTATGGCGTTTGGACAGGTAGAGCATCTTGATGATCGCAGGGTTGGTGTTGTCAATCCCGTCCTTGCTACGGCCGCTCTTCTGGGCGCACCAGATCGAATGGTGCGCCTCGGTAATGATCTCGACGAAGTACTTGCTCAGACGGATCGACTCCATGTACTTCTCCCGCAAGGGAAGCGTGCGCTTGACGGTCACCCCTCCGTTGAGCTTGAACAGGTCCTTCACGAAACTGTTGTACAAGAGGTTGTCGCCAATCGCCATCTCGCACATGCCCATGCCCCCTTGGCCAAGGGCAAGGTCAATCAGGGCGCAGTCGAGGATGATGTCACGATGGTCGCTGATGAAGAAGTATGCCTCATCCGGCTTCAGGTTCTCCAAGCCGCTGACGGTAAAACCGGTGGCGCTGTTCTTCAAGATGGCTGGAAGGAAAAGTCCCGCGGTAATCAGTTTCTGGAAATCGTCATAGGACTTGACCTGGTCAAGCCGTCTCGACATCTCCCGGAACAATTCATCCGCCTTCTCCTCCTCGACGCCCCGAAAGGCGCCTCCAATCAACTGGGCGATCGCCCCGAAGTTCTCTTTGACGCGGTCAACCGCGTCCAACACCTGTTGCCCACGATAAGGGGCGATATCCGCATATTCAGAAAAGTCCACGTCGGTTCCTTTACTTGCCGGACAGTGCCTTCATGTACTGCGAGCGCTCCCAAAGGGAGGGGTCGGACATGTGCTCCTGGGCGAGTTTTCCTTGAAACTCCTCAATGGTACCATAGCCATGGCTATCCATCCAAGCACCCACCACGTCCAGCATCTTCCCAATCACCTGCAGGCCGTCCCTCATTGCGGCGGAGCAGATGCTGACGGCTTTGGCGCCGGCAAGCAGTTCCTTGACAACCGTCTCTCCACTCCAGATGCCACAGGAGCCGCACAGGTCCAGCCTCTCCAGCTCGGCGCTCATCAGCGCGATCCAGCGCAGGCTGTTCAGGTAATCCTGCTCACCGGAAAGGGGCAGGCCCTGCTTCAGGGAAAGTTTGTCGATATCGATGTCGTTCTGGAAGTAGCGGTTGAAAAGGACGGCTCCATTGACACCGGCATCCTCGAACGTGTGAAGCAGGTTGGCAAGCGATGTGTAGTTCGACCCAAGTTTCAACGACAACGGGAGGGAGACAGCCTTGCGGGTTTTCCTGACCATGCTGACGAACTCTTTCTCCATCTTCTCCCCGGTCACTTTGCCGTTGGCTCCGATGACGAAATAATTGATTTCCAACGCGTCGCAACCTGCCGAAGCAAAGCGTTTGGCATAGTCGATCCACGCACCATCGCTCTTTGCGTTGATTGAGGCGATGACGGGAATGCCGAGTGCCTGCTTGGCCTGGGCAATTAGCGAGAGGTAGTCGTCAACAGCCTTCTCCATGGTATGACCGGCGACGAAGGCCTCAGCATCGGCATGGGAAAGATATTCGTTCTGCTCCTCGACGGCTTTGGATCCTTGGCGCTCGATCTGCTCTTCGAAAATGGATTTGAGTACAACAGCTCCCGCGCCGGCGTCCTCGCATTTCTTCAGGCTATCAAGCGACGCGGTAAGCGGACCGCTACCGACGATAACCGGGTTACTGAGCCGTAATCCCATATAGGTTGTATGCAAATCGTACATCTGTTCCGTTCCTCCATTGGCACACGTTATGAATAATTATACCACGTAATGGCTAAAGAAGAAAAAAAAGCGTGCACAGAGGCACGCCCATGATGGGGGAAAAAGAAAGGGCCCGGCGGCTGCCTACTCTCCCGCGGGAAAACCGCAGTACCATCGGCGTGGGGGAGCTTGACTTCCGTGTTCGGGATGGGAACGGGTATGGC
>JAQYHB010000050.1 GCA_028722305.1 Spirochaetales bacterium
AGGGCACCAACAACATGATCAAGACCACACGCAGATGCGCCTACGGTTTCAGGGACACCCAGTACTTCTTCTACAAGATCTACGAGAACTCCCGCAAGCCAACTCAAAACTGGCTATCCCACAAAATTCTGATTTGAACCAAAATTCTGATTTGAACCAAACAAAAGGCGTAATATTAACATTTATATTAACACTAAGCGAATAAAAGAAAGAGCCAACTCGTTATATTGTAATGAGTTAGCTCTTATTTCTTAGTACCGGCACCCGGAATCGAACCGGGACGGATTCATCATCCATCAGATTTTGAGTCTGACGTGGCTACCAATTACACCATGCCGGCGCATCCGTAACGGACAAAGCATAGCAAAGGGCTGAAAAAAAAGCAATGTCCAACTGTGACGACTTCCGTTTCTCTTTGTTTTTGAGGTAGAATGTCTTTTCGGAGAATATCTCAGGAGAAATCGCGATGAAACGGAAAGGTTTGTGGTTGGGTCTCATGTTGCTGGCGGCCATGGGAACACTGGTGGCTGAACCCATGACAGTAAGGGAGGCCAAGGAGTCTGCCTTGGAGAACCAGTTCACCAAGCCTGATGACATCATGCTCTGCAACCTGCCCATCGCCTATGGCGAGGAGCAGTTCAAGCAACGTATCCTGACGCGTACCGGCGGGAAGCGCGATCCAATCGGGCTGGTCCTGTCAGGTGGCTCGGCCCGCGCCATGGCACATATCGGCGTGCTCCGTTACCTGGAAGAGCAGGGAATTGTCCCTGACTACATCGTCTCCAACTCGATGGGCTCGATTGTCGGCATGCTCTATTCGGCTGGAATGAGTCCCGACCAGATCGAGGACATGATCAAGCGCATCGATATCGGAACTACGGTCGACCTGACCCTACCTCTGCGTGGCGGAATGCTGGAAACGGAGACTCTTTCCGCGCTTTTCTCCGAGGCGCTGGGTTCCAACCTCAAGCTGGAAGATCTGCCGATTCCTATTCTGGTCGTTACCGAAGACCTGGTGACAAAGCGCCAGATACTTGTCTGCGAAGGTGACTTCTCGAAGGTGTTCCGCGCTTCGTTCGCCATTCCCTTTTATTTCTCTCCTGAGTCCTACAAGGGCCATTTGTTGATCGACGGAGGAGTGACCAATCTTGCTCCGATCGAGGTTGCCTACCGCTATAGCGACCACGTAATCGTCTCCACCACCTTCCAATCGCTGGACACGCTGAACCTGCGCAACCCACTGACCAACCTGAACGTTGCCATGGATATCAACAAGCGGCGCAACGGGGTCAGCCAGATGGAGGAGCATCCTGACATGATCTGGTTGCGTTGCCAGGTAGAACAAACTTCTTTCATGGACTTTGAGGCGCTTGGAGAAATCAGCAGGAAGGGCTATGAGGCCGCGCAGTCGCAGAGCGAGACCTTGCGGCAGCTTCCCCAGGGTCTGTCGGTCGATACCCTGAAGGAATCCCGTGAAGCGCTTTCCCTTTCCATTGACACTGCCTTGGAGCATTATTACCTTTTCAACCATGTCAGGCATCCCGAGTTCACCCAGATTGTCGGGCCGCAGTTCAACTCCTTCTTCGCTGACGAGCAGGCAACCCTGAAGAGCTCCGATTCCTTCGGCCTGGCCTACCAGTCCCGTTGGGGCGATTTCAGTTTCTTGGCGCACGGCGGTTTCAACTGGAGAAGCAGGACGAACGCCGACATGAGCATTTCTCCCGCCACTCTCGTCCGTCTGGATTATTACCTGCGCCATCATCTCCGCTTCTCGTTCCTGGTTGATTTCGACTGGGATTCCTATAGCTGGCTTTCCACCTTCTATTTCCGCCAGTCAATCGAGGGGCGATGGAATTTCTTCAAAGACCATCTGGGTGTCAAGGTGCTTGAGACGATGGAGGTGCTTTCCGCCGATGACGTGGAAAGCTTCGACGACACAGTCTTGTTGCTTTCCCTCGGGGCGAGCGCCACCTATTCGACCGGTCAGAGCGGCTTGGCAGGCTTCTTTGACGCCTCCAACGGAGGCATGGCCTTCCAGGTCTACGGAGATGGCTCCACCGCTCGGCCGTTCTGGCAGATGGACGTTAACCTGCACCTTGACCATATCCCATACGATTTGTTCTTCACCGCGGAAAACCGCCTGAGGGTCGCCATGGATGGTGATGGCAATGTGCCGCTCTTCGCGAGCGACGGCTATCGCACCGCAGACAGCGGTCTGTTGAAACAGGGCCATGACCCATCCCTGAAAGGGAAGGGCGACAACGCTCTCTACAGTGGACGGTTCACCTTTGGTTGGAAGCCGTCGACCTTCAAGCCTTCGATGGCGGAATTGGTGATTCTCAAGGGAAGTTCGATCGCGACCTATCTGGACCTGCTCGCCGTGGATGGCGATGTCTACGTCAGCTGTGGCCTGCAGTTGCAGACAACACCTTCGTTGCTTGGCATGAAGCAGCTCCCAATGACCACCTACATCGGCTACGATAGCGCGGAAAACGGAGTTGTCTGGGGCTTCTACTTCACCAGCGTGCTGGAATAAGCTGCCGGAAAGGGAAAGAAGAGGAGGCCGTCTCGTCAACCGCGAGATGGTCCTGTTTGGTTTCCCGCCCATGGGCGATGTGCTTCAGACTTAGTAGAAAATAGATTCAGATCAGGCCTTTGCGGGATGGCGAGCCTTGATGGGGTCTGCCTTCCTGTGTGGATGACTTTTGTTTGAAGTTTTATTTCCTTTATCTGCAACACGTTGTGCCTATCATCCGGTTTTTTCTCCTTTTGCATGCGTCAAACCTCCGAAGACGCCGGTATGGTAGTTTGGAGGTCATATATGTACCATGCAAAGGAAGGCACCCTTATCGATGACGAGCTGAAGGACCGGCTGATGGGCAAGGAGATCCCGCCTACATCGCCAGCCAGTTCGTCGACGACTTCGCCACGATGGGCTGGAGGCAGGTCCTGCCCGGCGTCGAGGAACAGAACGAGGTGAGATCGTACGAGGCCGTCAAGAGGAGGATGCGGGCATGTCCGAGGGCGCAGGCCGCTCCTTGTGGAAGGACGCCAAGAGGGACTTCAAGAGGGAATCCTGCAAGGCAAAGAAGAAGCCATTCTCGGGAACGGCAGGACCCTTTCCGCGCGGCTCCGCCTGTCGACAGAACAGGCAATGGATGCATTGGATATCTCCCCGGAGGAAAGGGACCGCATCCGGAAAAAGCTCCTGCCGTCTTCATGAGGGAAGAGAGGTATTGGTATTGAAGGGAATGTTGTTCGGTATAGACGCACAGCATTCCCTTTTCCCTATCCCTCATCCTGCACACATCGGAATCGAGCAGAAAAAAGGCTGTCCCAAGTTGTGAGACAGCCCCGATTCTTATTCCAGTCCGTGGCTTTTCAGATAGGCTTCGTCACTGTCGTCCAGACTGGTGTCTGGCAGACGGTCTGGGTCATCATCAACCTGTTTTTCCGCAGCTTGAGTTTTCGACTCTTCCTTGATTTCCTCTATGGGGTCGTTTCCAAAGGGGGTGATCCGCTCCGCTTCGGAGGGTTGCCAATCGCCAGCTAGCATTGGCGGAATCTTGCCTGCAGCGACGCCCACGGGATCGGCGTCGATACTTGCGGCAGCCTGGAGACGGGTATTCTTGTCCTGAAGCAGGGCGTGAAGCTTCTGGACCCGCTCAAGCCTCATGCCGCTGGTCTGGGTATACTTGCAGGTTTCTGCCTGTTCGAAGAGATCCAGCGCATCCTTGATGCGTCCTTGGTGTACACGAACTTGGGCAAGGTGGACATAGGCTTCAGGGAAGGTAGGGTTCTTTTCCTGCAGGGCTGTATAGATTCCCTCTGCTTCCTTCCAATTGCCGGTAAGGATGTCATACCAGCCGTGATTGTCCTTCAGGCCGTTGGAGTGAAGTTCCGTCTCCTGGGATTCCTCAATCAGCTTCTTGGCTGTCTTCACATCGCCTTTTTCCAGCACGTAGGTGCCATAGTTGACGAAGACGTTCTGGTTCTTGCTCCCGCTGTCATGGACCTCTTTCATTTGCGCGATGGCGGCATCCAAGTCCCCATCGAGCCAGTAGACCATGCTCCGCATCGTCTTCGCGGTGGCCACCCAGGCTTCCTGCTGGGTTTTCGCTTTGCCCGTCGGGTGTTTCCCTGCTGCTTTGGCGATATAAGAATCAAGGATTTCGGCTCCCTTGTGGTAATCGCCCCTCTGGATGAAGATCGAGGCGGCAGTCAGCAGCGGTTGTTCCGGTAGTCCCATCTTCGTCGCTTTCTCCAGATTCGCCCAGTGCTTTTTCTGGTCACCCTTGTTGTTGACGATACCACGCGCGGCGCGGACATAGATGAGACTTGAGCGCTTGAAGAGCAGAAGCAGGACGGCAAGAGTCGCGATTATCAGTGCCTTGACCAGGCCGGAGACGGGGAGAAACAGCGTCAGCGCCATGGCCAGGACCAGCACGTAAGATGCATCGACCATTATTTCTTATCCTCCTGATGCTGATGGCGGGCGAGGTACTCCTCGTCGCTTTCATCCAAATCGGTGTTCGGCATCGCTTCCTGGACCCTGCGTTCCTCCTTCTGCCCGGCGATATTGGCCAGGTTGCGGGGAAGGGTGGAAAACCCGTCCATATGGTCATCGTCGCAGACGGGGTATTGCTTCCTGGATGGGTCGGCAAGCTTGCCTGCGGCGATCTCGCTGGCGTTCTCGTCCATCATGTGGGCGGTGGACAGTCTGGTTGCTGGGTCCTTCAGCGCGTCGTAGAGTTTGTCCACCATTTCTCTGGTGAAGGGGTTGACCTGGTTGAAGGGACCCTTCTTGGATTCCGCCAGGCAAAGGAGTGCTTCCTTGGCCATGCCGTAGTGGATGAAGACCTGGCTTGCGTGGATGAACTCGTTGACCACATGGACCTGTTCTTGCAACATCGGTCGATACAGCTTGTAGGCCTCTTCCCACTTGCCCTGCAGGATCAGGGTACGTCCGTAGACATCCCTGAGTCCGACGTCCTTTTTCAGATCGGCATCCGCCTCGTTCCAGAGTTCCAATGCGGCATCGATCTTCCCCTCATCCAGGTACATCAGCATCAAATCGGCGTAGAGCGCGACGCTGCGGTAGCCTTCGCTCCGCATCTTTTCCATCATCCCGATCGCCCCCTTGGTGTCTCCCTGACGGTAGACCACCAGCGCCTTGAGCATTTCGGCAAGGTTCTTGTGCTGGGGGTTTCCCAGCTTGCGCGTCAGGAAATGGTCGAGAATCTGGCTGCCACGACGCATGTCGCCGAAGAGGATGTAATAGTTGGCGATGGTGAGCTCTCCGTCTTCGTTGACGTGTGCCTTCAGGGCTCGTTCGAACCAGACGAACGCCTGTTTCTGCTTGCCTTTCTGCATCAGGCTAAGCCCCTTCAGGTAGAAGAACACCTGCCTGCGGTAATAGGTGTACCCAAGAATCAGAAGGAGCGCGACCACCAATTTGGGAACGTAGGCGATAGGTGCAAGGCAGACCGCCAGTTCGAGAATCGCGAAGATGAGGAATGGAATATATTTTTTCATAGATACCTTCGATTCTAGGTAATCTCCGTGGAGGTTGCAAGCGGAAGCGGATCGGACTAGCATATTGGCCATGCGCGATGATGACGAGATTTTGGTACATGCCTGTTGTGGACCCTGCAGCACCGCCAGTATCGAGCGGCTCTTGCGGGAGGATTGGAAGCCTACCATCCTCTATACCGACAGCAATATCGTCCCCTTGTCAGAGTTCAACAGACGATGGGACAACCTGAAGCTCGTCTGTGAGACGTATCGGATTCCCCTGCTTCGGGAAGAGCCAGACCACCAAGCATGGCTTCAGGCGGTGAAAGGCTGGGAGCATGAACCCGAGGGAGGATTGCGGTGCGAGGCTTGCTGGCGCTACAACCTGCGGCGGACGGCGGTGATGGCGCAGCAGATGGGGTTCATGCACTTCACCACGACGCTGACTGTCTCGCGTTTCAAGAACAGCAAGAAGATTTTCCTGGTGGGTGGCGAATTTCCCCTGTTCACCCCGATTGACTTCAAGAAGCAGAATGGTTTCGCAGAGAGTTGCCGCCTGGCAAAGGAAATGCACCTGTATCGGCAACAGTACTGCGGATGCGAGTTCAGCCTGGAAAATGCCCGGAACTACCAGCTTTCCCATGGTATGGATTGTTCAGATCTGCCACAATATCCATAAAAAAGACGGAGGTTTCTATGGCTATCAAGGTCATTGCATTTGATATGGGAGGTGTCATGGTACGCTCGTTCGACACCCTTCTTCCGATTTTCGCCCAGTACCACATCGGAAAGTCGGATCAGGAATTGATGTATCTGATGTTGAACGAGATGTGCCGTGGCCTGTGGAGCGAGGAAGATTTCTGGCGACTGTACGCCGAGAGGACGGGAATCAAGATCCAGGTGCCCAAGGGCGGGTGGCTTTTGAGAGGGTTTGAGCCCAGGCTCGACCAGGAAACGGTGGATTTGGTCTCCCGCTTGAAACAGGCCGGATACCGGGTGGTCTGTGCGACCAACACGATCAGCATCCACTATGCCTGGCACATCGCCCATGGCCAGTATGCCATGTTTGACAAGGTCTATGCCTCGCACCTGATGCACGAGGTCAAACCCGAAGCGGGTTTCTATAAGGCCGTCGTTGCGGGTGAGGGGGTACAAGCCGGAGAGGTTTTCTTCTGCGACGACAACCAGATCAACGTGGATGGCGCCCGCAAATGCGGACTGTATGCCGAGCGCTATAGCAGTGCCGGACAGATACAAAAAGAACTCGAGAAAGTTGGAGTTCTATCTTGCTAAGTGGTGGTCCCTGTATTGGCTAGGGCTTTCTCCTGTTATTCTGCAGAAAAGCGTACTGAAGTATAACGGTTCGAAACCAACTTGGGCTGCTATTTCCTTGATCAAGGCATCTGGATGGGCTTCCATGAACTGGATAGCCAGCTTCACCTTTTTCTTGAGCACATAGTCCTTATACGATTGGCCTGAGTACGTACGGAACAACTTGCTGATATAGGGTTGGCTGGCATGAAAACGCTGGCTGATTTCTTCGAGGCTATAGTTTGCTTTGGGATCAGCCCAAAGCAGGGCGTCGATGTTCCCGAAGAGCTCCTCTTGGGCGTTCTTTCTGCCTTGTGTTTCTTCCGAGGAAATCGCATCACCGAGCAGGCTCTTTAGTTGCATAAAGTATTGATGGTAGGAACTACTTTTCAAAAGAATATCTTTGGCCTGGGCAAACAATGTGGTTGCATTGACGCGTTCTCTCAGAACTTCCTGCAACTTCCCGATAATGACGAAAAGTTGTGTCAGAAGTGCATCTACACTGAATAAATGAGCCTCCCATTCTTGTCCGAGCATATCGAGTTGCATGTCGAATTCTTTCCAATTCTTGCTATAGATTGCATCGAACAGTTGTTTCGGAGGTTTGGAAATGGAAAGCACCCCCAAATCGTTTAGTGCTTGTTTGGTGACATGAAACCATCGGGATTTGCCGAGTATCGTATGGCGGTGTAGATAACGAAGGAAAAGGATGTTTGCCTTTTCCATATCTTGGGTGGAAAACAGAGCGCTGCTTGCGACTGCGGTTGCGGGAAGTCCATTAAGAGCTTCCTGTATTTTGTCTGTATGGTCCAGATCTGGGTTCTCTTTTCCAAGCAGAACGGCTGTATAGAAATGTTTGACACCGATGACATGCGCATTGGACAGGCCAAGTGCCATGATTCTGGAACTGATTGTTTGAAAACTTTTCTCATGATTCCCTGGCATGGCAATCAGCACCATACGGAAATATGCATAGGGAAAAGCTGTTGGAAACGTACTGTTTGGGGTTCGGTCCCCTTCAAGAAACGAACTGAGCACCTGTTCGCTTTCCTTTCTCCTCCTTTGCCTGAGCAGGGCGGATGCCTGCCTCAACTGTATTTTCAACTGGTCGGGGGCCAGCGGTTTGAGCAAATAGTCCATGATGTTCAGCCGGATAGCCTCTTGGGCGAACTCAAACAGCCTGTATCCGCTGATGATGATTACGAGCATCTGGTTGTTCGTCTTCCGGATTGCCTTGACTAAATCAAGGCCGTTCATTCCGAGTAACTTAATATCGGTCACAAGAAGGTCGGGATGTCCGTCCTGGACGAAGGACGCCAATGCGTCTTCCGCACTTTCGAAGATACCTTGGACGTGATAGTCCGGATCCGAGGAAATGATTGATTGAATGAAATGGGCTGCAATCGGTTCATCTTCCACAATGACAGCTTCAAACATGGCTATCCTCCTTGAATTGCAGTGTGATGCGGCAAGGCTGGTCGATCTTCCACCCGAACCGGCCTTTCAGCGTCAGGTGGAGCCGCTGCAGGGTGTTGATGATGCCCATTCCTCCAAAATGGCTGTCCCCGGTATTGATGGGACCTGCAAGTCGTTGCTTGATTTCGTCAATGCGTGCCTGATCGAAAGGTTTGCCGTCGTTCTCGATCACGATGCACCAACCCCCATCTTCCTGGCGACAGGTGATGGTGATGTGGACGTCCCTATGGGTCAGGTCAAAGGCATGCTCGAAGATGTTTTCGACGAATGGCTGGATGGTGAGTCTTGGCACAAGGTTTTGTTCCAGTTGTTTGTCGTGGACAACGATGAATTCGACATGGTCCCCATAGCGGAGTTTCATCAATTGCAGGAAAGCTTCAACGCTGGAGAGTTCCTCGATAAGTGGACTAAGTCCATCTGCATCGCCAGAATTATAACGGAAAATGCTGGAAAGTTTTTGGCAAGCATCGCTGGCTTCTCGTCCACGACCTTCGATACCCATGATGGATATGACATTCAGCGTGTTGTAGATGAAATGAGGATTAATCTGTGCCTGCAAAGTCCTGAGTTGTTCTTCCGCCTGCATTTGGTGGAATTTGATTTGCTGATGCATCATCTCGTCGAGACGTTCCTGCATGTTGCGGAAACTCTCGTCCAGGTTCGCTACTTCTTGATATGCACCTTCGATGGGGTTTTCTTGGTTTTTCAGGGTATCTAAGGTAAGACTGCCGATGCGTTGGTCCAGCAGGACAAGGGGATGGGCGATCTTCCGGCTGAACAGGATGATGGTGGCGAGGAGGACGGCGACAAGGATAAGGGAAAACACCAGCCAAGAGAAGATGATTGGTCCGACTTCTCTTGCAAGGCTTTCGTTGGAAAGCGCCAGCACCAATGTCACGCCATATTCTTTTACATTTTTACGTTGGAAAATGATGTTGTGGTCAAGTTTGGACGGGAACAAGGGTGACTGGGAAAGCATACTTCCGTCGTTTAGGGTCGTTTGGTAAGAAAGGCCGGTCAGGCCGCCGGCAAAGCTGAGTGGAAAGTCGGGAGTAAGACAGATGATCGCCATATACCCTACGGTTGTCATTGGCAACCGTATGCTTCTCACGACAGCGAACGTATCGATTCCCTTCCAAAGGAAATCTCCCTGTCTGACGGGAAGGATGACAATGCCCCCCTTGGCTTCCTCAACTTTCCGTAGGTATTTCCAATCAAGTATTTCATTTTTGTCGTGGGTGGAGTGGATGTAGGAGCTTTCCGTAGAGCTGAGATTGTTGTTGATGACAAGACCGTTTTCATTGAACCAGACAATCTGATATTGCATGGACAGAAATATGTAGGAACGGAGCGCGGCAAGCAGTTCGATGTAGCTGGATTGGAGTTCGGCAGGAGTCTTGTCCAACAGGGTCAAGTTGCGGGAATTGGTCAGAAACTGTGGCTGAGCAATGAGGTTTGCCGAAAGGAAGTTCATCGTCTCGATCCTGTCTTTCAGACTACCAGCAGCGTCATTGGTGATGATTTCAAGATGTGCTTTGCTTTCCTCAATGCCACGACGCACCTGTTGGTGCACGAGTAGCGAGCAGAGAAGGATCAATGGGATGATTGCGACAAGGGCATAGGTCCGGATCAATACTGAGCTGAATGGTCTTTGCCTGTTGGTTTTGTTATTTCCCATATGCATGAGAATATACCATGAGTGTGAATGGTTTTGTGGCTTGATTTTGATTTTGATTTTGGAATTTCGATATGTTCGTTTTGACTTTTCTATGGTCAACTAGAAAATCGATGATAGCCTGTTTGCAGATTCCAAAAGGAGGGGTCCTATGAAAAAATTGTTATCCGTGTTGGCATTGTTATCGGTCTGTATGGCTTCGGCACTCGCCCAAGGTTCCAAGGAGCCGGCTTCCCCTGCAACCACATCGGACGCCGCAAAAAAGGAACGACGCTTGACACTGATGATCAACGATGGCGCCGGAATCATGGAGGGAATCCAGGCAGAAATTGATGCATTCGAAAGAAAAAGTGGAATTACCTGTGAAGTAGAGGTTGTCCCGTCAGGAGACTCCGGGGACCAGTTCACCAAGGTGCGGCTTGCCACTGGTGGCATGGCTGATTTGTTCTTGGTGCTTCCAGGAAGCAAGATGTTGGAGCTAAATCCCTCAGAGAACATGATGGACCTTACCAGCAAGCCGTTCATCTCCAATGTCAATTCCGCATTTGTGGACGCGGCGACGTTTGACGGCAAGGTGTACGGTGTCCCGGCCGTTCCCTGTTCGAGCGCGGGTGGCGTCTTCTACAACAAGAAAATCTACAAACAGCTTGGCCTTGAGGTCCCGACCACGTGGGATGCGTTTATGGCGAACTGCGAGAAGATCAAAGCCGCTGGCCTGTATCCTGTCAGCAACCCGAACGCAAAGACCAGCGGCAAACAGCTGACCTTCCTGATCAACTATTTCTATGTCAATGCAAGCGATTCCGGCTTCCCGGTCAAGTATGCCTCCCACCAGGTCGACTTGCACGATAACCAGAACTTCCTGAAAGGATTGAAGAAGATGTACGAGTTCAAGGCCCGAGGTTTCCTAGATCCTGATTCCGAAGTTAATGTGCATGACGATGCCGCGCGTGCATTGGAGGAGGGAAGGGCGGCCCATACAGTCCACTACACCGATTTTGTGAAATACCTCGCCAATGTAGTTCCCGAGGCTATCGGCGATATAGGTTTCTTCCCTCTTCCTGATGATAATCCGGATGTTCGTGGTGTCACTATGTGGCTCCCAATTTCTTTCGTTGTCAACAAGAATGCGAAGAACGTTACCGAGGCAATGGAATTCCTGAATTTCATCACCACTCCGGAGGCTGTTGAGGCTTATGGTTCCGCATCCCAATTCACCGGTCCGCTCATCATCAAAGGCGCTTCGTTGCCGGGTACTATACCCGAAGTCTTGAAAGAGGCTCAGGAATGGACGGTAAAGAGCTCTGCTCCAGCAATGGAATTTCGTTGTGCTATTAAGGGCTCCAACCAGGCGACAATCTGTGGGATGGTTGCCGCTGGAACCATGACTCCGGAAGATGGTCTTGCGGAAATCGAGAAGGATAACGCAATCGATGCCCGCGACAAGGGCCTTTGGAAGTAATTGTTCCTCTGGAGGCATACCTTCCTGGTATGCCTCCAGCATTCCCGTTAGGAGTATTGCATGAAAACCAGAAAGACTATCCTGCAGTCGTACTATTCCTACTGGTTCGCAGTGCCCGGTCTGGTCATTTACCTGCTGATCTTCGTGCTGCCTACTTTTTCTTCGTTCTACTTCGCTTTGACCCGTTGGGATATGCTGTCCAGCACGTTCATCGGGCTCCAGAATTTCAAGACATTCTTCTCCCAGACAAATACTAAGGCTTCTCTTGCCAATACGTTCATCTATGCCTTTTCCACGAGCCTTTCCAAGGTCGTCTTCGGGATGTTCATAGCCCTCGGGCTCGTCAAGAAAAGTAAATCGCACAGCTATCTTGAAAGCCTGATTTTCTTCCCGACGCTTCTGGGCTATGTCGTGGTCGGCATCACGTTCAGCAAGCTGATGCACCCATCCCGCGGACTGATCAACATGGTGCTTGGATCGATTGGCCTGCCGAAGCCACGCTGGCTGGCCGATCCTGCGATTGCCATGCCGGCTGTCATCCTGGTCGATTTCTGGCAGGGTATCGGTATCACCACGGTCATCTATATCGCAGGTCTAAATTCCATTCCACAGACCTATTACGAGGCTGCCGTTATCGATGGTTGCAACGCTGTCCAGCGGTTCCGCCATGTGACGTTGCCGCTTTTGGTGCCTGCGATCAATTCAGTCCTGACTCTTTCTCTTATTGGGGGACTCAAACACTATGAGCTGATTTGGACGATGACGGAAGGAGGACCAGGGTATGCCACCGAGGTGCTAGGTACAGTCATCTACAAGTTGTTTGCCGCAGGCAATTATGGACTCTCAACTGCTGGGTATGTGCTGATGTTCATCCTGACTGCTGCATTGGTATTCCCTCTCAATACGTGGGTGGGAAAGAAGGAGGTCGGCTTATGATGGTGGAAAAGAAATCCATTGGGAAAAGAATCGGGCTTGTCGCCGCAGTCGTTTTTACGTTCTTTACCCACTGGGTGGTTTTTTGGTTCATCTGGGTGAACTCAGGCAAGACAAAGAGCGAGGCGGCGCAACTCTCGGCAAGACTTCCTGTAACGCCCCATTTCCTGGAAAATTACAAGTACATTTTGGATTATCGGCACAATGTCTTTATCCGGTCGCTTTTCAACAGCCTGAAGTTGACAATATTTTCCATTTCAATCTTGATTCTTGTCTCCAGCATGGCCGCGTTCGTTCTGCAGCGCCGTCCCGGCAGGATTTCCAAAGCAAGTCATAAGTTGATTATTGCTGGCTTGATTGTGCCACTTTCGGTCATTCCCACATTCTGGGTACTTCACCTCATCGGTGTGGACGGAACATTGCCAGGGCTCGTGCTGGTGGAAATTGCCACCATGTTCGCATTTTCGACGATGGTGTTCAAAGATTTCATTGCCACGATTCCTCCGGATATCGACAATGCGGCAATCATTGATGGCGCAAGTCTGCCCCAATTGTTTTTCCGGATTGTCTTTCCTCTTTTGAAACCGGTTACCACGACAATCATCATCCTGAAGTCAGTGGAAGTGTATAATGATTTCTATAATCCGCTCTATTTTATGAGCGGAGCGAACAACACGACGGTACAGCTATGTGTCTACCTGTTCCAGTCGTCGTTCAACTCGAACTATGAGCACCTGTTCGCCGTAGTGTGCATGACGATTGTGCCACCACTGGTGATGTTCTTGTTCCTCAACAAGCAAATCATCGGTGGTATGACGGTCGGTTCGGTGAAGGGATGAGGAGGCTGATATGGATTTTTACCACAAAGACAAGCCGTTTACCGACGAGCTGTTCAAGAACCCGTCCAAGGAATTCCGGGGTACGCCGTTCTGGGCCTGGAATTGCAAGGTAGATTCCAAGGTAATCCCCGAACAGATCGAGGTCTTCAAGGAAATGGGTTTCGGGGGCTTCCATATCCATTCCCGTATCGGTCTGGATACCGAATACCTTGGAAAGGAGTTCCTTGACGATGTCCAACTGAGCCTTGATGAAGGCAGGAAGCGGGGCATGCTGACCTACCTCTATGATGAGGACAAGTGGCCGAGCGGATACGGCGCGGGCAGGGTTACGTGCCATTCCGAGTGGCGGACGCACTTTTTGCTTTTCTCCAGCCATTTCTATCCTGATGGCTATTTCGATAGTGGTATTGAGAAAGGTGGAACGGTCAGCCAGGACGGCAAAGTGAAACCGATTGCTTGTTATCGGATCGCGCAAGACGAAAAAGGTCGGATTCTCCATTATGAGCGGTTTGAGCAGATGGCGTCCAAAGAGGAGAAGGGGGTTTGGTTTCTCTATTTGGGTGTGGTCGACCCGCTTCCATGGTTCAACAACCAAGGGTATGTGGATGTGCTGAGCAAGGAGGCGATTACCGCCTTCACCAAGGTGACCCATGATGTGTACGCCAAGCGTTTCCAGTCGGAGTTCGGCAAGGATATTCCCTCGATTTTTACCGATGAGCCCCAGTTCTACAAGATTTCCAATTTGGTCGGTTCGATGTCCGGCGAGGCCGGTATTCCCTATACGCCGGCCTTGCCTGACGCCTTCCGGAAGGAAAGTGGAAGGGATTTGTTTGATGTGATTCCCGAGTTCTTCCTGGAGGTGCAAGGGGAAAGCGCGGTCCGCTACCAGCTCATGAAGGTCATTTCCCGTTTGTTCAGCGAGAACTATGCGGGGACTCTTGGAACTTGGTGCGACCGGCACGGAATCCTGCTGACGGGACATTTGATGAAGGAACCGACTCTCGACTCGCAGAGCCGCTCGGTGGGAGAGACGATGGCCAGCTACCGCTATTTTGGCATTCCCGGCATCGACATGCTTGCCAACCGTTACGAATATACGACCGCCAAACAGGTGGAGAGCGCAGTACACCAGTGGGATAAGCCGGGCGCCTTGTCCGAGTTGTATGGGGTGACCAACTGGGATTTCGACTTCCGCGGCCATCTCAGCCAGGGAAACTGGCAGGCCGCTTTGGGAATCACCACCCGGGTGCCCCACCTGTCGTGGATGAGCATGGGTGGAGAAGCGAAGCGGGATTACCCGGCCGCCATCGACGCCCACAGTCCCTGGTATCGGGAATATAAGCAGGTGGAAGACCATTTCGCCCGGGTGAACACCGCCATGACCCGGGGGCGTGCGGTGGTTGCCATCGCCCTGGTCCACCCGGTGGAAAGCTATTGGCAGCAATTGGGACCGGACGACCTGACCGGAGCATGCAGGAAACGGCTGGATGCGCAGTTCAAGGAAGTGACCGAGGGGCTGTTGTTCCATTCCTTGGACTTTGACTATCTTTGCGAATCGACGCTTCCCGAACTCTACCGGAAAAGTTCCGACGACAGGCTGCATGTGGGTCCCATGGCCTACCAAGTCGTGGTGGTGCCGCCGATGAGCACCATCAGGAACACGACCCTCCAGGTTTTGCTCGCGTTCGCCAGGCGGGGAGGAAAGGTGATTTTCCTTGGGGAGAAACCAGATTCGATTGATGGTGGCAAAGCACGACTGCCAGAGGAGCTTGTCTCCCGTTCCGAGTCGATTCCCTTCAGTATCGACTTGCTGGTATCGGCGTTGTCTCCTTACCGAGTCGTCGCGATCAAGCAGGTGCCTGACGGCAGCCAGATGCCGCGGATGCTCTACCAGCTCAGGGAAGAGGAGAACGGCGAGCGCTGGCTCTTTGTCTGCCACGCGAAACAGCTTCCCCCCGAGGAGGTCGAGTCCCGTCCCCGGGACCCCCATCTCGAACACATGCTGATTCAAGTCCGTGGACGGTATGCGGTCGCCTGGTACGATACGATGCGGGGTGAGCACCACGCTATACCTGCTACCTTCGATGGAACCTACACCTGCGTCCGGATCATCTGCTATCCGCATGACGCGGCCCTCCTTAGACTCACCCAAAAGTCGGAAGGCGAGGAACGTGCGCTTGTCCAAAAGCAGTATGCGTTTGCCGGGTATCTAGCCAGCAACCTTCCCTACAGCCTGAGCGAGCCAAACTGCTGTGTGCTGGATGTGGCCAGCTGGCAATTACTGGGTGGAGAGGAGCAACCCGATGAGGAGATCCTCCGCATCGACAACGCGGTACGTGCCCGGTTGGGCTATGCCCAAAGGGACGCCAATCTTCCCCAGCCATGGCTGGTCAAGGGAAATCCGGATACACCGGTGGCGCTCACGCTCACGTTCCGGGTGGAGAGCGACCTGGAGGTTCCTGCCGACCTTGCCTTTGAAGACCATCCGCTGGCGGTCACATTGAACGGCACCCTTGTGGAGGTGGAAAGTGAATCGTGGTTTGTCGACCGCGCGTTGCACCGCATCCACCTTGGCGTTTTGCATAAGGGAGTGAACGTGATCGTCATGCGCTACGGCTTCACCCGGAAGACCAATCTGGAGAACGTCTTCTTGCTGGGAGACTTCGGAGTGGCTGTATCGGGTTCCAAGCTTCGTATCGTCAGACTTCCTTCTCTGATGGGTTTCGGCTCATATGCCGTGCAGGGGCTTCCGTTCTATGGGGGGAATGTCACCTATCGGGCCCAGATTGAGACGGATGGAACGAGCAGCTATGCGGTGATGGTGCCCCTGTATCGTGCACCGCTAGTGGCTGTCTATCTCGATGGAAAGCGGGTCGGTTCCATCATCGGGGAACCCTATCAGGTGAGCCTTGGGAGACCCAGCAAGGGAACGCACGACCTGGAGCTTGTCAGCTACGGTTCGAGGATTAATCAGTTCGGGCAGCTGCACAATACAGTGAAGGAAATGTACTGGGGGCCTCGTTCTTGGAGAATGACCGGGCGGTACTGGAGCTACACCTACCGGCTCAGGCCTGTCGGCATCTTGAGCGACCCGTTGCTGCTTGTTGAGGAGGACCATCATGCGTAAGGCAGTCATTGTCGGAGCTGGGATGATGGGGTCGGCCATGGCCATCCCGCTTTCGGACAATGGGTTCCATGTCCGGCTGGTCGGTTCCCCGTTGGATGACGCAATCATCGAATCCGTGCGGAAGAGCGGCTGGCATCCCACCTTGAAGCGCCAGATGCCGGAACATGTCGAGGCCTATTTCGCCAGTGAGCTACGAAAGCAACTCGCAGGGGCGGACCTTGTGGTCGGCGGGGTTTCCAGTTTTGGCGTCCAATGGTTTGAGCGGGAGGTGCTCCCTTTGGTTCCCGAGGGGACTCCGGTGGTGTTCATCACCAAAGGACTGGAAAAGGAGCCGGATGGTACATTGCTTCCGTTCCCATTGGCGATGGCGGGGAGGATGGACAAACGGCGTGGCATCGCTTTGTGCGGCATCGGAGGACCCTGCATCAGTTTCGAACTTGCGGACCGGCACCAGACAGATGTTTGGATTTGCGCTCCAGATGCCGATACGGGCTCGCATTTGGCCGGATGGCTTCGGACTCCCTATTACCATCTCCGCCCAACCACCGATATCCGGGGTATCGAGAGTGCCGTGGCCATGAAGAACGCCTATGCGCTCGGCGTCGCCCTTGCCATCGGCATGGCCCAGAAGCAGGATGCAGATGCCCCTGAGCGGTATAACCCTGAGGCCGCGCTGTTCGCCCAGGCAACCCGCGAGGCCCGGAAGATCATAGCCCTAAATGGCGGTGAGCCAGAGGCGATTGCTTGCTTCGCTGGAGATTTGTACGTGACGGTCTTTGGCGGGCGCACGAGAAAGATCGGAACCCTGCTGGGAAAGGGACTCCCCTATGCGAAAGCCAGGGAAATGCTAAGCGGCGTAACGCTGGAAAGCGTAGCCATCGCGACAACAGTGATGGAGGCGTTTCGCAATAGGAGCGATATCAATGTGAAGGAATTTCCCCTGCTATCCCACATTGACGCCATCATCAATCAAGGGGCGCCCGTGGAGGTGCCTTGGGATTCCTTCATGGAGTAGTCTGCCTGTGGACTTGATTTCCTGAGGTAGTCCATCGCCTGGTGTAAGAGCGCTTCCCCGGACCAGCCGGAGGAGCGCTCTCGCCTGCTCAGGAAAGCTCGGTGCTGCCGGTGTAGAGCTGCCAGTAGACACCCTTCTGTCTGAGCAGGTCTTCATGGGTTCCCCGCTCGATGATGCGTCCGTGGTCGAGCACCATGATCGCCTGGCTGTTCTGGACGGTGGAGAGGCGATGGGCGATCACGAACACCGTGCGTCCCGCCATCAACCGGTCCATGCCCTGCTGGACGATGCTCTCGGTGTAGGTGTCGATTGAGCTGGTCGCCTCGTCCAGGACCATGACCGGCGGGTTGTTGACCGCCGCGCGGGCGATGGAGAGCAACTGGCGCTGTCCTTGGCTGAGCCCCTCGCCGTCACCGGTAAGCCTGGTCTGATAGCCCTGTGGGTGCATCATGATGAACTCATGGGCTCCCGCCAGCTTGGCTGCCTGGATTACCTCCTCGTCGGTGGCGTCAGGCTTGCCGAAGCGGATGTTCTCCGCGATGGTGCCGGAAAACAGGTGGGTGTCCTGCAGAACCATGCCGAGCGAGCGGCGCAGGTCGCTCTTCTTGATTTTCTGGATGTTGATGCCGTCAAAGCGGATCTTGCCATCCTGGATGTCGTAGAAGCGGTTCAGCAGGTTGGTGATGGTCGTCTTTCCTGCTCCGGTGGCGCCGACAAAGGCGATTTTCTGACCAGGTTTGGCGTACAAGGAGATATCGTGGAGCACCAGCTTGCCCGGGGTGTAGCCGAAACTGACATGCTCCAGCTGGATGTCGCCCTTCAGCGGCGTGTAGGTGACCGAGCCATCCGCCTTGTGGGGATGTTTCCAAGCCCAATGGCCGGTTTGTTCCTTGCTTTCGGTGATGGTGCCATCCTCGGCGACATTGACGTTTGCCAGCGTCACGTAACCGTCATCTTCCTCCGGCTTCTCGTCCAGCAGGGTGAAGATGCGCTCCGCGCCCGCAAGGGCGAGCAGGACGTTGTTCATCTGCTGCGCCACCTGTCCGATTGGGTTGTGGATCGAGCGGGTCAGTTGCAGGAAGGCGGCAAGGCCGCCGATGGAAAAGTGCATCCCCGGAATCAGGGCCATGGCGGCACCGATGATGGTGACAGCCACATACTGCAGGTTCCCGACGTTGTTGGTCACCGGACCCATGACGTTCGCGAAGCTGTTGGCCTTGTCGGCGTTTTTCCTCAGGTTCTCGTTCATCTGGTCGAAGGCCTGCTTGCTCGCTTCCTCATGGTTGAAGACCTTGACGACCTTCTGTCCCCCAATCATTTCCTCGATGAAGCCGTTGATGGTGGCAAGTTCCTTCTGCTGGCCCTTGAAGTTGACGCTTGACTTGTCGCCGAGCTTCTTGGTGAGCCAGAAGATCAGGGCGATGAAGAGAAGCACGACGATTGTCAGTATCCAGGAAAGGGCCAGCATGGAAACCAGCACGAAGGTGATGGTAAATACGCTGGTGATGATTTGGGTGATGCTCTGCGTGATCATCATCTGGAGCGTATCGGTGTCGTTGGTGAAGGTGCTCATCAACTTTCCATGGGCATGCGTATCGAAGAAGGAGAGGGGAAGTTTCTCCATGTGGCGGAACATCTCCGAGCGGATGTCGCGCAGGGTGTCCATGCTGATGGCTACCATCATCCTCTGGACCAGATAGCCGGCAATGGTACCAGCCAGAAGGATCCACGCCAGATGGACCAGCGCCTGTTGCAAAGCGTTGAAATCGTTCACTCCACTTTGCGTCATCGGCAGGATGTAGCCGTCGATCAGCTCCTGTAGGAACAGGCTGAGCCTGACGCTACACAGCGAGCTGACGGCGATGGAGACTAGGACGACGGTAAAGGAGAGCTTGTGCTTTCCAACAACCAGCTTGAAGAGCCTGCTTCCTGTCGCTTTGGGGTTCTTGGCTTTTTGACCGAAACGCATTTGTGGCATTACCGGACCCCCTTGTTCTGGGCGGAATAGAGCGCCTGATAGAGTTTGTCTCGGCCCAGCAGTTCGCTGTGCGTGCCGATGTCCTGGATCCTGCCATCAGACAAAATAATAATCCGGTCGGCATTCTCGACGGAGCTGACACGCTGGGCGATGATCAGCTTGGTGGTTTCCGGCGCGAAGCTGGAAAGACCCTCGCGGATTTTGGCATCGGTCTTGGTGTCGACAGCGCTGGTCGAGTCGTCGAAGATCAGGATGCGTGGCTTGCCGACGATTGCGCGGGCGATGCAGAGCCTCTGCTTCTGTCCACCAGAGAAATTGTTGCCTCCCTGTTCCACCACCGAGTCCAGTCCATCGGGTTTCTCCCGGACGAAATCGGCGGCGCCGGCGATTTCCAGCGCCTTCCAGATTTCCTCGTCGCTCGCCTCTGGGGCACCCCAGCGGATATTGCTGGCAATCGTGCCGGAGAAGAGCTGGTTCTTCTGTAGGACCATGTTGACCTCGTGGCGAAGGGCGTGCAGGTCGTATTCCTTTACCGGATGGCCTCCGACTGAAAGGCTTCCTCCTGTGACGTCATACAGGCGTGGAATCAGGCTGACCAAAGTCGACTTGCCGCTTCCGGTATTGCCCAGGATGCCGATGGTCTCCCCGCTACGGATATGCAGGTCGATATCCTTCAGGCAGAGATTCTTGCCACTCCCATTGTAGGCGAAGTCGACGTGGCTGAAGTCGATTGAGCCGTCATCCAAGGCTTTCAGTCCGCTCGGATTGGGATCCATGTCGCTTTCGGTGTCCAGCACCTCGGTGATGCGGCGGGCGGATTCCTGGCTGACCGCAAGCTGAATGACGATGAAGCTGATCATCATCAGGTTCATCAGGATCTGCATCGTGTAGGTCAGCACGCTCATCAGCTGTCCTGTGGTCATCGTGGTGCGCACCACGATCGCCTTGGCCCCGAGCCAGGCAAGGGCGATCATGCAGACATAGCTGGTTCCCATCATCAATGGCGCGGTCCACGCCATCAGCAGCGACCCGGTGACAAAGTTGTCATGGATTTCGGCGTTGGGGACGGAAAAGCGTTTCTCCTCGTCCTGCTCGCGGACATAGGCCTTCACGGCCCGGATGCCTGTCAGGTTCTCCTGCACGACGTTGTTCAGCTTGTCGTATGCCTTGAAGGCCCGGCTCATGTAAGGATGGACATGGCTCATGACCAGGAAGAGTGCGATGGAGAGGAAGGGGATGGCGATGGCGAAGACCACCGACAGGCTTCCTCCGTTGTGCACCACCATGATCATGGCGAAGACGAGCATGACAGGCGCGCGGAAACAGATGCGCAGGACCATCTGGAAGGCCATCTGTACGTTTTGCACGTCGGTGGTGAGACGGGTGATCAGGCTGCTCTGCGAGAAACTGTCGATGTTGTGGAACGAGAAGTCCTGCAAGCGATAGAAGATGTCGTGGCGCAGGTTGGCCGCGAATCCGGTAGAGGCTCGGCTACCGGAGAAGGCGCCGAGAGTCCCGAATGCGAGGCTGAGGATGGCGCTGCCGACCAGGATGACGCTCATGCGGAGGATGAAAGACATGTCCCCTTTCATCACGCCCCGGTCGATGACCGCAGCCATCAATGTCGGGATCGCCACTTCCATGGCCACCTCGCCAATCATGAAGAGCGGGGTGACCGCGGCGACCACCTTGTACTGGCGGACCCGGGCCACCATAGTGCGCATGATGCTTGGTCGTTTCTTAGGCATGCAGGGCCTCCAGGGTTCGCTCCATCACCCCGAGCAACTGGTGCAGCTGTTCGACATACTCCGTTCCGAGGTCGCTTGCGAAGTGATTGTCCAGCTCGCTCATGATCGAGGAGCAACGTGCCGACAGGTTCCGCCCCTGGGCGGTCAGGACCAGCCTTTTGGCCCGCTTGTCCCTCGGGTTGGCGACACGTTCCACCAAGCCATTGCGCTCCATCGTATCGATGATGCCGCTGATGGTGGAGCGCCTGACACCGAGTTCCTCTTCCAGCTCGCACTGGCTGGCGTGTCCATGGGTGATGGCGCCGAGGACCTGCGCTTGCTGGCTGGTGATGCCCATCTCGTTGCGCATCACCACATCCATGAAGCGCCGGATCCGTCGATTCAACTGGAAAATGTGGTATCCGATGGTCATGTTGCTTGATTCCTTATTGTTCGATACCTAACAATTACAGAAACTCCCCTTTCCTGCAAGGGGAGTGTGTGGAGAAATGTGAGGATGCGGAACGCTATTGCCGGTTATCCTGGCTCTTTGCCCGGGCATCGATCAGGAGTTGCAGTTCTTCCTTGTCCAGACGTAGGTCGATGTGGCTCAGCGTGTCCTCCAGCTGGCTGGTCTTCGAGGCCCCGATGATGGGAATCAGCGTGGGGTGCTCAAAGCCCATCAGATAGCTGGTGACGATGGCGGCAGGAGGTACGTCCAGCTTCTCTGAAAGTTGCTTGACGATGGGTATCAGGGCGCGGTTCTGCGGGGTGTCGAAGCGCATGGTGGCCTTCTGGGAAAGCTGCCCTCCGCTGATTTTCTTGGAGAAGAGGCCTTTCGCTTGGGATGAGAAGCACATGACCGGAAGGTCGTGGCGGCTATACCAGTCCATCTCCCGGTCATTCATGCAGACCAAGGTGTCGTCCCCCCACTGCTTGGGAGTGCAGAGGGCGAGGCTTGCCTGGATCTCGCTCATGGCGAAGGGCTTCCTGCCGTGGGCCTTGGCCCAGGTGTTCGCCTGCTCGATGCGGCTTGCCCTCCAGTTGGACGCCCCCAGATAGCGGCTGAAGCCTTTGTCCAGGATCAGTTCGTTGGCAAGGTCGATCAGCTCGTCGGCAGGAATCGACTCGTCGTCCCGGTGGAAGTACCACAGGTCCACGTTGTCCACTGCGAGGTCGTCGAGGGAGCCTTGGATGTCCCTTTCGACCGACCCTTTGTCCAGACGGCTGAGGTGGGGATCGTCGAAGTCGGGATGTCCTCCTTTGGTGACCAGGAAGAGCTTCTCGCGGCATCCCCGTTCCTTCATCCATCCGCCGACGGTCCGTTCGCTCTTCGATGGAGTGTCGTTTCCCGTCTGCCCATAGCGGTGGGCGACGTCGATGATGGTGCCGCCTGATTGCGCGAAAAGGTCGAGGTTCTGCCATGAGACCGACGTGTCGATCGTCTCGCCAAAATGGTCGCAACCGAGGGCGACCCTGCTGAGTGTGTCCCCATGAAACGTGAAGTACTGCATGGCCTCCATTGTACTTCGGATGGAGAAAAGGGCAAGAGCTTCCTTGACGGCGAACGATTCTATTAGTAGTATCGAAATGGAGGTGGAGCATGAAGAAAAATTCGGCATATGAGGATTTGGTGGCGTTGTTCGCTAGGACGACGGACCAGCAGCAGATGCTGAAGCTCTTTGAGGAAATCTTCACGCCGGCGGAGCGCAAGGACTTGGCTTTGCGGTGGAACCTGATGCAGGAACTCTACAAGGGTACCGCCCAAAGGACCATCGCCAAGGAGTTCCATATCTCCCTCTGCAAGATTACCCGAGGCTCAAAAATCCTGAAGGAAAAGGACTCCTTCTGCCGAAAGGTGCTGGCCGAGCGTTTCGATGATGACCTTCATCTGTGAGTCCGGTACCATTCCAAGGTATCGTCCATCACCTGCCTGACCAGTTTCTCGCTTCCGAATGTCAACGGCTGGATATCCAGCTGATGGGCGACTTCCGCCCGGAGTGCCGGGTCGTTCGCGTATCGCTCGAGGATTTCCGCCTGGCGGTTCACATTGTTCTCCACCCAGCCGACCTTGTACTGCTCGAGGAAAATGGAGGTGCGGAAACCTGCATAGAGTTGCTCTGTGATGATGAAGGGACGCTTCAGGTAGATTGACTCCATCATCGAGTTGGCGCCCGCCTTGCCGACGACGATGTCGCTGGCGACGATGTAGTCCAGCATCTTGTCGGTGAACCCCGGGGCGATGATGGGAAAGTCGGGGTAGGTTTCCTCGAAGTTCCGGTAGAGCCTTGCTGTTCCGCGGCTCATGCGTCCGACGACGATGAACTGGGGGCGCAGCCCGTCCTTGGCAATCCTGCGGACAAGCCGCGTGTTGCCGATTCCCTCTCCGCCAAGATTCATCAGGATGGTGAAGACCCCCTGTCTCAGGCCCAGCGCGTCGCGGGCTTCCTGCTGAGTCGGAACCGAGTAGGCCTCGATCGATTGCTTCAGAGGGAAGGGGCAAAGGGAAATCTGGTCGGGACGGAAGCCCTGCTTCAGCATCCAGTCCCTGCCAATCGAGGAGCAGACGTACAACTGGTCCATGTGCTTGCTTGCCCCGATGTTGGGATAAAAGAAAATATCCGGAGCGTAGCCGTAGACAGGGATGTGGAAGCCGTAGGTCCTGACGTAGGGTTCGATGATCTGGTTGACGAAATAGTGGGTCCCGAAGATGAAGTCCGGCTTCTCCTCTTCGATGTATTTCTTGAAGTAGTACTGCATGTACAGCTGGCACATGGCATACAGCTTCATCAGGGTGCCACTGATTTTCCGGTCGAGCAGACGGTTGCTGACGCGTTCCACCGGCGGATGCCTGAGATCGTTCCTCCAGGCGTTCTGGATGTAGCGCTTCGCCACCTGGTCGTGCAGCATGTCGAAGAGGTCGATGCTGACGGCCTCGTGCCCTAGCCTGATCATGGCGTCTCTGAGCGCTTCGGCGGGAACCTGGTGCCCCTTGCCCGCTGTCACGTAGATGAATAGGCCTTTCATGACAAGCAGTATACCATAGCTTCAGGCGTTATGCTGTTCGTGCCGCATGTGCTCGATTTTCTGCTGCAGGGCCACCTCCGCGTCGCTTCTGCGCACGTAGGTCGGTCCGGTCCCGATATCGTCGGCGCCTTTTTCCTTGAATTTGAGGAGGCCAAGCTCGACCAACGCGGGTCCGACATCCCTCCAGCGCTGGGTATCCACCACCAGCTTCCCGGTATAGCCGGTAATCTGCGTGGAGAAGGCCTTGGCGTCAGGGCCGGTGACCAGCGCCATCTCCGAGCCCTCGAGCAACTTGCCTACCTCGGCTCCGTCGCAATCAAGGTCGGGGCTTTGGCGTTTGCCGTCCGCGAAGACGGTGCTGTAGAAGCGGTGCTTGCGGGCGTCGATGACCGGGACGATGGCGCCGGGGAAGAAGCCGACAGTACGGGCCAGCACATCCATGGTCGGAATCGAGACCAGGGGGATGTTCCCTGCGAGCGAAATGCCTTTCAGGGCGCTCATGCCGATGCGTAGCCCGGTGAAGGACCCTGGGCCCGCGGTGCAGACCAGCAGGTCCATCTCCTTGAAGGTCAGCTTGAAGTCGGCCAGTAGCTGCTGCATCTGCACGACCAGATGTTCGCTATGCATGCCGTCGATATCCAGAAGGCGGCTGCCGAACTGGATGAATGGGTTCACCTCGTCCCCGATAGCCAAAAAAATCCGCATTGTCTCGGTAGAGGTGTCGCAGGCAAGGATGTTCATAAGTCCATTCCTTCGACCGTGATGGCACGGTCCTGGTTGGGTTGGATGTCGATGGTGATGAAGACGGTGCCCTCGGGCAGCATCTCCTCGATCTTCTCAGACCATTCGATCAGCACGACCGCCTTTCCATAGAGCATTTCCTCGCCGCCGATCATCTCGAACTCATCGGTGCCGCTGAGGCGATAGAGGTCCATATGGAACATCTGCAGCTTGGTGCCCTGGTATTCCTGAATCAGCGTGAAGGTGGGGCTGACGATGGCATCCTTGATGCCAAGCGCCTCTGCCACGCCTTTGGCGATGACGGTCTTGCCTGCTCCCAGGGAACCCCGCAGGCTGATGACGGTTCCGCTCTTGCACTTGGCTCCGATGGCTCTTCCAATCTCAAGCGTCTCTTCTGGCGTATGCGAAACGAATTGCATTTCCTTACTCCTCATCCTCGTCATGATGGTGGTGTTCTTCCTCGCCATCCTCATGGGCGGCGAAGGCATGGCGGGTTTCCTCGTCGTCGTGTTTCTTGACGGCTGCTTTGAGCGTCTCGTCGTCAACCACCTGCTCGATGGTCGGTTGCTGGCCGAGCTCGTCACCGGTCTTCGTGGTGTAGTCCCTCATCAGCTGCTGGATCAACGGATCGGAGCTGTCCAGGGCGCGGGCTTTCTCCAGAAGGCGGCGCGCTTGTCCATACTCCTCATCCTCCAAGTGCATGTAGGCGAGGTTGGAGAGGTAGGTGAGGTTCTTGCCGTCCAGATCGACGGCGATATCCAGGTAGTCCTTGGCGAGGGGCTTGTTGCCCAGCGAGAACTCGCACAGCGAGAGCTCGTTGTAGATGTCGCCATCCTTCTGCCCGAGGTTCAGGCAGGTGAGGAAGGACTCTCTTGCCTCGTCGAAGCGGCCGAGTTTGCGCAGGGCCCAGCCTTGCAGGAAGTAGCCGTTCCAGGTCTTGGGGTTTTTGACGATCCAGTCCTTCAGGGTTTCCAAGGCCTTGTCCTCTTCGCCCATCGAAATCTGGTCGTAGGCATGCATCAGCGCGGTGTCGTTGCTGATTTTCTTGTTGATGTCGGCGAAGACCTTCTCCACCTTGCTCCGTTTCTCTCCCTGAGGGGCGACTGCGAGATACTGCTCGAAATAGTCCTCTGCGGTCTCCGTGTTGCCCTGGTAGAGGTGGAAGTATCCTACCTCGCACAGCAGGTCGGGGTCCTTGGGAAACATGCGCACGCCTTCCATCAGCGTGTCGAGCGCCTTTTGCGCGTACATGTCGTAGACGGTTCCCTTCTCTTTGTCGCTCGCCGCCCTCTGACTGTAGCAGGTGGCCAGGTTGATGAAGGTGGCGCTCTGCGGATAGAGGTGGTTGACCGTCAGGAAAAGCTCTTCCGCGAAGGCATCGTGCCCTGCCTTCTCCTGGGCGATCGCAGCCAAGTTGAGCTGCTCGACCGCGTCCGGTTCCGCTGCCAGGACGAATTGCTTGTAGTAGGGGAAGTTCGGGTTGTCGGCCTGGTAGCAGATAATGCGCAACATGCCGCTGACTATCATGTCAAGCGTCACTTGGGTGTCGCCGTCCAGATGCTTCTTGCCTGCTGGCAACTGGATGGGAAGCTCCCTTGCCGGGTCGAGTCTGAAACCATTGATGTCGCGTGCCATGGAAGGGGGCAGCGTGATGTACACGATGTCGTCTAGGGGTTGTTTCTTCATGAAATAAAATACCTCGCGAAGGTGCGAACTAAAAGCTGTAGTGCCGCCCGAAAGACCGCTCTTGAACCTGTTCGTTCAAGTGGGGTATCTGTTCAGCCGTCTGTTCTGATCTTTTTCAGCCTCGCGGCCAAGATCACTGCTGGACGGCTATGCCGTACCCCTTATTGTGTGAAATGCGCCAAGAGACTATTGCTTGAGGCGACACCACAGGATGCTTTTATCCTACTAAAGAATCTCCGTTTCGAAAAGGGGAGCCAAAAGAAAACCCGCCGCCAGAGGCGACGGGCACACAATCAGGATTGACAGGTTTACAGGTTCTCGTCGGAGGGAAGGGGATTGTCGATCGGCATATCTGCCAGGTCGTCATCAGCCTTCGGCTCAGCGGGGACAGCCGGGGTGCCATCAAGCAGGCTGTCGTCCACCACTTCGTTGTTCGCGAGGGCTCCACCATTGGTGAATTCCTCGGCGGCGGCGAGATCGCTCTCGGTGCCAATCTCGATGGGGGTATCGTCCAGTCCCTCGATGGAGTTGAGGTTCGCCATAGCGGCGTTGATGGATTCCTCGATGAGCTTGTTGCTCGTCTGGAATTTCTCCACGTAATCCTCAAGTTCCTCGTTGTGGGTGTTCACCAAGTTGTAGTTGGCCTGTAGCTCGTCGAATTTCTTCTGCAGGTCTGCCAGCTGGGCTACCAGACCTTCGAGCTTGCCTTCAGCCTCTGTCAGCGACTCATTCAGCGTGACGTTCTTTGCCTCGGACTCCGCCAGTTTCCTTTCTGTTTCGGGATCCGCGACCGGACGGCTTTCTGCCTCCTGAAGCTGTTGGGCCAAAGCGGCCTTCTCTTTGCGTAGGATGTTGATCAGGCATGCCGCCTTCTGCGTCCTCTGCTCAAGCAACTTTACGGTGTCGACCACACTCATGCTGCAACCTTCCTTCGTCTTAGTTCAGGGCAGCCTTCGCCTGCTCGACAAGAGCGGTGAAAGCCTGCTTGTCCTCGATCGCCATGTTGGAGATGGCCTTTCTGTTCAGCGTGATTCCGGCCTTGTTCAGACCGTTGATGAACTGAGAATAGGTCAAACCCTCTGCGCGGGCGGCTGCGTTGATTCTCGCGATCCAGAGTTTGCGGAAATCCCGCTTCTTCTCCTTGCGACCACGGTACGCATACTTTCCGGCCTTGGCGACGGCATCTTTCGCGATGCGGTAGTTGGTGCTTCTGCGGCCCCAGTAACCTTTGGCCAGCTCCAGAACTTTCTTACGTCTATCCTTGTGTTTGGTTCCGTCAACAGCTCTCATGTTTCCACCTCTCAGTTAGCATACGGGATCATGACCTTGATGGTCTTCTCCGTCGTTTTGCTGGTAATGAAGCCAGCCTTGCGAAGATCGCTCTTCCGTTTGCTGCTTTTCTTGGTGAGAATATGGCGAAGACCCGACTTCTTGAAGCGAATCTTGCCAGTCCCGGTCACATGGAACCGCTTGGCGGCTGCCTTTCTTGTTTTCATCTTAGGCATTTTTACCTTCCTTCCGCGCTGCAGGGAACAAGACACCCCTGCGAGCTGCTTATTTATTCGGCTTTTCAGCCGTAGCTTCCGTTACCGCGGGAGCGCCCTCGCTCTTCTTGGGAGCCTGCTTTGGAGCACTCGCTGGTTTCCCGCCTTTGCTGGAGCGCGGACTGATGAGGATGCTCATCATCCTGCCTTCCATGACTGGCGGCCGGTCAAGATTGTACTCTACTTTATTCTGCGTAAGCGTTTCAAGTATCTTCTGCAACGCCTGCTCGCCAAGTTCCGGATGGGCCATCTCCCTGCCATGGAAGCGGATGCTGATCTTTACCTTGTTGCCGTCCTCGATGAACTCCCCGATGAACTTGCTCTTGGTATCGATGTCATGCTTCTCGATTTTCGGCTGCATGCGGATTTCCTTCAGCTTCGTGACGGTCTGGTTCTTCTTCGCGTCCCTGAGTCTCTTTTCCTGCTCATAGCGGTACTTGCCGAAATTGAGGATCCTGCAAACCGGCGGGTTTGCCATGGGGGATACTTCCACCAGGTCCAATCCTTCGTCATCAGCCATGCGGATGGCATCGAAGGTGGACATGACTCCCCTCTGGGAGCCATCCGAATCAATCACGAACACTTCTTTCGCGCGGATCTGCCTGTTGATCCGCAAATCTTTTGTAGCCAATCGGTCTCCTTGTGTTTTTTACGGGAAAAGCACTTCTCTTTCGCTAGCGTTTCCTGCAGAACAAACTGCAAGGGCAAATATACCATAAGCACCACCTCATGTCAAAAGAATGCGATGCGGGATAAGAAGAAAGGAATATAGGCAGGCTGGGACGCGATGGGGGAATGGCACTCGGACGGCTCGACTTCGGGCCAGGCTGGCAATGCCATCCCGGTCACACGAAAAAGGTGATGTCACGCATCAACAACCACAAAAGAAAAGCCCTCGAGGGATAGACGCTCTTCAAGGGCTTTTACAGTTGCTTGCTCAAGAAACTCGGGACCAGGCCTGTCAACGGCAAGAACGTAGTCCTGAATCTGGACAGGAATCAAGAAATACCCCGTTTGATTCGTTTCCATTGCCGTTTGCATTCCTCAATCAGGAAAGCTTCCTCCTCTGATTTCCATAGGTCACCACGTCTGACGATGAAAAAGGTACGGCGGATTGTAAAGTCTGTAGGAATCGTACGGACTTTTCCGCTCCTGAGGCTCTCGGAGGCGAAGGTGTCCGATAGGATAGCGATGCCGAAGCCCTGTTCGGCGAAGGAGAGGGCATTATCGCCCGCAAGACATGTCCAGAGCGGTTTAAGGACGACGCTTTGTTCCAAAGAAAGTCGGTCCAGCGAAGCCCGGATTCCAGTTCCCTGTGC
Organism: Spirochaetales bacterium; assembly: GCA_028722305.1. GTDB lineage: Bacteria > Spirochaetota > Spirochaetia > Sphaerochaetales > Sphaerochaetaceae > RUG023. The sequence goes on from JAQYHB010000050.1 coordinate 29,375, forward strand.
CGTGAGTATTAAGTTCTCCGATGCCAGGTCCGCTAAAGAGAGCACCTCCTGACCTTGGTGATGGAGTCGATAATCCTTTTTACATACGCACACGACTCCGTCGCTCCCCATCAGCTCGTGCTCCAACCCCATCAGGTCGCAACCCATCTGCAGAATGCCGATGCTCGCCTTTCCTTCCTTGACCCAACGGGGCACATCGTTCGCTTTTGCCTCATAAATGACTAGCCGACAGTCGGGATACTTTTCCTGAAAGGCAAGCCGGACAGACGGCATGATTGGGCTGTCGATTCCCTTGTCACAGGAGATGATCAACTCGGCTTTGGGCGAGGCGTGGTGTAGAGCCGTCTCCAGGTCAGCGTACTTTTGCATCACCGTCAGGCATATTTCGTAGCACTGCCGGGCGACAGGAGTGGGGAAAATTTTCTTGTTATCCCTGAGAAACAGTGACTGGTCATATTGTTCCTCGATGGATTTGATTGACTTGCTGACTCCTGGCTGGGTCATACTCAGCCTGTTTGCCGCCTTGGTGATTGAGCGTTCCTCGTACACCGCGATGAAGACTTGGATGTCATGGAGCGTCATACATTCCCCCCTATGAGAGTATACTCAACTTCTAGTTATGCTTGACATGAAAAAATATAATTTTTATTCATGAAAAATCAATGCAAATAATGAAGAAGAAATCGCAAAGAGGAGTCAACGTCATGTACGACATTATCAAGCATTATCCCAAAGTACCTATGGATCTGGTGGAGAAATTCTCCAAGATCAGCGAGAGCGCATCGATCAACGAGGTGATGAGTACCAACCACGCGATGCACAACGATATCCGCCCGGTCTGGCCTGGCATGCGTTGCTGCGGTGTGGCCCTGACCGTTTGCTCTCGCCCCGGCGACAATTTGATGCTCCATAAGGCAATCTCCATGGGGCAGCCCGGCGATGTAATCGTTTTGGACTGCGGAGAGTATGATGAATGCGGGGGCATGTTTGGCGGATGCATGAGCAATGCCTGCCAGACCCGCGGTATCCGCGGTCTGATTACCAACGGTTGCGTTAGGGACACGATGGAGCAGAAAAAGATCGGCTTTCCTGTCTTCTCCAAAGGAATCAGCGTCAGGCGAAGTACCAAACACGAGCCAGGCACCATCAACCACCCGGTAATCGTCGGTGGTATTCCGGTCAACCCGGGCGACCTCATCTTTGCTGACAATGATGCGATTGTCGTCGTCCCTCGCGAGGAGGCTGAGGATGTCTATCAGAGAGCGCTTGCCCGCGAGGCCCATGAAGAGGCCAACATGAACAACATCAGGAGGGATGGAACGACGACGTTCCAGACTTTCGCAAAAGAATTTGAAGCCCTGCACCTGTCCGAAGAGGCAGATTGAAGAAAGGTGGGAAGGATATGCGCACCCAGGAATTCAAGATTGACATTGCAGTCGGAATCGTTTCCATCATAGTGGGAATCACCGCTTTCATCCTGGCCATCCCGTTTCCCGGGCGGGCGTCGCTGTTCCCCAAACTGGTATCGGTGCTGTTTTGCATCCTCGGGGGTGGATTGGTCGCTGTCAGTCTCAGAAAGTTGGTCTCGGGAACGGAAAGCACGAAACCCGTACTCTCCTTGGAAACCTTCAAGTGGCCCGCTTTAGTCTTCTTTTCCCTTGGTATCTACGTTCTGGTCATGCAGAATATCGGCTTCTATGTGACCACGCCAATCATGTTGGTCGTTTCCATGCGGATGATGGGAATCAAGAGTGCAAAGACGATTGTCTTCGCCACTGTGGCGATGATGCTGTTCGTCTTTTTGCTGTTCACCGTCGCATTAGGTATTCCTCTTCCTGAGGGGATTCTGAGGTAACACCATGGGCATTTTGACTGATTTGTTGACCTTTGAAACATTGTTCGCATTGTGCCTCGGAACGTTCGGAGGTCTGATTGTCGGGGCGTTGCCCGGGCTGACTGCGACGATGGGAATGTCTCTGCTCATTCCCGTCACGTATGGAATGGAGCCGACTCCGGCCCTCGTCATGATTTCCGCCGTCTACGTGAGCGCCGTGTACGGGGGAAGCTTTTCTGCAATCCTGATCCATACGCCGGGAACTCCTGCCTCGGCCGCCACCGCCATCGATGGCTACGAGTTGACCAAGCAGGGCAAGGGATTGCAAGCCTGTGGCGTGTCGACCTTGGCGTCGATGTCCGGTGGTACCGTTTCCTCCCTGGCGCTTCTCTTGGTGGCTCCACAGCTCGTCAAGGTTTCCCTCTGGTTCAGTTCTCCCGAATACTTCCTCATTGCCATTTTCGGCCTGACGATTGTCGGTAGCCTGACTGGCGACAACATGCTCAAGGGGCTGATTGCCGCAGCGTTCGGCCTGTTGGTGGGAATGGTCGGCATGAACATCTTTCCCTATTCCCGTTATTCGTTCGGAAATCTGAACCTGTACGGAGGAGTGGAGCTCGTTCCTGCGATGATTGGCCTGTTCTCCATTTCCCAGGTATTGGTCCAAGCGGAGCTCCTAGGCAAAAGCCGCGACGAAGAAAAGGCAAGTCTGAAGAATCAGATAGAGCATGCCCAGGCTATGAGTGGCAATTTCTGGCCCACTTGGGGGCAGTTCAAGAGCTTGCTTCCCGTCATGATCCGGTCCTCCATTCTCGGGATTTTCGTCGGCATCCTTCCCGGGGCCGGTGGCGATATCGGATCCTGGGTCGGCTACAATGATGCGAAGAACCAGAGCAAGCACAAGGAGTTGTTCGGGCATGGAAGCTTCGAAGGCATCGCGGGCTCAGAGGCTGGCAACAACGCCGTTTGCGGTGGCGCTCTGATTCCTGCTTTGACCCTCGGCATCCCTGGCAGCGGAGCTGCCGCAGTGCTCCTCGGAGCGCTGACTGTGCAAGGTTTCGCACCTGGCCACGACCTGTTCACCGTGTATAAGGGAATGACATACTCGCTGATGGTCGGCTTCTTGATTGCCAATATCCTGATGGGAATCTTTGGCTGGCTGATTGCCAAGAAAGCAGTCAGGCTTGCGGCACTTCCTCTCGGGCTGTTGCTTCCTCTAATTATGTTGCTCTCGGTAATCGGTTCGTTCGCGATCCGTAACAACATCTTCGACGTGTACGTCATGTTGTTCTTCGGGCTCGTCGGCTACGCCATGCGAAAGACCGGCATTCCTGCGGCACCGACTGTGCTGGCCTTGATCCTGGGGCCGATGGCGGAACGAAACCTGATGACCTCGCTGCAGATGGCGAAGTCCGGAATTATCCAGTACTACCTGTCAAGACCTCTGTGCTGGGTATTCTTCATCCTGATTGTTCTCTCAGTAGTCTCGCCGATGGTATCGGCTCACAAGAAACACCAACAGAAAGCGTCGTAAAAAGGAGGACGTTATATGATCAAGAAACTTGCGATTGCATGTCTGGCTATGGCTCTTTCGGCCCCCCTGTTCGCTCAGGGCGGTCAGGAGACTTCCGCTTCGTCCGCAACCGGCTACCCAGTGAAGAAGGTCACCTTCATTTGCCCTAGCGCCGCGGGAGGTGCCATGGACAGCAACACCCGCCTTCTTGCTCCGTATCTCGAGAAATACCTCGGGGTGAAAGTCGATGTCGTGAACATGGGCGGGAGCGCCTGTTGGGTCGGATGGAAGTACATGTACGAGCAGAAGAAGGATGGCTCCTATATATCCTTCGCCAACTTCCCCAACATGATTACTGGCTATCTTGATCCGCAGGCCAACCTGGGCATGGACCGCACCAGCTTCGAGTTCCTTGCCATGCTTACTTCGGATGACAACGTGGTCATGGCCAAACCAGGAGAGACGCGCTTTACCAATGGAAAGGAGTTCCTTGACTATGCGAGGAACAACGTGGTCACGCTTGGTGACGCAGGCGCCCGTACCGACGACGCTGTCGCTGTCGCGCTTTTGGAGAAGGAACTCGGGTTTACCTTCCAGCACGTGCATTTCCAGAACAGTGCCGAGGGTTTCGCAGCTCTGCTTGGCGGTCATGTCGATGCGCTGGTGGGAAACGTCAGCGAGGCTGTCAACAAGGGTGGTGACGTGCTTTCCCTGCTTACCCTGACCAAGGAGAGGAGTTCCTACATGCCTGATGTTCAGTGCACCTATGAGCTCGGTGTCAAGGTCGACAACTCCTCGTCCAGAGGTGTCGTCGCAGCGAAAGGCTTGGACGCCACGGCAAAGAAATATCTTCTCGATGCTCTCCAAAAGGCGATGGAAGATCCTGAGCTTCTGGAGAACGCCCAGAAACAGGGTGTCGCCATCACTCCCGTCTATGGCGACGACTTTTCCAATTGGGCGGAGATCCAGGAGACGAACATAAAAGGCATCTACAACATGCTGGACAACTAAAAGCAGAGAAGGAAAAGATACAAAACAAGGAGGAGAGAAAATGCGTCTCTCCTCCTTGCCGTATGTCGGATCAGTCAAGTATCACGCCTTGCCGGCAGACCCAAGCACATCGATGTTCTTGTGGATGTACATCTTCTTCAACTCGTCACGGGCCGGTCCGAGATACTTGCGCGGGTCGAACACTTCCGGATGGTCATGCAGGACCTTGCGGACGATGGCGGTCATGGCAAGCCTGCCGTCGCTGTCGATGTTGATCTTGCAGACGTTGTAGGTGGCGGCTTCCCTCAGCTGGCTTTCGGGGATGCCGACAGAGTCCTTCAGCTTGCCACCATACTCGTTGATCATCTTCACATACTCCTGCGGGACGGAAGAGGAACCATGGAGGACAATCGGGAACTCCGGCAGCTTGGCCTGGATTTCCTGAAGGATGTCGAAGCGAAGCGGGGGCGGAATCAGGATACCGTCGGCGTTGCGCTTGCACTGCTCGGGTTTGAACTTGTTGGCGCCATGACTGGTGCCGATGGAGATGGCCAGGGAGTCGACGCCGGTGCGGCTGACGAATTCGATGACGTCGGCCGGGTTGGTGTAGTGGCTCTGCGCGGCGGAAACCTCGTCCTCGATGCCGGCGAGCACGCCGAGCTCGCCTTCGACGGTGACATCAAACTGATGGGCGTAGTCGACGACCTTCTTGGTCAGGGCGATGTTCTGCTCGAAGGGAAGGGACGAGCCGTCGATCATGACGGAGGAGAATCCGTTGTCGATGCATTCCTTTGCGACTTCGAAGCTTGGGCCGTGGTCCAAGTGGAGGACGATGGGAATCGGATAGCCAAGTTCCTTGGCATAGTCGACGGCGCCGCGAGCCATATTGCGGAGCAGGTTGATGTTCGCGTAATCGCGGGCACCTTTGGAAACCTGCAGGATGACCGGGCTCTTGGTCTCGACACAGGCCTGAATGATTGCCTGCATCTGCTCCATGTTGTTGAAGTTGTAGGCAGGAACCGCATAGCCACCATGGATGGCTTTCTTGAACATCTCTCTGGTATTCACCAGACCGAGTTCCTTGTATGAAGTCATAGACGCTCCTTTATACCCGATAACGGTATATCTCTCTTGTTTCCCAAATCTACTTCTTTCTGAAAGCATGGTCAACCAAAGCTTTCCTATGGTACAGTATCCCCATCTATGCGACGCGGACGTACCATTCTTGTTGGCTTTCTTTTTGGTGCTCTGGCATTGCTCTGCTGGTACCTGAGCAGACCGAAAATCGTCCTGCTTGCCGATGGCCTGTTCCTCGAGACCGAGTGGGCCCAAGGGGACCACGATACCTTTTTCCCATTGCTGAAAAAAGGATGGCGCCTGCAGGTCCACCGGGTGGAGCGGCTACCCTTGGAAAACGATGCTTTGACCCAGTTGATGGACGACCAGCACGCCCAGGTGCTGGTGACCAGCCCTCGTCTGACGGCGTTGATTGATGAATGGCACATGCCACAACCCGGCTACCGCTTGGCAGGTATTACCCGGGGACCGGTACAAGGCTCTGCATTTGACGTGGTCATGGTCGAGGATTTGAGCCAAGGTTACCGCGAGTCGCTGGAGAATTCCGGGCCCCCGCTTAGGCTGATTTCCTCCGTCCCCATACCGGATGCCATCGCGAAGCTGTTCCCGGTACAGGAAATGGTGGATGGGACGGGCAGTGACGTCTATGTCCGCAGCCGCCTTGATGCATGGATGCGTGATGAACCCCACCGCGACTTGATTGTCTATGAGATTGGCAACCTGGCGCTCTACCAAGGCGTGCCCCTGATTGTTCCTGCGGGAAGCGAGCCGGCTCTTTCCAATGACCAGATTCTTGGCTTGATTGTCACCGATTTCTCCCCGATAGCCTCGCTGGCCACAACCTATCCGGAGAATCGCCAGCAACTGACGTTCACGCTGGAAAGTCATTTCCGCTCTGCCGCACGAATGAGCGGAGGTTATCTCGCACAAGCGCTTGCAGCTTGGAGACGGAAATTCCTCTGAGTTCGGCCACCTTCTCGTAGGTGTACGCTATGTAGAGGGGATTGTTGGGCTTTCCTCTCATCGGTACCGGGGCGAGGTAGGGGCTGTCCGTCTCGAGCAGGAGCCGGTCGTCGGGCACCAGTGTGCAGAGATCCTGCAGCCATTCGTTGTGCTTGTAGGTGACCACCCCGCTGAAAGAGATGTAGAAATTCTTGCGCAAAGCGGTATCCAACAGTCTCCTGCCTCCCTCGAAACAGTGCATGATTCCCTGCATGCCGAAGGTGCGTTTCTTCAGGATCCTCTCCATCTGCATGTCGGCCTCGCGGCTATGGATGATGATAGGGAGGTGGAGCTCCTCTGCAAGGTCAATCTGGCTTTCAAACAGCAACTCCTGTTGCTCGGGTGTCCCGTAGTCTTTCCAGTGGTTGTCCAGGCCGATCTCGCCGATTGCGCATATGGGTCCGTATTGCGAAATTTCCTCTTGGAGTTCTCTCACCGACTGGCCTACGCCCCAAGGCCCGATACCGGCTGTCAGCAGGAACGAGGGATGCCCGTCGACCAGTTTGCGGCGGAGCGGGAGGTCCCCGACTTCGGTGCCGATATCGAGTCCGTGCACCCCCTCGCTTTCCATGCGGGCGAGGAGATCTGGGATGTCGGCTCCCTTCTGCTGGAGGGAAAGCAGGTGGAAATGGCTGTCGGTGTACATGCCATGCATGATGGGGAAAAGCGGAAAGATGCGCAAGATGTTGCGGTCGGACGCGAAAGTCCGTATGATGGCAGATGGGCCCAAGTGGTGGAATGGTAGACACTGGGGACTTAAAATCCCCTGCCTTACGGCGTACGGGTTCGAGCCCCGTCTTGGGTATAAAACGATACTCTGAAAGGAATTACAGTTGTTTGTAGCTGACTGAAATTCCGAGGGAAAAGGGCGGAAAAGCCTTAGAGGCAGTAAAATAGGCAGTAAATATTTCGCTCCTTTCCCCAAAAGAGGAGTATCACGTGGGGGCTTTTACTGTGTATCGAAGGGCCAGAAAAAATGGTTCTAGGCCTTTTTATGTTCAATATACCAACCCCGAGACTGGATTGTAGTGCAACGCTCTTTCAATTAACAAATTGTTTTGGCTCCTTGGAGGTAGCAGAAACGAAACTGTACATCGAAAGGCTGTTGCTTGGGAGGTTGCCTATAAGGCACTCCAAGCTGGAATCGTTTGTAGCAAGAAATTCGAGACGAAAGCGGAAGCGAAAATACCTTTTGCCGAATATGTGGTTAAATTCTGGGATTTCGACAAGTCGGACTACATCAAGAGACGCAACAAGGAAAAGCCCAACAGCATTACTAAGGGTACAGCTGAAAAAGAGAAAAAATTGTTTGAGCGTTACGCTATCCCGTTGCTTCCCAAAGGAATCAAGTTATCCCAAGTCAAAGGGAGCGATATGGAGCGGATACGGGACAGTCTGTTTGGACTGGACGTTTCCAATTCTACCATCAACAAGGTGCTACAGGCGCTACGGAGTCCGTTGAAGGAGGCGTACCGTCTAGGGTATATCGGGGCAAATATCGGGGAGCAAATCAGGAACGCTACCCCGACACCAAGGGAGACAGGGATTCTAACTCCTGAAGAAATAGCTAAAGTGTTCTCCTATCTCCATAAAACAGTAAAGCCAAACACTTATGACCGGATGTTTTACTTGGCTTTCTCATTAGCCGTTACTACGGGTATGCGTGAAGGGGAGATACGGGCATTGAAGGTTTCGGATATCTCTTTCAAGGGTGACTCTGCATTCATCCATGTTTCCCGTTCGTTCAGCGACACGGACGGCTACAAGGTTACCAAAGGTAAGCGGTCAAGGACTACGGTTACTGACGCTGAATTAGGCCATGAAATACTGTCATTCGCTGAAAAGAATCCGTGGGCAAATGACTATTGTTTTTGGTCAACGGACAACAAGGAAAAGCCCATAGGAGGACGTTTCTTCCTAGACCATTTCAAGGAAGCCCTCAACGCAATAGGAATCAATGAGGAAGAGCGGAAGAAGAGAAACCTGAAGTTCCATAGCCTCAGGGGAAATTTTGCTACTGCCATCAGTTCCAAAGCAACGGAAACCACTATCAAACAAGTTGTAGGCCATTCCTCAATCATGACCACGGAACGTTACTACCTTCATGAGGACTTCAACGAACTCGTACGGCTGAACCAAGCACGAAGAGAAACCATTCGGATACCAGAGAACAACAACCGAAAGGAGAGGGCACGAGATGGATAAGAAAGGAGCGGAATGGAGTCGACAAGACACGGAAAAGCCCCGAGAAGAAGGGAACAAAGGACTCGTAGAAAAGGTTATGGCAACCTATACGGAACTGTCAGCAAAATACAGCCCCGATTTGCAGATAAGTCATGCATTTGCGAACTACATTAAGGCTATGCCTTTCGACTTCCTGTTTGATGAGATGAGGAGTGAAAAGGGAGAAGCCAAGATACGGGAAGCAGAAGCTACAAAGCAACGGAAAAACCTAGGGCCTAAACGCAAAGAAGGCCGATTTACCCGAATGGAAGTTGAGGCAGAGAAAGCCATCTTAAGGAAAATGAAGATGCTCCTGCATGACCTAGAAAGCATGGAAAACGATTCTAGTGGTGAAGTTGAAACCATAATGAACGGATTAACGGTTGGTACCTTGCTCTCATCCCTTATGGGAGATTTCCTGTTCTTGACAAAACTGCATAGCGAAATCATCTATAGCGAATCGGATTTTCTGGAAGGTCAGGACCAACGGGAGAAGGTTATAGCTGAAACATACAGCGCATTCTACGATGACCCAATTATCAAGATAGCCGTAGCGAACGGCCTTCTTCGTCCAAGGGAAGAAAAGAAAGGAACATTTTGGGTTGTAGGGGGAACTCTAAGGGAAACCATGGAAAGATGGGTGGCTTTGCTCATGAACTCTCCCAATCCGAATCTTCAAAAAACCGAAACCTTCCATACGACCAAGTTGGCGAAAATTCTTTATTCCAAAAAAAGTCTGAAACCGTATACAGAGAGAGCTATAACTCTAGCTACAGATGGACTTTATCCAAAGCGAACTGCCCGAAAAGGATAAAAAATTTCATGAACTTTTCATGAACTGACACAACCCCCATTTGGGGGCAGTGTGTATGTGTCAGTCAGCTACAAACTAACTGAAATTCTTTAAAGGAGTATTTATGGCAAACGAACAGAAATGCAGTTCGCTGGACGCAAAACAGGCAGGGGAGTTGCTTGGGGTCAAGGAGTCGACTATTCGCAAATGGGTGTTGGAGAGGTCCATTCCATACCACAAGTTGGGAAGGCTTGTCCGCTTTGACAGTCAGGAACTTGCAGAATTCTGGGGCCAATCGAAGCGGGAACCGATTGGCAGGGAGGTGAATTGATGAAGAACCTTTTTATGCAAAAGAAAGGCCGTCTGCAAGGTACTACCAATACAAGACAGACGGCCAAATGGTTCAACCCCTTTGCTTTTGTTATCTTACCGCTACAAAGCGTTTTGCAAAAGGGAGAAAGACATGCTTGATTACATTTCTCACGATGTAACACGTTCCCATTCTCCCGCAATGTTCAGGCTTATGCAGGCTATGGACAGATTCATGAAAGACTCCAAGGAATCTCAGCAGGATTTGGCACCATATCTTGCTCTTGGCCTTATTGACGGGTTGGAAGCGCAAATGTTGCAAATGGCTGATACGGATGACCCAAATTCGAAAGGGGCATTGCGTGATGAAGCCATTGATGCTGTAGCTTACCAGCTTCACATGAAAGGTCAAACGCTTCAGGCTTTCATAAACCTAGCCGTGGAAACTGGTACGCTCAAAAAGGAGGAAATGGAAGATGAAGACGGAAACAAAATCACTCAAATATGGAGTCCAGCCGTTGAGCGTTGTGTCAAGGAATGGCAGAGGAAGAAGGACGCCCAATCCACTGGAGGGAAAAACAGCCGGAAAGGTAAAAATGGGGGAGCTAATGGGGTACAGCCATTGAATGACCGGGAGTTAAATGATTTTAAATGTTTGAACCAGAAACCCAAATTCGCCACCACAGATGAAGAGAAGGCCCGGCTTGAAGAGTATATGCGACGATATTATGGCTCAGGGCAAGGAACAAATTCGCAATAGTTTCCACTTTACAGGCATGGGGCGAACAACCTCATGCCTTTTCTTTGCCTTAACGTCGTATAGCTTACAGTTCACCTTGAGTACAGTCACAGTGCACTTACAGTTCACTCTAAGATAGTCACAGTGTACTTACAGTCCTCTTACAGTGAACTTTAACTTAACTCAAACTAATAATATTGTATTGAATGGAATAAAAGAAAAGGTTGTCTATTGTATTGGAGGAAATATAGGGTACGGGAAAAAGAACCCATGCCCTGTTCTCAGGACAAAGATTGAAAACCAAACGTGAAACACCTTCTCTCATTCCAGCTTGCCAACTTTGGAATTGGCAAGGAAGACGGTGCAACCAAGAATGCATGGTGCAACCAAGTTGTCTATGCGTTGAACACTGACCATGCTTCAAAGTCGGTCATGTTTCATTCCGGGGTGTTTGCTGGCTTCTCTTTCTAAGCCTCCCTTAGGGCTAGGGACTACAAAGAGAAGCCGAGAAATGGCAAGCATAAATCCCGTATTTCCGCTAGTTTCCTCTAAAAAAGCCCATACATATAGGCAACCCTCAAGGAAATATTCATGGAAACAGTCTAAAAACGGCCATAAAACGATTCTTCTGTAGAAAACGTATAGGAACACGTTTTTGGTACTGCTGTGATGTTGTAGCGTGTTTTTTCTGTTTGCCATTAGGGGCTATTCCCCTTCCCTGTTGGTTTCCGTCTCACATGCCGGTTCATGGGTTTGGATGTTCGAATCCTCAACGAGTTGGCACGTGGAAGGAAAGTCTATGGAAAAGGCCTTGACGCTAGCTTTCATGGCTTTGGCGAACTCTTCCGTTTCCCTGTTGTCGGGAGCAGGGGCAGGGTTGTCTGCCATCCCCAACCAGTTCTTGGCAAGGAATATGAGCATGGTTGTATTGCCTTTCATGGCAGAGTCATACATGGACTGCCTGAGTTGGGTTAGCCCTTTCTGCCTGTAGGCCTCAAAGACGGTTGAATAAGTGACGGGCTTCCTTATTTTCGGGTCATTGCCGTACAACATTCTCAGGTTCTTTTGGAACGTCTTGGGGTCTATTCCCAACTCTGCACAGATTTCCGCACAGGTGCATTGCTTCATGCACATGTCCTCAATGGTCGCTTTGTCCTGTTGTGAGAGAATCTTGGGCGGTCTGCCAATCTTGCCCATGCTTTCCTTCATTGGCTTGTATTCCCCTTCCGGGAAGTTGTCCCTGCTTCCCATTGTATCAATAGAGTGTACTTGTATGATACAGCAAAAACTGCTTCGTTTATGTATCGTACAAATTATTTACATGATACAAAAGTGTATCAATTTCTAATATGGTATTATTGATACATATTCATACAAATGCTACTCTATTGATATCAAAGGGGAAGGGGTACAGCATGAAAGTCGGATATGTGAGAGTCAGCACCAAGGAACAGAACACGGCTAGGCAAGATGAGATGATGGAGGCCCTTAGCGTTGAGAAGGTGTTCACTGAGAAGGTCAGCGGGAAGAACATGAACCGTCCTCAGCTAAAGGCTATGATGGAGTTTGTCCGTCAGGGAGATACCGTTGTAGTTGAGTCTTATTCCCGGCTTGCCCGTAGTACCAAGGACCTGCTTACCATCGTGGAACGGCTGAACGAGAAAGGCGTGTCTTTCATCAGCCAAAAAGAGAGAATCGACACTTCCACCCCTCAGGGCCGTCTGATGATGACTATCTTTGCAGGGCTTGCTCAGTTCGAACGAGAATGCACCCTACAGCGTCAGGCGGAAGGAATTGCCATTGCCAAGGCTGAGGGAAAATACAAGGGTCGTCAGCCTATTGCAAAGCCTACCAATTGGGATAGCGTCTATGCCCAATGGAAGGCTGGTGATATCACTGCAAGGGTTGCTCAGAAGAAGCTCTCTCTTACTCCTGCTACATTCTACAGAATGGTAAAGAAATGGTCTTGAAAAGGACTATGGCAGTAAAAGTGGCAGTAGAAAAAGTTCTATCTTGTCTTTATTTGTATCAATTCATACGAATACGATTCTTGACTATCTTAACAACGTGTATTAACTTGGCATAAGTAGTGATAGTAAATCGTAATTCCTTACACTATCTTAAAATCCCCTGCTTAACGGCGTACGGGTTCGAGCCCCGTCTTGGGTATAAAACGATACTCTGAAGATAATTGTTGTTATTTGCGATTGACGGGGATTCCGGGTGAGAGGGGCGAGAAAGCCGAATAGGCAGGAAAATAGGCAGTAAGAATTTCGTTTCCTTCACCCAAAAAAGGGGTATCAAATGGGAGTTTTTACTGTGTATCGGAGGGCCAGAAAGAATGGTTCTAGGTTTTTTTATGTCCAATACAACAATCCAATTACGGGTTTGCAGGGTAACGCTCTCTCAATCAACAAATTGTTTTGGGCTCTTGGGGGAAACCGGACCGAAACCGTTCGTAACAAGGCAGTAGCTTGGGAGGTTGCCTATAAGGCTCTCAGTGCGGGAATCGTCTGCTCAAATAAGGACGAGGGACGGACGGAAGCGGAAACCCCTTTCGCCGAATATGGGGTTAAATTCTGGGATTTCGAAACAAGCGACTAATCAAGAGGCGAAACAAGGAAAAGCCCAACAGTATCACCAAGGGTACAGCGGATAAAGAAAAGAAGCGGATTGAGCGTTACGCTATCCCGTTGCTTCCCAAAGGAATCAAGTTGTCCCAGGACAAAGGGAGCGATATGGAGCGGATACGGGACAGTCTGTTTGGACTGGACGTTTCCAATTCTACCATCAACAAGGTGCTACAGGCGCTACGGAGTCCGTAGAAGGAGGCGTACCGTCTAGGGTATATCGGGTCAAATATCGGGGAGCAAATCAGGAACGCTACCCCGACCCCGAAAGGGACTGGTATTCTCTCCTCAGAGGAAATAGCCAATATACTTGCCTATCTTCAAAAGACGGAAAAGCCCATAGGGGGAAGGTTCTTCATTATTGACCACTTCAAGGAAGCCCTCAATGCAGTTGGCATTAACGAGGAAGAGCGGAAGAACAGGAACCTGAAATTCCATAGCCTCAGGAGCAATTTCGCTACAGCTATCAGTTCCAAGGCAACGGAAACCACCATCAAGCAAGTGGTAGGTCATTCCTCAATCCTGACCACAGAACGCTACTATCTCGTTGTCGTCACCCGAGAGGCGCGGACGGCATTTCCTTTATGCCCTTGCGTTTCCCGTCCTTTTTCCATAACCATGTGGAGGGAGCCACTTATTCCTCTGGTGCGGGAGGAGTGGAGGTTGTCGGGGAGTTCTGATGTACGAAGCGTTCTGCAGGGATGTCGGTCTTGCCGAGCCGGTCTGGCGTGCGATGGAACAGGCCCCGAAAGATTGCGCTCTGTTTGCAAGGGCTAAGATTGCGGTGGCTGGTCGGGACCAGGAGTCGTTCAAGACGGTCTGCCAGGAAGGGATGCAGCGCTATGGGGCGGTTTTCACGCTTCTGGCACTCGCCGAGTGCTATCCGGTTACCAAGCGGTATTACCCGGACCCCGAGGTCCGGCACGCGACCCTTAGCGACATCGCCATCTGGGTTCGCCACTACGAGCAGAGGGCGGGTGCCATCGGGGCGGACAACGTTTCCTGGCTTTGCCATCACGCCTGTGGCTCCATCATCCGTCTCGGCCGGTTGCAGTATGAGGAGGCTCCATTTCCATTCGCGGTTACGATTTTCCGGGACAGGGAGGGAAGGTTTTCTCTTAGTGGAGGAGAGGGTATGGACGTCGTGCTGAAAGGGGGGATGCCGTGCCTGCGTCTGCATATCCCTGAAGGCGAACCTTTGGACGAACGGGAGGTGGATGACTCGCTGGCATGGGCGGCACGCTGGTTTTCCCGGTTTCCCATCGTGGTCTGCGACTCCTGGCTGCTTGACCCGGCCCTCTCCCAGGTGCTTTCTCCGGATTCACGGATCATCCGCTTCCAGAAGCGTTTTACGCTGTTTCCTGTTCCCCAGCACGGGCTTCCCCAGATCTATGAACGGGTATTTGGATTCGGGCTCTGTGAGCAGGATGTCCTTTCGTTTCCATCGGCCACCACGCTCCAAAAACGCGTACAGGAAGCGCTCGGAAAAGGAATACGGTTCCATTCCTGGGGCGGCTTCCTCGCCTTGCGTGCGTGATCAGCTGTTTTTCTTGTCTTTCTCGTCCGGCTCGTCGATGCTGATGACTTCCGCCTCGCTCTTGGCGAAGGGGATGATCTTCTTCAGGAAGGGTTGGACGCCGATGTAGGTCTTCTGGAATTCGTCCTCGCTTTCCTTCAGCGCCGCCTGCCAGGCTGCGCCGAAGCCCGGGGAGTTGAGGGTCAGCCGGTCGACGGCAAGCTGGTAGACCTGCAGTCTCGCAACTTCTTTCCGTCCAGGCTTTTGGCTGTAGGTGCTGACCGTGACCCGAAGGTTCTCGTTCTGCTTTTTCAGCTCTTCGTTTTCCTTCTTCAGCTTGGCAAGGCCTTCGCTTTCCAGATCGATCCGGTCGGTGATCATCTGTTTCAGCTTGTCCTTCTCGGCCATGAGTGCCTTCATCTTCTTATGTGCGTTGATCGACTGGGCAACGACGAGTACCATTGCCAGGGCAACGCCAATGCAAAGACCAATCAGAAAGTTCTGCATAGTTCATCCTTTACCGATAAGATACCGAATTGCCATGCTCCCGTAAAGCGGCGGGACACGCAGACGAAAAAGAGGCTGTCTCATGACAAAAGCGGGATAGCCCCGAATCGACGCCGAAGGAAAGATGGTGATGTGCCGGCAGGAGATTAACCGTATGTTTTTCCGTATGTCGTTTGGAATATTTTGGAACGAGTCGGAACCAATGGCGTGTGTTTGCGGCTGGACCGATGCCTACCCTTTGCAAAGCTGAAGATTGGCAGTAATTCTGATTTACTGCCGTTCTTCAGTTGACGTCTGTTTCTGTTGCATGTATGATGGAACCGAGAGGAATACCGGTTGCGTCCGGATTTGCCGCCAAACGCGACGAGGAGGACATGCGTGACTTTCGACCAACTGAGAAACATGCCCGTGTTCACCAGAGCGAACTACTATGAGGCGATGAGGCAGGAAGCAAACAAAGCTTCCCTGGCGGGATTATCCTATGCCCTCAGCAAGCAGGTAGTCGACAACAACATCATCCACATCGGAAGAGACCAATACTCTTTTTCGAAGGAAAGACACGCATATCGCCACACCTATTCGGAAACTTCCGAAAGGATCGCGTCGGAAATGACAGAAGAGTACCCGTCTGGGAATTTCCAGATATTCGAGCTCGTGCAATTGAATGCCTTTGTAAACCACCAGATCGCCCATAACACGATATTTGTTTTTGTGGAAAACGAGTTGGTCGACTATGTCTTCGACATGCTCAAGATGAAACATCCCGGGAAAGTCCTGCTCAAGCCATCTGTCGAGGATTATTACAAGTATTATGTCGATGATCTGATTGTCGTTCTCAGGCTTCCATCCGAATCGCCCAAAGAAGCCGGTTGCAATTGGCACAGCAGGCTTGAGAAAATTCTTGTGGACATCTCCGTGGACAAGCTGGTTTCCAAACTTGTTTCGAGAGGGGAATATCCTCTGATTTTCAATGATGCATTCTCAAGATACGCGATAGACACAAAGGCAATGCTTCGCTATGCGAACCGCCGTGGAGCTGCCGCCAGATTCAAGGCCATGCTTGGACAATATGCACCCTCGAAGGATCTGTAATGCTTTCAGCTGAAAACTTCACCATTGACCATATCCGCAAACTACGGGACAAGTATCACAAAGATGTGGCCCTTATCGAACGTACGGTCTACGCATTTGGCCTTCTGGAAGCATTGGTAAAATCTGGTCTCAAGTTCATCTTCAAGGGAGGGACAAGCCTGCTTCTCCTCCTCGATTCACCCATGAGGTTATCGACTGATATAGACATAATTGTCAGCCCAGACACGCAGATCGAGGAGTATATAGAGAAGGTAAAAACCATCTTTCCCTTCATCAGCGCCGAAGAATCAATCAGAACACAGAAAGCAACAATACGTAAACGTCATTTCAAATTCAATTACACATCACCAGTCAACAATGACCAGCCACTGTACATCCTGCTGGATGTCCTATATGGGGAAAACTTCTATCGGAAAACCATCGGGAAGGAAATCAAGAATGATCTCGTCATCACAGAGGGTGAAAACCTTACAGTGATCCTCCCTACTGTCGACTGCATCCTGGGAGACAAGCTGACAGCTTTTGCGCCCAGAACCACAGGCGTGGCGTTCGGCGACAAAAACATGGAAATCATGAAACAGTTTTACGACATCAGCAATCTGATACATGCGAGTTCGGATTTTGATGACGTGAGAGACACATACTGGAGGATTTCCAATGCGGAAATCGCCTATAGAAGAGCGAAAATCATTCCAGAAGACGCTCTGAATGATTCAATCGCTTCGGCTATCTGCATCGGATCCAGAGGAAAATACCGGCCGGATGATTTCGACAACTTCAAGGATGGCACGAGAAAGGTTGTCACCCATGTGTTTTCTTCCGGATTCAGCATGGAATCAGCCTCCCGGCTGGCACCTGAAATCATCTACATGTTGGCTTGCCTTCTCACAGGCGCGCCGTTTGCAGTTGTAGACGCCCGGCAACACAACCAAGAGAATCTTACCCAAACAGACCTCCTCGCAATGAGAAGTTTCCGAAAGATTGATCCGCTGGCTTACGGATATCTTGTAAAGGCTGACAAACTGCTCAGGGATTTTCGAGATTAGCCGTGCCCCCCCTTGCTTCGGCTATGGGGAAAATACAAGACAACCTGTCTCGCAATCGAATACATATGTTTCAATCCGCGTTGCATGGGCATGCGGCCTCGATGTGAGGCATCAGATATCTTTAATCTCCCAATGGCCCGAACAACAAGACGGCCGCCCCCGAAGGAGCGGCTGCTGCCGTGGGACCCGAGCTTCGCGTCGCTGTGGGCAGCGGGAGGACCGACTACCACACGGCCGTGGGGATGCTCGAGAAGCTGGCGAGGTCGTTTCCGTGGAGGTACCGCACCTACTGCGAGGCGCACGGCATCGAGGCGCTGATCAAGCCCCAGCACTGGGAGCAGGCGAAGGGCCGGGCGTTCAGGTCGGACCCGTCCAGGGTCGAGAACATGGCCATCCAGGCGGAAGGCTCCTTTGCCGAGGCGAAGCAGAACCTCGACCTGAGGCGCTTCCCTCCGGAGGGATGGAACGGGTGCTGACCGAATGGATCATCCGGGCAATGGCGCAGGACGTCGTGCGCTACACCTGCCGCTCGGAGCGGGGCGTGGCCGGCAAGCCGTTCTGGGTCGCCATCGCGTAGCCCGGCCCCGGCATCTGCCCCAAAAAACACCTGCTGCCTGCAGGCCTCCCCCAAGGCCCGGGTTCCTGTCGTCCTCCTCCCTCGGAAATCCTTTGTCAGCCATTCCGGAAGGGCTGTCCGGCCCTCTATTCCTTAAGCGGTCCTTCCAGTCCCTCGTCCGGACATAAAAATGAGGCTGCCTCGAAGCTCTTTCGAGACAGCTCCCGGAAACTGGTGTCGCTTGGCTTACTCCTTTAAGCGTTCCAGCACGGCCTCGACGCTATTCTCGATCGGCTTTGGCATGGAGACTTCCCCTTGGAACGCGGCCATGTCCTTGAAACCGATGCCGGTGAGCAGCACGCAGGCGCTGACATCCTTGCCATAGCTCTTGACGAGGTGGTCGCGGTCCTTGACGAATCCGGCCCAGGCACAAGCCGCGGCCGGCTCGACAAAGGTGCCGCTTTCCCTGACCAGCTCCATCTGTCCCTTGAAGATCTCGCAGTCGTCGACTTCCACCGTCCAGCCGTCGCACTCCTTCAGATAGCGCACCGCCATGCGGCCGCTTGCCGGGTTCTCGACGCTGATCGAGTCGGCCTTGGTGGTCGCGTGGGCGATTGCGTCGAACTTCCCCGTCTTGAAGGCCTGGCTGATCGCGTTGCTCTGCTTGCTTTGCACGCAGACCACATGCGGCAGCCTGGTGGTGAGGCCTGCTTCCTTCAGGTCGATGAAGCCCTTGATCACGCCGCTGATGATGCAGCCGTCCCCGACCGGGACGTAGACCACGTCGGGAACCCTGCGCCCTAGCTGCTCGAACAGCTCGATCGAGACGCTCTTCTTTCCCTCGATTGTCATCGGGTTGTAAGCTGTGTTGCGGTTGATGCCGCCAAAATGCTTCGTATAGGCGATGGAGAGCTTGAAGGCGTCGTCATAGGTGCCTTTGACCGGGACGACGGTGGCTCCGTAGAGGACGCTCTGCATCAGCTTGTTGATGGGAGCCGTTTCCGGGACGAAGAGCACGATGTCCAGGCCATACGCGGCACCCGCGCAGCTCATCGCTGCCCCCGCGTTGCCGGTGGAAGCGAGACAGACCTTCTTCTCTCCATGGGCCAAGGCCTGGGCTGCGACCAGCTGGCTCGCCCGGTCCTTGAAAGAGCCTGAAGGGAGGGCGCTGTCCATCTTGAAGAAGAGGCCGGTGGTCCCGTACTTCTCAATCAGCCGTTTGGGCCGGACGACCGGGGTGTTGCCCACAGGATAGCAGTCCTTGTTTGGAACGTCGTAGGGGAAGAAGTCATAAAAAGAGACATGGCGTTTCTTGCCCAGTTCCTTGAGCTCGCGCTCGTCATACCTGACAATCAGGTTTCCCTTGGGAAAGTGCAGGTCGTCGTTTTCCTTGGCGCAGTCGGGGCACTGGTAGATGACCTTGTCGGTGGTGAACGTCTTGCCGCAATCGTTACAGACATAGGTGAAATGCATGGAATCCTCCTGTGATGCAAGAAAGGGGCGGTGGTCCGCCCCTTTCCTGGCCTTCCGGCTTACTGTCCAAGAATCTCTTTGTTGAACGACTCGATCAGCTCGTCGATCTGCTTCGCCATCGGTGGCAGCTGCTTCCAGTAGGAGCGGTCGTACCACTGGGCGCGAAGCTCTTCCGCGGTCTTGCCCTGCTGCTCGATCCAGGTGTAGTACTTCAGGTTGTGCACCCTGAGCTTCTCGTAGTAGGTAAGCTCGAGGGCGTTCTCGATACCCTGGTGGTGGAGCGCCGCGGCGAGCACCTTGGCGGCCTCGGTCTCGTCGAACTTGCCCTGCTGTGCGGTCAGCTCAGCCAGTCTGCTCTTGTACATGACCGAACTGTCGGTCAGGACGGTGAAGACCACGTCATCCTCGTCCAGCTCGTAGTACTTGGCCATCTTGATGGCGCCGAGCATGTTGCCGATGCCGCTGATGCCGAAGTACTGCAGGTTGGCGATGTCCTTGTCGGAGACACCCTGCTTCTTCAGATAGGCGATGCCGGCCGGCTCGTTGAACAGGCGGTAGATGTCCATGCAGTCCTGGTCGTCGATGGCAAGGATCATGTCGGTGTTCTTGACGTTGTGGATCCATGGCACGTGCTTGTCTCCGATTCCTTCGATCCTGTGGCCTCCGAAACCGTTGCGGAGCAGGGTCGGGCACTGCAGTGCCTCGCCGCTTCCGATCTTGATGTCCGGATAGACGTCCTTCAGGTGGTCGCCGGCAGCGAGGGTTCCGCCGCTTCCGGTGGAGGAGACGTAACCGCGGACGTTCTCGCTCTTGACTCCGAGCTGCTTCAGGACCTCGATGATGGCGGAACCGGTGACGGTGTAGTGCCAGAGATAGTTCTCGAACTGCTCGAATTGGTTGAAGATCACGATATGGGTCCCACGCTCCTTGTCGAGCTCGTGGCACTTGTCGAAGATTTCCTTGACGTTGCTCTCACAACCCGGAGTGGCGATCACCTCGCCGGCGACGGTCTTCAGCCAGTCGAAGCGTTCCTTGCTCATGCCTTCAGGGAGAATGGCGATCGACTTGCAGCCAAGCAGGGCGCTGTTGTAGGCACCGCCACGGCAGTAGTTGCCGGTGGAGGGCCATACGGCCTGTTGCTCCTCTGCATCGAAGTTTCCGGTCACCAGGGCGGGCGCCAGGCAGGAATAGGTGGCGCCGACCTTGTGGGCTCCGGTGGGGAAGAACTTGCCGACCAAGGCGTAGATGTGCGCCTTGACTCCGGTAATCTCACGCGGAATCTCGATATAGTTCACACCGCCAAAACGGCCGCCTTTCTCCTTGGGCTCGTTGTGCCAGTTGATGCGGTACAGGTTCACGGGATTGACGTCCCAAAGCCCGACCTTGTCCAGCTTCTTCAGAATGGACTCAGGAATCAGGGAAGGATCACACATCTGCTTGAACGTGGGAAGGAGAATGCCCTTCTCTCGGCAGAGCTTTACGTTCTTGGCCCTGATTTCAGGGTGCATGGTCAGATTGATCAACATGGAATTTGCCTCCAACTCTTTCCAAGTATCGGTGAAAAGTTGTAATCTGTAAAGGAAAAACCACCATATTCATGATTTTTTTAATGAAGATTCGTTGGGAAACGCAGTTTTCTCAATAATGTTGCATTGTGTTGCGTTTTCTCATTGACGCACGGTGAATCTGCTTTACAATAAAGCAAGGTAAAGGAGTGTACGACCATGTCTGATATCATGCATCCCGTCCCGTTTGGAGAGTTGCTTGTCCGGATGACCCAAGAGCTGAAGCTTCATGGATCAATCTTCAATATCCCATATGACCAATTCTATCATGCCAAGGGCGGCAATTCCATCAGCCTGTTCGGGCAGAGCGCCGAGACCGCGCTTGGACCGGCCGCAGGTCCCCACACCCAGCTTGCCCAGAACATCATCACCAGCTACCTGGTTGGCGGGCGCTTCATCGAGCTGAAGACCGCGCAGGAGAAGGATGACTTCGCGGCCACCGGCGCTGTGGCAAAACCCTGCATCGACGCGCGTGACGAAGGGTACAACGTCGAATGGTCCACCGAGCTGATGCTGCCCCAGACCTGGAGCGAGTACGCCAAGGCCTATATCATCTGCTGCCTTCTCGACGCGGTCACCCACAAGAGTCCTTGGAAGAAGAGCTTCATCTTCAACCTGTCGGTCGGCTATACCCTCGAGGGCATCAAGACCGAAAAGATGCGCCGCTATATCAGCACGATGCTGGACGCCCGTGGCGAAAGCCGCTGGCAGGAATATCTGGACGAGCTTTCCGAGCTGATCAAGGAGGGGGAACTGTTCGCGGGAACCCCGTGGGAGGGCCGGGAAAAGAGCCTGACGGATTTTGCCGGCAAGATCGATCCGCATATCGTCAACAACGTGACGGTGTCCACCATGCATGGATGCCCGCCGAAGGAAATCAAGGCGATTTGCTCCTACATGCTCCACGACCTCCATATCCATACCTACGTGAAGCTCAACCCGACATTGCTCGGCTACGACGAGGCCCGGAAGATCCTTGACGCCAATGGCTTCAGCTATATCACCTTGACGCACGAGAACTTCGACCACGACCTGCAGTACAAGGACGCCGTGGTCATGCTCCACGAGCTGGTCGACTTGGCCAAGGAGGAAGGGCTCCAGTTCGGAGTCAAGCTGACCAACACGCTCGGCTCGGTCAACGACCAGAAACAGCTTCCCGGAGGGGAAATGTACATGTCCGGCCGTGCCCTGCTGCCGCTCTCCACGACGGTCGCCACTTGGCTGAGCAAGGAGTTCGATGGCAAGCTCCCCATTTCTTACTGCGGTGGTGTGAACCTGATGAGCGCCCCGGAGCTGTTCTCCTGTGGTCTGAAACCGCTTACCATCGCCACCGACATGCTGCATCCGGGCGGGTACGGCAAGCTTACCCAGATTGCGAAGAAGCTGGAGGGCTGTTCCGGCTGGGATATGCGGCAGATCGATGTGGAGAAACTTTCCTCGCTGAGCGAGAAGACCCGTAGTGGCAAGGCCGGGTTCCTGCAGAAGGATCGCCATGGTTTTGATTCCGTGAAGATCGGGCAGGAGCTTCCGCTGACGGACTGCTATGTCGCCCCATGCCAGATGGCATGCCCGATCCACCAGCCGATTCCCGAGTATGTGCAGCTGGTCGCCGAAGGCCGCTTCAGCGACGCCTTGACCCTGATTTACAACACCAACGCCCTTCCTGGGATTACCAGCTGGATCTGCGACCACCAGTGCCAGCAGCACTGCGCCCGCAACGACTACGAAGGGCCGGTGCAGATCCGCGAGATGAAGAAGCTTGCTGTCGAGAACGGATTCGCGGACTTCAAGAAGGAGTGGGAGGGCGCTACCGAGAAGAGCGATGTGAAAGCAGCGGTCGTCGGAGCGGGACCTGCCGGTCTTTCCGCCGCTTATTTCCTTGCCCGTGCGGGATTCGATACCCATGTCTACGAGAAGGAACAGGACGCCGGGGGCGTCGTGCGGAACGTGATTCCTTCCTTCCGCATTCCCGCCTCGGTCATCCAGCAGGACATCGATTTCATCAAGGCCCACGGGGTGGCGTTCCACTTCGGAGCCAAGATCGAGGAAGAGACGGTCGACGCGCTGAAGCAAGCCGGATATTCCTATATCTTCTACGCGGTCGGCGCCGAAAGTTCCCGTCCGCTCGGAATCAGTGGCGAGAACATTCGAAGCGCCTGGGACTTCCTGTCTGACTTCCATAAGGATCCCAATGGAATCTCGCTTGGAGGACATGTCCTGGTCATCGGTGGCGGCAATACCGCGATGGATGCCGCCCGCGCTGCAAAGCGTGTGCCTGGCGTCGAGGATGTGACCATCGTCTACCGCCGCTCGGTTGAGGAGATGCCGGCGAACAAGGAAGAGCTGGACCTAGCCCTCGCGGAAGGCGTCAGGACCAGTTTCCTGACCAATCCTGTCAGTTTGGCCGATGATGTGGCGACCCTCGCGGTCATGGCTCTCGGCGAGCCGGACGCTTCCGGTCGCCGTAGCCCGAAGGACACCGGAGAGAGGATCACCTTGCCCTGCACGGCGATGCTGACCGCCCTTGGAGAGAAGGCTGATGGCGGATTGCTGTCCTCGTTCGGGCTTCCGCTGACCGACAAGGGGTGGCCGGAGGCCGACAAAGAAACGAAAAAGACGCCGCTGGAAGGTGTCTACGCGATTGGCGACATGCAAAGTGGCCCCAGCGTGGTGGTCAAGTGCATCGCCAGCGCCCAGGCTGCGGTGGACGACGCGATTGACGACGTGCTTGGCGACGAGGCGGAGAGCGAGGAACATATGCATCACCACTGCGATGATGACGACTGCCACTGCCATGACCACGAGCATGACGATGATGAGGAAGAGGAGCTTTCTCCCGAAGAACAGGATCAGCTGACCAAGGACGAGGACGCGTACTTCGCCGACCTGTACGAGAAGAAGACCCATATCCGCGAGAGCCTGAAGAGCGGAGAGAAGGAATTCGCCGCTCGCGAGGGCAAGCGCTGCATGGAGTGCTCGTACCTGTGCAACAAGTGTGTCGATGTCTGCCCGAACCGTGCCAATGTCGCCATCGACGTCCGTTCGCTGGGTATGTTCGACAACCCGTTCCAGATCGTCCACCTCGACGCGTACTGCAACGAGTGCGGCAACTGCGAGACCTTCTGCCCCTACAGCGGTGGTCCCTACAAGAAGAAGTTCACCATCTTCAGCGACAAGGATTCGTTCGAGAAGAGCGAGAACAGCGGTTTCTACCGCGATGAGGAGGAAGGAGACATCGTCATCCGCCAGGATGGCAAGATCTACCATGCCTCGTTTGACAAGGATGGTGACTTGGGTGGAGACGATGGCGTGAGCGAGGAGACCGCGGCTTTGGTCACTACCATTTTCGAGACCTACAGCTACCTGCTCGGCCCGGTCGAATGACGAAGGAGGGATGCGATGATTATCACGATTACCAACACAACGGTCATGCAGACCATGCAGCCGATTACCGTGGAGAACGGAGTCGATGTCGTGATCAAGGATGACTTGATCCAGAAAGTCGGCAAGGACGCCGCCAAGGGCATCAAGGCCGACAAGCATTTTGACGGTACCGGCCGCGTCGTGATTCCCGGCAACGTCTGCGGGCACCATCATTACTACAGCGGACTGTCACGCGGCATGCAGATCACCGCCGGCCCCCAGACTGATTTCATCCAGGTGCTGAAGGAGTGGTGGTGGCGTCTGGACCGAGGCCTGGACAAGGAGGCTTGCCTGTACTCCAGCCTGATTTGTTCCCTCGACGCGATTGCAGCGGGCACTACCAGCGTGATCGACCATCATGCCAGCCCCTCGTTCATCAAGGGGAGCCTGGATGCCATCGCCGATGGCATGGAACAGGTGGGCATCCGTGGCATGACCTGCTATGAGGTGACCAACCGCAACCGCGGCATGCAGGAGGTCGAGGAAGGGGTGCAGGAGAACTACGACTTCGCCGTCAGCAGCAAGAAGCGCCGCTTGGTACGCGGCATGATTGGCGGACACGCGCTGTTCACCATCCCCGACGCGGGGCTGAAGCTGATGAGCGAGGCGATGAAGGCATCGGGAGCAGGAACGCACACCCATATCGCCGAGGGCAACTATGACAGCGTCTGGAGCCATCACTTCTACAACATGGATATCGTGGACCGCTTGGACAAGTTCGGCATGCTGACCGGCAACTCGCTCTACGCCCATGGGCTCTGGCTTTCCTCGCAGGAGGTGGGGAAACTGAACGAGCATGGCTGTTTCCTGGTCCACAATCCCCGGAGCAACATGAACAACCACGTCGGGTACGCCACACATCTGACCGAGGTGAAGAACCTGATCATGGGCACCGATGGGTGCGGTGGAAACATGTTCGAGGAGCTGAAGATTGGTTTCTTCAAGCACAAGGACGAGGGCGGCCCCTTCTGGCCAAGCGACTTCGTCGAGGCTATGGCCCGGGGAAACAAGCTGCTTGAGAAATATTTCATTGGCGCGAAGCTCGGGCGTGTCGAGGCCGGTTACAAGGCCGATCTGGACATCCTGGACTATCGTAGCCCGACACCGCTGCTTGCGGCAAACGCAGCCGGCCATTTCGTCTGGGGCATGTCCAGCGGCTGTGTGGAGAGCGTGATCGTGGATGGCAAGGTGGTCATGGACCATCGCACCTTCCCCGGTCTGGACGTGGAAGCCATCTACGCCAAGGCCCGCGAAGTGGCCGCGCGCGTGTGGCATACGGTGGATACTTCGGTTCCTGTGGAACCTGAGAAAGAACGAGTATAAGGGAAGAAGGAGAAGATACGTATGGATATGTCGAAGAAGATTCTGGAGTTGGCCGCGAAGTACCGTGACTACACGGCGGAGAACCTTTCCAAGCTGGTCAAGACGAAGAGCTATTCCTCCAAGGAAAAGGATGTCTGTGACCTGATCGTCAATCTTTGCAAGGAGGCGGGTTTTGACGAGGTGAAGGTCGACGGACTTGGCAGTGTCATCGGTCGCGTCGGAAACGGTCCGAAGTCGATTGCCTTCGATGCCCACATCGACACTGTCGAGGTCGGCAACATGAAGAACTGGACCTTTGACCCGTTCTCTGGCGAAATCAAGGATGGCAAGGTCTGGGGGCGTGGCGCGAGCGACCAGAAGGGTGGCGCGGCGGCCATGATCACCGCCGGCCGTATCCTGAAGGAGCTGGGTTATGGCGGGCAGTACACGGTGTGGTTCACCTTCACCGTCATGGAAGAGGATTGCGACGGCATGTGCTGGAAGTACATGATTGAGGAGGAGGGCTTCAAGCCCGACCTTATCTGTTCCACCGAGCCGACCAGCTGCCGCATCTATCGCGGACACCGCGGACGCATGGAAATCCAGATTTTCCTGAAGGGCATCTCCTGCCACGGTTCCGCTCCGGAGCGTGGCGTCAACGCCGCCTACAAGGCGGCCAAGGCCGCTCTCGCCATCGAGAAGCTGAACAACGAGCTGCAGCCGGACGAGGAGCGTTTCCTCGGCAAGGGTACCATCTGCGTCAGCCAGATGGATGTCAAGGGACCGAGCCAGTGCGCCGTCGCCGACTACGCCATGATCTACTGCGACAGGCGCCTTACCTGGGGCGAGACCGCCGACCTTGCCATCGCCCAGGTCAAGAAGGCTGTCAGCGAGGCGACCGGAGACCCGGAGAGCGAGATTGTCGTGCAGATGCCGGACTACAAGAAGGTGGGATACACGGGCACCCACTACAGCCAGGAGCTCTATTTCCCAACCTGGAAGACCGACAAGGACCACCCGCTCGTGCAGGCGGCTGTCAAGGATTACGAGTTGCTCTTCGGCAAGGAACCGGTAGTCGACAAGTGGACCTTCAGCACCAATCTGG
The DNA here is from genome assembly GCA_028722305.1 of Spirochaetales bacterium. Classification (GTDB taxonomy): domain Bacteria; phylum Spirochaetota; class Spirochaetia; order Sphaerochaetales; family Sphaerochaetaceae; genus RUG023. The sequence goes on from JAQYHB010000050.1 coordinate 56,070, forward strand.
TCGCGACGACGGGACGCCACAAGATTCCTGCGATTGGCTTCGGTCCTGGCGATGAGGAGCAGGCGCACGCTCCGAATGAGATCACCCGCGTGAAGGATCTGGAGATCTGCAGCGCGTTCTACGCGGAGCTGCCCTATCTGTTGGAAAAATAACAGCAGTTCCTGATGTTCTGATATATACTGGGCTATGGGCGACCATAGCCCAGTGTGCGCTTGAACAGCGATTATTTGTAAAGAGATATAATGGAGGCGCTCTTTGATGACGAAAGAGATTTCCGACCCTGTACGCCGGTATGATGCCATAGACAAGTGTACGGGAAAGCAGAAGTACCTGGGGGACATGCGTTTCCCAGGAGCGCTCTACGCCCGCATGGTCCGTTCGACCATCGCCCGTGGCAAGATCCTTGCCATCCACCTTCCCGAGATGCCAGAGGGATATGACTTCGTTTCCTACAAGGACATTCCGGGCAAGAACGAGTTGTGGATGATCCAGAAGGACTGGAAGTGCTTCGCCGAGCATGATGTACGGTATGTGGGCGAGACCATCGGCCTGCTCTGCGGTCCGGACAAAGAGGTGCTTGACGACCTGTTGTCCCAGATCAAGATCGACTATGAGGAGGAAACTCCCGCCATCACGATCGAGGAAGGGCTTGCCTGCAAGGGCGGCGCCTTTGTCGGCAAGGACAACCTGTTCTGCGAGCTGACCACCCACTCGGGAGAGGACATCGACAAGGTCTTCGCCAGGGCTGACCGGGTGTTCGAGGAGACCTATCGCACTGGTTTCCAGGAGCATGTGAACCTAGAGCCTCAGAGTTGCTGCGTGACGATGGAACAGGGCAGGTATGTGGTCTACGCCTCAAGCCAGTGCCCGTTCTATATCCGCAAGTCGATCGCGGGACTTCTGAACCTGAAACCCGAGGAGATCGATGTGCGCCAAACGATGACCGGAGGGGCGTTCGGCGCGAAGGAGCACTTTCCCGACGTGCTCGCCGGACCCTGCCTGGTCGCCTGCCATAAGCTGCACAAGCCGGTGGAGCTGATCTTCGACCGCAAGGAGGAGACTGCGTTCACCGTCAAGCGCCACCCGTCCCGCACGATCATCAAGACTGCGCTGGACAAGCAGGGCAATATTCTGGGCATGGATATCGACGTCGTCTACAATGTGGGTGGCTACCTTTCCTGTTCGTTCGTCGTCCTGCAGCGTGGTGTCTTCCATGCCACTGGCTGTTATCGGATTCCCGCTGCGCGCATCCGTGGACGGGGGGTTGCGACCAACACCTTCCCCAGTGACGCTTTCCGTGGATTCGGTGCGCCCCAGACTTTGTTCGCCATCGAACGCCACATGTGCCACTTGGCCGACATGCTGGGTGTCGAGCCTCTCGAGTTCAAGAGACGCTACCTCATCAAACAGGGGGACATGACCAGCACCGAGGGCCACATCAACGAGCGGGTCATGTTGCCGGAGATGATCAGGCAGATTACCGAGGCGAGCGACTACGAGCGCAAGGCGAGGGAATACAAGCCGGGTTGCGGCCGTGGCATCGGATTGTCTTTGTACAACCATGGCGGCGCCTTCACCGGCAACGGCGAGCAGGTGCTGATCAAGGCCAAGTGCGACCTGCACAAGATGGCTGACGGCAGGGTCGAGATCCTCTGCGGGCAGACGGAGATGGGACAGGGCTTCCATACCGCCGCGCGCAAGATCGCCGCCCACACGCTGGGCATTCCCTTCGAGAAGATCGTGTTCGACAATATCGATACCGACCGCGTCCAGGATTCGGGACCGACGGCCGCCAGCCGCTCGACACAGATTGCCGGACGCCTGATCCAGCAGGCCGCGGAGCAGATGAAGCCGCGCTATGGCAAGGAAAAGGATTTCACCGTCCATGTCGAGTACCAGCATCCTGAGGGATATCCCTGGGACCAGGAAAACTGGAAGGGTGACGCATATATCGCCTATGGCTGGGGCGCCGCGGTGGTAGAGGTCGAGGTCGACCCGCTGACCTACGAGGTCAAGACGGTCGGTGTCTGGGTCAGCCATGATGTCGGGCACCCGATCGACCGCCTGATTCTGCGCGGCCAGGCAAATGGAGGAGTCATGCAGTCCTTGGGCTATGCGGCCATGGAGGTGATGGAGAACAAGGGTGGCAAGTTCCGCCAGAAATCCCTTGCCGACTACATCATTCCCTGCAGCATGGATTTCCCGATGATGCAGACGTTCTTGGTCGACAATCCGTATCCGTATGGTCCGTATGGTGCGAAGGGCGCCGGAGAGTTGGTGTTCAACGGCGCGGACGCCGCCTTTACCGAGGCGGTCAGCAAGGCGATCGGAAAACCCATCTGCGAGATTCCGATTCCGCCAGAGACGATTGAGGGGTTGATGCATGCTCAGCACGATTGAATTCACGTTGAATGGAAAGAAGGTCGGCGTTACTGCCGACCCGATGAAGCGGCTCTTGGATGTGCTTCGGGGGGATTTCGGCCTCACCGGTACCAAAGAGGGCTGTGGGGAAGGTGAGTGCGGGGCCTGTTCCGTGCTGAAGGACGGGCTGTTGGTCACGAGCTGCCTGGTGCCGATTGGCGCCTGCGGCGGGGCTGATATCGTCACCATCGAGGGTTTGAGCGAGACTGCCCGGGGCAAATGCCTTGCCGAGGCTTTCGCCGATGGCGGAGCGGTCCAGTGCGGGTTCTGCATTCCCGGCATGGTGATGGCGGCGAACTATCTCTTGATGCACAACCCCCATCCCACGGAGGAGGAGATCAGGCTTGGCATCAGCGGCAACCTCTGCCGTTGCACGGGCTATGACCTGATTGTCGAATCGATCAAGCTGGCATCCCAGCGGGGAGAGGGCTTATGGAAATGAATACCGCATATGCGCCGAAGACGCTGGAAGAGGCCTTGCAGATCCGCCACGACACTCATGCCAGGCCTCTGGCGGGCGGTACCGACCTGATGGTCCAGTATCGCCGTGGCGAGGGAGCGGCTCCCCGTTTCCCCTGGCCGGTCCTGCTGCTGTGCGGGGTGGACGAGATGCGGGGGATTTCCCGTGACGGGAAGGGGAACGTCACCATCGGCGCCCTTGAGATCAGCGCCGACATCGCCCGTAGCGAGCTAGTGCCTTGGCACGTGCGCCAGGCCGCGAGCCGCATGGGCGCCATCAGCTTGCGCAACCAGGCGACCATCGGTGGCAATATCGGGAACTCCTCTCCGAAAGGGGATCTCCCCGCGACGCTGATTTTGCTTGACGCCGAGGTGGAACTTGCCAGCATCAGGGGCACGCGAAGGATGCTGGTCGACGATTTCATCATCGCCGCGAAGAAAAACCATCTGGAAGATGACGAGCTGATCACCAAGGTCATCATCCCGCCTCATGATTTCACCTATGTATGGTACCGGAAAATCGGTACCCGGAGGGCCAACGCGATCAGCAAGCTGAGCCTGTCTGCCGCCCTGACGCTGGATAAGGAGGGGACCATCATCGATTTCCGTGCTTCCAGCGGGGCTGCCGGCCCGAAAGTCGAGCGTTCACGCAAGGTCGAGGAGATGCTGGTCGGCAAGAGGATCGACCGGATCGACGAGGTGCTTCCGGCTTTCCTGGACGCCTACGATGGGGTGATCAGCCCGCACGCCATGCCGGAATACCGCAGGCGTGTGACGCGGAACATGCTTTCCTATTTCCTGAAGGAGGCTGGGAAGCGTCCGGCTGGCAAGGTGATTGAAGAGACGTGCTGAAGGAGAAACGCTGCATGGTGAACGGATATTGGAAACCGGAGACGGTGGATGAGGCCTTGGCCCTGAAGGCCGGACACAAGGGGAGCAGGTTCCTCGCGGGAGGAACCGAGCTCGAAAGGCTTGGCTGCGGGGTCGAGGTGAAAGGCCTGATCGATTTGAAGGACGTTGGGCTCGATGGAATCCGTAGCGAGCGCGACGGACTGCATGTGGGCGGCATGGTTGCCTTTACCCAGGCTTTGGAGAGCGACCTCGTTCCTGAAGGACTGAAGGAAGCTTTGCTGTTCATGGGGTCCATGCCTAAGCGCAACATGGCCACCATTGGTGGCAACGTGATGCGCCATGGTTCGGATTCCTATCTGGTTCCCACGCTGGCCGCCTACCATGCGAGGCTCGTCTTTGCGGCCCATGGGGCAACCAAGGAAAAGGCCGTGGAGCTTGAACACCTTATCCGCCATCCCGCCGACTGGGAGCAAGGTCTCTTGAAAGAGATTATCCTCGATCCGAGGCGTCGGGTTTCCTCCCACAGGTTCGCCGTCACTACGGAGAGCCATGCCGCGGTGACGTTGTCCCTTGGCTGCGGGGCTGATGGCGGCGACCTGAGGATGGCGGCTGCCATCCGTGGTTCTGGCATCCAGCTGTTTACGAAGAGCCAGGAACTTGTTGCCGGAGGAGCGGGAAGGAAAGCGTTCCACGAGACGTTGCTTGGGGAGCTGGAGACAACTGACGATCTGACCGGAAGCGCGGAGTATAAGCGCTATCTGGTCGAAGAAGGCCTCTGGATGCTGGTGGAGGCCATGCGGAGGAACCACGTATGAAGAACAACATTACCGCAACCATCAACGGCCAGAAGATGACGGTCGAGGTGAAGCCTGGCCAGACTTTGCGGGAGCTTTTGGTCGGGCTCGGCCATTTCTGCCTGCGCAATAGCGATGATGGTGAAGGCTTCTGCGGAAGCGATACGATTCTTTTGGATGACAAGCCTGTCTACAGCAACCTGATGCTTGCCGTGCAGGCCGATGGGGCGACCATCCGCACTCCCGACAGTCTGGGGGACAGCCGCCACCTTTCCATCGTCCAGCAGGCGATGATCGATGCAGGGGTCGTGCAGAGCGCCTATAACGCCCCCGAGGTGGCCCTGTTGCTGACATGGTTGCTCGAGCATCATCCGAATCCCACCAAGGGACAGATCCGTGACGCATTGAGCGGCATTTTCATCCGGGATGCCGGCTACGAGCTCTACTACACGGCGGTAAGGCTGGCGGTGGAACGTCGCGATGCCGGTTCCTACAAGACGGCAGCCGCACCCTCGTTCAAGAAGGAAGACACCTATATCGGCAAGCCGATGGGCAAGATCGATGGTCCGGTGCTGGTTTCGGGCGAGCGGGCGTTCGTCGAGGACCAGCTCGGAGGGGACAAGCCGTGGAGCCTGTATCTGCTCGGCAGTCCGTACGCCTCGGCCATGATCGAGTCGATCGATTCCACGGAGGCCGAAAAAGTACCGGGTGTCGCCGCGGTCATCACGGCAGCCAACTGCCCGGACATCTACTACATGCAGGCCGGGCAGGGCAATCCCGAGCCCAGTCCCCATGACCGCCGCTTGTTCAATTGGCATGTCCGCTTTGTCGGCGACCGAGTCGCCGCCGTTGTCGCCCAGGACATGGAGACCGCCAAGAAGGCCGCGTCGCTCGTGAAGGTGAAATACCGGGTCCTGAAACCGGTCTTCACGGTCGAGGAGGCGATGGCTCCGGGCGCTCCGCTGGTGCACAACGGAATCGTCCGCTACCGTTCGGGTGCCCCGAGCGACCTGGACGAGTACAACAAGAGCGCGGATCCGAAGGACGGAGACGTCATCTACCAGTTCCCGCTCCATGGCGACATCCACCACAATATCGCCGCTCAGGCCCATGGCCAGATCGGGGATGTGGAGAAGGGGTTCGCTGAAGCGGACTGCGTGATCGAGCGCACCTATCAGACCAGCCAGGTGCAGTGTACCCCGCTGGAGCCGCATACCTGCTATGCCTTCATCAAGGACGGGCGGCTGACAATCCACGACTCGACGCAGGTGCCCTGGCATGTGCGCCGTATTGTTGCTTGGATTACCGGACTTCCTGAGAACAAGATCCATATCATCAAGGACCGCGTGGGCGGCGGGTATGGTTCCAAGCAGGATATCCTGATCGAGGATCTGGTGGGGTATGCGTGCTGGATCACCGGCAAGCCGATCTTCTACCAGCACTCGCGCCACGACGAGTTCACCAACTGCTCGACGCGCCATCCGATGCGGGTGACGGTGAAGATGGGAGCCAAGAAGGATGGCACGATTACCGCCATCTGGATGGACAACAGGGCCAACACCGGCCCGTATGGCAACCATGCGCTGACGGTGCCGATGAACGCCTGTTCCAAGACGCTCCCATTGATGGCCGTACCGAACATGAAGTTCGATGTGACTACCTATTACACGAATATCCCGCCAACGGGCGCCTACCAGGGCTATGGTACCCCGAAGGGCAGCTATGGGTTGATGACATGCATGGCCGAGCTGGCCGACAAACTGGGCATCGACTACATGGAGATGGCCCGGAAGAACCATGTCTATACCGGTTACCGGCTCGACATCCTCGCCGGATTGGGCGAAGGACGTGCCGGAAATGTCGTTCCGGTCGGTTCCTGCGGCCTGCGCGAGGCGCTGGAGACCGGCGGGAAGATGATCGAGTGGGGAAGGAAGGAGGTATCCGACGATCCCGATTGGAAGATCGGCAAGGGTTTCGCGATGATCCAACAGGGAAGCGGACTTCCTGGCCTGGACCAGGCCAACGCCTGGTGCAAGCTCCTGACGGACGGAACGTTCGAGATTTTCAGCGGTGGTGCCGACCTTGGCACCGGATTGGACACCATTTCGGCCAAGATCATGAGCGAGACCTTCTGCGTGCCCCTCGATCATGTCACCGTCACCAGCGGTGATACCGATTCCTGCGTGTTCGATACCGGCGCCTATGCATCCAGCGGCACTTTCTTCAGCGGCAATGCCAGCCTGCTTGCCGCTCATGATTTGAAGGATGCGATGCTCAAGGAGGCGGCGTACCAGATGCAGGAAGAGGAGGGCGACCTGATCCTGCGCGCTCCGGGCGAGGTGTACAGCACCAAGACCGGCAAGAGCCTCTCGTATGCGAAGCTGAGCCACGATACCCTCAGCGGCACGGGACATGGGCAGCTGATTGGGCATGGCGGTTTTTCCACGAACGGTTCTGCCGTGCCGTATGGGGCCCATTTCGCCCAGGTTGCGGTCAACGTCAGGACCGGAGAGGTCAAGGTGCAGAAGTTCTACGCCGTGCAGGATTGCGGTACTCCGATCAACCCGGAGTACGCAATCGGGCAGGTATTCGGCGCATGCCAGAAGTCCATCGGCCATTCGCTGTACGAGGGCATGATCCTCGACAAGGATGGCGTGTGCGTGAATGCCGACATGACGGACTATGGCGTCCCGATGGTCTGGGAGGCTCCGGACGATTTCAAGGTCGTGCTGCTGGATGTCAAGGATGAGACAAGCCCGCTGGGAGCGAAGTCGATCAGCGAGATCAGCTGCAATGGCGCCGCCCCGGCAATCGCGATTGCCATCCACGATGCGTGCGGTGCCTGGATTCGTTCCTGGCCCTTCACTCCGGAGAAGATTCTTCGGGCGATGGGGAAGATCAAGGAATAATTGCAACGAACTGCAACACTTTTACTGTACAGGCTGGCGCACTCATGGTACGATGAGCGCGTCAGTCTCTTCAGACGGGAGGATTGTATTATGAAAGAACAGAGCGGAATCGGACAGATGATCAGCGACCTGAAGGCGCTGGACACCAAAAACATGTATCTGAAGGATTTCTTTTGGACCTGGGACAAGACGGATGACGAGATCCATGCTGTCTTCAAGGTGGCGGATATCCTGAGGGCTATGCGCGAGCATAACATTTCCTCGAAGGTCTTTGACAGCGGACTCGGCATCAGTGTCTTCCGCGACAACTCGACCCGCACCCGTTTCAGCTTCGCGAGCGCATGCAACCTGCTCGGGCTTGCAGTCCAGGACCTGGACGAGAAGAAGAGCCAGATTGCCCATGGCGAAACGGTTCGCGAGACGGCCAACATGGTCTCCTTCATGGCTGACGTCATCGGTATCCGTGACGACATGTATATCGGCAAAGGGCATGCCTATCAGAAGACTGTCGCCGACGCGGTCGAGGAAGGGTATCGCGACGGCGTGCTCGAGCAGAGACCGACCATCGTCAACCTGCAGTGCGACGTCGACCACCCGACCCAGTGCATGGCCGACATGATGAGCGTCATCAATTACTTCGGGGGAGAGAAGAACCTGAAGGGCAAGAAGGTCGCCATGACGTGGGCGTACAGTCCTTCCTATGGCAAGCCGCTTTCCGTTCCGCAGGGTGTCATCGGGCTCTTCACCCGCTTCGGCATGGACGTCGTCCTTGCCCATCCCGAGGGGTATGACGTGATGCCGGAGTGCGAACAGGTCGCTTTGGACAACGCCAAGAAGTATGGTGGTTCCTTCACCAAGGTCAACACGATGGAAGAGGCGTTCAAGGATGCCGATATCGTCTATCCGAAGTCCTGGGCTTCGTTCGCGGTCATGCAGGAGAGGACCAAGATTGTCGAGACGGGTGACCAGAAGGCATTGGCGGATCTTGAGCAGAGATGTCTCGCCAACAATGCCAAGTTCAAGAACTGGACGTGCAGCGAAGAGCTGATGAAGACCACGAAGAATGGCAAGGCCCTGTATCTGCACTGCTTGCCTGCCGACATCACCGGCGTTTCCTGCAAGGAAGGCGAGGTTGACGCGTCGGTCTTCAACCGCTATCTGACTCCGCTGTACAAACAGGCTTCCTACAAGCCCTATGTCATCGCGGCCATGATCATGCTGCAGCGCTTCAAGGATCCGGCTAAGACACTGGAGGCTCTTGTGAAGCGGAACCAGCAGAGAGTGGTCCTTTGATTGGGTGGCCCACAGCAAGCATAGTTCGGCCCGGAGACGCAAGCGGACTCCGGGCCTTTCCTTTGCCAAACCAAAAGAGGAATCACACAGTAGGGGTGTCTGTGCCAGGTTGCCCTTTCCGATTCCGGGTAAGCTGCTTGTGGATTCCTGCCCTGCTTGTCTTGGGGATGTCCAGGATGTCCATCGCCTCGTCATAGGAGATACCCTGCTTCGCGGCAAGGTTTCGCACATGCAAGATGGAAGCTTCCTGCTTTCCAATCAGTTTTCCCTCTTTCCTGCCGAGCTGCACGCCTCTCTTCACGCCAATCTCGACCCCTTCTTTCCTTCCCATCAGCACTCCCTTCTGGGTGAGTGCGGCCCCGAAGCCTTCCCATGAGTGCATGTCCTTGTCCTCCTTCTGCATCTGTTCGGTCATGGTGAACCCCCATGCCCGCAGCATCTCCACCTTCTGCCGCGTCGCCAGCTCGCTGGAGAGCAGCACGGCGAAGAATCCTCCCAGCCCCACCCCCAATTGTACGTCCTCCAGCGCGGGAACGCAAATGGCCACGATCTCCAGCATCCCGTCCAGCTCGTCGCACCAGAACAGGTCGTCGCCCTCCTTCCCCAGCACGTAGGACGCTTCCTTGCCTTGGTATTTCCTCGGAAAGCCGAAGCACAGCCACAGCGAGACGGTGGGCACCGGATTTCCTTTCTGGTCGGCGACCAGCCGGCAGGGGTAGCGCAGCATCCGCGTGCTGATGTCCCGGTAGCCGGGGGAAAGGTTCTGCCCCTCGATGTTCATCTGGGCGCGGAGCCGTCCGTCCGACCTGAATCCTGCCAGGGTGTCGAGGCGGGCCGTATCCCGCTCGCGGTCGTCCCGCTGGACCAGGCCGACCAGCTCCTGATAGGGGACGCCCTTGAACTGCCGGACCAGACGGGCGGCGGCAAAGGCGAAGACCTCCTTGTGCATCACGAAAGTCTTGAACTTCCTGTCATACACCTTTTCGCGGGACAGACGCCCTCCCGGCGGGCATTTCTTTCGCACATTCATACCCTAATAAACGGTATTCTTCGGCGATTTGGACCAAACCCGGGTTATGCAAGCCAAGTTTCGAGCTGCAGGCCAAGACCGCCCTCGCAGGCGTTCGGGGCAATTATGGTGGCCTCTGCCTTTACCTGTTCAGGGGCGTTGCCCATGGCCACGCTGGTGCCTGCGGCGTGGAACATGTCTATGTCGTTGAAGTAGTCTCCAAAAGCGACGGCAGAGGCTGGCGTGGTCCGGTAGTGCTCGCAGAGCACCCGGACTGCGGTTCCTTTGCCGATTCCCTTCTTCTGGATCTCGAGGTTGCAGGGGGAGGAGAGCATGACGGACAGCTGGTCGCCGAAAAGGGATTGCAGGCGTGTCGTCAGGGCGTCCATGACCTTCGCGTCATCGCTCATGGCAAGCAGCTTGTAGACCGAGGTGGCAGGGTCCTTGAGGGATTCCTCGATGGATGGATAGCGGACTCCGATGCAGGAGACTTCCTCCTCGAAGTCTTCCCATCTGCCCTGTTGTTCTTTGTACCAGGCCTCTTTGCCGAACTGGAAGACGGTGACATTCGTGACGTTCCGGATTTCGGCGAGCACTTTCAACGCCAAGGGTTTCTCCATCGGGCAGCCGAACAGCTCCTTCCCGTTTTCATCCAGCACCAGGGCACCGCTGAAGCACCCCATCGCCCCGCGTATGCCGCAGTCTTCCAGGAGCGGACGGATGCCTCCCGGTCCGCGTCCGCTGACCAAGGCTACAGGAATGCCCATGGCGGTCGCTTTCTGCAGCATCGCCTTGTTGATCTGAGGAATGCCCCTGCGTCCGTCTCCAATCAGGGTGCCGTCGATATCGGTGCAAATGAGCTTGATGTCCATGGCTATCTTTATAACAAATCGCCTATGCAGAGGGCAATCGCGAGGATGCACATGACGCTGATCAGGATCGGGTGCGCCTTCCTGGGTACGCTCGCTTCCTGGCGTGTTCCGGAGAACAGGTTCCGGACCACTTCCATCGGTTTCTGTCCTTTTTTCGGCAACTGGTAGGTGCCGAGGGCGGCAAGGGTTTCCGAGAGAAGCCGGAAGAATCTTCCCGGGATATGGGGCATCAGGCCCACCATGCTCTGGCTTGCGGTAACCATGCAGATCAGGCGTAGTCCTTTCCGGAGCGCGGTGACCAAGGATTGCGAGGCCAAAGTGAACGGGCCCCAGCTCCACAATATTTTTCCGACTGGCTCGAACAGCGAGAGGAACAGCAACGAGAAGAGCAGTACCAATGGATAGACCAAATGGATCCGCTTGCCGGCGCCTTTCTGAGCGACAAGCAGCAGGATCCAGATCAGGAAGAGCCGGAACGGCCGCGGCTCGAAGCAGAGACAGAAGACGGCCAACGCCAGCAGGGTGAAGGCGATGGGGTGGGCTTCCTTCTTGGCAAGGGATGGAAGCACCATCTCTGCAGGAACAAGTCCTTGTTTCTCGCATGCCGTGGCAAGGAAGCCGAGGGTGATGCCGCTGACAAGCCCGATCGAGCAGAGCAGGGGGGCTACCGCCCAGATGAAAGTCCCGTAGACCAACAGCGAAGCGGAGGCAAGCTGTACCAGGTTGGAGGCGAGCGCTCCCATGACCGAGATACCGACAAAGGAAATGCGTTTCTTGCAAAGGCTTTCCAGACCCTTCATGACCAAGGCGCTGGCGATGCCGCCACTGGCGGTAATCACCGCAATCGGGCTGAACAAGGTGCCTCCTACCAGCAGTGAGCCAAGCAGTTTGAGCAACGCCACAAGCAGATAGCTGTCCCAATTCCAGCTGGAAAGGATCAGAAGGAGCGGCAGGTTGGCCAGACCCAGCTTGAAAAAGGGAAGCGGTTTGGGAATCAGGTACTCCGCCATGCTGAAAAGCAGGCAGAGGCTTGCGACACTGCAGATTTCCTCGTCACGTCGTAACATCATCCACCTCCCCTTGGCTCTCGATGGTCACCAGCACTTGGTTGGGAAGGCAGGCGTTGAAGGCGCCGTCCTGGGTAAGCGGAGCGTGGCGCACGCAGTCCTGCCCTGGGCAAGGGCTGGAAATGAATATGACCTGACGGTCCTTGATTTGGATTACGGTGGGGCCGAGAGGGCCCATAACCGAAATCGTCCGGTCTGTGGAAAGCGGATACTGGTAGACTCCGTCGCGGGATTGGATGCGGACGTATGCCGCATTTCCCCGGGGGCGGCGCGTCGCAAGGAACACAATCACGCACAGGGAGAGAAGTATCGCAAGTATATCGAGGATCCATGTCGTCCGGCGCATGGTAAAAGTATCGTTGACAGAAGAAAAGGATGCAAGACCGGATTTGTGTTGTGTTGTTTGTGTGTGCATTGTGTGATAAAATGAACGAGTTAATTGGAGAAAAAAGCCTTTCCCTTGTGAAATCGGCGGGATGGGTCTGATAAGTAATGGTATGAAAGTAATCTATCTCTGTGATGACAACCAGGAGGCCAGGGACAGTCTCCAGCGGTTCCTGACGATGTACGAGTTCGAGGTCGAGGTCTTCAGCGAATTGCACGCGCTCCAGGCGGCAATCTCCAAGAAGATTCCCGACCTGTTGTTGCTTGACGTCACCTATCCGGATGGAGGTGACGGTTTCAGCTTCGTGAAGAAGCTGAAGCAGAGTTACGGTTTCCCCGTCTTTTTCGTCACGGAGCGTTCCAGCGAGAGTGACCGTATCCTGGGTTTCGAGCTGGGATGTGACGATTACATCTGCAAGCCTTACTCCGCCAAGGAGCTGGAGCTTCGCATCGAGGCCCTGTTCCGCCGTATCGACCGCATGCAGAACGGCGTGGCCGAGGGTTCCCAATGGGTGCTGGACAACTCGGTGCTGACCTTGGACGAGACAAGCCACCAGTTCTCCATCGATGGGTCCGCCATCCCGCTCACCGCCGCAGAGTGGCGGATTATGAGCTATCTGGTCGCCAACTCGGGCAACCTGATTACCCGGAGCCAGATTCTCGAGCACTGTTTCGATTACAGCTTTGAGAGCTACGACCGCATCGTCGACACTCATGTGAAGAACATCAGGGCGAAGATCGGGCCTCTCGGCCCCCAGTGGATCGAGACCGTCCGTGGCTATGGCTACCGATTTACCGGCAAGGGAATGGGTCCTTCGGGTACCAAGCGGAAAAGCGGGGAGGAGAAAGGGGTAAATGGCTGATAAGAAGGTGTTGATTTATATCGTCGAGGACCACGACATGATCCGCGAGAGCGTGAAGCAGTACCTGGTGCTCTCCGGCTACCAGGTGGAAGGCTTTGGCACGTTGAAGGAGGAGCGGGAGGCGTTTGGCAAGCAATTGCCCGACCTGCTGATTCAGGATGTGATGTTGCCTGACGGGGACGGGTTCCTCTTCGTGAAGGACTTGCACAAGGAACATGAGGTCCCTGTGATTTTCATGACCGCCCGCGTCGAGGAGAGCGACAAGATCCTCGGCTTCGAGCTTGGCGCGGACGACTATATCACCAAGCCGTTCTCTCCCAAGGAACTGGTCTTGCGCGTCAAGGCGGTGTTGCGCCGGCAAGGCAAGAGCGACAAACCTGTCGTCGAGCGTAAGGACGGCCACTTCGTCATGCAGGACCATACGATGGACTGGAACGAGAAGGATCACCAACTGGTCGTAGACGGGAAAGAGGTCGTTCTTACCAGTGCCGAATGGCGTATCCTTGCTTTCCTTATTTATCAGGCCCCCGACCTTGTCGCCCGCAGCCAGATTCTGGAGAAATGCTTCGACTATTCCTTGGATTCCTATGACCGCATCGTCGACACCCATATCAAGAACATCCGCTCCAAGCTAGGTGGCGGTCCGTGGATCGAGACGGTCCGAGGCTATGGCTATCGCTTCGTCGGCCATAGGAGCTGAGGGGCATGCGGAGGTTGTTCGTCCGGTTTTTCCTTGGGTTTGTCCTGGTCATCGCCTTGATACTGGGACTGCAGGTTGTCGTCTTCGTTGGAAACGGCCTCTTGCAGGCTCGAAAGTGGCGTACCGAAATCTTCTCCGATTATGTGGAGGACTTCTCCCAAGCGCTGGACGAGTATGCCTCGTACGGCATCTTTTCCACCGACCGGCTGGAAGAGCCGCTTCTCAGCGCGGCGGAGGACCGTGTCAGCGGTCTGCTTCTCCGGGACGCGGAGGGAACCTTGAAGTTCGCCTACGGCAAACCGCAGCGGCAGGAAGAGCGCAGCAAGAACATAGCTGACAGGAATCTCCATAACGAGTCTTCCCGCGCCCCGATCGCTGTCGTAACGATCAACCAGAGTTTTGATGGCAGCACATTGAACCATTCTGCCGAGGTCACCAAGCATCCGGACGAGACCAGGATCCTTACCCTGCCGGGCAATCTCGACGCGAGGGATGTGACAGGAACCATCCAAGTAGTGGTCAACGGGCAATCGGTGGGATTTGTCGACGTGCTCACCTTCACTCCCTTCGGATACCGGCCGATGGTCCATTTCCTTGAAGGGTTCTTCCGGCCGATGGCATGGACCATGGTGCTCGCTACCGCGCTTGCCTTGGTGCTTGCCTGGTATATGAGCGGCCGGAACCTGCGTTATTCCCAAGACATCCAGAAAGCCTTGTCCGAGCTGTCCCGTGGAAAGCATGGCGTCAGCTTGCCGAAGACCTCCATCATCGAGAACCTCGCCATCAACGAGTCGATCACCAATCTCGACTACCAGCTGGAACAGAACGATGTCTCGAGGCGCGAGTGGCTGAATTCGATCAGCCATGACCTGGCGACCCCTGTGACCAGCATGAAACTGCTGTTGGACGGAGTAGTGGACGGGGTGTTCCCGATGACGCATGAGACGATGGCCAAGCTGCAGAAGGAGTGCGACGACCTTGCCCAGCGGATTGACCGGGTCGTCTACTACGCGAAGCTTCTCAGCCCTTCATCCAAAGCGAATTTCCAAAGCTGTTCCATTCCCGAGTTCATCCAAACCGTCCGGATGTCCCTTCCGGAAGCGGTACGGGAGCGGACGCTGTTTACTCCAAAAGCGACCGGATTCACAGGAGATCCGGAACTCCTCGCACGGGCTTTGCGGGAGTTAATCGACAACGCAGCGAAGGCTTCAACGGATGAGATCTCCGTAAGCGTCGGGCAAGGGGTCATCACGGTGATGAATGACGGCACGCTTCCCCCAGACACGGACTTTTTTGAACCTTGGACGAAAGGGGACAAGAGCAGGGGCGCGAGCGGGAATGGACTCGGGCTTCCTATCGTGGGGCAGATTCTCCGCCTGCACAATGGACAAGCGCGGCTTACCCAGAGCGATGGGAAGGTGCTTGCCAATCTTGCTTGGATGAGTGCATAATTATTCACCGGTAGGGTCTCCGAACCTCAATTTTCTTAGCGGAATTGAAAATTCGAAAACGTATAGGGAAAAATGACAGAAAGGAAAAGTGTGTCAGCCTATTCTTCAACAAATTGACAAATTGGCTGTTTTACTCCACAATTTCACCATATATTACATTGGATAAACTTTTTTAGCTCTGTCATACATTCTACTCACACACTAATTCACTCTGCTGTCAATTTTGGTTCATCATTCTTACATATATGGTATCCATACTGAATTTACAATTAATTCTCACGCAAAAATGGAGATTTACGTATGAAGAAAGCTATTGTACTTGGTGCTGCGATGCTGCTGGCTGGTGCCGCAGTTTTTGCTGCTGATGCATCGGCAAAGCCGGCGGTCAAGTTCAGTGGTAGCGCCACTGCTGGTTACAGCTTCAA
>JAQYHB010000051.1 GCA_028722305.1 Spirochaetales bacterium
GCAGGACCTGGTGGTCGCCCTGAGGAAGGGGGACACGCAGGGGTACATGGGGACGCTGACGGCAATCTTCGCGTCGGTGCCGTACCGAGCGGGGAAGAAGGAGCCGGATTTTGCGCAGGTGGTGGACGTGGTGATGCTGCTCTCTGGGAAGGCGGTGAAGGTCGTGGCGGAGGACCAGACGAGCGAGGGGCGGATCGACCTGTCGGTGGAGACGGGAGAGCATGTATACGTGATGGAGTTCAAGGCGGACAAGAGTGCCGAGGCAGCATTGAGGCAGATCAAGGAGAAGCGCTACGCCGACAAGTTCCGTCTGGAGAAGGGCAAGACGGTCCACCTCTTGGGCATCGCCTTCAGCTCCACGGGACATACCGTCCAGAACTGGAAGGAAGAGGTGCTTGCCTGAACGGATTGCTTCTTGCCGCATGAAGGGGCAATAGACCCCATCATGCGTTGCAAGGATGGTGGTTACGCCAGCCCCACATTACCAGCGACCGAGGAGATTCCCTCGATGGTAAGCTGGATTACCTTGTCCTTGTCCATGCCGAGCATGGCGATTCCCTTGTCGATCAGCTCACGGTTGACGCCGGCAGCGAACTTGGCGTTCTTCCACTTCTTCTTGACTGATTTGACCTCCATTCCTTCCATGCGCTCCGGCCGCATCAGGGCGGTGGCGTATACCAGGCCGCACAGCTCGTCGACGGTATAGAGTACCTTCTCCATCTGTCTGGTCGGCTCGACGTCGGAGCAGATGCCCCAGCCGTGGGAGCAGACGGCATGGACCACGTCCTCTGGGGCGTTGATCTCCTTCAAAAGTTCGGGAGCCTTCTTGCAGTGCTGCTCGGGGAACATGTCCCAATCGATGTCATGCAGGAGCCCGCACAAGCCCCAGTATTCCTCGTCTTCTCCCAGCTCCTTGGCGAAGCGGCGCATGACCGCCTCGACGCAGTAGGCGTGATAGATCAGATGCTCGTTCTTTGTGTATTTCCTCAACAACGCGACAGCTTCATCCCGTGTGAACATAGATGCCTCCTACCATACAAAGAGATTTGTGGACAAGCATATGCAATTTGGTGGTTGGACGCAAGAATGGGGCCGGTCGTGGTATGGTCCCAAGAAAATCCATGGGGAAAACACGCTGGAAGAAGGTGAAGATTCTTGACCAGCATGGGGGATTCTGCATTACCATCTGCCATCATGAACGCTGAGCGAGAGCTGATGATCCGCGCATTGGGCGATTCCTTCCTTGCGAGGAATCTGGCTGAATTGTCTGCCTTGTATGACCAGATTGAGGAAGAGACCGCTGTGTTCTGTGATGCGAACAACGTCCACTGTGCTTTCGGATGTGGAACGTGTTGCGAACACTTCCTTCCCGATATCACCACCAGCGAGGCGCGCATGGTTGCCGCCTATCTGCTCCTGGTTTCCAAGAATCTCAACCTGATCGACAAGGTGCAGCAGGTCGGTCTGGACCACTGCCCCTTGTATGACCCGTCGACTCCCTATCATTGCCAGGTCTATCCCGCCCGGCCCCTAATCTGCCGGCTCTTCGCCCAGTGCGCCTCTCGCGCAAAGACTGGGGAGGCGATATTCCACCGTTGCAAGTTCAACAAGGAAGGGACGATGCCAAAGGAGCTTTCCTTTCCCGTCGGTTCCGGGGTGAAGACGATGGATGACTATGGCATGCGGCTACGCGCCCTCTCCAGCGGGGAAGGCGAGGAAACCGAGGACCTGAACGTGGCGGTCAGCGACGCGATGGGCGCTGTGCAGATGGTCGCGAGCTACACGGGCGCGTTCGCGTCTGACGACGATGACGACGACTCCACACCTTCGCCGAAGGCTTCCTGAAGTTCCTTCTTATTTGATCACCCGAACGATATAGCCCTTCAGATACTCCGATTCGGGAAACGAGATGCGGATGGGGTGGTCGTCTCCCGCCCCTAAGGTGTCGAGAATCTGCAATTCCACGCCAGCATCCATGGCAGCCCAGGCGAGAATCATGCGGAACGTCTCGCGGTCGATAGCGCCGGAACAGCTGAACGTGGCGATGATACCGCCATTTTTGATCTTTGCCATCGCCAGCCGGTTCAGGTCCTTGTACGCCCTGCTTGCCGTTTCCGCCTGGCTCTTCGTCTTGGCAAGCTTCGGTGGATCGAGCACCATCAGGTCGTAATAGTTCTCCTTGATGGAGCGCATCTGTTCGAACACGTTGCAACAGGTGGTGGTCACCTTTCCACGGCTGTCGGAAGGGATGGTCCCCTGGTCTTGGTTGATATGGATGTGGACCAAGGCCTGGTGCAGGGCGTCCTCGCTGGCGTCCATCATGTCCACGTGGCTTGCCCCGGCCTTCAGGGCATGGAGGGTGAAGCCGCCGGTGTAGCAGAAGGCGTCCAGCATGGTCGTTCCCTGCGCGTAGCGCTCGACCAGCTTGCGGTTCTCCCGCTGGTCGCAGTAGAAACCGCTCTTCTGTCCCATGCCGGGGATGATTTCGTAGAAGAGCCCTGATTCCTTGAACCGTACCGGATCCAGTTTGGCCGCCGGGGTGAAATAGGCGCCGTCTTTCCAGAAGAGGGCGCTGTTCGGAATCGCCTCTACGCTGGTGTAGTTGCTGTCGGTGGTCACCACGATCAGCGATGGATGCAAAAGCCCCGCCAACGTGGTCACAGCGATATCTTTCCGCTCCCAGGCCATATGGCTGCTGATGATCAGGCGGACCATGGTACCGTAGGCGTCGGCGACCAAGCCGGGCAGCATGTCCGCCTCGCCGAAAATCAGGCGGAAGGTGGTGTCCTGCCGGTTGCTTCCAGTCAGGTAGCGCTTGCGCCTGAAGACGCTTTCCCTGATGCGGCTTTGCCACCAAGCGTCATTGATTGTCTCGTTTTCCTTCCAGGAAAGCAGGTGGAGGGGAATGTGGCTTTTCGAGTCATACATGCCCCAGGCGAGGAAGGAGCCGTCATACGACTCGACCAGGACGACGCCGTCGTCCAGTCCAGTCGAGTCGAATGCTTTGGAAAAGACCCATGGGTGATGGCGGAGGAGCTGTTTCTCCTTGCCTTTTGCAATACGGATTGTCTGCATGGCTCCATTCTAGCAGAGAGAGGAACATAGGAACAGCATCTATCCTTGAAAGGAAATGAGATTCTGGCCGAAAATGGCTGCGTTTTGTGTGGTCCGCATGTTTTCCCATGGGTTTTTCTTGAAGGCGCGGGGGGTGGGTTCTTGTTCTTGCTGGGAAATGAATTACAATATATACAGAGGGAGGCGGAACATAGATACGGCACAGAAGTTTCTTTGGCGTAGTCTGATTTCCCTTCGGGGGGAAGATGTCCCTTTGGTGCGCGCATGCCTGCAGCTGCAAAGCTACCAGCCTCGTCTGGACGCTCTGTACTTTACGGAAAACGGAGGCGCGATCGGCATTGTCACCCTTCGCGAGGGGACTCCGTTGGGTACCTGTCAGGAGATTGCCCGGAGTTGGCATGTGCGTGTCGATGTGCAGTCTGCCTGCAACCAGGAAAGCGAGCTTCCCCGTCTTCTCTGTTGGCAGATTACTGAAAGCGGGCAGACCCATCCCTACAGCGCCATCACCGCCGAGGAGCATGCCCGCGTCATCGCCGAGCTCTGGGACGAGAAGCTCCATGCCTCGGACCAGCGTTCCTCCCGGGAACAATGGAAAAAGCGCCTCTTGGCCGCAAGGCAGTTGAACCGGATCCTTGTGGCGTTGGGAAAGGAAATCGCCGCGCATGAGGATCCTTCTGACGCCAAGTGGTGGAAGGAACACCTGGAGCGGTACTATCTGGCCTATGGCGGACAGAAGTTCCGGGAGTATGTGCTTCAGAAATCCGGGAAAGACGGGTGCGAGAAACAGCTCTGCGACCGTCTGGAGGCGGCGTTTAACCAGATCCCGATGGTTTTGCCCGAGGAGGCGAGCAGGGTACGTCCCTTCCAGAGTTGGATGTTCTCTTGAGTGGAATTGGGGAAAAAGACGGTTTACTAGGGTATGCGGCAACCGTTACGTTCCACCTTGCTTTTGCTTTTTCTCTGCTCTGTCCTCTCTCTGACGGTCCTTTCCTTTCAGACGCCATTGTGGGGGATTTGCCTGGGGGTGGCATGCGCATGCCTGATCTTTCCGAAAATCTGTCATCCCTTCCTGATTCTCTGCGCTTTCCTGCTCCTTTGTCTCGGCTGGGCTTCGGAAAAGAACTCCCTTCATCTGGGACTTCCCGTTTGGCAGGTCTCCTCGATTGTCGGAGTGCTGGACGACGATTCCTCGCTGACCGAGGCCGGTAGCCAGTTTGTCCGTCTGCACGTGTCCTCCTGCATGGACTCTTACGGGACCACCGTCACCTGCTCAGGCTCTGCCCAGACCCTGATTCCCTGTGGGCGGATGATTCCCGCTGGAAGCTCCATCCAGCTCTGGGGCCGGTGGAAGGAAGACGGTTTTTTCCAGTGCAGGGACTGGCAGGTGCTTTCCTTAGGCCCGCTCGGTTGGGCTCGGTTCCGGTGGATGCTGAGGCTGGAGGGCAGACTCATGAAATCCGCCCTCCAGCCTTCGGCACGAACTCTTGCGCGCATGCTTTTGCTAGGAAGGAACGATTTCCATTCCTTTCCATTGAAGGAATTGGCCCTGCGAAGCGGTTGCAGTCATATTCTCGCTTTGAGCGGAATGCATCTGGGTGCGGTCTCCATGGTGGTTGTGTATGTTTGCTCACACTTATTTTCATCCTTAATCGGTAGTATATTAGGTGTCATATGCTCAGGTTGTTTTGTTTTGGTGGTAGGGCCGAAACCATCGCTCGTACGGGCGTTGCTCTTCCAAGTGTCGCTCTTGCTTTTCCGGGGACGGGCTGACCGGGCTCCGATATCCCTTGTTGCCTCATTGATCCTGCAGTCGCTCCTTTTCCCCTATCATCTCTCCAGCCTGGGGTTTTCGTTGAGCTACCTGGCTTGCGCCGCCTTGTTGCTTGCCCCTTCCTTCACCCATGGGATGCATCCTTTTCTTGCCATGGAGGCTAGCGGGGCGTTGGTGGTCCTGTCGACGCTGGCGGTGACGGTCTCCGCCATGGGGCAGGTGAACCTCGGGGCGCTCGTCGTGAGTTTTCCCGCATCCTGTCTTGTCCTGACAGCCTGGCACCTTTCGTTCCTCGTCCTGTGCCGTATGCCCGGAGCGGGGTGGTTGCTGGAAAAGGTCGCGGCACTGCTTTCCTCATTGCTCTCCGTTTGCGCATCGTTGTCTTTTCTCTCGATAGCCTCTTCCCGAGCGCCTCAGGCGGTATTCCTCTTGTTGACCGCTCTTTTTCTCCTCGGGTATGCTGTGAGGCATCTCAGACGGAGAAGGAGCTGGCGGTATGAGTTGGAAATTCGGGTACGATTCCCCTCAGGCGATCAAGATGGTTTTGAAGGCGCAGGACATGGCCATGTGCAAGCGCTTTGGCCAGAACTTTCTGATTTCCACGCCCATTCGCGAGAAGATCGTTGACGCGCTTCATGTCGAGGCTGGCATGAGGGTTTGGGAGATTGGACCGGGGCTTGGTTCGATTACCACGTTGCTGCTCCAGAGAGGCGGGAAGGTCACCGCCTTCGAGATCGACCACGGTTTTTGCCGGGTGTTGCGGGAGAGCGCTTTCGCCGACGAGAGCGGTTTCGAGCTGGTCGAGGGAGACGCGCTGAAGACGATGGGGGCTCGCACCGATATCCCGGAACGGATTTGCGGCAATCTTCCCTATAATGTCGGGTCCGTCATCCTCGGCAACATCATGGAAGGGGTCTGGCGCCCCGAGAAAATGGTCTTCACGTTGCAGAAGGAGGTGGTCCAGCGGATTACCGCCATGCCTGGTAGTGACGACTGGTCCACCATCTCAATCCTCTGCCAGATGGATTACGATGTGAAGAGTCTGTTTGACATCAAACCGGGCAGTTTCTATCCCGAACCCAACGTGAAGAGCTCCGTCCTGCTTTTGGAGAGGCGAAGGGAGGGCCGTGTGCCGCCATCCCTAAAAGGGGATTTCCTCGTGATGATGCACGACCTGTTCGCCCAGAGGCGCAAGACAATCAAGAACAACCTGCTGCGCGGAACGTGTGGTGCTGTCCTACTTCGCGATGGAGTTGACGCGGTCCTCGCCGAAAGTGGCATCGACCCATCCCGACGGGCAGAGGAGTTGTCGTGGGACGAGCTGGTCAGGATTACGGCTGCGTACGCAGGGCGCGCATCCAATGCCCCCTGCGATAATAGATGAACGAGACGATTCCCCGGATGGCCAAGTCGGTCATCATCGCAATCCAGACAGCCTCCAACCCAAGATGGAGGAAATGGATCAGGCACCAGGCAAGCGGGAGCCTGACGATCCACATGCCCAGGAAGCTGATCAAGAAGGGCATCCTGGTATCTCCGGCTCCCCTGAGCACGCCGCTGACCAGCTGCTGCATCGACAGCCCGGGGTCTCCGAATGCCTCGATCCGCAGGACGAACGCGCCAAGGCTGATTACGGCGAGGTCCGTGGAGAAGAGCGAGAGCAGCTTGGGGGCGAAGATGAACATCAATGTCGCCATGAAGAGCATGAGTCCGAAACCGCGCTTGATGCAGGTGTCCGCGTAGTCTTTGGCCAGGTCGGATCTTCCGGCGCCAAGGGATTGGGCCACCAACGTGGTGGCCGCGGTTGCGAAGCCCGAAGGGGGCAGGAAGCTCAGTTGCTCGGCGGTGTTGGCCAGGTAGTGGGCCGCTAGCGCGGTGATGCCCAGTCCGGTGACCATTGCGGTCAGCACGATTTGACCAAGACTGAGGGTGCAGCGCTCGAAGATGATGGGGACCGAAAGCCGGAAGCCCTGCTTTTCCAGATGGAAATCGATGCGCCAGCTTGCCCTCCAGGTGAGATGCACATGCCTGGACTTCTGGGTGATGGAAAAGAGAAGCAGGGCTGTGGTGATGGTGGCGGCAAGGCTCGTCGCCATGGCCGCTCCCGCGACGCCAAAGCCAAGGCCATGGACCGTATGGCCACCCAGATGGACCTCATCGAAGATGAAAAAGAGATTGAAAAGGATATTCAGGACATTGTTCAATCCGTTGAGCAGCAGAGGGGTGCCGGTGTCGCCGCTTAACCTGAGCAGGGTGGAGACGCCGATCATCAGCTGGGTGGACAGATATCCGAGGGCGACGTAGAACAGGTAGTCCGTGCTGCTTTGGCGGATGGAGGGGGCCGCCCCCATCCAAGTTGGGAGCGCTAACGAAATCAAGGAGATCAGGATTGTCTGGATCAGGCCGAGGATGGCTTCGGTCAGAATCGCCTGTCTGATCACATGTTCGGCGCGGTCGATATGATGGCTTCCAATGGCATGTGCCATCAGGATTGCGAAGCCGATGGCGACCGAGTTCATGAAGCCGTTGACCAGCCAGATGGTGGAGATGTTCAGGGAAATCGAGGCGGTGGCTTCAGCCCCAAGCCTTCCGACCATGGCCGAATCCACGTAGTTGACCATCACCTGCAGTACTTGCTCGAGAATGGCTGGCCAGGCAAGGGCCCAGATGATGCTGGATTTGGAACGTGACGAGTCCAGCACGTCCACTTCATGGGGTCTCATGGGTAAGGAGTGTACCCCTTTTCCGAAGAAGGGAACAGATGGACAAAAAAGGGGTGGACCACGTCCACCCCGAAGTTAGTTGGCTTTCCTGCCTTAGTTGGAGGCAGCCTGTGCCAGCGTAGTTGCGCTGGTGACGACGATGTCGTCGACCGAGCAACCGCGGGACAGGTCGCTGACCGGTTTGGCGAAACCCTGGAGGATCGGGCCATAGGCTTCGGCTCCAGCGAGTCTCTGGACCAGCTTGTAGCCGATGTTGCCGGCCTGAAGGTCCGGGAAGATCAGCGTATTGGCATGGCCCGCGACCTTGCTGCCCGGCGCCTTCTTGGCGGCGACGGAAGGAACGATGGAGGCATCCAGCTGGAGCTCGCCATCGGCAAGCAGGCCGGGATCCTTCTCGTTCAGCATCTTGACGGCATTGGAGACCTTTTCGACCAACTCGCCTTTTGCGGAACCTTTGGAGGAGTAGGAGAGCAGGCTGACGACCGGCTCGACTCCCAGGAAGGTGCGGCAGGATTGGGCGGACTGCTCGGCGATATCGACGAGCTGCTCGCTGGTGGGGTTGGGGATGGTGGCGCAATCACCGAAAATGAAGGAACCGTTGGCTCCATACTGGGTCTTGTCGGTCACCATGACGAAGCAGGAGGATGCGTACTGGACACCCGGCTTGCACTTGATGATGGTGAAGGCGGCTCTCAGAAGGTCGGCAGTGGTGCTCTCGGCACCGCTGACCATGGCATCCCCGTCCCCGAGACGGACCATCATGGCGCCCCAGCGGAGAATGTCCTGGATGTCCTTGTGGGCCTGCTCCGGGGTCATGCCCTTCTTCTTGCGGAGCTCGTAGTACTCGTTGGCGTACTTGTCCAGGTTGGGACTGGTCGCGGGGTCGACAATCTGCATGTCAGAGACATCGACGCCAATGGCGCTGGCGGCGGCCTTGACCTGTTCGACGTTGCCTACCAGCGTGACGCTGGAGGCGATCTTCTTGTCGACGATCTTGCGGGCGGCCTGCAAGGTTCTCGGCTCGGTTCCCTCAGGCAGCACCAGGCGCTTGTGCGCGGCAACTGCTTTTGCAATCATGGTTTCTGCGAAAGTCATTATGTACATCTCCTTCGATAAGGTATAAGTTTCGCTTTTCTGCAACCATCCTAGCACGAATCAACAAGTTGGAAAATACAGGGCATGCTGGCAATCAAGGAAGAATCCAAACCCATTTGAGGTTGCGTATGTGGCCACGGGCGGGTAGAATGGGATGCCATGTGGTCTTTGCGGAGCCTTCTCCTTACGGGATTGCTTGTGCTGGCCGGCCTTTCTCCGGCCGGCGCGGTCACCTACGTGGTGAGTTTTGACGAGGATTTCCCGCATGCCGATGATACGGAGGTGGAGGAACCTCTACTCCAGGTGTTGGAGCGGGGAGCGTCCCGGAACGAGGTGGAGCCGTTGCTTGCCTCCATGTCGTCGATTGATGAACCCTTCGCCAATGGCATGCGTCCGCTGATGGCCGCTTGCTATTACCCGGTTGCAAGCGACGTTGCCTCTTTGTTCCTTGAACGGGGCGCCGACCCCAGGGTTGAGGACGGCACGGGATTCGCTACTCTTTCCTCCGCCGCGCTGAGCGATGTCGAGCCAATTGAGAAAATCAAGCTGCTTCGTGGCAAAGGACTTTCCCTGAAGACCAAGGACCCGTGGGGGAGGAGCTTGCTTCATATAGCCTCCTTCATGGGAAAGCCGGAGACCCTGGGGTATCTGATCGATGAGGGACTCCGGGTCAATCAGCGGGACGAAGAAGGAGAGACTCCGCTGCTCTTCGCCGCCAGCGGCAATCCCGACATAGAGGCCATCCAGTTGCTGGTGGACAGAGGGGCTGACGTGCGGGCAACCTCCAAGGATGGAAGGAACGCCTTCCTCTGCGCCGCGCTCGACAACCCCAATCCTGCGGTCTTGGATGCGCTTGTCCGAAACGGTTGCAGGAGCGACCAGGTGGACCGACAAGGCAACGACGCGCTGATGCTCGGGGCGATGAACCCCAACTACGAGGTGGTGCAGAAACTGCTCTTCTCCTATCCGGTGGATGTGAAGCGGGTCAACAAGCAGGGACAGAGCGCGCTCCTGGTTGCGGCGACCTCCGATTGGAGCGGGGATATCCTCAGGATCTTGCTGGATTTCGGAAGCGATATCCGCCTGCGGGATATGGATGGCATGAGCGTCCTTCGCACCGCCATCTCCAGTTTCCTTCCCCCTCCTGCGGTCGGTACCCTGATCGAGGCTGGTTGCGATGTGAACGAGAGTGACAAGGAGGGCCGCACCATCCTGATGGACGCGCTTCTGTTCGAATCCGTCGACGTTCTCACCATGCTGGTGCAAAGCGGAGCGGATCTTCAGGCTAAGGACCGTGACGGGGCCGGTATGGCCATCTACGCCGCCTTATGCGGCGACATCTCGACCCTGCGGTGGCTCGATGGGCAGGGAACCGATTGGCTTGCGGTTGACAACAACGGGGACAACGCCCTGCTGTATGCGGTGTCCTACGATTGCCCGACAGAGATGGTTGAGTTTCTGCTGGACCAAGGGGTCGACCCCAAAGCGCCGGACAACGAGGGGATCACTCCTTTGATGGTCGCTAGCGCGCAAAGTTCCACTGAATCGATGGCTTTGTTGCTCTCTAAGGGTGTCGATATACATGTGAAGGATGCAGAAGGGATGAGTGCCTTGCACTATGCGGCGCAGGCGGGGAACGCCGATGGTGTCGCTTTGCTTCTGGACAGCGGCGCGGAAATCGATGGCCGGGACCAGAAGGGGGCGACTCCCTTGATGTACGCAGCGGCCACCAACAGCGACGCCACGGTGGTCGATCTGCTCCTCGCGCGGGGGACGAATCCCGCGCTGAAAGACAAGGATGGGTGGAACGCGCTCCGGTATTACATGCTGGACAACGCCGATGGAGACAAGGCGATAGCCAAGAGCCTGCAGAAGGCGATGCGGAAGGCTCGGACTTCCCTGTTCTGAGTGTTGAACCCCTAAACCCCTTCCATGTAGAATGGTCGCATGCGTGTAGGAGTCTATGGATTAGGTAGGTTCGGGGCTTTTTGGGCCCGGGTGCTCAGCGAGCACAAGCTGGAGGTGTATGGGTATTCCCGCCATCCCAAGGACCCGATCGAGGGTGTGAAGACTGTCAGCGAGGAGGAAGTCCTCTCCTGTGACGTGATTTTCCTCTGTGTCGCCATCAGCAGCTTCAGCGAGGTCATCGAGCGGATCAAGGACAAGATCAAGCCTGGCGCGTTGGTGATGGACACCTGTTCGGTGAAGCTGTATCCCTCGGACATCATGCAGAAGCGTCTTGCCAACAAGTGCAACCTGATCGCCACTCATCCGATGTTCGGTCCTGACAGCGGCAAGAACGGGGTGAAGGGTCTTCCGATGATCATCTGTCCGCTATCAGCCCCCGTGGTGGAGGTCTCCAAATGGAGCCGTCTTTTCCAGAGCTGGGGTCTCAGGGTCATCCGCATGACCTGCGACGAGCATGACCGGCAGGCAGCCTGGAGCCAGGGTATCACCCACTTGGTCGGGCGCGTGCTGGATGGAATGGACTTGAAGGACACTCCAATCGCGACGACAGGATTCCTGGCCCTGCGGGCCGTTGAGGAACAGACATGCCACGATCCCCTGCAACTGTTCTATGACCTGCAACGATACAACCCCTACACCAGAGACATGCGCCAGTCCTTCCACCAGTCGGTCGAGAAAATCATGAAGGATCTGAAGAACCAGGAGCAACTGTGAGTACGGTTTGTGTCTATACGCTCGGCTGCCGGTTGAACCAGGCGGAGAGCGAGTCTGTCGCCGACGCCTTCTCGAAGCGCGGATGGAGGGTGGTGGACGACACCCAGCCTGCGGACCTGTACGTGGTCAATACCTGTACGGTGACCAGCAAGGCCGAACAGAAATGCCGTCGCATGATCCGCCATTTCGCCGAGACCTCGCCGGTGGCGGTGACCGGTTGCTACGCCCAGCTGAACCAGGAGGAAATCGAGGCTCTCGGGGAAGATGTCGTGGTCTTCTCCCTGGACAGAAAGGCGAGCCTTCTCAAGCTTCCTGAATACCTGGAAAGGGAACTTGATGAAGGAAAAAGCATGATTGATGCCCTACGAGGCTATCATGGAGGGGAAAAGGAACCCTTCGCCTTCGATGCCAACGAGTTCATCTACCATAGCAGGGCCTATCTGAAGGTCCAGGATGGGTGCGACAACTCCTGCGCCTATTGCCGCGTCCATGTGGCCAGGGGGAAGGCGGTCGACCTTCCCGTCGAGGAAGCGGTGCGCCGCGCCCTCGCCATCGAAAAGCAGGGCTTCCACGAAATCATGCTGACCGGGGTCAACCTGACCATGTATGACCACGGAGGAAAGGGGTTGGGCGCTCTTGTCGAGGAGTTGTTGCTCGCATTGGGGCCCGACATGCGCCTGCGCCTCTCGTCGATGGAGCCCGACCACGTGGATGACCGGCTCTTGGATACGTTCAGCGATTACCGGATGCAACCCCATTTCCATATCCCTATCCAGAGCGCCAGCAGGAAGGTGCTGGCCCGGGTCAACCGCTTTGACGACATGGACCATGTCCGTTACGTGCTGGATCGAGCGCGCAAGCTGAAGGACGATCCCTTCATCGCCGCCGACGTGATTACCGGGCTTCCCGCGGAAGGGGAGGCGGAGTTCCAGGAAAGCTACGACTTCTTCAAAAATGAGAGATTCTCGATGATGCACGTGTTTCCCTTCTCGCCCAGACCTGACACCCCGTTGGAAAAGGCGAGGGACCGGGTGCCCGAGTCCGTGCGTGACGAGCGGGCCAGAATCCTCAGGGCGCTGGCTGAAGAACTGTACGATGCCTACCGCGAGCGACAGACAGGCAAAGTGGCGGAAGCGATTCTTGAGACACGCAAGAACGGCGTCTGGACGGGAACCACAGGGAACTATCTCCCCGTGACCATCAACGGGACGGCTCCTTTCGCCAAACGCGGGGACTTGGTCAGGGGGGTGTTCGGAGAGGGAGCCACATCGGTTGATGTGCTGTGACACGCAC
This sequence comes from Spirochaetales bacterium, assembly GCA_028722305.1. Lineage (GTDB taxonomy): Bacteria > Spirochaetota > Spirochaetia > Sphaerochaetales > Sphaerochaetaceae > RUG023. Next base: position 12,640 of record JAQYHB010000051.1, read on the forward strand.
CGTCCTTGGGAGGGGAAAACTGGATAACCGGTTTTCCCTATTTTTTTCCATTCCTTTCTAATACATATCGATTAAACACACGATTTGCAGGTTTTCACACAGCAGTCACTGATTTCTTTTCCGAAAACCACAAAAATGATGAGACCTCAAAAGGGGAGAAATGAGTCAAAAAGGAGAAACTTGTCTGTTTACAGCTTGCAGATAGGGGGCCAAAGATAACTTGTGCAGAACGCGAAAAGGTGGTTTGTATGTCACAACATTCCAAAGGGTATGCATGGAAGCAGGTCAAACGGTGCAAGTACCTGTATCTGATTCTGTTGTTGCCCATCATCTATTACGTTACGTTTAAATACGCGCCGATGTATGGTGTCATCGTCGCGTTCAAGAACTACAACATCGTCAAGGGAATCATCCATAGCCCTTGGGCCGGATTGAAGTACTTCAGGAAGTTCATCGCCGACCCGTATTTCTGGAAAGTGGTGCGCAATACCTTCCTGCTTTCCTTCTACAACATCCTTTTTGGTTTCCCGATGCCGGTGATTATCGCCGTGCTGTTGAACGAAGTCACCAATATGAAGTTCAAGCGGGTCATCCAGTCGATCACCTATCTGCCCCATTTCATCTCCACGGTGGTGGTGTGCGGCATGCTGGTCAACGTGCTCGCCAGCGACGGCCTTGTCAACCAGATTGTCCGTGCTTTCGGCCATGACACGGTCCAGTTTCTCATGTACCCGCAGTATTTCCGCACGATCTACATCATCAGCGAGATCTGGCAGACCGCGGGGTGGACCAGCATCATCTACCTGGCGGCCCTGACCGGCATCGACCAGGAGGTGCTGGACGCCGCGACGATTGACGGTGCCACGCGGCTGCAGCGGATCTGGCACGTGACGATTCCGGCAATCCTTCCGGTCATCTCCACCATGCTGATCATGAATTTGGGCAGGATGATGAACCTGGGCTACGAGAAGGTCCTGTTGCTCTACAACGGTTCCACCTACGAGACTGCCGACATCATCTCCACCTATGTGTATCGGCGCGGCATTCTGGGCAACAGCTTCAGCTATGCGACCGCAGTCGGGCTTTTCCAGTCGGTCGTCGGCATCGTGCTGTTGCTCATGGCGAACACGGTTTCGAAGAAACTCTCGGAAACGAGCCTGTGGTGAGGTGCGCTATGAAGAACCTGTTGAAGCGCAGAAGCGGAAATCTCCTGTTTGACATCTTCAATACCACTTTCCTGGTGTTGCTTGCCTTCATCACCCTGTATCCGATGTGGTACATCGCAATCGTCTCGATTTCCAGCGCGACCCACATCAACCTGGGAGACGTGAAGTTCATCCCGAAGGGAATCAATTTCGCCGCCTACAAGATTGTCTTCCAGAACGACAAGATTTGGACTGCCTACCGCAACACCATCCTCTACACGGTGGTCGGCACCCTGATCAACGTGATGATGACGGCGATGTGCGCCTATCCTCTTTCCCGCAAGGACCTGTATGGCAGGCGCCCGATTACGGTCTTCATCACGCTGACCATGTTCGTCAGCGGGGGCATGATTCCGCTCTATCTGGTCATCATGAACCTGCGCATGATCAACACCATGTGGGCCATCGTCCTGCCGCCGGCGATCAGCACCTACAACATGATCGTCATGCGCACCAGTTTCGAGGCGATTCCTATTTCCCTGACGGAAAGCGCCTACCTGGACGGAGCGAACGATTTGCAGATTCTGGGAAGGATCATCATGCCGCTCTCCAAGCCTATCCTTGCGACCATGACGCTGTTCTACGCGGTCAGCCACTGGAACTCCTTTTTCCCGGCCATGCTCTACCTGAACAGCCAGGACAAGTATCCGGTGCAGGTCATCATGCGCGACATCGTCATTGCCGGCGATATGGCTGACGAGTTTGGAGACATCCAGGGTTCGGTCGCCATTGTAGCCACCAACTACAAGTACGCCGTGATCATCATCTCCATGGTCCCCATCTTGTGTGTCTACCCGTTCCTGCAGAGACACTTCACCAAAGGTGTGCTTGTCGGTGCAGTCAAGGGTTGATGGATATGAAGCGATTCTCAAAGGAGGAAGCGATGAAAACTTCTATGAAGGCGACGCTGGTAGCGTTAGGCGCCAGTATGTTGCTGTCGGTCCCTGTCTTCGCGCAGGGAAGCAAGGAGGCGGCGCCTGCCGCCCAGACGGAGAGCGTGGCCCAGGATGCCTCTGGGAAGCTCAGCCCCAGCCCGGTGACCATCAGGGTCATGATGATGGACCATCCGAACCAGCCGTGCAAGAACTATGGACCCGCCCAGCAGGAGATCTTCAAGCGGACCAACGTCAAGCTTGACTACGAGATCATCCCGTATTCCAGCTTCGACGAGAAGAAGAGCGTGCTGCTTGCCACGAACAACTGGCCTGATATCGGATACATTCGCGCCACCGATATCCCGACTTACGCGAACACCGGCATCTTCGAGCCGTTGATGCAGTATGTCAACGAGAAAGACATGCCGAACTTCTACAAGTTCTGGCAGCAGTTCCCGGATATGAAGAAGTACCTGGTCGGCGGGGAGCTGTACGCGTTCCCGGTCGTCCAGCGTGAGGAGACCTCCAACGGGTTCGGACCGGTCATGAGGACCGACCTGTTGAAGAAGGCGAACCTGCCTGTCCCGCAGACCTGGGACGAGGTGATCGACACGGTCGCCGAGCTGCAGAAGCAGAATCCCGGCACCATCGGCATCACCGGCCGCAAGGGTACCAAGCAGCTGATGAAGACGTTGAGCTACTTCCTTGGCAGCGGCTACGGCTCCAACGGCCTGTACTACGATTACGACAAGGACGGGTATGTCTACGGTCCTGCCACCCAGGAGTTCAAGGCGGTCCTCCGCTGGCTGAACAAGGCCTACACCAAGGGAGTACTGGATCCCGATTTCGCCACCACGACGAAGGAGCAGATGGACAGCAAGCTCTCTTCGGGCAAAGCGCTGATGTACATCGACAATTCCGGTTTCGGGCAGACCTATACCCTAAGCCTGCGCAAGGTTCCCGGCCAGGAGAACGGCGTGTTGCAGATCATTCCGATTCCTGCCAACGAGTTCGGCCAGAGAAGGGCGATTTCCTATACGAAGGATCTTGCCGACCGCTTCTTTGCCGTCAACGCCTCGGGCAAGAACATCAAGACCTGCATCAAGCTGATCGACTGGATGTACGGCAGGGAAGGCAGCGATGTCACCAACTACGGCGTTGAAGGCTACTCCTACGAGCTGGACAAGGATGGAAACCCGCAGTTCCTGCAGTCCTACTTGGACCAGAAGAAGGCCGAGAATCCCAATGTCACCTACTATGACATCTACGCCGACCTCGGCATCACCAAGCTGAACTTCACCATGTACGCCTGCAACACCAAGACCTGGTTCCAGCTGGAGAAGGCCCTTGGCAACTGGAACGAGGTGTCCGACGAATACTGGGGCATCATCGCGAAAGATCCCGCGTACAAGCCGCCGGTAATCGACCCGCCGCTTTCCACCGACCAGGCGGAAGAGGCAGCCGACTTGCTGAACGACCTTTCCAACATCGTCGACCAGCAGTACGACAAGTACATCATGGGCGTGGAGCCGATCGACAACTGGGATAACGTCATCAAGCAGTGCGATACGGAGGCAAGAAAGCTCGAAAAGATCTACAATGACGCCAACGAGTCGTTCAAATAAGGTGTTTCCATAAGGAAACATGGATGCAAGGAGGAGACGGTATGAAGCGGTCACTGCATGTCAGCAGATTCTTCATCCGTCTCCTTGTATCCTTTCTGCTTCTGATTCTCTTTTTCGCCTTGGTGCTGATCGGGTTCCAGCTCAAGCAGCGTGGCAACCGTCGGGCGCAGATTGTCTCACGCCTGAACGAAACCTTCCAGTCGGTCGCCACCACCATCGACACCCAGGTCACTACCGTGCAGAACCTGGGCGTCACGTTCTTCCTGGAACCCGACGCGGTGCTCTATTTCCGTCCCGACAAAGAGAAGACGCTGGATGAGAAAAGCCAGCAGTGGCGGCTACACCGCCTGCTCAACCAGCAGGAGCTGATCATGCCGAGCGTGGTGAAGAACCTCTTCGCCTTTATTCCAGGTGACACGATGGTGCTGACCTCGGCCGGCCACTATGATACTCCGTTTTTCTTTTCCAAGATCAATTCCTACGAGGACTACGATGAGCGGTTTTGGGAGACACGGTTCACCCGTGGAGGGGAGAAGACGGTGCTTCCCGCGACGATGTTGGTCTTGCGGGGCTCTAGGCTTCCCGTGCTTCCGATTGTCACGACCGCCCGCATCTCCAACCATACGGTGGTCCATGTCAGCAACATGAACATGCTGGCCCTTCAGAAGCTTTTCGTCGACACCACGCTCGGTGGGTCGGCCATCTTCGCGTTGGTCCGGCAGGATGGGCAGTTGCTCTATAGCTCGAATACCTCGTTGGTCAATGCGGACAATGTGATGGATTTGCTCGGACATGCATCCGGGACGCGGATAGGTTCCTGGTACCAGTTTTCCTTCACCGGAGGCGAGCTTGAGTGGAGATATCTGGCCTTGGTCCCCAACGGCGAGATTTCCCGCGCCATGGATACCGGCGTCCTCATCTGGATAGTCATCTTGCTGCTCGCACTCACCGCCGTCTGCATCGCGCTTCTGCTTGCATTCCGGCTCTACCGTCCCATTGGGCAGGTCAACCGGATGATTCCCCGCCAGGCGGGGGATTCGAATGACGAGCTTACCCGGATCCAGCAGGGAATCGGCCGGTTGATCAACGACAACCAGTCCATGCAGGAATCCTATGCGCGCCATGCGCTGCATCTGCTTCTGCTGGGGTTGAAAAGCGAGGATTCCGAGACCTTGAGACAGGTGATGCGTGAGCGGTTCCATTTCCACGGGGAGCGGCTTGTCTGCGCGTTGTTCTTTTTCGATTTCCATACTTCGTTCTACCAGCAGATGGACAAGGAGCAGCGGCACCTTTTCGTCTCCAAGATTCCCTTGGTGCTGGGATCCTATCTGGAACAGGTGGCGCCCAGCATGGTCTTCGACCTGCACGGCGGCATGTTCGCCTGCGTCACGGGTGTCAATCCGCTGGACCACGAGAGGGTGGTGGAAGGCATCAGCGGATGCAAGGTGCTCTTCGAGCATGATTTCTCCCAGTACAGTCTGCATGTCGGTATCGGGAGCAGTGTCGATTCCCTGGAAAAGATCTCCCTCTCCTACAACCAGGCCTTGCTGGCGGTACGCTCGATCGGCAAGAACGTCGAGTTCGGCGTGGTGGCTTACAGCCAGTTGCAGAAGCCCGACAAAGTCAGTTTCGATTTCTACGACCAGAAAGCGCTCGAGCAATCCCTGCTTGGGGGGACCGCCATGACCCTCTCCAGCCTGCTGGACGGTATCTTCTCCCGCAACGACCCGTCCGATCTTTCTGCCGGCAGCGTCCATGACCTGAACGAGCAACTCTACCAGATTGCAAGCCGCGTGCTCTCTTCCCAACATGTGGAGGCGAAGATGGAGAGCGGGCCGTCGCTGTCCATGTGGCTTGAGCACCCTCATGGCGATGGCAGGGATGAGGTGAGGGACTACTTCCTGGAGGTTCAGCGGCATGTGGCAAGCCTTGCTCCAAGCGGAGCCGAGGTGAGCCTCGCGCTGGACGCGGACTCCTTCATCGCGACCCATTACCAGGAGCCACTGAGCCTGGACATCATCGCCGACCACCTAGGAGTGACAGGCAAGTACCTTTCCCGTGTCTACAAGGCGCAACGGGGAGTGAACATCACCAGCGCGGTCTCCCGCATCCGCATGGAGCGGGCCAAGGTGCTGCTTCGCGAGGTAAACCTGAAAATCGGGGATGTCGCGGTCGCTGTCGGTATGGACAGCCGCGCGACGTTCCTTCGTGTCTTTAAGAAAACCATAGGCATCAGCCCGACCGAATTTCGTGCCTTGATCGCACAGGAAGGGATGCCATCAGGAGGAAACAATGAGTCTGAGAATCGTCAGTAAACAACGTGAGGACATCGTCACAAGCCAGCAGCGTCCGACAGACAGCGCCCATGCCTCGACTGTCCTGGAGCTGAGGGACGGGTCTTTTTTGGTCGCCTGGTTCGGCGGCAGTTGGGAGAAGGATCCCAATGTGGCCATCTGGACGGCGACGAGGAGCAGGGAGGGAGCATGGTCCTACCCCCGCAAGGTGGACGACGTCATCGGTGTCGCGCAGTGGAACCCGGTCCTTTTCCGGCTTCCTGATGGGAACATCATGCTTTTCTTCAAGGTGGGTGCCACCATCCCCGAGTGGCAGACATTCGTGAGGGTGTCCTCGGACGAGGGGAAAACCTGGAGCGAACGGCGCGAACTGGTTCCTGGAGACACCTCGGGTGGCCGTGGTCCGGTCAAGAATAAGCCGATCCTGCTCTCTGACGGCAAGACGATTGTCGCCCCTGCCAGCAAGGAGAGCGAGGTCGAGTGGGACGCCTTCGTCGATATTTCCCGGGACAACGGCAAGAGCTGGGAGCGGAGCGAGTTCGTCCCCGTGCGCCATGCCAGCTACAACATCCAGGAGGTAGACCAGCCCTACGAGAAACACCGCCTGTGGGGCAAGGGGATGATCCAGCCCAGCCTGTGGGAGGACGAGAAGGGGCTGCACATGTTCTGCCGGACCAACGGGAGCTGGATTTTCCGTAGCGACTCGTCCGACGGTGGAAGAAGCTGGTCCCTGGCCTACGACACGGGACTTGCCAACAACAACAGCGGACTCGACCTGGTCAGGATGCAAGACGGTGCCCTGGTGCTCTGCTGCAACCCGGTCCACAACCTGCCTGGCTACTACAAGGGCCCGAGGACTCCGCTTTCCCTGCTGTATAGCGAGGATGGAGGGGAACACTGGGAAAAGCTCTGCGACTTGGAGGAGGGGCAGGGCGACTATTGCTATCCCGCCATCATCCAGGCCAGTGACGGGTCGCTTTGCGTCACCTATACCTGGCGCCGCGAGCGGATTGTCTTTTGGAACCTGAAGGTGGAGAGACGGTGATGGACCACGGACACGAGATTCCTGCGTCCTGCCGCTCGTTGTTCTTCTGGGCATGGGACGACAAGCTCGAGCCGGACGAAATCCGCCGGCAGGTCAGGCTGATGCATGCCCAGGGGGTGGGAGGTTTCTTCATGCACTCCCGCTTCGGGTTGGAAAGCCCCTACCTCGGCGGGGAATGGGACGAGGCGGTCAAAGCTGCCGTGGACGAGGCAAGACACCTCGGCATGGAAGCATGGATCTATGATGAGGACCGGTGGCCGAGCGGGTTCTGCGGCGGCCGTGTCCAGCAGGAGGTCGGAGGTCTCGAGGGACTTACCCTCGAGGTGACCGATTCCCTTCATTTCCAGCAAGAAGGGACGGAACTGCTCTACTGGAGCGCGGAGTGCGAAGGGGACGAACTATCCAGCCTCACTCTCCTTCAGAAGCCAGAAGAACGGAAAGGGGAAAAGCTGTTGGTGTTGCGTCTGGAGACGAGCGGGCCGTCGGCCTGGTTCAACGGGTATCCGCCCCCGAACAATCTGGATCCGAAAAGCGAACAGGCGTTCCTACGGCTCACCCATCAGCACTATGCCGATATGGCGGGAAGCGAGTTCGGCAAGACCCTCAAGGGGTCGTTTACCGACGAGCCGTCGATGGCGGACCGCCATGCCGCTTTCAACCCGAAGCGTAGCTGGATTCCATGGGCGACCGGCATGCGGAAATGGGTGAAGGAGCTGCTTGGCTATGACTGGCTGCCGCTTGCCCCATATTTCTATTTCAACCATGCGAAAAGCGCCAAGGTCCGCCATGACTACTGGCATGCGGTAGCCCTGCGCTACGAGGATTGCTACTCCCGACAGATCAGCGACTGGTGCAAGGCCCACGGCATCATCTCCACAGGCCATTTCCTGCAGGAGGACAAGCTGGGCCTCTGCACTCGGGTCAATGGATCGATCATGCCCCACTATACCCACCAGGATATTTGTGGAATTGACCTGCTGGGGGAGCAGACGAATGAATACCTGACTCTGAAGCAGTGTTCCAGCGTCGTCCATCAATGGCACAAGCAGGGCATGCTCGTCGAGACCTACGCGGGAACTGGCTGGCAGTTCACCTTCGAGAGCATGAAGTGGATCGGGGATTGGATGTATGCCCTTGGGGTGACGAGACGTTGCCAGCACCTGTGCCTGTACAGCCTGCGGGGGTGCCGGAAACGGGACTATCCGCCCAGCTTCAACTACCACAACAGCTGGTACGGCAAGCTGGGGGTGATGGAGGAGTACTTCGCCCGGCTTTCCGGATACCTCTCTCGGGGCGTGCCGCGCCGTGATGTGCTTTTGCTCCATCCTTCGTCGACGGCCTGGATGCATATGGGCTGCTCCCCCTACGGGAATCCGGTGCGCCGGAACGAGCGCGACCTTCCCCAGGTGAACGCGCTTGGCGAACGGTTGAACCAACTGCTACGTTTCCTCTGCGGGCAGCACTATGACGTCGACCTCGGCGATGAGACGCTGGCCGAGCGTTCCGGGAAAGCGGAGCATGGACTGCTGTCCATCGAACGGGCCAGCTATCCTGTGGTGGTATTGCCGGAAATCGAGACGGTCTACCCATCGACATTCCGCCTGCTGAAAGAGTTCAAGAAGCAGGGTGGGACGTTGATCCTGTACAAGACGGCGCCGTCTCGCCTTGCTGGCGAGCCGGATGAAGAGGTACGGGAGTTCTTCCAAGGCTGTACCTTGGTAACGGACGAAACGCGCTTGGTTTCCCTGCTTGAGCAGGTTGTTCCCCGACCCCTCTCGATCACTGAAGGCGAAAGGCAGTGTCCCCAGATTATCTCCCAAGTCAGGGAGGATGGAAAGCAGGTCATTCTCTTTGCCGCCAACAACGACAGGCAGGAGGCCCATCACCTCCACTTCGCCCCCGTCTGGAGGGGAAAGGTAACGGAAATCGACCCCTTCTCAGGAGAAGGGAAACAGGTGCGGACACGTCCCGACGGCTCGTGGGACGAGAAGGTGGAGCCGACGGGAAGCCGTCTCTACCTGATCGATACCGGCAAGGCGGGGGACCCTTGCCTTGTGGCGAAGGAACCCGACTATCAGGGCAGTCTCGCTCTCGCGGGACCTTTCCGCTACACCCTTGACCAGCCGAACGTGCTGACTCTTGATCGTTGCAGTTACCGGCTGGAGGATGGCCCCTGGTCTCCTGTCATGGAAATCTGGCAGGCGCAGGAGGAGGTGCGTCGGAGTCTTGGCATGGTCTCGCTTCTGGATGACGAGATCGCCCAGCGCTATACCTGGGACCAGAAGCCCCATCCGAACGATGGCAAGAAACTCAGTCTTCGCTACCACTTCATACTGAGCGCAGACCTGCCTCTGACCTTGGTGGTCGAGGGCGCCAGACAGTTCCAGGCGACGGTGGATGGAAAGCCGGTGTCGATGGTACCAAATGGGTACTTCTTTGACCGGAGTTTCGAGAAAGTAGGACTTGGTATCATCAGATCAGGCATTCATGAGCTGGTGCTTACCTGTTCCTACACCAACGCGATGGAACTGGAGGACATCTACCTGATTGGGGGGTTCGGAGTCGACGAACAGCGCGTCTTGGGAGCTCTTCCCGCAAGGTTGGCCATCGGGAACTGGTGTAAGCAGGGGCTCTTCCACTATCCGGGAAGCGTCTGTTACCAGAGTGGTTTCACCGCACGGGGGACGAAAACCCTCTATCTTTCCCTGCCTGCGTGGAAAGCCACGGCGGTGACGGTCACCCTGAATGGAACATCCTTCGAAGTGCCGTATCCGGGACTTGGGGGAGTGGACCTCTCTCAGGCTGTGAGGGAGGGGGAGAACCACCTTTCCATCCAGCTTTGGGGCAGCATGCGGAACATGATGGGGCCGTTGCACCTTCCCCGGGAGCCAGAGATGACGGGGCCGGGGAGCTTCACCACCAAAGGGGAAAGTGGGTACCACCTGCTTCCGTATGGCTTGATGGCGAGTCCGGTCTTGTTGTTTGATGGGTTTGTATCCGGACTATTGGAAAAGGAGGAGTGAGAAAATGATTGTTGATCGTGTCGCGTATCTGGAAAACTATTCGAAAGTGATTCCCTATGCCAAGGAGATCGCCAATGCCTTGGAGACGGGATTGGCGAAGGATGGCAGGTATGAAGGCGACGGAGACAAGTTCTTCTACACGGTGAGTACCGTCAATACCCGCGCCAAGGGAACCAAGGGGTACGAGACCCATGCCGTGTACGCCGACGTGCAGGTGTTGCTTGAGGGTCGGGAGCGCATGGACCTTGGCCGCGAGATCAAGGAGACCACGAGCTACGACGAGGAGCAGGACATCCAGTTCTTTAGTGGAGAGCTGGCTTCCAGCTGGCATGCCGTGCCCGGCTGGTTTGTTGTTTTCCTGCCGGGAGAGGCCCATGAGCCCCTGATCCAGGAGGGAAAGCCGGAGACCGTCCGCAAGGTGGTCTTCAAGGTGAAGATGGCTTGAGTTTTCCTCATTTCGCTATGCGGGTGGCTTCGCAAGAGGCCACCTTTTTCTTTGTGCTTCAATGAGATGCGAATGGTTTTGGCAGGGGAATGCGGAATAGCTGTCTTACAGCATTACATTTTACTAGGTTTTTCTTGACAGCATACTTTTCTCGTGAAACGATATTTGCAAAAGGAGATGTTTTTTGCTATGAAAAAAACTATTGCTGTTCTCATGGCGTTGTCTCTGGCGGCCACCTTGTTCGCCCAGGGTTCCAGCGAGGGAAGCTCTGCCCCGAAGAGCGGAAAGAAGACCGTGCTGAAGTGGAGTTCCGTACAGGCTTCCACCTCCGTCATCAGCCAGGGTGTCGACAAGATCGTCGATTACATCAACAAGAACGCCACCGGCATCGAGGTCCAGTACTATTCCGGCGGCCAGCTTGGCGGCTCCCGCGACCAGGTCGAAGGGGTGAGCACCGGCATGATCGATGTGGTGACCGAAGGTCCCGCCCAGTTCGGGCAGCTCGTTCCGTTGATGAGCATGGTCGAGGCGCCCTACATCTACCGCGATTTCAACCATCTCGACAAGGCGCTGAAGGGTCATTTCGGCCAGGTGCTCGAGGCGGAGATGGAGAAGAAGGACATGCATATCCTCGGCGATTTCTACTATGGGACCCGCCAGCTGTCCACCACCAATACCCCGGTCAACTCGATCGCCGACCTGAAGGGCCTGAAGATCCGTGTCCCCGAGGTCAACACCTACATGGACATGGTCAAGAGCTGGGGCGCCAACCCGACTCCGCTTTCCTTCAACGAGTTGTATCTTGGTCTGCAGCAGAACGTCGTCGCCGGACAGGAAAACCCGCTGACCACGTTTGACAGCGCGAAGTTCTATGAAGTCCAGAAATACCTCGTGCTGACCAACCACATCATCTGCTCCAACGTCTTCATCATCAACAAGGGCGTGTGGGACGGCATCAGCGACGCCGACAAGAAGGTCGTCAACGACGCGGTCAAGATCGGATGCGACTACATCACCGAGACCACCTACAAGCAGGAAGGCGAGCTGCTCGACGCCTTCAAGGCCAAGGGTGTGACGGTCATGACTCCGGATGTGGCTCCGTTCCGCGAAGCTACCTTGAAGATCATCAGCGACAACTACGGCGACAAGTGGGGCAGAGCCCTCATCGACGAAGTCGTCAACCTGAAGTAAGGGCCTGCAATCCCGGAGCAGGGGCTTCATGCCTCTGCTCCGTTTTGTTTCCGACACATTCCCAGAGGGTTCCCATGCGCAAATTCATTGACAAATGCATGTCTGCGATCGAGCAGTGTTTCAACTGGCTCGCGGTCGTCATGTTCATCGTCATTTTCTTCGCCGCGATGGCACAGATCGTCATGCGGTGGATCTTCAACAATCCCTTTACCTGGTCCGAGGAGCTGATCCGGCTGTTGTTTGTCTGGATTTGTTTCCTTGGCTGGACGTTCGCCTCGAAGCACCGCACCCACATCCAGATCACCGCCGTCATCAACAGGCTTCCTTCGGTGGGGCAGAAGCTTCTTGCGACCTTCAACATCCTGCTGACCATCCTTTTCTCGGTGCTGCTCGTCGTCTACGGTATTGAGATGACGAAGCGGGGCGCTTCGATGAAGGCGGTCTCGTTGCCTGGCGTCAACTTCGCCATGGTGTACGTCGCCTGTCCGGTCTGCAATGTGGTCATCTGTATCTATGAAATCTTGAAAATCTTCGACCTTTGGGTTCCGAAGGCGGAAGTGAAGGGGGCATCCGTATGACACTGGCGTTCATCGTCTTCTTCATTCTGCTTTTCACCGGCCTTCCGCTTTACGTGAACCTCGGCCTTACCTCGTTCCTGTTCATTTTCCTCCATGGATTCAAAGCCATCACCGCCATCCAGCGCATCGCCATGGCGGCCAACTCCTTCACGCTGATCGCCGCTCCTTTCTTCATCATCATGGGAAACCTGATGAATTCCTCGGGGGTCACGAAGCGGATGTTCAACTTCGCCAATGTCCTGGTCGGCCACCTTCCCGGCGGCCTCGGGCACGCGAACGTCGTCGCTTCGGTGCTGTTCGCCGGCATGTCCGGAACGGCTGTCGCCGACGCCGGCGGGCTCGGCAACGTCGAGATCCAGGCCATGCGCGACAAGGGTTTTGACGACGATTTCTCCTGCGCCATCACCGCGGCGAGTTCCGTCATCGGCCCAATCATCCCGCCCTCGCTTCCGATGGTCATCATCGCCGTCGCCGCCGAGGCTTCGGTGGGCCGTCTGTTCATCGGAGGCATTCTTCCTGGCCTGACGATGGCGGTCAGCTTGATGCTGATGGTCGCCTACTACGCCAAGAAGCGGAACTATCCCCGCAACCCGAAGCCGACCTTGAGCGAGGTAGGGGTGGCTTTCCGTGAGGCCTTCCTTGCCTTGATGAGCCCGGTCATCCTGGTTGCCGGCATCTTCAGCGGCATCTTCACGCCGACCGAGGCTGCCGTCGTGGCCGCCGCCTATTCCCTGATCCTCGGGGTGTTCGTCTACCACGAGATCAAGTTGAAGGACCTTCCGAAGGTGATCCTCTCGACGATCGAGACCAACGGCGTCGTTCTGGCTTTGGTCATGACGGCGAGCCTGTTCGGCTGGGTGCTGACGGTCAGCCAGGTGCCTCAGAAGATGAGCGAGTTCCTGGTGAGTTTCACCTCGAGCCGCATGCTGGTCTTGCTGATTGTCAACATCTTCCTGCTGGTCGTGGGCATGTTCATGGAGGCCACCGCGGCCATCCTGATCCTGACCCCGATCCTGATTCCCGTCATGGCCAGCTATGGGGTCGATGTGACGCAGGGGTGCCTGATCATGATCCTCAACCTGATGATCGGCGTCGTCACTCCTCCGGTCGGAGTGGTGCTCTACATCATCTCCAATATCGCAAAGGTGAAGTTCGAGCGGGTGGTGAAGGCGACGCTTCCCTTCTTCATTCCGCTGGGAGTCACGCTGGCGCTCGTCACGTTCGTGCCTTTCTTCACGACGTTCTTGCCGAACCTTTTCTACGGCGCGGCCTGACGAAAGAAATCGCGTCCTTCCTCTTTGCATGTGCTGTCTTACAGGTTGACAGGTTGCGAAAAGAGAAGGATGATGATGACGTACACACATCATATCCAAGGAGTATCGGAATGAAGCAGACATATCAGGGTTGCTGGCCAACGATGATCACGCCGTTCACCAGCGACAACAAGGTGGATTACAAGGGAATCAAGGAATTGGTCGACTGGTATGTCGACCGGGGCGCCGACGGGATTTTCGCCGTCTGCCAGTCCAGCGAGATGTTCTTCCTGAGCCGGCAGGAGAAGCTGGATGTCGCCCGCGCTGTGGTGGACGCCAACGCCGGCCGTATCCGTGTCATCGCCAGCGGCCACACCTCGGACGACCACCAGGAGCAGATCGACGAGCTGGGAGCGATGGCGAAGACCGGTGTCGACGCCGTGGTGCTGGTCTCCAACCGCATGGCCAAGAAGGAAGAGGGGGCCGACGTCTTCAATCGGAATGCCGAGGATGTGTTCCGCCAGTTGCCCGACGTCACGTTCGGACTTTATGAGTGCCCGTACCCCTATCTGAGGCTCCTGACCGACGACTTCCTGCAGGACTGCGCCAAGACGGGAAAGCTGGTCTTCCTGAAGGATGTCTCTTGTGCCCGGGAGATCCAGAGGCGGAGAGTGGAGCTGGTCAAGGGAACCAAACTGGCCCTGTTCAACGCCAACACCTCGACATTGCTGGAGTCCTGGAAGGACGGTTACGTCGGCTACAACGGAGTCATGGGCAACTTCCATATCGATATCTACAAATGGATGTTCGACCACTTCCGCGACCAGCCGGTTTTGGCCCAGCAGGTACAGGACTGGCTGACCATGGCGGCAGTCACCGAGGCGAGAGCCTACCCGGTCAACGCCAAGTTCCACTGCCAGCTGACCGGGCTACCCATGACGCTGGTCACCCGTGCAAAGGATCCCTCGATCCTCAACGAGAACGCCCGTCACGAGATCGAGAGCCTGGTCAACCTGGAACGCGAGGAACGCCAGAGGCTCGGGTTGAAGCTGTAAGTTTCGAGAGACTGTCCTCATGCAAACCACCGCAGGATATCCTGGGGTGGTTTTGTATTTGTTGAAGCACTTCTCTAGGTTCTTCTTGGACCACTGTCCTAATCCATTTATTGGCGACGCATGTTTTGCTTGACAACCCATCGTTAGATGGTACCTGACTTTGGTAACTAATCCCCCAAAATAGTGTTAACTCTCCTTAATTGGCCTAGGGTTTACTCCTAGGATTCCTTTGATGTTCACGTCTGAAAGGAACAGGTTGTTGACGGGGATGTCCCAGTGTTCCGCAAGCGACTCGATGAGCTTTGTGTCGGTGGCGGTGTTCAGGTACCTGCCGTCGATCCTCACCACGTCCAGATTCCTGAACAGGTCAACAATCGCGCTGGTCGGGAACTGGTTGTGGAGGATCTTGAACTGGAGGATCCTGGTCAGCAGCACGGTGATGTAGCAGATGAGGAAATGGCCCTTGATGGAGTCATCCTTCTGAAGGAATATCGGCCTTGCGTCGAGGTCGGTCTTCATGACGCGGAAGGTCTCCTCGATCCTCCAGAGATGGTGATAGGTCTGGTACATGGCCTTGTCGTCCATGTCGAGCTCGCTGGTCACGAGCATGTTGAAGCCGGCGAACAGCCTGGCTTTCTCGATGGCGTCCTGGTTGATGACGGCGTCGGCCTTGATGCCGTCCTTCAGGAGCACCCAGGCTTTTTCGGTTTCGGGCAGCGTCTTCACCGACTTAGAAAAAAGGTATCCATCCTTGCTTTCCTTCGACAATGCGATGTTCTCCGCACAGTTCAGGCCTTTGTCCGCGACATGTATGGTACGTCCGGCCACCTGGTGGCGCCGCTTCAGGTCCTTGATGACACGGCCCAAAACCGGCTTCTCGGACTGGTTGCCGGGATAGAGCCTGAGCCCGATGGGGATGAGGTCCCTGTCCAGCAGCAGGCCCATGCCGACGATCGGGTCCGGCCGGCCCTCCCTGCCCGGGCCCTTCCTGCGGAAGTCGTCCTGCCTGTCTATCTCGAAGTAGAAGTTGGTGCAGTCGAAGTATGCGGTCCCGGTGTTGATGCCGTAGGCGGCCTTTGTCTGGTGCAGGAACAGCTCGACGAACTTCTCGTAGTTCCTGCCGAGGAAGGCGCAGCAGTCCAGCATCTGGTCGTAGGAATACTCGCGCTTCTCGAACAGGCGCGGCACGACGGAGTGGAAGGTCTTCCGCTTGCTCGCCGGCCCCACCGCGCGGGCGTAGACGAGGGCGCACAGCAGGCCGTACAGGTCGTACCCGAAGTCGTTGGTCATGCTGAACGCATCCACCAGTCGCCTGACGTGCAGCCTCTCCATGACCGCCTTCAAGGGGAAGTATCCGAGGTGCATTGCAGGTGGTTCCTTCCCGATCCTGGGGGACCCTTGGTCCGCTCGCCTGCGGTTCATCTCCGCCACCTCCGCCTTGTAGAAGGCCACGGGATCTTGCATGCCGCCGGCCTTGAGCGTCTCGATGGAACCAAGTGATTTGACGGTGCGGTTCACGGCCCCTTTCTTGTCGTGGTTGTAGTGGCCCTCGTAGATGGCGAGGTAGGTGCGGCCCTTGAGTTTTGTCTGCTTGAGGAAGTAAGCCATGGAAGCCTCCGGATGTAGAGCCAGAAAAACCCCGTTTCCGGGGCTTGAATGCAGATTGTGGTTTTTGGGGGCTCTAAACAATGAGAGTGTTAACTCTCTAAAGACGAGATTCTGCAAGAAGGAGAGGCAACGCATTCCAATGTCCGTCCCAATGGAACCGTATGCGTTCTTTGCCACAAGCGCTTTGCTGTGATATTCTTGAGCCATGATCAAGCGACTTCCTCCCATCATGACGGCGAACGGCTCGTTCGAGAATCTCCGGCGGGGAGGCTACGTGTACGTGGACAAGACTGCCTACCTGCGTTCCCTTGTCCGTCAGGAAGGCAACATGTTCTTCCTCTCCCGTCCCCGCCGCTTCGGAAAGACGCTGACCGTCTCCACGCTTGAGGCGATCTTCCAGGGCAGGAGGGAGCTGTTCAAGGGCCTCGCCATCGATTCTCTGGACTACGACTGGAAGCCTTACCCTATCATCCACATCGACTTCGGAGACTGTCCTGCGGATACGCCCCAAGGTCTTGACGGCTGGCTCGGGCGTAAAGTCAGGAAGATTGCAGAATTCTATGGTGTGTCGGGGATTCTTGAGACGGTGAAGAGCGCCGAGCAGTTCTCGGACCTTATCGAGAAGCTTGCCGTGCAGGGAAAGGTGGTCGTCCTGATCGACGAGTACGACAAGGTGGTGTCGGACAACGCGCTGGCGGAGAACGTGGGGGAACTGCGGGACACGCTGAGGGGCTTCTACCAGGTGCTGAAGGCGAAAGGGGGGGTGCTCCGTTTCGTGTTCATGACGGGAGTGACGAAGTACGCGAAGATGGGGGTGTTCTCCGGGCTGAACAACCTGAACGACCTGAGCCTGTCGCCTGTGTATGCGACGATGCTGGGGTATACCCAGGAGGAACTGGAAGAAAACTTTGCCGGCTATATCGAACAGGGGATCAAGGACACGGGGATGGGACGCGAGGCGTACCTAGGGAAGGTGAGGGAGATGTACGACGGCTACCGGTTCGCGCCGGGGTGCGAGACGGTGTACAACCCTGTGTCGGTGGGCAACTTCTTCAATCCTGAGGATGGTGGAGGGGTACGGTTCAACGACTACTGGATCGAGACAGGCAGCTCGAAGCTGGTGATGGACATGGCCCAATCGGTTGACCTTGACGTGACGGAGGACCTGAAGGATGGCATGGGCGCCGACGCGCTCAGCTCGTTCGACGTGGCGGAGCTCCGCCATGCCATGGGAGACATGGACAAGGTGCAGGCGTTCCTGCTGCAGACGGGGTACCTGACCATGGGCGGCTACGACGAAGAGCTTGGGGTGTACTACCTTCGCTTTCCGAACAAGGAAGTGCGGGAGGCCTACTACCGGAACCTTCTGACCCGGTGGTGTTCGAGGGAATCCGGGGTAGTGATCCGGAACCTGGTGGTCGCCCTGCGGAAGGGAGACACGCAGGGGTACATGCAGACGCTGGCGGCAATCTTCGCGTCGGTGCCGTACCGAGCGGGGAAGAAGGAGCCGGATTTCGCGCAGGTGGTGGACGTGGTGATGCTGCTCTCTGGGAAGGCGGTGAAGGTCGTGGCGGAGGACCAGACGAGCGCGGGGCGGATCGACCTTACGGTGGAGACGGACCGGCATGTGTACGTGATGGAGTTCAAGGCGGACAAGAGTGCCGAGGCGGCATTGAGGCAGATCAGGGAGAAGCGCTACGCCGACAAGTTCCGTCTGGAGAAGGGCAAGACGGTCCACCTCTTGGGCATCGCCTTCAGCTCCACGGGACACACCGTCCAGGACTGGAAGGAAGAGGTGCTGGACTGAGGAACATCGGGTTGTCCCCGACCATGCAAAACAGACCTCTATCCCGTACACACGGAACCAAAAAACAAACCACCGACGAAAGCTACGGTACGCCTCATGGTTGCCGATTTGTTTTCGTACAGTGGATCTAGATTGAGTGATCGAAGAAGGTCTACCTGTCAAGGAATTTGATTCCGCCAAGCCCGACATGCCGAAACAAGGCTACGACTACAAACTCAACATGAGCAACAACGCGGTCGAGGCATACTCCAAAGGGAAACGCCTCCTGAAAGAATGGCGGAAGGCCGACA
Source organism: Spirochaetales bacterium (assembly GCA_028722305.1). Taxonomy (GTDB): domain Bacteria; phylum Spirochaetota; class Spirochaetia; order Sphaerochaetales; family Sphaerochaetaceae; genus RUG023. The sequence continues at coordinate 30,934 of JAQYHB010000051.1, forward strand.
CCGTCGAGAGGCACCTCGAGGGCATCAACATCAAGGTCAAGACAACTCGCAGATGTGCTTACGGTTTCAGGGACACCCGGTACTTCTTCTCCAAGATCTACGAGAACACCCGCAAGCCCTCTCAAAACTGGCTATCCCATACTGATTTGAACCAAAAAAACGGGAACCAACAAGGTTCCCGTCAGGTTTAGCGGCGCAGGGAGTCGGACCCCGGACATACAGAATATGAGTCTGTCGCTCTACCAGCTGAGCTACGCCGCCATGTAAATCAGCAAAAACGACAATACCAAATTATCCTAATCATGTAAACCGTCTTTGGAAATTTTTTTGAAAATAATGCGGGGAAAGCGCTCATGCTTTCCCCCGCGTACAGACGAAATCATTTTCCCATACAGGATTCCACCCAGTCGATGAAGTTCTGCGTGCTGGTGCCGGTACGCTCCGCCATGCGGTGCTTCTGGTTCCAGATGGTCTCGAAGTCGACATTCTCGATTGCCGGATCCATCTCTGCGGCAAGGGCGATATTGTACTCGGTGGTGAGGGCGGTATCTCCCTGCTCGATGCCGGAACGGATCCTCCAGTACCGAGCGGGAGTGCTGGACTGATATCCCTCGCTGGTCGGGGCGAGATAGTAGAGAGGGTCCATCATGTTGGTTCTGGTCTCCACGTCGTTTCCCTCCTCGTCAGTCAACTGCATGTCTTTCTGGTAACTCTCTGGCAGCGTTGGATCCCAGTCGGCGTACTGGCTGTAGGTATCCTGGTGCTGCTCGATCAGGCTGGCGATCGCCTGGTCGAAATGGACCGGAGCGACGCCGTCGCCGAAAAGCTCGTTCTCGCCTTGTCCCTTGCCGACGTCGTCGAAGGCTCCAACATTCTTGGTCGCCGGTTTCAGATGCCTGACGAAGTCGGCGATGCTGGTGATGGTCACCTTGCCGCTCTCCTCGTCATACGTCACCCATTGTCCGTCGGCGTTCAGGCTTGCGATGTAGTCGGCCTTGGTCGCGTAGGTGAGACCCAGGTCGCTCTGCGTGGAGGAAGCTTTCTGTAGCTTGCCACCGGCGGCGGGGCCTTGGTTGCCACCACCGCCGAAACCGCCATCCATCTCGAAACCAAGATCGACGACGGTGTAGGGGAAGGGAGTATCGATAAGCCAGTGCTCAAGGCTTTCCTCGACCAGTCTTTTCAGGCTCTCGTAGTAGGAACCGCTCATGGCAAGCCCGCTGTCTGTCTCGCTGCTCTCAAGCGTCAGGTCGTTGCCCTCCGCATCCTGCAGCCCAAGGCTGTTCAGGTAGAGCGGATAAAGCCAGGCGAGGTCCAAGCTCAAAGCCTTGGTGTAGGTTCCCTCCGCTCTGACTCCGGTGTCGCTGAACTGTCCCATGTTCCATTCGTAGGCCATATCTCCGGCACCAAGGGTTGTGATCGGACACCAGGCCATGCAGCCATAGGTGGCGTCGCTCAGCGCATTGCCTTCCTTGTCTGTCATCGCCGCGCCGATTGCCTCCAGGTAGGGGGTGAACAGCGGGCTGTCGCCAGAAGCCCCGGCGACCGCGCTCTGGGCGCCACCGCCGGACATGCCGAAGGTGAACATGCGCTCCTCGTTGCCTGGAATCTGGTCGCTGTTGTAGCGTAGGTAGCGGATGCCTGCCTTCAGGTCGGTAATGCCCCATGGGGCGCCGCCAGAGGCGCCCATGTCGGGACTCTCGCCGAACATCGGTTTGCGGCCGCGCATGCCGACGAACACGTAGACATAGCCCGCATCCATATAGGTGGAAAGGCCGCTGGACGAGTACTCCGTCGGGGGAAGCTGGGCAGCGTACCCGCCGGTGTTGACCGGCAACAGGATCGGAGCAGTCTCGCTGGTATAGCCGTTGACCGTGTTGGTGGTGTTCAGCTTGACCGTGTAGGTGCCGTCCCCGTTCGCCGTCGCGTCAAAGTAGGCTTCCGGGACGTAAATCGCCAATGTCTCGTAGGCAGGGGACTGGATGCTGGTGCCGTAGGGAATGCCGATCTGGTAGTAGATGCCGTTCTCGCTATCGTAACGCCAAGCGCTCTGGTTGATGGCAAGCGGATCGCTTTTTATGTCGGCAGTGGCCGTGTGGGTGCTTGGAGCGCTTGCGCAGGAAATCATGCATGCCGCGGCAAGTGTTGCAAATCCGATTCGGGTGATACGTGTATGGCTCATACGAATCCTCTTTGAAACTGTGATGGACCAAGTGTATGCGGCTGACAATTTCTTTGCATGCAGTTTCCCTGTGGAGAAATGCGAAGTTTCGCTTGAGTTTTTCATCTCCAATACGTACTCTTTTCTCATATGAATGGATTTCTGGTCAAAAAATCGTTTTTCGACGGCTGGGACAACCTGATCGGCATGGTGCTCCAGAACCTTGGCTATATGGGGCTGATGGTCCTTTTCTTCCTGGTCTTCAGCATGCCCCAGGGATCGGAGCCGGTCATGGTCCTTGCCCTGATCGCGTTGGCCTTCCTCAAGTCCCTCTACGCGGCTGGGGTCAACGGCATGGCCTACAGCTATGCCCATTACGAGCGGATCGGGTGGAGCGGCTTCAAGCGATCGGTTGCCACCAGCATGCGGCACGTGGCGCTCGACTGGGCGCTCACCGTGCTGGTTGTCGCGCTTTTTACCGTGGTGATGCCGTTCTACATTTCCTATAAGAATCTTGTCGGCTTCTTCATCACCGTCGTCCTTTTCTGGGTCGCTCTCGGCCTGTTGCTTGCCACCCAGCTCTATTGGGCTCTGCACTTCACCATGGAAGGCGACCGCCCGACCAAAACCCTGAAGAAGTGCTTCATCATCATGTTCGACAACATGGGCAAGATGATCTTCATGACGCTCTTTACCCTCGTCGACATCGCCATCAGCATCGCCACTGTCGGGTTGATACCCGGCATGGGTGGTATCGACCTGCTCCATCAGGATTTTGTCAAGCTGGTCATGCTGAAGTACGACTATCTGGAGAAGAATCCCGACGCTGACCGCAGACACCTGCCTTGGGCGGACCTGCTCTACGACGACCGCGAGTCGGTCGGACCCCGTTCCCTGAAGAGCATGATTTTCCCATGGAAGGACTGATATGGGCATCGAAGTCGAGCTGAAAGCGCATGTCCATGACCCTGAGGCGGTGAAGGCAAAGTTGCCCCGGCCGTTGCGGTTCGAGGAGAAAACCGATCTCTACTGGCGAGGGCCGGAGGAAAGCCGTCCACGGTTCCGCACCCGCTACGAGCGGAATGAGAAAGGGCAAGGAGACATCCTTTTCACGCTGAAGGAAAAAAGCCAATCTGGCGGAATCGAGACCAATCAGGAATTTGAGTTCACCGCCCCCGGAAAAGAGTGGGAGCGGGTCAGAAGCTTTGTCGAGAGACTTGGCTACCAGGTCGCCATCACCAAGCACAAGAAGGGCTACGAGTCGATGATTCCGGTGCCAGGATTCGTTCCTGCCCACGCCGAGCTCTTGGAAGTGGAGCCGCTCGGCTGGTTCATCGAGATCGAGTTCGTCCTTGACCGTCCTGGGGACATTCCCCGCGCCAAGGCGGCTCTGAGCCAGGTGCTGGAAGACCTCGGAGTCCAGGAATCGGAGATAGAACCACGGGCCTACAACGACATGCTGCGCGAGGCCAGGACCCGGAGTTAGAACAGCAATCCGGCAAGAATCAGGCCTATGATGGCGAAGACCGAGTTGCTCCGTGCCTTCAGCTTCCCGCCGGGCAACACGGGACCAAGCGCCCACAATGCGAAGACAAAGTCGGAAGCCGGCAGGAACAGGCTGCGCACCCCGCCAAGCAGGTTCATGAAGGGAAGGACTGCCAGGACGATGCCGCTGGCGCGCTCGGCTCCCTTGGTCTGGATGGAGAGGAGCAGGAGACTCAGGGCGCTGATGCAAAGCGTGGTGACCACGACGCTCTGCAGGCCATGGACCATGGTAAAGTTGCACAGGCAGAGGAAGACGATCTTGATCGCGCAGGTCAGGTGGTAGAGGACCGTGATGGCCCGCTCCCTGCTCTCGTCAAACAGATGCATGACGGCGTTGGAGACGAAGAAGGCGAGCAGAAAGACACAGCAAAGCACCCAAAGGGGGATGGAGACGTGCATCACCATCAGCGCTATCGCGATGCCGGCGCCTGTGATGTCGATGATGGCGTTGTAGATGGAATGCGGCCTGTAGGGTTTCTTTTCCCTGCCGTAGGTATCCGCGTCAAAGTTGAAGCGGAAGCTGGTGCCATTCTTCAGCTGCGCGCTGAACTTCAGCTTGGAGACCTGCTGGGCATGGCTGGCAATCTCGTCCACCTGCTTTTGAAAGTTCCGAAACAGTTCGTTCACATCGTGTTCCATTGTTCAACTCCAGAATTTATTGTGCTTGATGTCGTCGATCAGCCGTTGGACTTCTTCCTCCAGAGCCTGGCAGATCATCCGCTGGGCCGCCTGTGGATCGCTCTTCGCAAGCTCCAGGGCTTGGGGAAACTCCATCGGCCTGCCGATGTTGGCGTAGTAGTTCTTGCTGACCACGGTCATGTCCCGTCCGGCAGTCAGCGAGAACTTGTAGCGTACCCTTCGCCTCGGGGCGATCAGCCCGATGGGGATGATCGGGACCGGGTCCCGGAGGTAGATGCGGGCGACACCGGCGTGGAATGGCATCAGTTCCCGTTGCTCGTTCAGCACTCCCTCGGGAAAAATGAAGACCGAATCCCCCTGGCGCAGGAAGGAGACCGCGTTGTCAACTACCATGCGGCGGTCCTCCTTGGTCAAGGCCCTGATCTGCTCCATCCAGCCGAGGAACACCCGTGCCACAGGGATGCCGAACCCCCTGCCGATGACTACATGCAGGACGTCCTTTGTCAGGGTGGTGACGAAGTGTACGTCGCTGGAGCTGAAATGGTTGGAGCAGAAGATTTTGGGGCCTGGCGGTATTTCTTCCTCTTGCCAGACGCAGAAGTCGTAGTTCAAGTGCAGCAGCATCCGTACCCAGCTCCGGTAGATGCGGTTGAGCAGTGAGGCGAAGGGTTTCACGGGGAAAGTGTAGCCTTACCAGCGGGGGCAGAGCAAGCGGAGCCTGCCCGAACTGTCGGCGAGCTCCTGCGTCTCCACCCCGTAGACCTGGGAGAGATGCTCTGGGGTAAGCACCACCTCGGGTTTCCCCTGGCTGACCAGCTTTCCCTTCTGGATCAGGACCACCTCGTCGCTGTAGACCTGCGCCAGCAAAAGGTCATGCAGGACGCAAACCAGCGTTTTTCCCTCGTGGGCCAGCCGCTTGAAAAGCCGCATCATCCCGATCTGCTGGGCGATGTCGAGGCTGCTGACGGGTTCGTCAAGCAGCATCAACGGACTTGCCTGCGCGAGCGCCCGGGCAATCAAGGTCCGCTGGAACTCGCCCCCGGAGAGCTCCTGCACGCTTGTCTGTTCCTTGCCTTCGAGATGGCAGAGCTGGAGGGCTGTCCTGGTGTCGTCAGGGGAGAACGATGCCATCCGTACCGCCTCCCCGACGGTAAAGTCATAGTCGATCCTCCCGTTCTGCGGGACGAGGCAAAGGTGTCTGGCAAGCTCCCGTTGCCTGAGGGAGGAAAGGTTGATTCCGTCAACCCAGATGTTCCCCCGATAGGGGAGTTGCCGGTACAGGAATTTCAGCAGGGTCGACTTTCCCGAACCATTGGGACCGAGCAGGGTGACGAGCCTTCCGCCCTGTGGAATCCGCAGGGAGAAGTCCTGGAAGATCGGGGTATCGTATCCGCCATTCAGGTGCTCGATGCACAGGATGTCAGCCATGGCGGACGCTTCCCCTATGCAACATCAGGATCAAAAGCGGCGTGCCGAGCAGGCTGGTAATCACTCCAGCTGGCAGCTCCCCCGAGGGGAGGATGACCCGGCAGACGAGGTCGCTGGCGAGCAGGAGGTCTGCCCCCAGCAGGGCGCACAGCGGAAGCAGCCGCTTGTGGGACGGACCGACCAGAAGACGGGCCACGTGGGGTGCCAATAGGCCGACAAAGCCGATGACGCCAAACCAGGCGACGGTGACCGCCACAGGGAAGGTGGCGATGGCGATGGCCGTTACCCGCGCGCGGTGGATATCCAGACCCACCGAAAGGGCGGAGGCATCATCAAGCAGCAACAAGTCAAGGGAACCTGCGACCAGCGTCAGGGGAATCAGGGAAAGCAGGTAGCTGATGGCAAGGATCCTGACACCTTGGAAAGTGACCGTACTGAAGGAGCCCATCGTCCAGAAGATGATCCGCTGGTACTGGTCATAATCCAGCATCATGCACAGCGTCATCAACGAGGAGCAGAGATAATTCAGCGCGACACCGGTCAGGATCAGCCGGGTCTGGCTCTGGTGCCGCAGGGAGAGTAGCAATACCAAAAACGCGCTGGCGAACCCACCTGCCATGGCTGGCGCGGTCAGATTGGTCAGGCCGAAAGTCAGGCCGATGGCGGCGCCCAGCGCCCCACCGCTGGAGACCCCGAGGACGAACGGATCGGCCATCGGATTCCTGAGGACCGCCTGGAACAGGCACCCGCCCGTGGCCAGCACCATCCCGCAGAGCAATGCAGCGAAAGTCCGGGGAAGCCGCATGCCGGAGATGATGTAGGAGAGGGCGGGGTCGTCGCCCTTGCCCAGAAGCGTCCGCACCACCTCGCCGGCCGGATAGGAGGAGCTTCCCACCATCAGCGAGGCGCAGGCAAGGACGACAAGCAGGAACAGCGGGACAATCCAGATTGCTTTTCTCATGGATGGATCTTCCTTTCCAACTGTTGGAGCGCTTCTCCAAGCCTTGGCCCCTGCCGGGAGACCAGGTCGGTATCAATCAGTTCGACGCGCCCATGCAAATCCTTGTAAGGAGAGGTCTTGCGCCAGAGGTCAAACGTTTCTTCCATCGTCATCCCGTTCATGTTCATCAGTATGATCACCTCTGGATCGGCCTGGACCAGCTGTTCCTTGGAAAACGCCCAGTTGGTCGCCTGTTTCGCTACATTCTCCCCACCCGCCATCTCGATCATGGTTCCCAGGTAGGTGTCCCCGGTTGCGGCGCTGTCCATCTCCCCGAAGCTGATGGCAAGGTAGGTCCTCGGTTTGGCGAGGGTTCGGGTTTCCTCCATGACCTGGCTGACCTGCTGGCGCATCGTATACACGATTTCCTGCGCTTTCCCTTCCTCGCCAAGGAGCATACCAAGGTCCATGATCAAGTCGTAGGTTCCCTCGAACGAAGCCTGGTGGTTGATGACGCACACATTCAGTCCGGCGCGGACAAGGCTTTCCAGGACTGCATCGTCAATCAGGCTGCCGGCCACCACCAGGTCGGGTTTCAGGCTGATGATGGTCTCGATGGAGGGGGACCAGAGCGTTCCGATGGATGGAATCGATTGGACCGATTCCGGGTAGTTGCAGAAGGTGGTACGCCCTACCAGCCGCTCTTCGGCACCAAGGGCGCAGATGGTCTCGGTCAGGTTGGTTCCTAGACTGACGATCCGCTGATATCCGGTAAGCGGAATCTCCGCGCCCCTGCTGTCGACATAGTGGGGGGTGTCGAGGACCTTGACGGGTACCATTTCCCTGCTGCCACCCGCGAAAAGGGAGAGCGAGAGCGCGCAGGAAAGCAGGAAGCTGAGGATCGGTCTCATGGAAGAAAGCCTACTTGGCTCTCCCTTCGCTGTCAAGAAACGGGTATACTGGCTCTTATGGAACGAATCGTCTACCTTCAGGAACTCAAGCGGTACCAGAACCAGCTGGAGCATGCCCTTGCCTTGTACGCGAAGCAGGGACGGACTCCTCTGGATGGGCTGGATTGGGAGCTTTCCTACATCCAGCGCCTGTACCTCTATTTCCTTCGTGATTGCGCCTCGTCGGTTCCCTACGATGAGGAGGATGGCACCTATGAGGGACGGGACCTGTCCACCTATATCCGGCAGAATGCCCACCGTCGGTGTTGGGAGCCCGAGCAGGACGTGAAGGAAGCGCTGGACCGGACCGTCAGCGAGCTGGAGGACTTGGTCATCAACTCGGCGGGCAACCTAGTTCCCTCAGGCGGTTTCTTCAATCCGCTCGACTTTTCCCTTGCAAGCCGCCATTGGCTCTATGCCGAGGTGGACGAGGATGCGTACCGGGCATTCCTTGGAGGCAGGCACCAAAGTTCCTGGGTCGAGGAGCTGTTCTATGAAAGGGAATTCCTCGCCCGCCTGGAAACGGAACTCTCGGTGAGGCTTTCCCCTACGAGCGATACGTATAGCGCGGACTTTTCCTTTTGCTGTATGCTGTCCCAACAGGGAGGAGAGAGCGAACGATGAGCTACCAGAGAATCACCATCTATACCGATGGGGGATGCAGCGGCAATCCCGGCCCCGGCGGATGGGCCTTCACCCTTGACGGGGATGGCGCTTTCCAGACAGAGATGCATGGCGGGGAGAAGGAAACCACCAACAACAAGATGGAACTGACCGCGGTCATCCAGGCGCTTTCCTACGCGAAACAGTTGGGGGCGGCTGAAATCAACGTCTTCACCGACAGCCAGTATGTGAAAAACGGCATCACCGTCTGGATTAAGAGCTGGAAGACGAAGGGCTGGAAGACTGCGGACAAAAAGCCGGTGAAGAACCAGGAATACTGGGTCAAGCTGGACGCGTTGGTCAGCTCGCTGCCCGTTTCCTTCCATTGGGTGAAGGGCCATGCGGGAATCGAGCTGAACGAGCGTTGCGATACGCTGGTGCAGCAGGCGATCGCCCAATACCGCTAAGTCGTTTGCGGGTGGGCTTCGAGATAGGCGCTGATTCGCGCCGCGTCGCTTTCCGGCCCGTCCAGCGTGGCGAGGACCTTGTAGGCCTTCGCCATTTCTTTTCGCTCCTTGATCAGAAACCGGGCGTGGAACCGGGCTTCGTCGGAAAAACCATGGTCCAAGGCGTATTCCATCACCTCGATCCGCAACTTGGTGTCGCTGGGAGTGAGCCTGAGCACGTCGTCCATCGCATTGATGGCATCGGCACTCCGGCCCAATTGCTGGAGGATCTGGTATTTCAAAGTGAGGAACCGGAGTATCTGGGGCCAGTTCCGGTAGCCCTCGTCGCAGAGCTGGAGCGCCAGCTCCTGCCTGCCGTCCAACGCAAGGGCGAGCGCCAGGTTGTAGTACAGCCTTCCGTCGGACGGGTTGTCCTCATGTCCCTCGGCGAACAGCTTCGCGGCGGCAGCGTACTCCTTTGCCTCCAGCAGCTCCGTTCCTTCCACAAGCGTCCTCTGGACCGCGCTGGTGTGCATGCAGCCCAGAAGCAGCAGGGAGGGGAGGAACAGGAGGAACGCTTTCACTTTCCGAGGACCGTTTCCTCAATCTCGCGCACCTGGGCGCGATAGAGGTTGTTGATGTTGGTGCCGTAATCGGCGATCAGCTGGATCATGTTGCGGGGGTTCGGTCCGACATCCTTCCCGTTCAGGCGGTCGCCGGCATCGCCGAGCCCCGGCAGGATATAGGCGGCATCGTTGAGCACCGGATCCATCCACAGGGTGTAGACCTCTGCTTCGGGGATGGCGCGGCAGATGCGCAGGCTTCCTTTCAGGGCCGCGATCACGTTGATGAACTTGATTGAGGCGGGCTTGATTCCCTGGCTCTTCAGATAGTTGACGATGGTGACGAGGCTTCCGCCCGTGGCGTTCATCGGGTCGGCGAAGATCAGGTCCTTGCCGTCCAGTTCCTTCAGGTTGAAGAAGGAGCGGTCCAGGTCGAGGACGTATTCCATGTTCTTCTCCTGCTTGCTCTCGTCTCGCTTGATTTTGAACAGGGCGAACGGCGTGACGAACCCATCGGAGCTGAACTCCTGGATTTCCTTGCTGAGGATCATCGAAGGGAGCAGGGCGCCGCGGAGCATGACGCACATGACGCTGTTGTGGATCAGCTTGTCCACGTCAGGAATGCGGTGGACGGCATAGTTCTGCACCGGCAGCGTGACGGGAGTCTTCAGGATGATGCTGCGTTTGTTGGGAAGCGCCGCATCTCCATAGACATGGCTGAACAACATCTCGTAAGCCCGCTGGATGTAGTAGAGGAACTCCTCGTGCTGGGTCCTCGGGTCGCGGAGCTTGGCGATCAGGCGGGAGGCCTCGCCATGCTGTTCTTCGGGAGTCTCGAACGAATAGACATGGATCCGCTTTACCTCTCCGCTCACTTTTTTCAGATACCGTCCGATATCGCGGCTGGCTTCAATCAGGCCTTTGCGGGCGTTTTCCAGCTGGATCACATCGGAAGAGGAATCCAGCACCTTGCAGAAGGCGAGGGACTTCTCGTACATCCGGTTGATTGTTTCAAGGCGACGCCTATCTTCATCATTGAGAAAACCATCGAGGTCGGTGGCATGCAGCACAATCCTATTGCTCATGAAAGACTCCTTCGCAGTGATAGTAGCGCATCTTCGCCTGCGTTGCAAAGAATCTTCGCTTGTTGGTATGATGAAGCGAGAGGTGAAACGATGAATCTCGTATTTCTTGGCCCTCCGGGAGCCGGCAAGGGCACAATCGCAGCGTTAGCGAAGGACTATTACCAGATTCCCCATATTTCGACTGGTGATTTGTTCCGCTCGAACATCAAGAACGAGACCGAGCTCGGCAAGCAGGTGAAGTCCATCCTTGCCAGTGGCGGCCTGGTACCCGATGAGGTGACCATCGCCATGGTCCGCAACAGGCTCGAGGAGAAGGATGCCGCAAGGGGATTCATCCTGGACGGATTTCCAAGAACCATACCGCAGGCCGACGCGCTGGAGGGGATGGCCAAGCTGGATGCCGTGGTCAACTTCGTCCTCGCCGACGAGGAGATCATCAAGCGCCTGTCCGGCAGACGCATCTGCAAGAGCACAGGCAGGACCTACCACGTCGTCTTCAACCCGCCGAAGAAAGAGGGAATCGATGACGAGACGGGCGAGCCGCTGATCCAGCGCGACGACGACAAGCCCGAGGCGATCAAGCACCGTCTGGAGGTCTATGCCGCCTCGACGGAACCGCTGATTGACTACTACCGCAAGAAAGGGCTGATTGTCGACCTTGACGCCTCCAAGAGCCCGGAAGAGGTGATGAGACAGCTGGCAAGCCTGGTCAAGGCCTGAAATGACGAGGAGGTCCAAACGGGCCTCCTTTTCATATGCTTGCGTCTTTATGGCGTTTGAATCTCCTGCCTGACAAACAAAACTCCATCCAAAGCCGGAAGAGGGGTTGAGTCGTTTGGGAAATTTGGATTATACATTTCGCTAATCACCTGGAGGATAGCATGGCATATTATTTTGATGAACCTTCCCATACGTTTGGCGAGTATCTGCTGGTCCCCGGCTTCACGAGCCGGGATTGTGTTCCTTCGAACGTCTCATTGAAAACCCCTATTGTGAAATACAAGAAGGGAGAGACCCCCTCCATGTCCCTGAACATCCCGATGGTCAGCGCAGCCATGCAGAGCGTCAGCGGAGAGAAAATGGCCGAGGCTTTGGCTCGCGAAGGCGGGCTTTCCTTCATTTATTGCTCCCAGTCCGTCGAGGACGAAGCCGCGATGGTCGCCCGCGTCAAGGCGTTCAAGGCTGGTTTCGTCCCGAGCGACTCCAACATCCGCCCGGACCAGTGTCTTGCCGACATCATCGAGCTGAAGGAGAAACATGGGCACTCGACCATTGCCGTGACCGAAGATGGAACACCCAACGGGAAGCTCTGCGGAGTCGTCACCAGCCGCGACTGGAGGCCGAGCCGGATGAGCCTGGACTGCAAGGTCGCTTCCTTCATGACCCCGCTTTCCAAACTGGTCTACGCCAAGGAACCGATTACCCTGAGCGAGGCGAACGACATCCTCTGGGACCACAAGCTGAACAGCCTTCCCATCGTAGACGACCAGATGCGTTTGAAGTACTTTGTCTTCCGCAAGGACTACGACAGCCATAAGGAGAACCCGAACGAACTGCTTGACGAGCACAAGCGCTACATGGTGGGTGCCGCCATCAACAGCCGCGACTATAAGGAACGAGTGCCCGCTTTGGTCAACGCGGGAGCAGACATCCTCTGCATCGATTCCTCCGAAGGCTACAGCCAGTGGCAGGCCGACACCCTTGCCTGGATCCGCGCCACCTATGGAGACAAGGTGAAGGTGGGGGCCGGCAACGTCGTCGACGCCGAGGGCTTCCGCTATCTGGCCGACTGTGGAGCCGATTTCGTCAAGATTGGTATCGGTGGCGGCTCAATCTGCATCACCCGCGAGACCAAGGGGATTGGACGCGGCCAGGCAACCGCCGTCATCGACGTCGCCCGCGCCCGCGACCAGTACTATGAGGAGAAGGGGGCCTACATCCCCATCTGCTCCGATGGCGGCGTCGTCCTTGACTACCATGTCACATTGGCCCTGGCCATGGGCGCCGACTTCGTCATGCTGGGCCGTTATTTCGCCCGGTTCGACGAGAGCCCTACCGAGAAGGTGAACGTCGGGGGGTCCTATATGAAGGAGTACTGGGGCGAAGGATCCGCCCGCGCCCGCAACTGGCAGCGCTACGACTTGGGTGGCAAAGGCGGCAAGCTTTCCTTTGTCGAGGGTGTCGACTCCTACGTGCCGTATGCAGGCGCCCTGAAGGACAATGTGCAGATGACGCTGAGCAAGGTGCGGAGCACCATGTGCAACTGTGGTTGTCTCTCGATCAAGGAGTTGCAGAAGAATGCCAAGCTGACCCTGGTCAGCGCCACCAGCATCGTCGAGGGCGGGGCCCACGACGTGCTTCTGAAGGACAACAATTCCTCCACCCAGACAGGGAGATGACGGAAATTGCCGTGGTTCACAAAGAAGGGGAGAGGCTCGCGCCTTTCCCCTCTTTGCAAGTAGGAACGGTACTGGCAGGTTATTTTTTCATCAGGTAATCCGCCACCGCTTCGTACGCCGGAATGGAAAGCGGGTCGATGTATTTGTTCGACGCAAGATAGGTCGATGCAAAGCGCGCAATCACCATCTGGGCTGCCGGGTCTATGTAGATGGCCTGTCCGTGGACGCCACGTGCCATGTACGCCCCGTGCGGATTGTTCGTGATCCACCACATGTCATGGTAGCTCCAGCCGTCAAGCTTGGGATATTCGCCGCCTTTTGCGAAAGCCGCTTGGTACTTGGCATCAGAACCGCCACACGCTATATCCCGTGCGGCTTGTGCCGGAATGACCTGTTTGCCCTTCAGTTTTCCGCCGTTCCGCATCATTTCTCCGAACATTGCCATGTCACGCAGGTTCAGGCTGAATCCGCCGCCGGCAAACGCGATTCCCGAGGGATCGACCTGGTAGTAGCCGTCGTAATGCGCGCCAAGCGGCTTCCAGATTTTTTCAGAGACAAGCTCTGTCAGTCCCTTGCCGGTGACACGGGAGTTTATCCAGGCAAGCAGTTCAGTGTTCACCGTGCGGTAGCCGAATGCTTCGCCATGCTCTTGCCCGTCGATTTTTTTGACGGTTGCAAGGTATTCGTAGTAGTTCTGCGGGCCCTTGTAGTCTGCCGGACGGAACACATTTCCCGCCGCGGAGTATTTCCACACCTCGGCGTCCGGGTCGTTATAGTCCTCGCTGTACTGGATTGCGGTCGTCATGTCCATTACCTGCCGCACGGTCGCATCCGCGAAGCCGCTGCCTTTCAGCTCCGGAATATACTCGGAAACCGTTTTTGACGGATCAAGGACTCCTTCCGCCTCAAGAATCGCGGCGATTGTCCCGGTGAACGACTTGCTCACGGACATTGCCGCATGCACACCGTCCGGCTTGAGCCCCGCAGGATACTTTTCGTATACGATTTTTCCTTTGTGCATGATGATGATGCCGTCTGTGTAGTTCGCGTCCAGCGACTCGGCGAACGTCATCTCCTTGTCGGAATCCCACGGGATGAATCGTATGGAATCAATGTTCGGGTCATATTTGGTCTTTACTGTGTACAGTTTCTCCTTCGCGGCAGGAACTGTCCTCGTCGGGGAAAATTCCTGCATGTGGTTCACGCTGTACCGCAATCCTGGAAAATTGAAATACGAGCCGTCGGCTGCATGGAGTGTTTTGTCCGGCGCAGGCGGGAATCCCTTCTGCCACTGCATTTTCTCTGGATTTGTCGCCTCTGCGTTCGGATATCCCTGGGCAAAAGCTCCTGCCATGCATGCGAGCGCAAAGCAACTCAACAACATTTTCTTCATGGTGCCTCCTGTGGGGGAATCGTCTGCGATTGTTGAAAAACAACAAGCGTGATGAACGCATTTCACAGTGATTCCGTTTTTATCAGTATATGCATGGGAAAAATAGGAAAACAAGGAAGGCAACGGGGCATTTCATGATTTTGTGGAAAAAGTTCTCATCCAGAAGCGTATGCCAAACGCCTTTGGAATTTGATGTCCGGATTTTGTCGCTTCAAAAAAAGGTAACGAGTCCTTCGTTACCCTGGGCAGGTAGTCACTTTGGCGGAGAACGTAGCCTCTTTTCCTGACCAGCGCCAAGCTTGCCTGTCGTTGGAGAAGAATATCCAAGAAATGAAGAAAAATGTGTATAAATATGCATAAACACATTGCCATGATTTCACTCTTTCTTTACAATTGGACAAAACTTTCTTAAGGAGAGGTCGAATGAAAAAGCTTTTGTCAATTTTGCTCTGCACCGCTCTCGCTTCCTCCTTTGCGTTTGCAAATGGAGCGAAAGAAGCGCCAGCGTCCCCAGCGGCGGCACCAGCTGCCAGCACGGCGGCTCCTGCCAGCGGCCGTGACTATCACATCGGTATTGTCACAGGTACCGTCTCCCAGTCCGAGGATGATCTCCGTGGCGCCGAGGAGCTGATCAAGGAGTACGGGACCGTACAGGACGGTGGATTGATCCAGCACGTCACGTACCCTGACAACTTCATGGAAGAGGCGGAAACCACCATCAGTGTCATCGCCGGTCTTGCCGACGACCCGAAGATGAAGGCGGTCATCGTCAACCAGGCTGTCCCCGGCACCACCGAGGCCTTCCGCAGAATCCACGAGAAGAGGCCTGACGTGCTGTGCATCGCAGGCGAGGCCCACGAGGATCCTGCCGTCATCGAGAGCTCCTCTGACTTGGTCGTCCAGAACGACTTCGTCAGCCGCGGCTACCTGATCATCCATACCGCCCACGAGCTTGGAGCAAAGACGTTCGTCCATATTTCGTTCCCGCGCCACATGTCCTATGAGACCCTGAGCCGCCGCGCCGCCATCATGCGCGAGACCTGCAAGGACCTCGGCATGCAGTTCATCATGGAGACCGCTCCGGATCCGACCAGCGACGTCGGTGTCGCAGGCGCCCAGCAGTACATCCTTGAGAACGTCCCCGCCTGGGTGGAGAAGTACGGCAAGGACGCCGCCTTCTTCTGCACCAACGACGCCCACACCGAGCCGTTGCTCAAGCAGTTGCTGGCAAATGGCGGCATGTTCATCGAAGCCGACCTTCCGTCTCCTTTGATGGGCTATCCTGGCGCTCTTGGTCTTGACCTTTCCGCCGAGGCAGGCAACTTCCCGGCCATTTTGAAGAAGGTCGAGAACGCGATCGTCAGCAAGGGTGGCGCAGGCCGCTTCGGCACCTGGGCCTATTCCTACGGTTTCACCACGACTGCCGGTCTCGGTCAGCATGCGATCAACGTCCTGGACGGTACCAGCAAGCTGACCAACCTGCCCGATATCATGAGGGCCTACGGCAAGTTCACTGGCGACGCCCACTGGAACGGCAACTACTACACCAACGCCGACACCGGCGTCCAGGCGAAGAACCACGTCCTGATCTACCAGGATACCTACATCATGGGCCGCGAGCCGGATCGGTACATGCACGCCACCGAGGTCGAGGTTCCTGAAAAGTACTACACCATCAAGTAACAATGGTTTCGCAGGAGGAGGGGAAAGCATATTTCCCCTTTTCCTGTCTCTTGATGGGCAATAGCTGTTTGTCCTATGGATAAAGAGCTCTTGCTCATTTGTTTGTAAAGGATCGTATATGGAAGCACAGGAAATACCGTTGCTTGAGATGCGCCACATCAGCAAGTCGTTCTTCGGGAACCAGGTTCTGGGTGACGTCAGTTTCACGCTCGGCAAAGGGGAGATTCTCGGTCTCGTAGGGGAGAATGGCGCCGGCAAGTCCACGCTGATGAAAATCCTTTTCGGTATGAACGAGATCAGCGAGACGGGAGGTTATGGCGGGGAGGTGCTGATTGATGGAAATGTCGTCCATTTCACCTCTTCCCTGGATGCCTTGGACGCGGGAATCGGTATGGTCCATCAGGAGTTTTCGTTGCTCCCGGATTTCACTGCCGCGGAGAACATCCTGCTCAACCGCGAGCCGGTGAAGAAGCATTGGGCCGCCAACCTGTTTGGCGACCGCATGAACACCATCGACCGGGCGAAGCTTGAGACGTCGGCCAGGAAGGCGATCGACCGCCTTGGGGTCAAGCTGGACGCGGACATGGTGGTGGGGCAGATGCCGGTGGGGCACAAGCAGTTCACTGAGATTGCCCGTGAGCTTTCCAAGGAGGATTCGGAGACTGCCGGAAAGATCCGCCTGCTGGTGCTCGACGAGCCGACCGCGGTCCTTTCCGAGCAGGAGGCCCAAAGCCTGCTGAAGGCGATGAAGAACCTGTCTGCCCAGGGAATCGCCATCATCTTCATCAGCCACCGCCTGCAGGAGATCATCGACGTCTGCGACCAGATCATGGTCATGCGCGACGGCCGGATCATCAAGCAGGTCGTCAACGACACGAACGTCAACGTCCACGAGATCGCCCAGTGGATGGTCGGGCGCGAGATTTCCCTGGACGCGCAGGTGGACCGCCACTTCGATTACGCGTCGCATCCGGTGGACATGGAGGTCCGCAACCTCTGGGTCAACATGACCGGCGAGGTGGTCCGGGACGTCAACCTCGATATCCATCGCGGCGAGATCCTTGGAATCGGCGGTCTCGCCGGACAGGGAAAGCTGGGTGTCCCCAACGGCATCATGGGCTTGTTCCCTGCCGGTGGAAAGGTCTGGTTCGAAGGAAAGGAAATCGCCCTGAACGACCCGAGTGCCTGTCTGGACGCGGGACTCGCCTTTGTCAGCGAGGACCGCCGGGGAGTGGGGCTTCTGCTCGACGAGTCCCTTGAGTGGAACGTCAGCTTCGAGGCCATGCAGGTGCAGGGCAAGTACCTTCTGAAGAAAGGACCAATCACCTGGCGTGACACCAACGCCATCGGCGAGGTGACGAAGAATTACATCGATATGCTGGAGATCAAGTGCACCTCTTCCAAGCAACATGCGCGCGAGCTTTCCGGCGGCAACCAGCAGAAAGTCTGCCTTGCCAAGGCCTTCGCCATGCAGCCCAAGCTGCTCTTCGTCAGCGAGCCTACCCGTGGCATCGATATCGGCGCCAAGCAGCTCGTGCTCCGCGCCCTGAAGGAATACAACCAGAAGTATGGCACGACCATCGTCATGATCAGCAGCGAGCTCGAGGAGCTGCGCTCGATTTGCGACCGGATCGCCATCATCACCGACGGCAAGGTAGGAGGAATTCTTCCTGCCAGCAACCCGAGTTCGGATTTCGGCCTGCTGATGGTCGGCCAGGCTGTCAAAGGAGGCAACTGATGGAAACCGTGAAGAAAATCGTTGCAAAGTATGGACTTCCACGTGTCATCATCACGCTGTTCCTCTTTGCGCTCTTCGCCGCCGCTCCCTTCGTCGGAGTCCGTGTCGACGAAAGTGTCACCAACACGCTGAACCGCTTCGGCATGAACTGCGTGATGGTGCTCGCCATGGTGCCGATGATCCACAGCGGCTGCGGCCTGAACTTCGGCCTGCCGCTCGGCATCATCAGCGGTCTTCTGGGAGCCACGCTTGCCATCCAGTTCGAGTTCCACGGCCTGCTCTGCTTCCTGATGGCCATTGTCCTTTCCACCCCGTTCGCGGTGATTCTCGGCTATGGCTACGGAAAGCTGCTGAACAAGGTGAAAGGGGGAGAGATGATGATCGCCACCTATGTCGGCTTCAGCTCCGTCTCCTTCATGTGCATCATGTGGCTGTTGCTCCCCTATACCAACGCCAGTATGGTCTGGGGCTATGCGGGCAGGGGCCTGAGGACGACGATCTCCACTGAAGGCTACTTCCTGCACGCCCTCAACGACCTCTTCGCCATTTCCCTTGGCAAGCTGGTCATTCCTACCGGCATGATCCTGTTCTTCGCCATTCTCGCTTTCGCGATGTGGGCTTTCCTCCACACCAAGACGGGCACGGCGATGACGGCTGTCGGTTCCAACCCGACCTTCGCGCGTGCATGCGGCATCAACGTCGACCGCATCCGTGTCCTGTCGGTCGTCATGTCCACCTGGTTGGGCGCCGTCGGCATTTTGGTCTACGAGCAGAGCTTCGGTTTCATCCAGCTTTACATGGCGCCCTTCTACATGGCTTTGCCGGCGGTCAGCGCGATTCTGATCGGCGGCGCCTCGGTGAACAAGGCTTCGATCACCAATGTCATCATCGGCACCCTGCTGTTCCAGGGCATATTGACCATGACTCCATCGGTCATGAACTCCGCGATCCACACGGACATGTCGGAAGTCATCCGGATCATCGTCTCCAACGGCATGATCCTGTACGCTTTGACCCGCAAGATGGAGGTGGCGAGATGAGCGATTTGCATTTGAACAACCGAGAGAAGATGCAGCGGTTTCTCGCCGACAACATCGTGCCGGTGCTCTTCGTCATCATCTGCGCGGTCGGCATTCCGCTTTCCGGCTACAGCCCCAACTACCTGATCAACGAGGTCATCACCCGCATCGGACGGAACTCCTTCCTGGTGGTCAGCCTCCTGATTCCCATCATGGCAGGCATGGGCCTGAACTTCGGCATGACCCTCGGCGCCATGGCCGCGGAAATCGGCCTGATCCTGATCAGCGACTGGGACATCGTCGGCATTCCCGGCATGGTCCTTGCCGCCATCATCTCCACCCCGATCTCCATCCTGCTGGGATGGTGGTGCGGTATCCTGCTGAACAAGGCGAAGGGAAGGGAGATGGTCACCGGCTACATCATCGGGTTCTTCATGAACGGCGTGTACCAGCTGATTGTGCTCTACCTGATGGGTTCCTTGATCCACATCCGTTCCAGCAAGCTGGTACTGCCGCGAGGCTACGGCATCCGCAACACGGTCAATCTGGACGGCATCCGCCAGAGTCTGGACAACCTTGGCGCTTTCCGCGTGTTGGGCATCAAGATCCCGTTTGCCACGCTGCTGCTGATCGCATTGGCCTGCTTGTTCGTCGTCTGGTTCCGCAAGACCAAACTGGGACAGGACATGCGTGCCGTCGGACAGAACATGGAAGTGGCCCGCGAGAGCGGCATCAATGTCGAGCGTACCCGTGTCGTCTCGATCATCATCAGCACGATCCTTGCCGGGTACGGCATGATCATCTACCTGCAGAACATGGGGACCTTGAACACCTACAACAGCCACTCCCAAGTCGGCATGTTCTCCATCGCCGCCCTTTTGGTCGGTGGCGCGTCGGTCGCCAAGGCCAATATCGGCAACGTGTTCCTTGGACTGATCCTGTTCCATCTGATGTTCATCATCAGCCCGATTGCCGGCAAGAACCTGATCGGCCAGGCTCAGCTTGGCGAATACTTCCGGGTCTTCGTCTCCTATGGCGTCATCACGCTTTCCCTTGTGCTCTACGAGATGCGCAAGAAGCGGGAGATCGGCTATGAGGGGGCCCAGCTTGCCGCCCTGCAGAAAGAGGAGGAGAGCAAATGACCCAAAACGTCAAAAGACATTGGTATCAGGCGGTCGCGATCGTCTTGGTGGTCCTGCTGGCCGTATGGATGTTCTTCCTCGGCCGACGCCACACGATTCTCGTCGACAACAAGACCTTGGAGGGGCAGGGAATCCGCGCCTACGACCTGGTGACCGTGAAGGTGGACGACCAGGAGCCGGTCGAGCTGACCCGCCGTGGCCGCGACCAGTTTGTCGTCATGGGCCAGAAACACACCTTGACCATGACTTGGACCGACAAGAACTGGAACGAGAACACCCGAAGCTGGAAGATCGCCATTCCGGTCGGCTGGGACATGGCTTTGGTCAGTCTGCCGTATCTCGGCAACAACCCGGAGGCCCCTCAGGATGAGTGGATGAGCGAGTTCGTCATACAGACGACTCCCCAGGCCCCCAGCGCCGAGGACTCCCAGGTCGATACTGGCGACTCCTTCTCGATGTGAGGGACGATAAGGTGTACAAAGAGGGCGGGGTGTTTGCCATCCCGCCCTCTTTTGTGTCTGGAGGGGTCAGTTGAACTGCAGGTTCCTGAGTTCCACCTGGGTCAGCTTGGAGATGAAGAGGGCGATTTCGCTGATATTGGCCTTCATTCCGTCATTAATCCACTGCTTGATCAGTGCGATCGACCCGCTGGAGATGAAAAGGAAGATTGCGTGTAGCATCTCGTCGGTCAGCTGGTGGTTCTGCTTCTTCCAGTTGGCAGTGGAAGCCTGTTCGGCATAGGCCATGATCCTGCTGAGGAATTCCTGGTCTCCATTCTTGCCCAGCATCACCGTGCAGATGTCGGCGTTCTTCTGGATCATCATCAGCAGGTTCATCAACATGTCGCTGATGGCGTCATTGGACAGCCCGCTGGACAGGTTGGTGGCAATCTCCCCAAGCAAGTCGGTCTCGATTTGCTCAAGCAGTTCGCTGATATCGGTGTAATGGGCATAGAAAGTTGTCCGGTTGACCTCTGCCTTGGCACAGAGTTCCTTTACGGTGATTTTCGCGATGGGGCGGTCTTTCATGAGGGACAACAGACTCTTGCGCAAGACCTTCCGTGTCCGAATCGCTCTCCGGTCGATTTTCATCTCTTCCATGGATTCCTTCCTTTTGTTTCCTATACTGTAATGCAAAAAATGTTGGTTAGACAACAGATTGATGGCAATTTGTCTGCACTTTCCCTCAAGAGAAGAGAAGGACGGGCATATGGCCATTTCTGTATGGATTGTGTCTGATGCAACATAATCGGGTTTGTTGCAAGAAAATTTATACATTTGTACATGATTGGCTTGCCGAGGGATTGCATAAACGCAGAGAAAACTGTAGTAATAACCATTGTCAGATATTAATATTCTAGTCCAACAGTGTTTTCGTGAGGAGGAAACAAATGAAAAAACTGGTTGTTATTCTGAGCGTCGCCATGGCCGCCATGACCTTCGCGTTCGCCAACGGCGCTTCCGAGGGTGGAGCGAAGTCCAGCGGTAAGACCATCGAGCTGAAGGTCTCTACCAGCCAGACCGAGCAGGCCATGATCAGCCGCTCCTATCAGATGTTCTGCGACAAGCTGAACGAGAAGGCCCAGGGCAAGATCCACGCCACCCTGTATCCCGCCGGACAGCTTGGCGGAGACGAGGATGTCATCGAGCAGGCCATCCAGGGCGCGCCGATTGCCGTCAACACCGATGCCGCCCGTATGGGTACCTATGTCCACGACATGGGCATCATGATGATGGGGTACTTCATGGATGACTACGACATGGCGTTGCAGATCACCAAGACCGATACCTTCAAGAAGTGGACCGACGAGCTTGCCAGCAAGCATGGCATCCGCGTTCTGGCGTTCGACTTCTATGATGGGCCCCGGCACTTCCTTACCAACAAGGAAATCAAGACGCCGGCGGATTTGAAGGGCCTTTCGATCAGAACCATCGGCAGCCCGGTCTGCACCGAGTCCATCGCCGCCATGGGCGCCACCCCGATCGCGATGAGCTGGGGCGAGGTCTACAACGGCATCCAGTCCAAGGCCATTGACGGTGCCGAGGCCCAGGACACTTCCACCTATCCCTCCAAGCTTTACGAGGTCTGCAAGTACATGACCAAGACCGGTCACTTCCAGCTGATGCAGGGCCTCATCGTCGGCGAGTCCTGGTTCAAGACGCTTCCCAGCGATGTCCAGACCCTGCTGGTCGAGACCGCCCAGGAAGTTGGTGCCGAGACTGCCAAGATGGTGCTTGACGAAGCCGCGAAGAGCGAGAAGCTGATGGCGGACGCCGGCATGGTCATCAACGAGGTCGATACCGCGCCGTTCAAGGCCGCTGTCGCCTCTGCCTACGACAAGCTTGGTTACGCTGAGCTGCGCAAGCAGATCTACGCCGAACTTGGGAAATAACGAGTCGTTTCACGGAGGGCAGGCTGCATGCCAGCTTGCCCTCGTTTCTTTCTATCTCCTTTGAGGTTCATGATGATTAAGAAATTCGATTCCGTGGTCATCCGCGTGGAGGAGCTTTTCACCGAGTTCCTGTTGGCGACCATCGCCATCCTCGTCTTCGTTTCCGCGGTAACCAGGAAGATCGGCATGCCGATCAACTGGGCACAGGATTTTTCCCTGCTCGAGTTTGCCTGGCTTACCTTCATCGGGAGTGACCTGCTGATGCGGACCACTCCGTTGATCACGATTGATTTGATCCTGCTGCACCTGCCGAAGGCTGTGCAGAAGCTGCTTGCCATCCTGTTCGACTTCGGCATGCTGCTGTTCCTGTATGTACTGGTCCGCTATGGTTTTCCATTGGTGACCCAGAGCTGGGACCGTGTCTTCAACACGCTTCCTGTCAGCTATGCCTGGTGCACGCTCTGCGTTCCTGTCGGCGCGCTTTTGATGTGCGAGACGACAATCGAGCGGCTGGTGGGCGATATCAGGAAGCCTGTCGCTTCCTATGGAAAGGGGGCGCAGAATGCTTAACGCGATTCTTGTATTCCTCGTACTGATGTTCCTCGGGATGCCGGTCGCTTTCGCCATCGGTCTTTCCGGTTTGTTCTTTTTCTGGCTGACGCCGGGCCTTCCCTGGACCATCATCGTCCAGAAAGCCTTCAGCACGACCCAGTCGTTCACCATGCTTGCCATCCCGCTGTTCATCTTTGCCGGCAACCTGATGAACAACACCGGTCTGACCAAGCGGCTTGTGAAGCTGGCGAACGTCCTGACCGGGCACATGTGGGGTTCCATAGGCCAGGTTTCCGCTGTCCTGTCCACGCTGATGGGTGGTGTTTCCGGTTCCGCCGTCGCCGATGCTGCCATGGAAAGCCGCATCCTCGGCCCCGAGATGATCGCCCGTGGCTATGGCAGGGGCTGGGGCGCCGCCGTCAACTGTCTGACCGGCCTGATCGTCGCCACCATTCCGCCGAGCATGGGACTGATCCTGTACGGCACCGTGGGCGAGGTCTCCATCGGACGTCTGTTCATCGCCGGATTCGTTCCCGGCATCATCATGTGTATCTTCATGATGCTCGCCATCAGCTGGAGCGCCCATCACCTGAACTACAAGCCGGACCACGAGAAGCCCGCTCCGTTGAAGGAGATGCTGAAGGCCATGGTGGACTCCATCTGGGCGCTGATGTTCCCGATCATCCTGATCGTCCTGATCCGCGGCGGGTTGATGACTCCGTCCGAGTCGGGAGCCTTCGCCTGCTTCTACGCCCTGTTCGTCGGCATCTTCGTCTACAAGGAGCTGACGTTGAAGGCGTTCAAGGAGACTTTGGTCCAGTCGGTCAAGGACCTTTCGGTCATCACGATGATTCTCGGTTTCAGCGGCATCTTCAGCTACGGCGTCGTCTACGACCAGTTGCCGAAGACGCTGACCAACATGCTGATCAGCGTGACCAACAACCCGTATGTCATGCTGTTGCTGGTGATTCTGATGCTTCTGGTATTCGGCATGTTCATGGAGACCACGGTCATCACCCTGATCGTCACGCCCATCTTGGTCCCGATCATCAAGCAGTACGGAATCGATCCTGTGCAGTTCGGAATCATCATGATGACGACGGTGACCTTCGGCTGCTCGACGCCTCCGGTCGGTGTCGCGCTCTACACCAGCGCCTCGATCATGGGCTGCTCGGTAGGGGACGCCGTCAAGGCATCCTGGCCGCTGTATCTCGCGGTCGTCATGGTGTTGCTTGTCTGCATCTTCTTCCCCCAAGTAGTGCTGTTCCTGCCGAACCTGGTCTACGGGGCTGCTGTCTGAGTCCAGCCTCCGGTACGGCTGGACGGCCGTGAACGCCTATTTTCCCATCGCCAGGAGAAACCCTGATGCGATGGGATTTTTTTCTGCTCGCAGGGGGCATTTCCCTCTGTATGGATGATGCTTCTTTGGAATTTTATTTCTTTTTTCTGCAATATGTTGGAAACACATTCGGAAATTTCTTCATTTCCCATGCAACAAACCTCACAGGACGTCCGTATGTATAGGGCAGGAGGTTGCATATGGATTTTGCAAAAGACGACATCCTCGTGGACGAGGAGCTGAAGCACCGGCTGATGAAATAAGGAGATCCTCGCCTACCTCGCCAGCCAGTTCGTCGACGACTTCGCCAAGATGGGCTGGAGGCAGGTCCTGCCCTATCTGGAGGACCCCCAGGGGGTCGGCATCTCCAAGGGGGGACCGGGAGAGTTCGGACAGGGGGCA
>JAQYHB010000052.1 GCA_028722305.1 Spirochaetales bacterium
GCTTGTGGATTCTCCGGATTGTTTCCCAGTGTATGCCGGTGATCTTCTGCACCGTGCTGACCGGCATCTGCCATCGCATCAGTCCCTTCACCCAGGCGGCGGCCCTGTGGGTTATTCTCGTCTCAGGATAGGTGAGCGGGACTTTCTCGCTGGACGTCTTGCCACAGTGCGGGCAACGGTAGCGGTGGTAATGCACCTCAAGGGTCTGGGTCGTGCCATACTGCAACGGCATGTCCTTGACATGCATCACGCCGTGGTCATGGACATGCATCTGGTTGTCGCACTGGGGGCATTTGACCGTGCTTGTCTGCCTTGTGCTGGAGAATGGCAGAATCAGGCGCCTTTTCTGCTTGTCAAACCGGAAGGAGTCGCACTGGAAGTGCTGACACGAAAGGTGGATCTGGGTATCTTGTGAGTCGGGCATGTCTGTAAGGTTTCCTTTTTGTGGTTGGTAACCAAAATGGAACCAGACAGCATGCTCTTTTTTCAACTATTGCGGTACCCTATTTTTCTCATCCCCCAACTTTCCGTGAAGAACCCAAAAATGACATTTTTCACCATTTCTTGGGAATCCGGTGTACAATAATGAGGGGTTTTTGTAGGAGGGATATTCATGTCTTTGTTTCATAGCGACAATCCGAAAGAGGCTGAACATAAAGGTCTGATCGGTTCGTTTTCGGTAGACAATATTAAGTGGGAGCATGGTGATGACAAAAGGGCTTCATTGCTGGCCATAAAATACCCGTACGAGGATTTTCCGAATGGATCCTATCTGCAGGTTGCTCCTTCTCAGATGGCTGTATTCACCAACAATCTGACCGCCGGCAGTTCTTCGAATCCGGACGGATCAGGAGCCTCGCAGGTCTCCGTGTTCATCGGTCCCTGCAAGATCAAGCTTGATACCGGGGACAGCAGGTTCGCTCCTTTCCGGAATCTGACCCACAAGCTGACAGGCGGAACGTCCGCATTCCATTGCTACGTCTATTTCGTCAATACCACATACATGAACGAACTCCGGTGGGGGACCCAGGACCCCATTCTCGTGGAGGATCCCGAAGAGGAAGTGAACGTCCATGTCAGAGCTTACGGCCTGTTCGGCGCGCATATAGAGCAGAACGACACGACGGTTGCGCCCATCCAGGCGAGGAAGTTCTTGACGAGAGTGGTAGGCACCCGTGAGCTCTATACAAGAGACCAGATGACCGATTTCATGCGCGCGAAGATCCTCGAGTATGTGCCGGATCTTCTTGCGAAAGCCATGACCGAGAGGAACATAGGCATCCTCAAGATCGCCGCCCACCTTTCGGAATTCTCCGACCTGCTCAAATCGAAGCTCTCGGGGTATTTCGATGATTTCGGCCTGACTCTGGACAACTTCTCCTTCAACAGCATCAAACCCTTGGAGGAGGATCTTGCTGCGATCAACGAGATGAAGATCCAGAAGAAGCGCGCGACTCTTGAGGCGCAGGGGAACGCGAGCAAGATGGATATCGAATCCGAGGCTATGGCAAGAAAGCGGGCGAGGGAAGGATACACGTACGGCCAGGAACGCGGCATGGACGTCATGCAGGCTGCCGCTTCCAACCAGGGCGCTCCGGCTTCCGGCCTTTTGGGTGCGGGGCTTGGCCTTGGCATGGGCGTTGGTATGGGAGGAGCCATGGGGGCCGGGTTCACTAACCTCGCCCAGCAGACGGTCTCTGCTGCCACATCGCAGCCTGGACCTGCTTCCGGTTCTTCTCCTTCGGATGGCGCGGGAACCATCAAATGCAGTAAGTGCGGGCAGGAGAACCCGGTGACAGCCAAGTTCTGTTCCGGTTGCGGGGAGAAGCTGGAGCAGGGAGTCAAATGTCCCAGCTGTGGTACCGTGAACCCTCCCGGATCCAAGTTCTGCATGAATTGCGGAACCCGGCTTGGAGATCTGGTCTGCCCGCAGTGTGGGGCGAAACTCACACCCGGCGCGAAGTTCTGCATGAACTGCGGTGCGAAAATCTGAGGAGATGCCGATGTCTGTAAGAAATACGAAACGCTTCATTCTGGTGGAAGTCCTTGTGCTTCTTGTCTGGCTGGTCATCTTGTTCTCGGCGAGGAAACCCGCTTCCATGGGATTTTATGGATGGTGTGGCTTGGTCGGGGAGATCTGTGCTTTCATTGCCTCCGGCATATCCATGGGCGCATGGTTCCACAAGCTTCAGGACTCCAGGGATGTGACGGAGATCAATGGTCTGGTGTACATCCTGTCGATTGTCTATCTGTCCATCACCCTCATCGCCAACACGGTCTTCTGGTTTCTCGGGACGAGGAATGACCCGAAAGCCGTCCCTCTCGGTGTGAATCTCGTTCTTTTCCTCATAATGGTCATCGCAAGGATCCCGCTTGCTTCGTACCGTGACCGTGTCCTCCAGACGAGTGCTTCCGTCAGCGCGAGGATCCGTCCATTGACGGGGGTCTCGTCCGACCTTTCCCAGCTCATCGCCATGGCTGATGACGAGACGGTGAAAAGCGCGCTTAGGAAATTGAAGGAGAATATCGACTTCAGCTCTTCGATGACGCACACATTCTCGAACGAGGCCGTGAGGGAATTGAGTGTAAAGATCGGTGAGATCAAGGCACAGCTGGCTGGCAACGAAGCCGCAGACGGGATTGTAAAAAACATCAAAGACGCTGACCGTATCCTGAAGAAGAACAATGCCCTTTCTTCCTCGATCCGCTGACATTCGGGGAAGAGTGGTATGGAACTTCAAGGTCTGACATGCAACGGATGCGGAAGCAGTGATGTCGTCTTCGATCCCGTAACGCGCAAGCTCCACTGCAACCAGTGTGGAAGGGAGGAATATTACTCGCGTGCCCAGTTGGGCGCGAACGGAAAAGTCGCCTTCACCAAGGACAATGCCATCCAGTTCTTCAAGAGCGGCAACCG
Organism: Spirochaetales bacterium; assembly: GCA_028722305.1. Taxonomy (GTDB): domain Bacteria; phylum Spirochaetota; class Spirochaetia; order Sphaerochaetales; family Sphaerochaetaceae; genus RUG023. Next base: position 2,918 of record JAQYHB010000052.1, read on the forward strand.
TGTGAACGCGAGGAAATTCGCTTCGGATGTCCTCAACATCATGCAGGACAACGCCGCCGCCCTGTTCATACTTGCCTACTGCGACGAGTTCGTCGAGGGGCGCAGCGGGGCAATCAAGGAATTCTTCAGGAAAATCGATGATGTCGCGCTGGAATACGACGAGGTCCGTGATCTGATCAATCTTTTCACGCTTTCGCTCTACAACCTGCGGGACTACGAGTCCGACATGGAAATCCTAATGGTGAAGAACATGCAGAGCGAAAGGGACAGGCCCGAACTGGAGAAGTTCATTGAGACGGTGAGTCCTTACTGCATAGGCAAGTATCCTTCAGCGGATTTCATGACGGCGGAACACATGGATCTTTATTGCGATCTTGCGGCGAACTGCAACATCCCCAAAACCTGCTTTGCGCTTCTGAAGGGCATCCAGTCCAATCCGGACTCCCCGTATGTGACGAAGAGCTTCTATATGAAAGCAAGGACGCAGTATTTCCATGACCATTACGTGCTTCCGGTCGGACGCATCATCAATGCCATGAAGGAGAGCCCCGGCAAGAGCAAGTTTTTGGGAGCGTTCAGTGCCATGTTGAAGAAATATGAAAGTGACGCAACTATAGCGTAGAAACAAAAGGAGAGAGAACAGACAATGGGTGATACATTTAGCACTTTTGCTTTGGAAAACAAGATCAACAGCGTTGGAAAAGATCTGCAGAAAGACATTTCCCAAGTGAATGACAACGTTCTGTATATGAACCAGCAACTCCTGGCTACCAACACCGAACTGCAGAATACAAAAAAAGAACTCATGAAACTGCGCGATGACTTCGTGCACATGATGGATGAACAGCGGAAGAGTTCCTCCCTGGCGCAGGCATCCACCGAGCTGATTGCGGTCCGACAGGAAATGGAAAAACGCTTCGGAAACTACAGCGCGGTCCGTAATTCCATGATCGGCATCCTCCAGGCCACCGACTCCGCACTGGTAAGGAAAACCACGGTATCCACGGTCTCGGAAGAGCTGATGATCTCCACGCCGAATTATTGGCTCTCTCCCGTTCTTGTGGCACTCGCGGCCTGGATCAACAACGACAAGGACCTTGCCGACCGGGCAATAAGGGAAGCCGTGAAGCGAGACAACGAGCACACTTCGCTCGTCATGGCGTTGATCTGCCGGAGAAACAACAGGACCCAGACCAGCTACGAGTGGCTCTCCCGGTATTTCGCGACCCAGAACAGCGCCAGTTTCGACGAAGACAGCATGGTCTATATCAATGCTTACATAAACGGCATTTTCGGACCAGATGAGAAACACATGTGCGATGACTTCATCTCCCGCTGGATCAGTGAGATCCAGAGTAGCAACAGCAACTTTGATGACGAGCAGACGGAAACATGGCAGCAGTACTTCGACAAATTCAATGTCAACGAAGAGGCCAAGTATCCCGCCCTCATGAACTGTGTGAAGGAGTTCGGTTACATCAAGGATTATCTGAGCCGTATCGATGCAGTCGACTCGATATCCGAAAAATTCGAGACCATCCGAAATGCCCAGGTCGACCAGGATGCGCTCCGCAAGGCGGTCGACAAGAAACTGATCGAGCTGGTGAATGCCGATGACAAGGCCGAGGTGGAACTGAGGCAGAAGGAAGAATACTATGAGGCTGTGAAAGCCTGCCACGGCGATGAAGATGCCGCACGCCGGATTGTCGAGAAACGGAGAGTGGAAAGCCGGCGGAAAACCATGGATCTTGTATCCCATCTGGTCAACGCGATAAAGGGTGGCAAGGATGTTCTTCCTTCCGAGAGAAAAACGGCGGTGACCTTCTTGAGCGGTTATATCAACAAGGGTTTCGGCAAATACATCAATGAGAAGAAGGGCAGTTTCCCCAAACAGATAACCATCGACATCGATGACTGGACCGGGCAGAGCAGCGATGGCAATGACGGAGATGCCTTGAAACAGGATTACAAGAACCACTTGGATCAGAAGAAGGGACAGGAACTGGCTTCCTTGGATGCTCAGTACAAAACCAAAGGACCGCTGATCATGGCGGGAATTGTCGCTGTCGCTTCGATTGTGGCTTTGCTTCTTGTCAGCCCAATAGTGGGAGGACTCGGACTGGTTGCCGCGCTTCTCTTGGCACTTTCCCCGAACAAGACAAGGAAAGCCCGTAGCAAGGCGGAGGCCGACATCACTGACAGGTACAGCCGTCTTTACGAGGAAGGCGCAAAGAAGATAGATGTTTGCACGGAGCAGTGGAGAGCCGCAAACAACGCAGTCAAGGCGTTCGAAGAGAAAAAGATCGAGAAGATTGCTTGACGAGAGGGAGGTGGAGTATGGATGAGAATGAAGTCATGGACAACGGGATGGAGGATTCTTCCGATTTCGCCGATCTGGAGGCGATGTTCGGGCAGGACGACGAGGAGCAACACAGGAACGAAAGCATAGTGCTTACGCAGAATCTCAGCGGTTTTGCAAGCTGTTTCCCCGAGTGGGACCTACACCCGCCTGTGGATATGTGAGGAATAATAGGAAATGCCGACGGATTGTACCGACGGCATTTCCCCTGTAAATCGAAAACACGCATTATGGTGACTTAATTCTCTGAAACCTAATGGATCAAACAATAATACTGTTTCGTGTTTCCTTCGGTTTCCACAATCTATTTTGCTTCTTATGCCCTAATAAATAGTGAATTTCCTATGTTGGGGAGTGCAATCAAAGTATTCAGTTTTCTTAGGAGTTTTTCGTGATGAGAAGGTTGTCGTTTCTACTAATGGTTCTGATATTTGCCTCTACCTTTTGCTTGTTTGCTGATTGGAAAGTCGGGGATTATGTGGATGAATTTGGGGACAAAACAGGGAGACAAAGGGAAATGGTCATCACTGAGAGAAGGGGATGATCCTGTCTTGCCGAACGTGTCATCCCCATCCTTGGAGAGCGTCTTGGGTATCAGTTGGGAAGATTTCAAGACACTGTATCTCTCGTCTGTACTTCCTGATGCGGGACGATGGAACAAACTGATAAAGCGGATATTGAAGAGCAGAGTCCGGTCAAAGTATGCGGAGAAACTGTATGATCAGTTTGGGGCGTTGTCAGAAAAGGGAAAGTCAGTAGATGATTTCTGGTATTCTTTGCAAGATCAGTGCCAGTATATTGATGACCCGGTAGAACTTGCGGTTACGTTGTACATCATTCAGATACTTTTGCACAAACCTGGCGTTGACCCACTTGTTGAAGCAACTGAACAAGATGTTTACAGACTATATTGTGAACTGATAGAAAACAAATATCCATGGATCCACAAGCTCAACGAGATCATGTTCTCGGAACTTTTTCGAGCTTCATATGTCGTTTGGGTCAATCCTGCCAACACAGCTCTTGGAAGCGACAAGAATGCAGCCGAAAAAGCGGAGAATGCAGTCTACAAATTGAAAACCAGCCTGGTCGAAGGGCTTCAGGTGCAGTTTGAAGTTTGCCGATTGTTTTTCTTCGGCAATATGGAATGCCGGACAGCTCGTGGCCTTCTTGACGCAGTCGGCATGAAGGCAAATTTTCGCCTGTCCCGCCAAGAAGCTCTTTCTCAGTTTGAATCTGTTTGTGATGCATTGAATGAACTTGAAGACCCAATGGTGGCACTCTGTGCTCTTTATCGCCAGAAAAAAGTAAAGGAAGGGGGGACTAATAGAGAAAGAGCAACATATGCCTGGATTGAGAGTGGCCTGTACTATGATTTGATTTCAGGGGAAATGATAGGGAACCAATCGGATGTCTTGATGATTAATGCATCTCCTTTCTTTATACGGAAATGGGCAAACAATCCCCATCATGACAGACTTCGAGTGACTTTCGCCCTGTCGGCTCCGTTCAATCCTGTTTCTTTGCTGAGTCAGATCTACGAAGGTGATGGTAACCTGTTTTTTTGCAAGTTTGAAGAGCTGCAGAATCACTTGCAAGAACGCCTTGATTTGCAATTCGGAGTTGTAGGCATAGCACAAGACCTTCCGGAAGGCGCATCTGGGATTCTGAATCTGCTGTTGCAAAGAAACCAGGACCTTGTGGTCTACGGCCTATCAAAAGATGCATTGTTTAATGCAGACAGGGACTCTTTTATTCACTCCAGTCTCCATAGCAATCTTTCCTTGACTGATTTGGTGGTGATAGAAAGACGCCTTGGGTTACCGGAAGTCGTTTGTTGGAAAGCAGCTAACACAAAGGAGCAATCTCTCACAGAATGTGTTATTCCATTCATCGTGTCTGTCGATGAGGGAATAAATACTGGAGAATATGTGAATTTGGGCAATGGGTTTCGTCAGAAAGCCGATTTCTACCATTACAATCAAATCGGCAGAAAGGCATCATTGCGGACATTTCTTGCCAGAGAGAATATCCGGCTTCTTGAAATCCCTAAACATCATTACAACAAACCTTTTGGCTACCAGTTTTCTCCTGAGATCCAGCTTCATTTCACACGAACTGTTTCCACGGCTATTTGGAAGGGTGGATGGAGCCTGCACATTCATGCCTGTCTTAGTCCGGAAGCCAAACCTGTCGAACGTGGTGGTTTCTTTGAAGTTCCTGATGCCAGGAAGCTTCTGATCACTCCCTCGCATGTGTATAAGAGAAGCATCCATGACGAAGAAATTCCTTTCTTCTTGGAAAACCAGTATGTGCAGATAAATAAAGTCAGACAGGCTATAAAGTCTGCCTATAATGGCAAGATTGGTATTTCGCAGACTCCTTCTTCTCTGTCCTTGAAAACATTTGTCTATCTCCAGGAAGGCTGGGGCAATGTCCTGTCCAAAGAAGAATTGGCTACTTTGGTTACGATTTCCAAGTCGGATTTGGGGTGGAGTCCTTTATCCAGCATAACGCAAGATCAAGTAGTCTCCTATATCAATGTACATAATGATGATTATGTCCAATTGGAGATAACGAAGGCCAAACCCACATAGCTATTACTGGTGAGCAAATGGACATGTTCCCGTACGTCCGCGCTGATGCCTATTTCGACTTTGTGTATGATAAGGACGACAAGAATCAAGAAATAATGAAAAAGTTTTTTGTAGCTCAGATTCCTGTATGGCTACATAAAGACAATGTTGAATATTTAGACCCCAAATCCAGCCTCTTTCAAGGTGATGATCAGTTGGTTCATGTAAGCATTGTGCGATCACGACGGGGAGACGCAAACGATCAACTTCAGATATCTATGACCAATATGGATTCTTCGGAATTCGTTGCATTTCGGAAGTTGTTGCATGCGCAAAGCTATATTGTTTTCTTGAAGCGAAAAGAAAAGCTTGAATATGACTTGTATGGGATAAAGTCTCAAGAGAGTGGGTCTATGGTGGGTCATGAGCTGGATGAACTTAATAACAAGTTCTTCAAAGATGCCACTAGAACGCCAGTCCGGATCGAAGAAATTGCGCAAGGAAATACAGCACCTTTGGCAGATTACGGATCTTTCGTTTGGGACGATATCCCGATTTTGTTTCATGATGATATCTCCCGTCGTTTTATTACCTCGCTCTTGGCCAAGCCTTTTGTGATTCTCACTGGCAACAGTGGTACTGGCAAGACTCGTATTGCCACACAATTTGCCAAGTATCTTGAAGTGGATGAGGATGGGGCCAAGAACTGGGAACTTGTTCCAGTTGGAGCTGACTGGACAGACAATACCAAGATTCTTGGTTTCTACAATCCACTGGCAAATGATGGGAAAGGGGAATATGTCAAAACCAGTATTGTGTCGTTGATCGAGAGGGCGAACGCTCACTCGGATATTCCTCATTTTCTCATTCTTGATGAAATGAATCTCAGCCATGTGGAACGGTATTTCTCTGACTTTCTCAGCCATATGGAAGTGCCTGATCAACCTTTCAAACTGGATGGGTATCCGGGAGGTTTCTTGCCATTCCCAGCCAACTTGTTTGTTGTCGGTACGGTGAACATCGACGAGACTACCTACATGTTCAGTCCCAAGGTGCTTGACCGTGCCAATGTGGTGGAGTTCAAACCGGATGAAGAGGATATCTTGGGCTTGTTTGATGGGGGCAAGGGCTCTCAAGAGATAGTACCTGCCGGTGAGTCAGTCGCCCGAGCTTTCCTTTCGTTGGCACAGAAGATACGGGATCCTGGATACCAGAGTACCCTTGAGATGGGTGAGGTGAAGGATTTCTTCAAGAGCGTCTACGACAAAGTTGCAGACAGCGGATTTGAGTTCGCATATCGTGCTGTGCGGGAAATCCGCCAATATGTATGTGCCGCATATGAGTTGGAGGAGGACAAGGGGACATTCGACTTGGAACGGGCTGAGGACGAACAGCTTGTCCAGAAGATACTTCCCAAGATTCATGGCAACAAGAAAGAGCTTGATGTGCTGTTGCATGACCTCAGAGATCTCTGCGGTCCGGATGAAAATCCTAAGAAAATGCTCAGCCATGCCAAGATCGGGCAGATGATCAAACGTCTTGAACAAGTCCAATACGCGAGTTTCATTTGAGCCATGAACATTGCCGCTATCAGCTATCACTATCAGAGTACCACCATCAAGCTTTATCTTGATGGTGAGTTCTCTGCTGTCGATTGGGATAACGGAAACGATTGCGAACTTGGTGATGATTTCAGAGCGTATTCCTATTCGGTTTCTGGCACTCATCATCCTTGGATCGCTGTCGAGCAGGGATTGGCTGATGTTCCTGTATTGCGGCTTACCGAAACCAAAACATACATATTGAGGATTGAAGGTCCTGAGGATGCTCTGAAACATATACGGTTGCAGGGGGAGGATAGTGGGAACAAGTTTCTCAAATGCAATCGTGACAAAGACCTGCTTTCTTTCCAGTTCATCAACTATCTCGGGCGGTCCAGGTTCCTTGATGTCTTTACAAGACAAACCGTTCTGGGGTTTGAAGTCGTCCCTGCCAAGATGCATTATGATGATTACATCGCCCTCTCTGACGCATTGGCCCAGCATTGTTCCCAACTCCTGCTGGATTATGAAGGTGCTACGTCCAACGCATTCACCCAAAGCTCGGAATCTGCCCAGACGTTGTTGGAGCAATTCATCTTTCTCCGACAATTCTGCTATGGGGACAATATCCAGAGCCTGTTTGGAGCCATAAAACGGAATCCCGATCGTTTGCTGGTGAAGGAAGAAGAATTCAGACCCTTTGGGGGTGGCATGCCTTCTCAGAAGTTCTATCGGAATCCCTTCTCCTATGGCAAGGGCTGGGAGCGGATCGGAAGCTCGGCATTTCCCCAACAGATTGCAGTCACTCATAAGCGGGATAGTCTGGATACTCCTGCCAACCGCTTTGTGAAATACGCCCTCGGCATCTTCCTGAATATCTGCAAACAGCTGACTGTTTCGTTGGATAAGGATGGTGCGCCAAAGCAAACCGAATGTTACGAAGAGGCAAAGGCCATCGGGGCCATGTTGGAGACCATCATCCGCGACCATTTCTTCGATGAGGTGGGGCCCCTGGATATCATGCCCCAGAACAACCAGGTGTTGCAGAAGCGGGAAGGGTATGCCCAGATCTTCCATGCCTATTCCATGATCGATTTGGCGTTGCAGCTGGATTGGAGGGGGAAGGATGATGTGTATGAAGGGGAGTCGAAGAATGTCGCGCTCCTCTATGAATACTGGCTGTTCTTCGAACTCTACCAGATCATCCGCTCCCTCCCTGGATGCGAGGTGTTGAAGAGTGACGAGAACCCGTTCACCAATAATGACCAAGGGCATCTTGTCATTTCATTGAGACAGGGCTTCGAATCCTGCCAGTCGTTCCACATTCCTTCTCTACATACCCGTATCAACCTCTACTACAACCGGAGCTTCCAGAACCAGGAGTTCAAGGCTACCCAGTATGAAGGATCCTATTCCCGTGTATTCCGTCCAGACTATACGCTGGCGATCTTCCCAGATACCTATAAGGGTGGAAGGAAAAATGGGGAAGGTGATGCCGTGCAGAATGGGGCGGTGAGCTATCTCCATTTCGATGCCAAGTATCGGGTGACGGACTTGACTGCGCTGATTGGTGAAAAAAAGGAAGATACCGATGCATTGAACGAGGAGAAGGCAGAGGAGACCACCAATACCTATAAGCGCGGTGATCTGCTCAAGATGCACACCTACAACGATGCGATCCGGAGGACGATTGGAAGTTTTGTCTTGTATCCAGGCACGGATGAGAAAGGAAAGCAGTTCCATTTGTACGATGAGATTCTGCCGGGAGTCGGCGCATTTGCCATCAAGCCCAGTACCGACCAGCAGAGCGAAAAGGCCTTGGCGGAGTTCATTGCCAAGGTGATCGCGGAAAAGGCCAGGCAGAGTACACGCCTCAACCGCATGAAATACTACTCCGACATCGTCCTCCAGGAACCGGGGAACAGATTCGAAACGACAGGCAAAGATGCCAGACAGCTTTGGGTGATTGGCTACCTTCGAGGGGATTACTATCGGTTCCTTGAGCAAAGCGGCCTTTTGCAGGAAGGGAAATCTTTCCTTTTCTATTACTATGCCATCAAGGGAAGCTTCGTATACACCCACCACAAGGACATCGCCAAGGCGACACGATGCCGGTTCTACACGAACGATATAGACCACACGGGAAACTATATCCTTATGCCCCCCGTTTGCAGCATTGCTTCCTGTGAACTTGTCTCCAAGGCAGAATTGGTACATCAGCTCAACTTGAGAGGATATGGTACTACGGAAAACCAGCACCATGCCGATTTCTACTATGCCATGAACGTGAAGGTGGTTAGGGCTTCTGCTGAGAACTTGGAGTTGTCCAAGAACCGGGTCGATAGCATGAATGGCAATGACACGTTCAGTCCACACTCGCCAAAGGTGCTTTCTCTTGAGCAATTGATGTGATCAATAAAAGTGGGACATGAACAATCCCTGCAGATGTCATAGTTTTTTGGAGTAGTGACTCAGCTTGAAACTCCACTCCTAAATCTCAAATGACAACCATGGTTTGAGTGTCGTCGTTGCTCCTAAATTGGTTTCCTTTTGCTCCTAAGTTGCTCCTAAAAGTTTTGGAAAATAGGAATAATAGAGATAAAAAGAGGCATGAAACCGCTAAATCTGATTTGAAAATAGCAATTCCATGCCGTAATTCTTAGATCTGTCAATCGTGGATGTACTTCTTGACTTCCTCGACCCGCCTTGCCACCTCTTCCGGGGTCTTGGCCTCGAGGACCAGGCGAAGATAGGGCTCGGTGTTGGACTTGCGGACGTTGAACCACCAGTCCTTGAAGTCGAAGCGGTAGCCATCGAAATCCAGGACCTTGTCGGCCTTGGATGCATAGGCATCGTACAGGGCTTTGATGACCTCGTCCTTCTTCTCCAGGCGGAAGTTGATTTCGCCGCTGGTCGCCCATTTGACGATTTCCTTCACCAGGTCGCTTGCGCTCTTTCCTTCCTTCTTTGCCTGGCTGAAGACCGGCAGCAGGTGCAGCGTGGCGAAGCCCGCGCTGTCGCAGTTGAAGAAGTCGCGGAAATAGTAGTGGCCGGCAAGCTCGCCGCCATAGACGGCTCCGATCTCACGGATCTTTGCCTTGGCGTTGACGTGTCCAACCTTCCACAGGTAGACCTCGCCGTGGAGGACGTTGTTGATATAGTCGACAGCACTGCGGCTGGAGCGGATGTCGGCGACCACCTTTCCGCCCTTGACGCCCTTGAGCATCTCGATGCCGAGGATGGCCATGGTGATGTCGGCGAAGATGTAGTTGCCTTTCTCGTCGACCAGGTTGACACGGTCCGCATCCCCGTCGTAGATGATGCCGAGGTCGCAATGGTTTTCGCGTACCACCCGCATCAGATGCTCGCAGTTCTTGATTTCCAGCGGGTTGGGCTGGTGGTCGGGGAAGTTGCCGTCCAGATGGTCGTTGATGTAGATGATGTTGTCGTCACCCAACACCTTGTGGACCAGGATCGAGCTCATGCCGTTGGAGCAGTCGACGGCCAGCTTCAAGTTTGAGAAGTCGGTCAAATACCTGCGCTGGAACTCGACATACGGAACCAACGCGTCCTTCTCGACGATGGTGCCTTTCTTCTCGACCGGAGTGACGGGAAGGGTGGCCACCATCTTCTCAAGATCCGCCAAGCCGGTCTCGTAGCCTACCGGAATCGCCATCGTCCTGCTGACTTTCAGGCCATTGTATTCTTTGGGGTTGTGGCTTGCGGTAATCTGGACCGAACCACCGACCTTGAAATAGCAGGTGGCGAAATAGACCATCGGGGTGGTCGCCTTGCCGATTGTCCAGACGTCGGCTCCACTGTCGGTAATGCCCTTGGCGAGCGCTTCGAAAATGGTATCGGAGGAGAGGCGCATGTCACGCCCTACCAGGATTTCCTTGCAGTCCAGCAAGCGGGGGAGGAAGAAACCGATCTTATAGACCATCTCCTCGTTCATATCGGTGCCCCAGACACCACGAATATCATACGCTTTGAATGCACCCATGTGTATGCTCCTTATCTGTCTCCATCATCCCATGAATCGAGCGAAATGTACAGAATCCGAACAGGAAGAACGAAAGAGCGGGAACCCCAAGGCTCCCGCTTCCCAAAACCTTATTCGTGATGCATCTGCTCCAGCCAGACCGTTTTGGTCGGGCGGTCGGTGATGTTCTCCGGTCCCCAGTACTGGATGGGCCCCGGGTTGTTGTAGCAGGTCTCGACCTCCCATTGGTCGCGATGGGCCTTGAAGAACTGGAAGGGGATGCCGTTCAGGTCGACCAGCGCCTTGCGGATGACCGGCTTCATGACTCCCATGCGCTCCTCCATGTCCATCATCATGGTCAGCGGAATCCCGCCCGGTTGCCAATTGTCGACATAATCGTGCAGGTTGCCGATGCTGGCCATGTACCCAGACAGGCCGCTTGCAATCAGCACGAAGCTGGTATAACCCAGACTGTAGCAGTAGTTCGCGTCGAAGTTCGACGGGAATGCGCACCGGCCCTCATACCCGAAGAAGTGGGTCTGGTAGTTGAAGGAACCGCGATAACAGCCCGCCTTCTTGCGCTTGGCCATCTCGATGTCCACCATCTCGGCAATCAGCTTCTCGGTCTCGATCTTGGAGACCTGCACATTGCCGTGAGGGTCGCGGTCCATCACCAGTTCCTCCTGAACGAAGCCTGGCAGTTGGCTGAAAACCTTGCAGTGCTCTGGCGTCAACAGTTTGGAAACAAAAGCGATGCGTTCCTTGCTGGAAGCCAACTTGGAGATTTCCTGCTCTTTCTGGGCAATCCGCTCGTTCATCTCATTGATCAGAGACTGGAACTCGGGGATGAACTCGATCACGCCTTCAGGAATCAGGACGACACCAAAGTTGTCGCCCCGAGCCGCACGGGCGGCGACCACGTCGGCGATATGCCTGACCACCATTTGGAAGGTCATCTTCTCCGCCTGGATTTCCTCGCCGATCAAGGCGATGTTGGGCTGGCATTCCAAGGCGCACTCCAAAGCGATATGGCTGGCCGAGCGGCCCATCAGCTTGATGAAGTGCCAGTATTTCCGCGAGCTGTTGGCGTCGCGCTCGATGTTGCCCACCAGTTCCGAGTAGGTCTTGGTGGCGGTGTCGAAGCCGAAGGGAAGTTCCACCTTGTCATTGCGGAGGTCGCCGTCGATGGTCTTCGGGCAGCCGATGACCTGTACCGGGACTTTGTGTTCGGCAAACTGCTCGGCGAGCACCGCCGCGTTGGTGTTGGAATCATCGCCGCCGATAATCACTAGGGCGCTGATCTCGTGTTTCTGCAACACTTTCTCGCATTGGGCGATCTGCGCCTCGGTCTCGATCTTGTCCCGTCCGCTACCGATGATGTCGAAACCGCCTGTGTTCCGGTAGTATTCGAGCAGCGGTTGGGTAATCTCCATCCAGCGGTCGTTCAGAAGCCCGCTCGGGCCTCCTTTGAAGCCAATCAGGTGGCTGTCGATGTTGGACTTGTGCATGGCATCGTACAAACCCGCAATCACGTTATGGCCGCCAGGAGCCTGGCCGCCAGAGAGAATCACGCCAATATTGATTTCCTTGCCGGTTCCCGTGGATTTGCCTCTCCTGATAGTGACCTCGGACATGCCGTAGGTTCTGGGAAACAGTTTCTTGATTTGCGCCTGGTCGCCGACGCTCTCGGTGGATTCCTCGTCGTAGGTCTTGATGCAAGCGATGTCGCTCAGAAGAATCTTGGGCATTTTCGGCTTATAGTCGTATCGGGCTTTCTGAAGCTTGGAAATATCCATGGAAGGGAACCTCCTGATCTTCTGTGGTACCTTAAGCATAGGGCCTCATTTCGAAAAATGCAACAACATTTCAAAAATGGAAAGTTGCGCAGATTTGCCGAATCGGATACCCTCTGATGCATGGAAGGAACACTCTCGTTGTTTGTTGATGGGGATTCGGTCCCGACCGCCATCCGTGCGGTCATCCTCCGCCGCATTCTCAAGCAGCACATCCCCACCATCTTCGCTGCGGACCGGAAACTGAAGGATGTCCAGATTGCCAGCGAGGAGGAGACGGCCCGTCTCCGCCGTGAGGCGAAAGCGCAGGGACTGGCAGACCCCAAGGAACTGAAGAAGCTCAAGGGGTGTCTCTCCTACGTCGTCGTCCCGACCGGGGATGGCAGCGCCGACGACTGGCTGGTGGAACACATGACCCTTCCCGCGCTGGCTGTCACCCACGACATCCCCCTTGCCGCCCGGCTGATCGAGAAAGGGGCAGTGGTGCTGGACGACCGTGGCAACATCTACGACGAGCACAATATCGCCCCGCGCCTGTCGGAACGGGACATCAACACTCAGTTGCGGGAATGGGGAGTGCAGAGCGAGCGCACCCAGCGGATGGACCAGAGGCAACTGAAAGCCTTCAGCGATGCATTTGACACCACATTGCAAAAACTCCAGCGATAGAAATGGAGGGAATGACGGTAGTAATAGGTATGAGATACCTTATTACCTGTCTGTGTTTTGACGTACGGGATGAGGAGGAGTCGAAAATGCTCCTTCCCGAGTCAAGTGGCTTCGAGCCACGTTTCTGCTACTGGACGGCGCGCAAGCCTCCCGTCCTGGAAGACCAAGTGGCCTTGGTGGTGGTCCGCGACTACCTCACCCTGTTTCGCGAGGTTCCTGTCCTTTGCGAGCTCTACCAGGACAAGCGGTTCTTGGTGCTGGTCAGCAACCTGCGCGAGAAAGTGGCCGCTCTGCCCGAGGGAAAGAACCTTTGGTACGCCGACCGGTCCGTTGACGCCCCCCAGCTTCATCAGACGCTGTACCACCTGCTTTTCGGCACCGCCCACAAGGCCGAGTGCTCGGTTTCCCTGACCAGAAGGGAGATGGAGGTCTTCCAACTGGTGGCCGCGGGGCTGACCACCCAGGAAATCTGCTCCAGCCTGTCAATCTGCCGTTCGACCGTCAACACCCACAAGAAGCACCTGTTCATCAAGTTCAAGGTGCGCTCCTCGGCGCAGATGGTGGCGGCAAGCAACAGCGCCCTGTATCACGTCGACTGGTAATCGATAGAGGCCCTGCGCGCCTGGCTTTGCTGCAGGCTCCGGTCGATCAGGTAGCCTTTGCCGTCCTTGATGAACCTGTAACCGGTCTGCTTGAAAAAGAAAGAGACGTTTTGGGAGATGCACTGCTTCCTGATGGAGAGCACCCAATCGTAGTCGCAAGGGCGGGCGGCGTCTCCGCTTTCCCCTCCCACGGTCACCCGCTCGATGGGGGAAAGCGGAAGAGAGAAGCGGATCGGGCCGAGAAGCGGCTCGCAGATGATTTCCTTATGTTGAAAGGGAAGGCCGATAAGCAGCGGAAGGCGCCTGTCCGCCTCCCGCTGGTTTTCCATGGTGACGCACAGGGAGACATGTTCCCATCCATCCCCCCAGTCAGGGGGCAGGCAAGAGCGTACCCGCTCGACACGCTTGGTGATGATGGTGATGAAAAGATCGTTCCTGAGACGGATCATGTCCCAGACTTCCTTGCGCCACGGGTCGGCCTTGTCCAGGAAGAAGTCGCTGGTCATGCAGCAATACAGATGGCTGCCGGCAGGAACCTTGAAACGACGCGACCTGTCCATTCGCATGGGCAGGTCGTAGTCCTTTGTCTTGGTGACCAGAGAAGCGTCTTTTCCGATACGCTGGTCCCTGCGGTAGACGTAGCAGTTCCGGCAACCTTCGCTATACTTCGTGCAACCGTGCCAGGGATTCCAGACAATCCAGTCCATCAGAACTCGATTTGACCGACTGCTCTCGGATAGGGGATGACATCGCGGATGTTCTGCATGCCGGTGACATACATGACCGCGCGCTCGAAGCCTAGGCCGAAGCCACTGTGGGGAACCGTTCCATACTTGCGCAGGTCGGTGTACCACCAGTAGGCGTCGGTGTTCATGCCGAGCTGGCGCATGCGGGCAAGAAGCTTGTCGTAATCGACCTCTCTCTCGCTTCCCCCGATAATCTCGCCCAGGCGGGGGACCAGCACGTCCATGCCCCGGACCGTCTTTCCATCCTCGTTCTGCTTCATGTAGAAGCTCTTGATGGCGGCCGGATAGTCGGTGACGATCACCGGGCTCTTGCAGACCTGTTCGGTCAGGTAGCGCTCATGTTCGGTCTGGATGTCACTGCCCCAGTGGACCGGAAACTCGAACTCGCCGTTGTGCGGCTCGAGCGCCTTGATCGCCTCGGTGTAGGTCATGTGGGCGAACGGGGTCTCGACGACGTGCCGCAGCGTCTCGATGATGCCGGGCTGGACGCGTTTCTCGAAGAACTCCAGGTCCTCAGGGTTCTTCTCGAGGGCTGCCTTGAAGAGGAACTTCAGGTATTCCTCGGCCACGTCCATGTTGCCCTCGATGTCGCAAAAGCTCATCTCCGGCTCGATCATCCAGAACTCGGCGAGGTGGCGCTTGGTGACGCTGTTCTCCGAGCGGAAGGTAGGTCCGAAGGTGTAGATGTTCTTCATGGCGGTGGCGTAGGTCTCGCCCTCAAGCTGTCCACTGACGGTCAGCTTGCTCATCTTTCCAAAGAAATCCTTGCTCCAGTCGACCTTGCCGTCCTTGGTCTTGGGGACGTTGTCCAACGGCAGGGTAGTGACGGTGAACTGCTCGCCGGCGCCCTCGGCGTCGCTCGCGCTGATGATCGGCGTGTGGACATAGATGAAGCCGTTCTGCTGGAAGTACTGGTGGGTGGCGAAGGCCAGCGTGTTGCGCACCCGCATGACCGCTCCAAAGGTGTTGGTACGGGCTCTCAGATGGGCGATCTCACGCAGATACTCGACCGTTTGGAACTTCTTCTGAAGGGGGTAGTCGTTCGGACAGGGACCAACGAGCTTGACCTCCTCGGCCTGCATCTCGACAGCCTGGTTCCCTCCCTGGCTGGCGACAATCTTTCCGCGGCAGGAAACCGCCGCTCCAGTGGTGATGGAGGCAAGAACCGCGTTGTCGTTCAGCTTCGCCTTGTCGATGACCACCTGCAGGCCCTGCAGGCAGGAGCCGTCGTTGACCGACAGGAAGCAGACATTCTTGCTGTCCCGTTTGGTCCTGACCCATCCATCAGCCTGAACGATCTCGTCACCGCTCTGGCGGGCAAGCAGTGCCTTGATACGATTCTTCGTCAAATCCATCTTGCAGACTCCTTGTGGAAAATTCCGTGAAAGGATGGTAGCACAAAGCCCCCTGCCCTGCAACGAGCAGAAACTGGAAAGGCGATTTTAGTGAATCCTTGCGGGGGATAGTGAAGATATACCAGCGAAAGATTGGAACAGGTCAAGAAGGAGAAACGCTTGAGTAAACATCCCATGTTTACTACTTTATTCTATATGGTTCATTATGCGGTGCTTGGTTCGGGATCGAACGGGAACAGTTATGCGATCAGTGATGGAACGCGGACGCTTTTGGTCGACCAAGGCTTCAGTCTGGTCGAACTGAAACGCCGGCTTTCCCTGTCCGATATCCCCTTTTCGAGTGTCGTGGGGTGTTGCGTCACCCATCTGCATCCCGACCATGTCCACGGGCTGGGAACCTTCGCCCGCAAGACGGGGCTTCCCGTCTGGCTCAACCGGGCGATGGTGGAGAAAGAGCCGGTGGTCTTCCAGCGGCTCAACCTGCCGGAGCGTACCGTCCATCTGGTCGTGCCCGATACCCCATTCGACGAGGGACCTTTCCATCTGACCTGCATGACCACCAGCCACGACAGCGGCGGTTCGGTCTGTTGGGACATCGGGGTAGCCGACCACAGGCTGATGGTGCTGACCGATACAGGGGTGACAACCGAGGAGCAGCTTTCCTGCGCCAGCATGGCGGACGTGCTGTTCCTTGAGGCGAATTATGACGAGGAGATGCTGGCCGATGGCCCGTACCCCCCTGCCCTGAAACGCCGCATCGCTGGGAAATGGGGCCATCTATCCAACACCGAGGCCCTTGAGTTCCTGACGCATAGCGGTTTCCACGGGGAGCGGGTCTATTTCATCCATCTCTCTTCGACCAACAACAATCCTGGCCTGCTGGCCATGCAGGCCGGAGGGTTGTACCATGGCCCTTTCACCGTCTGCGAGAAGGGTAAGTGCTACGAAGGAAGGCTTGCATGAAGAACAACAAGAAGAATGACCTCTGGACCTTGAAGCGGATCAAGCGTCTGCCCAAGAGGGCTGACGGGCTGAAGCCTTACATGGTCTATGCCTATACGTTTCGCTCGCTTCTGGAATGTGCAGCAAGCCGCTACCAGAACCGCCTAGCCCTCTCCATCTGGCAGGATGAGGCGAGCGAGGTGACTTACCGGGAGATGAGCTATAAGTGCAGGAACTTCGGCTTGTTCCTGATTTCCCGCGGGTACCGGAAGGGGGACAAGGTGTTGCTGATGGGGGAGTCGTGCCCTACCTGGATGATTGCATACCTCGGCCTGACCAGCGTCGGACTGACTGCCGTCCCTGTCCTGCCCGAGTTCAGCACCAAGGAGGTGCAGAACATCATCGACGAGAGCGGGGTGAAAGGGTGCATTGTCAACGTCAAGCACTTCGAGCAGTGCTATCCGGGTCATGAGCAGTTGGAATTCATCCGCATGGAGGACCTGTTCCTGATCAAGCCGGAGGACTTGGACGGCACCCGTGCAGGTTTCCAGAAAGCGCCTGGCACCAGCCTGACCGAGACGAAACCGGAGAAGGGGTGGGAGAAAGTCTGGCAGGAATCCGCTCCGGACGAGGAGGATTTGGCTAGCCTGATTTTCACCAGTGGCACGACCGGCAAGAGCAAAGGGGTCATGCTGACCCACAAGAATCTGGTCTGGAACATCGACGTCTGCTGCGTCAACTTCTTCAAGACCAAGCCCGGCATGAAGGCCCTTTCCATCCTGCCGATGAGCCATGTCTACGAGTTCACCACCCAGCAGATGCTGGGCATGCTCTGCGGCTTCAGCATCTTCTATCTGGGCAAGCCCCCTGCGCCGACCATCCTGATGAAGGCGATGCAGGACATCCGTCCCAATGTCATCATGACCGTCCCGCTCCTGATCGAGAAGGTCTATCAATCCAGCGTCGGTCCGGTCCTGAAGAACCCGAAGCTCAAATTCTGGCTCCACTGGAAACCGAGCCGCCATTTCATCTGCCGGGCGGCCGGAAGAAAGATCAAGCTCGCCATGGGCGGCAAGATCAAGTTCTTCGGCATCGGTGGCAGCGCCCTTGATCCGACGGTCGAGCGCTTCCTCTACGACGCCAAGTTCCCTTATGCCCAAGGCTACGGGCTGACCGAGACCAGCCCGATGATTGCCGGCCATGGACCTTACCCGAAGTGCCACCACCTTGGCTTCCTTGGACCGGTGCTGGAGCATGAGACGGTAAGAATCGACCATCCCAACAAAGAGGGGGTGGGCGAAATCCTGGTCAAGGGGCCGAACGTATGCAAGGGATACTTCCATAACGACGCGCTGACCCGAGAGAGCTTCACCCCCGATGGTTTCTTCCGTACCGGAGACCTTGGGGTCATCAAGCGGGGAAGACTGGGGCTCCGTGGCAGGACCAAGACGATGATCCTCGGTTCTGGCGGCGAGAACATCTACCCTGAGGCAATCGAGAGCATGATCAACAACATTCCTTTCGTCAGCGAAAGCCTGGTGATCGCCGAAGATGGAGGACTGCTCGCCCTGATCAAACTGGACATGGAGTCCTACGCCCAAAGCATGCAGATTTCCCTTGACGAGGCCAAGGTTTCGGCGAGAAAGTACCTGGAGGGCCTGAAGAAGACAGTCAACAAGGACCTGGCCTCCTTCAGCAAGATCAGCGACGTCGAGCTGCAGGAAAAGCCTTTCGAGCGGACCCCGACCATGAAGATCAAGCGGTTCCTCTATGAGCGTACGGGCAAGAAGAAGGACGACCAGAGGAAATGACCTTTCCAAAAACGAGCTGAAACGAACGGACGGCGTCTTCGCGGTGGCGAGGCGCCGTCCTTCTTTTGTGCTCTTGCCATTCTTGGAGACTCTGACTATGAGGAAACAAAATTTAAATGAAAGTTTCCACATGGATACCGCACAGAACATTATCGAGGAATCGATTCACAGTTTGCAGGAGGAGGGGCTCCGCTTCTCGGTGGATTCCCTAGCTGGCAGGATGGGCATGTCCAAGAAGACCATCTACAAGTGTTTCCCAACCAAGGAAGCACTTGCCAAAGCGCTCTACCAACAGTACTTTCGCGAAGCACGAGAACACGCCAGACAAGTACTGGAAGGACAACAGGGGCAATCGGCGCGGACACTGCTGCTCGTCCTCTACTACCAGGCCTACGCGATGGTCAACCCGGGGGTCTTCAACAAGTTCGCCCTGAACGAGGAACTGAGAATCTTTGCGGAGAAGGAGATGTACCAGCTCTATGCCCTGATGGCCCCCGCGCTGACCAGCAAGGTGGATGCGTTCCGTCCCATCCTTGATGGAACCTTCGAGTACCTGTACACCCGCTTTCTGCCATGAGACGAAGTGATTCAGTTATTGAGAGCGATTTTCTTTCATCCGAAACGGAGACATGACATCGGCGCTTCGCGCCTGGGGCTCTTCCTTTCGATGATCAGGCAAGGTATCTGCTATATTCCTTTCATCCTGTTGCTTCCGGGAAGGTTCGGTGTCGAGGGCATCTACCTGTCCCAGCCGGCTGCCGACCTGCTGACCTTCCTGGTCTGCGTGCTCCTGATCCGGCCGATGAAGCGGATGGCATCCCAGCGCATGAGTGGCCAGCTTCCGGAGGAGCACTAGGAACGTATCGGGATGGGAAAACGAGGGATGCCCACGACGGCGCATCCCTCGTATGGATAGGGAAGACTAGAAGGTGAATCCAAGCCCGAGTTGCGGCATCAGCACCTCGGCATTCCACTGCCAGTCGTCGTGCTGGTCCTTCTCCCATGTGAGGGAAAGCCCGCTGCCTGCCCTGATGAAGAACCGGGAATTGACGTCGTAGGTCAGGTACCCCATCAAATCGGCACCGTAGATGGTGTCGTCGCTGGTGATGGTGAAGGTCGGGCCGGCCAGCATCATGATCCTCCAGCCCTTGTTCCCCAGCTTGGTGCCCATCGTGAAGGCGGGACGGAAGACATTCTCATCGGATCCCTTCCTATAGGCATACATGACGTTGAACCCCATGAACTGGTTGAAGGTCATGCCGAAGTCCGCGTTGAAGGCGAACTCAAACTCGTGGGAATCCTTGTCGATGGTCCACAGAGCGTAGGAATCGCCGGTGTTCAGCGTCGTGGCAAGCTGTGCCTGGGTGCTGGTGGCGAACAGGCTCCCTGCCAGAGCGAGAGTCGCGAGTGTTGCAAGTAGTTTCTTCATAGCTGGTGCTTCCTCTTATCCCCATCATAGGAGGAAGCGCCCGTTTCGGCAAGAAAGTGCAGGGAGTCAGTAGTTGTAGACCACGCCGATGAAGGGCATCAGGTTGTAGGCGATTGGTGCCGCGCCGGTGGTGCCTTCGGCGTAGATCTTGTTTTCCGTCACCGAGGCAACGCTGCTGGGTATGCCCCCAACATCCTTTTCCGAAAGGTCCATGTCCAGCTTGATGTTGTTGGAAAGCGGGATGTCCAGGCGGAAGCCGGTGCGGATGCCGAAATGCTTGGTGAAGTTGTACAGGAAGGCTGCCTGCAGGGAGGGGCCTGCATAGAGGATCTTCATGTCGACGTTGTCGTTCTCGGCGCTGATGTACTTGAAGAAGGCTCCGCCATCCAGCTCGATGCCGAGCTTTTGCCCATCGCCAAAGAACCAGCGGTAGCTGAGCAACAGGCGTGCCTTGATGCCGAGCTTGTAGTCATCCTCATCCAGTCCGAGATTCCCGCCGAGCAGTGAGTCGATCTCGTCGCTGTCGATGTCCTGTCTCATCTTTTTCTGCAAAGCCACACCGTAGATAAGGCCGAAACGGGCCTCTTTCTCGAAGTAGTTCGCACCCTCGAAGTCCAGGGCGAGCAGCGTGTCGTGGAGCTTGACGTTGTCGAAGTGGTAGGGATTTCCAGCCGTCATCGCGTTGCCATAGGCCTCATACCCCGTCTGGGTCGTCACCTTGTTGAGATACATGTCGGCGTCGATGCCATAGGAATCCCATTCCGGGGCGATGGCGAAACTGACCCAATTGCGGGTAGTGGCGAAAAGCGGACAGGAAAGCATGAGGGCAATACCGATTCCGAGAATGGGTCTGATGGTTTTCACAGGGTACTCCTTGCAGTGTTAAATTGACGAAATATTAATTAATGTTATTTTTGACAAAATATGATAAAGTGTCAATAAGCATCGGAGAGGAAAAGCAAACGCCGGTCTGACGGGAAACGCAATTCCCAAATTCCGCCGCTTCGTGGTATACCTGTCACCATATGGCAATAGATATCCGAATCAAGAATGTCGAGCCGATCGCTTCCCCTGAGGAAATCGCTCGCAAGTATCCTTTGTCTCCTGCGTCCCAGGAGTTCATCCTTTCCGCACGAGAGACGGTCAACAACATCATCAAGGGCAACGACCGCCGCCTGCTTGCGGTGATCGGACCCTGCTCGATCCACGACCCACGCGCCGCGCTGGACTACGCGCAACGCCTGAAGAAGCTCGCCGACCAGGTGAGCGACGTCATGTTCGTCGTCATGCGCTCCTATTTCGAGAAGCCCCGCACCGTCGTCGGCTGGAAGGGGCTGATCCTCGACCCGGACATGGACGGCACCTACAACATCCAGAAGGGTATCGAGGTCGCCCGTCAGCTCTTGGTCAAGCTGACAGACCTGAGGCTTCCCCTGGGGTGTGAGGTCCTCGACCCCATCATCCCCCAGTACATCGACGAACTGATGAGCTGGTCCTCCATCGGAGCCCGTACCACCTCCAGCCAGACCCACCGCAACCTTGCCAGCGGCCTTTCCGTCGCGGTCGGCTTCAAGAACTCGACCGACGGTGATGTCGGGGTGGCGATCAACGCCATCAAGAGCGCACGCAATCCTGCCGCCTTCATCGGTATCGACAAGAACGGCATGTCGGCTGTCTATCACACTACCGGCAACGATTGCGGCCATCTGATCCTGCGCGGTGGCGGGGGGTCTCCGAACTACTACGAGGACGACGTCGAGGCGGCGCGCAAGGCCATGACGGCCGCTGGGTTGGAGCCATCGATCGTCATCGACTGCTCCCACGCCAACAGCAACAAGCAGTGGCAACGCCAGGCCCGCGTGCTGCGCAGCGTGATCGACCAGGTTTGCTGGGGCGAGAAGGCGATCCGCGGCTTCATGCTGGAGAGCTTCCTGCAGGACGGGCGCCAGGAAATCCCTTCCGACATCTCCCAGCTTGAGTACGGCAAGTCGGTCACCGACGAGTGCGTCGGCTGGGCCGAGACCGAGCGCCTGGTCCTGAGGGCCGCGCAGCTCTTGCGTCAAGGCGAGGAAAAACCCCTGTAAGGAAAGCGATATGGAAGAGAAACAGATTGTCGTCGTGCTGGCTGATGGCTTTGAGGAAATCGAGGCCCTCAGTCCGATCGACATGCTTCGTCGTGCCGGCGCCCACGTGACCGTCGCCGGACTGGGAAAGAAGATCATCGTCAGCAGCCACCGGGTCACCTTTGTCGCCGACGCCATATTCGAGCAGGTAGCCGGACAGGAGTGGGACGGCATCATTCTCCCCGGCGGGGGCAAGGGCGCCGAACACCTCGCAGAAAGCGAGGCCGTGCTGACCACAGCCGTCCGGCTTTTCGCCGAGGGAAAGCTGGTGGCCGCCATCTGTGCTTCACCGGCAGTGGTCCTGGGGGCCAGCGGCATCCTGGAGGGCAGGCATGTGACCTGTTTCCCCGGGGCGGACAAGGCGGCCCCTGCCATTGCCTTCGACCACTCCCGGCGGGTGATTGCCGACGGGAACCTGATTACCAGCCAGGGAGCGGGAACCGCCCTTGATTTCGCGATGGAGATCGTCGGATATTTGTATGGTCCAGAGGCGGAGAAAGCGCTCAAGGAACGGGTCGTGTATTGACCGAGGGGATGGGAACGATGGCGATTGTCGGTTTTGACAGTGAGAAGTATTTGGCGGAACAGACCCGTTACATTATGGACCGGGTGGGCAGGATCGATGGCAAGCTGTATCTGGAGTGTGGTGGGAAGCTGATGGGCGACTACCATGCTTCCCGTGTGCTTCCCGGTTTCGATCCGGACGTGAAGATGCGCGTCTTCCAATCCATGAAGGACAAGATCGATGTGATTGTCTGCATCTACGCCGGCGACATCGAGCACCGCAAGATCCGCAGTGACTTCGGCATCACCTACGCCGACAATGTCCTGAAACTGATTGACGACTACAACAAGTGGGGCCTGCTCTGCGACAAGGTGGTCATCACCCGTTATGAGCACCAGGAGATGGCGGACAAGTTCAAGGAGCGGCTGGAGCACGACGGGCTGCATGTCTACCTGCACCGTCCGACCAAGGGCTATCCGGCCGACGTGGAGCGCATCGTCAGCGACGAGGGCTACGGGGCCAACCCGTATGTCGAGACCGAGCGCCCGCTGGTCATCGTCACCGCCCCAGGGCCGGGAAGCGGCAAGCTGGGGACCTGCCTCAGCCAGATGTACCATGACTACAAGGCAGGCCGGAAGAGCCGCTACGCCAAGTTCGAGACCTTTCCGGTCTGGAACCTGCCGATCGACCATCCGGTCAATGTCGCCTACGAGAGCGCGACTGCCGATATTGGCGACAAAAACCGGATCGACCATTTCCATCTCGCCGCCTATGGGGTTCCGACCGTCAACTATTCCCGTGACCTGGAGGCCTATCCTTTGCTGCGGCGGATTCTGGAGAAGATCACCGGCGAGTGCGTCTACAAGAGTCCTACCGACATGGGCGTCAACCGGATCGCCTTCGGCATCGTCAGCGACGACGTCTGCCGCCAGGCGGCCAACCAGGAGATTATCCGCCGTTTCCTGCACGCCCAGAGCGATTTCGCCCTTGGCCAATGCACGGCCGAGACGGTGGAGCGCTGCCAGGAAATCATGCAGCGCTGCGGGTTGAACGAGATGGACCGGCCGGTCGTTTCCGCCGCCCGCGCAGCCCGAGAGCGGGGCATCACCCGCAACAAGGGTTTCAACGGCATCGTCTGCGCCGCCGCGATCCAGTTGCCCGACGGCAGGATTGCTACTGGCTGCAACACGCCCTTGATGCATGCCGCCTCCAGTGCCATGCTCAACGCCTTGAAGCTGCTGGGGAACGTGGACCATGACACCGACCTGATCAGCCCTGCAATCATCCGCAACATTACCGACCTGAAGCGGACGACGCTCAGCGGACGCGGGGTCTCAATCAACCTGGACGAGATGCTGATCTGCCTTGCCATGAGTGCCGCGGTCAACCGGTACGCCGAGAGGGCGGTGGGCCTGCTTCCCCAGCTGAGGGGCTGCGAGATGCACCTGACCCACATTCCTTCCAGCGGGGACACGGCTGGCCTGCGCAAGCTCCGACTGCACGTGACCAGCGACCCGAAATTCCCAAGAACCAATTTTTATCACCCGCTTTGAGTGTTTTTTGGTACATTAAGATCATGACACTCTCTACGAAAGGAAGGTACAGTCTGGAAGCGCTTCTGTTTCTTGCCGTCAGCGGCAAGGAGGAAAGCGGCAAGGCGATCAGCGACGCCACCGGCATCCCGCTGGGGTATCTGGCCCAGCTGATGATGCCGCTACGCAAAGCCGGTATCGTCACCGCCCGTCGCGGTGCCGATGGCGGCTACCTGCTAGCCAATCCCGAGGTGACCCCGCGTGAGGTCCTGGAAGCAAGCGAGGGTGGATTGCATCTGCCCTGCAAGGAATGTTCCTTCCAGGCCGAATGTTCCACCGAGGGGTTCTGGAGCGAGGTGCAGAAGACGGTCGACTCGGTCACCGGCTCGGTCACCTTGCTGGCCCTGGCGGAAGACCTGCGGACCATGACGGTGGGGGTGGGACTATGATCATCACCACCCGCGCCCGCTATGGACTGAGGCTCCTGGTCGATGTCGCCCAGCATCCTGGTTCCTGCCAGCTTTCGCAGGTGGCCGAACGGCAACATGTGGGGCTTCCCTATCTGCGTCAGCTCTCCCTCCTGCTTTCCCGCGCCGGCTTCCTTTTCTCCAGCAAGGGAAGGGGTGGTGGTGTCCAGCTGGCCCGCCCCGCAGGAGAGATCACGATGAAGGATGTCTTCACCGCCTTGGAGGGGGACATCTGCCTGACCCCGCCGAGCGACCACGAAAGTCCCTACGCCGCATGCCTGCGCATGTTCCTCTACGAGAAGGTGGACGAGCAGCTTGGAGCGATGATGGAACAGGTGACGTTGGCCGACTTGCTTTCCTCTCCGAAGAATTTCATGATTTGACGCGAAATTGCGAATGGTTTCCATGACGTCCTGGATGTGCTCCGGGACGTTTTTCTTGCAGACGGGTTCTGCTTGACACGGTTTCTGGCCATAAATATTATAAACTAAATAAAATTACTAATGATTATGGACGTCGTGGTTTCCAAATGTTTGAAAAATGGATAAAAAAACACATGTAATGGAATTGCTTGCGACTGGTCGAAGATTCATCGAGATTGATGCATGAAGATTGCATACACATTCTTGACAATGAATCAGACCGTGCACATGATTTGGCCATTGGCGGAATGCCATGGCAAGAGGGGATGAAATCAGATGAAAAGACAGACGTTGTTCGGCATGGCGTTGCTTGCCATTGCCGCATTTTTTGTATCGTGTGGAGGGAATGCCCGGAAGCAGACGGCTTCATCCGGCGCGCAGAATGCCGCTACGAGCGTGTCGGCGGCTAAGACCAACTTGATTGTCGCCTTGGACGGCGAGCCCCAGCAGCTCGACCCGTATGCCCATTCCAACCAGAACGGCTTCGTGGTCTCCCGCCTGGTCTTCGAGAGCTTGATGAAGACTGATGACAAGGGCAATGTCATCCCCTGGCTTGCCACTGCATGGGACATGGTGGATGACACCACGCTCCAGCTGACGCTACGGGACGACGTCTTCTTCCACGATGGGAGCAAGATGACCAGCGAGGATGTGGCCTACAGTCTGGCTCTCGCGGCCAAGAGCTCCTTCACCAGCAACCTGTTTGGTTCCATCGACACCGATGGCTTCGAGATGCCCGATGCCACCCATCTGGTGGTCAAGCTGAAGTTCCCCAATGCCGCCTTGATTCCGGCGATGGCATCGTACCGTTGCGCCATCGTCTGCAAGAACTATTATGAGACTGCCACCGACGAGCAGAAGAGCCGCCGCCCGATGGGTACCGGACCGATGCGCTTCAAGAACTGGGTCACTGGCGACCGTATCGAACTGGAGGCCTTCGACAAGTACTGGGGCGAGCCGCTTCCCTACAAGGACTTCACCGCACGTGTCATCATCGAGGGTTCTTCCCGCGCCATCGAGCTGGAGACTGGCGGGGTCGATATCGCCTTCAACCTTCCTAACACCGAGTGGGACCGCATCGCGAGCAACCCGAAGACCCGCCTGATCAGCGGCAATACCCAGGGGGTGAGCTTCGTCACCTTCAACAGCTCGATCCCCCCGTATGGCAACCCGGATGTCCGTCGCGGCCTGGCCTACGCACTGAACCGTGACGCGCTGGTCCAGGTGGGCTGGGGCGGCAAGGCCGATGTGGCCGACAGCTTCTATTCTCCGACTGTTTTCGGGCACAAGAGCGAGGATTTGCCCGGCTATGACCCGGAGAAGGCGAAGGAGTATCTGGCGAAGGCTGGCTACAACGAGAGCAACCCGTTGCGCCTGGTCTACACGACCTATGACAGCACCTTGAACCGCAACTTCAGCGAGGCTGTCCAGGCCATGTGGACCGCTGTCGGTGTCCAGTGTGAGATCAACTTTGTCGACCTCGCCATGTATACCACGATGAACAACGCCGGCCAGATTCAGGTCAGCCTGATGACCAACACTGCCGTCATCAACGACCCGACTGCTGCTTTGCTCGCCTGGCCTACCAGCCGCACCATCTCGATCAGGCACAACGATGCCAAGGTGGACGAGTACCTGGATGCCGGCAGAAGCACCTATGACCAGAGTGAGCGCGCGGGCATCTATGGCGAGTTGCAGGATTACCTGGCGGACAAGCTCTACACGTTCCCGATCGCGTTCCCGCAAAACGCCTACGGAAGCACCAGCCGGATCACCAACCTGCCGTTCTACCCGAACGTGGTTCCCGACCTGAGCCGGATCAAGTTCACCGAGTAAAGGCGATCGACTGCCTGAAAAAGAGGCCGCTCGGGGTAAGGCGGCCTCTTGACTGTCAAAGGGGAGAGTTATGGGACGTTACATCCTCAAACGTATTTTGGCGACCATTCCTGTGTTGCTGTGTGTCACCTTCGTCATTTTCACGCTGATGCACTTTACCGATGGAGATCCCGCCCGGCTGATCCTTGGCGATACCGCCAGCGAGGCCGAGGTGTTGGCGATGCGAAGCGAGATGGGGCTCGACAAGCCTTTCCTCGAGCAGTATTTCCGCTACCTTGGCGGGTTGCTGCACGGTGATCTGGGTATTTCCTACATGACGAAGATGCCGGTTTCCAGCGAGATCATGAACCGTTTGCCGGTCACCGCCCGGCTGGCGTTCCTTTCCTGCCTGTTCGCCATCTGCGTGGGGGTTCCCGCCGGCATCATCAGCGCGGTGCGTCAGTACTCCCTCCTGGACAACGTCCTTACCGTCCTGGCCCTGCTGGGCATCACCATGCCGAACTTCTGGCTGGCCCTGATGCTGATCCTGTTCTTTTCCGTCTCGCTGGGCATCTTGCCCGCCAGCGGCCTGTACGGTCCCCTGTACTATATCATGCCGATTATCTCGATCAGCGCTGCCAGCGTCGCCACCATCACCCGCATGACCCGCAGCAGCATGCTTGAGGTGATCCGTAGCGACTATATCCGTACCGCCCGCGCCAAGGGGCTTTCCGAGCGCGAGGTGATTTTCCGCCACGCGTTGAAGAACGCGCTGATCCCCATCCTGACCATCGTCGGCATCCAATTCGCCAGCGGCCTCTCGGGGGCGGTGGTGAACGAGCAGGTTTTCGCCATTCCCGGTATCGGGAAGATGATGATCGACGCGATCAAGAACCGCAACTACCCCTTGGTCGAGGGAGGCGTGCTGGTGATTGCCGTCATGTGCTGCCTGGTCAATCTGGCGGTCGACCTGATGTACGCGGTCGCCGATCCGAGGATCAAGATGCAGTACACCAAGGCCAAACGCAAGGATACGCAGGACGCGGGGGAGAGCGAGGAATGAGCAAGCAGGACCCGACCAAGAAACGGAGCCAGCTTTCCTATGTCTGGCATTACCTGAAGCGTGACCGGTTGGCCATGCTGGGTCTTTGCGGTCTGACGGTGCTGGTGGCCTGCGCCATCTTCGCCCCTCTGATCGCACCCTATGACTATGCGTTGCAGGACTACCTGTCGTTGAACCAGGCACCCAGCCTGAGGCACCTGTTCGGGACGGACAACTTCGGCCGCGACATCTTCAGCCGCGTTGTCTTCGGCGCCAGGATCAGCCTGATGGTGGGCTTCATCAGCCTCGCCATCGGCGCTTTCCTCGGTAGCCTGCTGGGAGCAGTAGCCGGTTACTTCGGACGTTTCAGCGAGACGCTGATCATGCGCGGCTGCGACATCATGATGTCGATTCCCTCGACGGTGCTTGCCATCACCATCGCCACGACGCTGGGGCCGGGGTTGGTCAATGCCGTCATCGCCCTCTCCATCAGCTCGATTCCTTCCTTCTGCCGGGTGGTGCGTGGCTCGACCCTGACCGTCAAGGACCAGGAGTATATCGAGGCCGCCCGGGTCATCGGGGCGAGCGACTGGCATATCATCCGCCGTTATGTCTTCCCAAACGTGCTTGCCCCGATCATTGTCCAGGCGACGTTGGGTATCGGCAAGTCGATCATCATGTGCGCCTCCCTGAGCTTTCTCGGGCTGGGCATCCAGCCACCGACCCCCGAGTGGGGAGCGATGCTCAGCACGGCGCGCACCTATATGCGCGACTATCCCTACCAGGTCATCTTCCCTGGTCTCGCGATCATGCTGACCGTCCTCTCGCTGAACCTGTTCGGCGACGGACTCAGGGACGCGCTCGACCCGAAACTGAAGAGGTAAGCCATGGAGCACGAAGAAACCATTCTTTCCGTCAGGGACCTGGTGGTCCACTATGAGACGGATGACGGCCTGGTGCGGGCGGTCAACGGGGTCAGCTTCGACCTGAAGAAGGGCGAGACCCTCGGTCTGGTCGGCGAGACCGGTGCCGGCAAGACCACCACGGCCCTGGGCCTGATGCGGCTGGTGCCCGACCCGCCTGGGAGAATCGTCAGTGGACAGATTTTGTTGCAAGGCAGGGACCTGGTCAAACTGAGCGAGGAGCGGATGCGTCTGATCCGCGGCAACGAGATCAGCATGATCTTCCAGGACCCGATGACCAGCCTGAACCCGGTGATGAAGGTGGGGGACCAGATTGGGGAGGTGGTGCGCAAGCACCGGAAGGTAAGCCGCCTCGAGGCGGAAAAAATCGCCGCCCAGATGCTGGAGACGGTCGGGATCCCACGGGAGCGGATGAACGACTATCCCCACCAGTTCTCCGGTGGCATGAAGCAACGGGTGGTGATCGCCATCGCCCTTGCCTGTCGCCCGGCCCTGATCATCGCCGATGAGCCAACCACGGCATTGGATGTCACCATCCAGGCGCAGGTCCTGGAATTGATGCGGAACCTGCGGGACCAGTACCGGACCAGCATGCTGCTGATCACCCATGACCTTGGCGTTGTCGCTGAAATCTGCGACAAGGTCGCCATCATGTACGCCGGTCTGATCATGGAATCGGGGAACTTGCCCGACATTTATCTACATACAGCCCATCCCTACACCAAGGGACTCTTCGGGAGCCTGCCCAGCATGAACACCAGGGAGAAGCGGCTGCATCCGATCCATGGGTTGATGCCGGATCCGACCGACCTGCCCCCCGGTTGTCCCTTCGCTCCCCGTTGCTCCCACGCGACAGCGGAGTGCGGCTGTCAGCTCCCGGCGCTCCGGGAGCTGACACCCGGGCATTTGGTGCGGTGCATCCACGCGGATGAGGAGGCAAGGTGATGGAACTGCTGGCAGTAAAGGACTTGAAGAAGTACTTCAAGACACCGCATGGGACGCTGCATGCCGTCGATGGGGTCAGTTTCACCATCGACGAGGGAAAGACCCTCGGGGTGGTCGGAGAGAGCGGCTGTGGCAAGAGTACCTTGGGAAGGGTGTTGGTCCGGTTGCTTCCCGCGACCAGTGGCGAGGTGCTCTGGAGGGGAACAGACATCCTTCACGCGAAAATGACCCCTCAGCTTCGACGCGGGATGCAGATGATTTTCCAGGACCCGTTCAGCAGCCTGAACCCCCGCATGACGGTGGGCGAGACGATTGCCGAGCCGATGGAGATCCACCATATGTTCCAAACCCGCCGCGAGATTGACGCACAGGTGGCAAAGCTGATGGACACGGTAGGCCTTGCCAGCCGCTTCGTCAACAGCTATCCCCACGAGCTTGACGGGGGAAGACGGCAGCGTATCGGCATCGCACGCGCGCTTTCCCTGAATCCCTCCTTTATCGTCTGCGACGAGCCGGTCAGCGCACTGGATGTCTCCATCCAGGCGCAAATCCTCAACCTGATGCAGGACCTGCAGGAGGAGCGGGGATTCACATACCTTTTCATCACCCACGACCTCTCGGTCGTCCGCCATATCTCCACCGAGGTCATGGTCATGTATTTGGGAATGATGGTGGAGAAGGCTCCCTGCGAGGAGCTTTTCGCGCACACCTTGCATCCCTATACCCAGGCGCTTCTGGCCGCGGTCCCCCGTCCGGTGGTAACCGATGCTCCGGCCCACCACGCGCTCCTGCGGGGGGAGATCACCAGCCCGATTGACCCGAAACCTGGTTGCCGTTTTGCCGCGCGTTGTCCGTATGCCGGGGATATCTGCTTCCGCCAGACTCCCGCATTGCGGGAGGTGAGGGCGGAGCATTTTGTCGCTTGCCACAAGGTGGAGGAGGATACCGATGGGAAAGCGTGACTCGATCAAGAAGCAATATCTGGATTCCATCATCGACTGCTACTACGACCTGCGCTATGAGGATATTCCCCCAAGCGTGATCCATCAGATGCGGCGTTCGCTGCTCGACTATCTGGGTTGCGCCGCCTACACGGCCCACCATCATGCGTGCGCCAGCCTGGTCAAGGTGATCCTATCCTTGGCGAAGGAGGGCGGCGTTCCGCTTTGGGGCGAGGAGGTGACGACGAACGATGCCTCCGCGGCCATGGCCAACGCCACCCGTATCAGCCACATCGAGCTGGACGACTGCTCGGCCATGGGAGCCAGCGTCCATCCGGGTGTCTACGTCTGGAGCGCAGCCTTCGCCGCGTGGTCGGAAAGCCACGCCGACGCGAGGACGGTGGTCCGGGCGGTGCTTTTCGGCTACGAGTTGGTCCTGCGCATGGGCCTGCTTTCCACCCAGCAGGTGCGCAACCTCGGGCTGCACGGTCCGGGCATGAACGGAGCGTTTGCCGCCTTGGCGGCCGGAGGCATGGTCGAGGGCTTGACCCGGCAGCAGATGAAGAACGCCATCGGCATCGCCGGCAGCCTGTTGCCTGTCTGCCCCTTTGTCAGTTTCCTTGACGGCACCGACTCCAAGGACCTGTATGGGGGCTGGGGTACCTATCTGGGACTCTTCGCGGTCCACTGCGCCAAGGAAGGACTTACCGGCCCCCATGACATCATCGACGGCAACAAGAGCCTGATTTCCCTCTACAACGGAAGCACCAGCCCCTATATCCTGGGAAAGGACTTCCTGATCGACCATATCTCCTTCAAGGAGTTCAGCGCCTGCGCCAGCGTCCATCCCGCGCTCAGCGCCCTGCTTGCCATCATGGCCAGACATCCCTTTCATGGAGGAGAGGTGGAACATGTCCTCGTGGAGACCTATCCCTATTCGTATCAGCTGAACAGCGGGGTGGGGAAGGTCCTCAACCCCTCTTCAGCCCGGCTTTCCCTTCCCTACACCATCGCGGTCACCATCGAGGAAGGGGCCTTGAGTCCGGCAGCCTTCAACCCGGAGAGCCTGAAAAAGGGCAGGTACCAGAACCTGATGCGGAAGGTGGAGGTGAAGAATCATACCGCCTATGGAGACGGAGCCTTCGGGACCCGTGGCAGCATCGTCACCGTCACCCTGATGGACGGGACGGAACTCAGCGAGGAATCGCTGGGGAGCCGGTGGTCCAAAGGGGCAACGGACGACCAGCTGCTGGAGAAATTCCGGATCCTGAGCGAGGGGGCGTTCCCCGACAGGGACTCGATCGAATCACTGGTCTGGAGTTTTGGCGAGGGATCAAGTCCCGGACCCTTGATACAGGCACTCAGGCAGATCCGATAAGGCAGAAGGGCATCCCGTTCGGGGTGCTTTTTTATTGCAAACGAGCAACAATCACTTGACAAGAGCGATAATCATGTTTATTAATAAGATTATAAAATTACTAATAAATAGGAGATGTCACATGGCTCGAATGTACTCGGATATCACGAAAACGGTCGGCCATACCCCGCTGGTCAGGATCAACAAGTTGAACAAGGGCGGAGCCACCGTCCTGGTGAAGATGGAGAGCTTCAACCCGCTTTCGTCCGTCAAGGACAGGGTTGGCGTCGCCATGATCGAAGACGCCGAGAAAAAAGGGCTCCTCAAGCCGGGTGCTACCCTGATCGAGCCGACCAGCGGCAACACCGGCGTCGGACTGGCCTTCGCGGCGGCGGCGAAGGGCTACAAACTGACCATCGTCATGCCGGAGACCATGTCCATCGAGCGACGCAAGCTCGTGCAGGCTCTCGGCGCCAACTTGGTGCTTACCGAGGGGACGAAGGGCATGCCGGGCGCCATCGCCAAGGCGAACGAATTAAAGGAAGCCACCCCAGGTGCCGTGATTCTTGGTCAGTTCGTCAACCCCGCCAACCCCGAGATCCATTACCGGACGACCGGTCCTGAAATCTGGGAGGATTCCGGCCACAACGTCGACGTCTTTGTAGCCGGTGTCGGTACCGGCGGTACCGTCAGTGGCGTCGGCCGCTATCTGAAAGAGGTCAACCCGCATGTCCATATCGTCGCCGTCGAGCCTGCCACCAGCCCGGTCCTTTCCGGCGGAAAGAGCGGTCCCCACAAGATCCAGGGCATCGGCGCCGGCTTTATCCCCTCCACCTATGACGCCAAGGTTGTCGACGAGGTCTATGAAGCTAATGACCAGAAGGCAGGCGAGACCAGCCGCGCCGCGGCCCGCGAGGAGGGCTTGCTGATCGGCATCTCCAGCGGAGCTGCCTTGGAGGCCGCCTTGACCCTCAGCAGGGATCCGAAATACGCAGGCAAGACCATTGTCGCCCTGCTCCCGGATACCGGCGAGAGATATCTGTCCACCTGGTTGTTCGCCGACTTGGACGCGTAAGGAGAATCGGGATGAGACCGGCCGGGATGGATACGGTTCCGGCCGGTCTCGTCATGCTCGATGAGCCTTTGCCCAGGACTGGGCAAGCTTGAAGGTCGCCCTGATCTGGGTGCCCTGCTTGGTGAAACCCAAGAGGTGGAGCGTCTCAAGCCAGAGGACCTTGCGGTTCTTCTTCAGTCCCACCTGCGTCATGACGTTCGCCACCTCGATGATCGGATATTCGGAGATATCCCGTGAGGAAGGAGCCCGGAAGCTGGTGTATTCCCCTTCGATATCCCGGTTCCTCCAGCTTTCCTGCCAGTAGACGGTATGTTCATGGCCGTCACAGGATTTCTGGATGGTGGCGACCGCATTGAGCGATGCCCGGATTTCGGAAAAGAGCGGCGCGATCCTGCTTCCCCGTTTCTTCAGCCCATAGGAGTGAAGCACCCGCTTTTCCAAGAGATCGTCGAGTATGGGGCCCTCGCGATCGATGACAAGGCGCATGCGTCTGGCTATCTCCCCGCGGTCGCTCTCCACAAGCTGCCCTGCCGTCAGTGCCGTTACCTCAAGCGCAGTTTCCTGATATTCCATAGCTTCCACCTGCGGCTATCATACCACGAGATGACGGAACTTTTCACCAAGAAAGGAAAAGCCATGGTATGATGGAAGAAAGGGGGGGCTATGGAAGAAAAGGCAATTCTCTACACATCCAAGGCGGGGCACGCCAGACAGTATGCGAAGATGCTCGCAAGCCGGCTGGGGATTCCTGCCATCGAGTTCGGGACCGAACATCTTGCCAAGGATAATCCGGTGGTCTTCATCGGTTGGATCCGGGCCGGAAACGTGGTCGGATTGGATGAAGCGCTGTCCCGCTACCAGATCGACGCGATTGGCGTTGTCGGTCTGCGCTACCAGAACTTGCAGCTGGTCGACAACCTCCAGGACCGCTGCGGAGGGGCCAAGGTCTTTTATCTGCAAGGAGGATTCGAGCCGAACAAGCTGAAGGGCCTGAACCGCCTGATCATCAAGATTGCCGCCAAGACGATGGTCAAGAACCTGAAACGGAAGAACCCCCGGAACGCCGACGAAGAGTCGATGCTCGAGATGCTCCAGAAAGGGGGCAGCCGGGTCACCATGGAGGCGTTGGATCCGATGGTGCACGCCTTGAGGGATCCCCAGGATTGATCCAGGAAAATGGAACAGGTACGAATGAAGCCAGCTCCTGAAAAGCCGGCTTCATCCATGCTTGCTAGTTGCTCTCGTACCCGTTGGGGTTCTGCTTCTGCCAGCGCCATCCGTCGCGGCACATGTCGACCAGCGTTTTCTCTGCCTTCCACCCAAGGACTTTCGCGGCTTTTGTGCAGTCGGCGTAGCAGGTGGCGATGTCGCCAGGTCTGCGCCCGACGATCCGGTAGGGGATCTTGATCCCGTTTGCCTCCTCGAAGGCGTGGACCATGTCGAGAACGGAGTAGCCGATTCCGGTGCCGAGGTTGAAGACCTCGACTCCCTTATGCTGGTACTTGCAGGCTGCGACGTGGCCTTTCGCAAGGTCGACGACATGGATGTAGTCCCGCACGCCGGTGCCGTCGTGGGTCGGATAGTCGTTGCCGAACACCGAAAGCTGCTTCAGCTTTCCGACTGCCACCTGACAGATGTAGGGCATCAGGTTGTTCGGGATTCCGACCGGATCCTCGCCAATCAGTCCGCTCTCGTGGGCGCCGACCGGGTTGAAGTAGCGTAGCAGGTCCACAGCCACTTCGGGATGGGCATGGTTGAAATCCCGCAGGATCTGCTCGATCATGTATTTGGTCCATCCGTACGGATTGGTGCAGCCTCCGGTGGGCATCGTCTCGGTGAAGGGGGCCTTGTTTGTCGAGCCGTAGACCGTGGCGCTGGAGGAAAAGACGACCTTGCCGACATGGTATTTCAGCATCAGGTCCAGCACGTTCAGCATCGAGTCCAGGTTGTTCCGGTAGTAGGAAAGCGGCTTCTGGACAGATTCCCCGACAGCCTTGTATCCGGCGAAATGGATCACCGCGTCAAAATGGTGTTCCTGGAAGACCTTTTCCAACGCATCCTTGTCGCAGCAATCGACCAGGTAGAAGGGGATTTCCTTGCCCGAGATCCGGCGGATCCTGTCGACCGCCTCCATCTTGCTGTTGAAGAAGTTGTCGACGATGACCGGCTCGAGTCCGGCCTTGACCAGTTCGATGGCGGTATGACTCGCGATATACCCCGCGCCGCCCGTCAGTAAAATCTGCATGTGCGTTTCCTCCAGGTTTTTGTATTAGCATGTTTTTCATCCTTTCGGAAGTGCCACTGCTTGACCGTTCGGCAACGGCAATCTATTGTTAGCGCAGGAGTGTTCACTATGAAGTTCATGAAATGCAAGCATTGTGGCAATATCGTCGCTTTCGTCGATGAGAAGCAGCCGAAGATCATCTGCTGTGGCGAACCCATGCAGGAGCTGGTACCCAATACCACCGATGCGGCGAAGGAGAAGCATGTTCCTGTCGTCAAGGTGGAGGGGACCCACGTTACGGTTACCGTCGGTTCCGTCGCCCATCCTATGGCGGAGGACCATTGGATCGAGTGGATCGTGCTGGAGACCAAGACTGGCAACCAGAGAAAGGTGCTGCGCCCCGGTCAGGAGCCGAAGGCCGAGTTCGAGATGGTGGAGGGGGACAGCGTCGTCGCCGCCCTGGCCTACTGCAACAAGCACGGGCTCTGGCAGGCGTGATTGATCTGGAAGGAACGCTTCTCGGGGGTCAATGCTTTGGATGGCGCAAGACGGAGAGGGGATTCCAATCCGTCCTCGGCGGCCATCTGGTAACGATCCGGGACGAGCGCGACATCCATGCTCTGGGGCTGGACCAGTACTTCGACATGGACGGTCCCTATGAGGAGGCAAGGGAACACCTTGCCTCTCTTTGTGCGCCCATGCGCAAGGCGGTGGAGCTGGAGAGCGGCATCCACATCCTTCGCCAGGATCCTTGGGAGGCGACCATCAGTTTCCTGTTGAGCCAGAACAACAACATCAAGCGCATCCGCTCCATGTACCGGGCCCTGTCTGACCAGTATGGGAGCGAGGCGGAAGAGGGCTGGCACGCCTTCCCCACCCAGGAGCAGCTGCGGCAGGCGACCGAAGGGGAGCTCCGCGCGCTCCATTTCGGATATCGCGCCCCCTATGTCGTCGCGATGGCGCAGAACTTCCGGCCGATAGAGAGCGCTTTTTCCACCGGACAAGCCCGCAAGGTGCTGACGGGACAGTTGGGTGTCGGCCCAAAGGTCGCCGACTGCATCCTGCTCTTCGGGTACCATCGGATGGACACCTTCCCGATGGACACCTGGATGAAGAAGGTGATGAAGCAGTACTTCCCGGGCAAGGACAGTTCCTACTTCGCTCCCTATCAGGCGCTCGCCCAGCAGTATCTCTTCCAGGCGGCGCAGAGCGGGAGGCTTCCATGCTGAACGTTTGTGGCATCGCTTTCTTCCAGGCGGAAGAGCAAAAGCGGAGGATTTTCCAGTTCGATGAGCGGCGGCTCGTCGATGCCATGGTCCGCCTGAAACGGGAAAGCCGGGCCGATGGGGTGGTGCTGCTTGCCACCTGCGACCGCCTTGAGGTTTGGAGCGAAGGGGCGAAAGGGGAGTTGTGGGAACCGATGTGCCGCGCCCTCGGCATCCCGGTGCTTGCCTGGAAGCAGTATGCGTATGCGCATGCAGATGCCGATGCGGTGGATTACCTTTTTTCGCTTGCCTGCGGCCTCTATTCCCCCCTGTTCGGCGAGGATACCATCATCAGCCAGATTGAGGGAGCTTCGCGGCTGAGCCGCCAGGCGGGTTGCGCGACACCGGTGACACAGCGCTTGATGCAGAGCGCGGTAAGCGCCGCGAAGAAGGTCCATGACAGCCTTAACCTGGAAATCCCCGAGGAGACCCTTCCGCCGGCAATCGAGCGGCTTGTCCAGACAACCAGCCCGAAGAAGATGCTGGTCATCGGTTCTTCCGCCACTGCACGCATGGTTGCCAGCTATTTCAAAGGAAAGGGCTGGCAGGTTGCCATGACCCTTCGCGACCTGCGCAAGACCGAGCTGGTACCCCCGGGTGTCCAGGCAGTCGGCTATGACAATCGCTATGAGCTCCTTCCCGGCTATCCCGTCATTGTCTCCGCGACCAAAGGTTTGGGCTATGCCCTGGATGGGGATGCGCCCCTCACGCCAAGCCAGTTGGTCTTCGACCTTGCCAACCCCCATGACATCAGTCCTGAACTCACCCATCGCTGCGGGCTTGTCTGCGATGATGGGCTGGTCTACGAGCGCCGTAACCGGCAGAAGGCAGTCATGGAGTGCCGTAGCCTGATTGAGACCAGGAAAGCGGAGTTCTATGCCTGGAAGCGGAGGGAGGCGGACCATGACAGGATCGGCTTCCTCGCCGAGCGCGCAGCCCAGGACCTGCTCTACCGCATGCACGGGCCGCTGGACTCTCTGGGACTCGATGACGGGCAGATCGCCTCGTTCCGTGGGCAACTGGCGGACCTCGCCTACAAGAGCTTTGTCCATGAGCTCTACCAGCAGAGCCCCGGACAGGTTGTCGACCTGACCCGGAAACTGGAGGATTCCCCTGCGCTCTACCCGGGCGACCCAGATGTCAGGGTCGTTCCGTATCTGACGGTCGAAAAAGACGGCTGCAACTTGGCCAAGCTGGAGCTGGGAAGTCACGCGGGTACCCATCTCGACGCCCCCCGTCACCTGTTTTCTGATGGCATGGGTCTGGACCAATACCCCCCGCAGCGTTTCCAAGGAGATGCGGTCGTCCTGCGGCTGGGCGTGCCGTTCGAGATCCCTGACGGGGTTTCCATGGTGCTCTTTTGCACTGGATGGGGACCGAAGTGGGGAACTGACTCCTACCTCGCCGGCTATCCGGTCTTGTCGGACGAACACAGGAAAACCCTTGTGGAGAAGGGAATCCGAATGGTCGGATTTGATTGCCCGAGCCCGGACCTTGTGGGAGAATTGTCCAATCATATATTCCTTCTTAGGAATGATATATTGATTCTCGAGAATGTCATCGATTTAGCCGCCTTTGTAGGAAAAAGGTTGCATCTGACCGTCTCTCCCCTGCTTTTCAGCCAAAGTGACGGCGCTCCGGCGCGTGTTTTCGCCAGTTTCTGACGGAAAAAGTCAAAAAGAAATGGTTCTTTGAAAAAACACTGTGATATAATTTAGGCAGAGAGGAACAAACGATGAGTGAAGGAACCGTTTACACGATTGGTAGACAGTATGGAAGTGGTGGACGCTATGTCGGCCGCAAGCTTGCCGACAAGCTTGGCATTCCATTCTATGACAAGGAGCTCGTCGCCATGGCCGCCAAGGAAAGCGGCTTGAGTGAAGCTTTGTTCCAGAATGCGGATGAGAAGGCATCCAGCAGTCTGTTCTATTCGCTGGCGGTGGGTAGCTATCCACTTACCGGCGGAGCCGCCTTCGGCGCCGCGGAGATGCCGCTGAACGACCAGCTTTTCCTGATTGTCAGCCAGACCATCAAGAAACTTGCCGACGAGGGGA
Source organism: Spirochaetales bacterium (assembly GCA_028722305.1). Taxonomy (GTDB): domain Bacteria; phylum Spirochaetota; class Spirochaetia; order Sphaerochaetales; family Sphaerochaetaceae; genus RUG023. The sequence goes on from JAQYHB010000052.1 coordinate 41,413, forward strand.
GTTGCGTGATTATCGGACGTTGCGCGGACTATATCCTGCGCGAGAGGAAGGACATGCTGTCGGTCTTCATCCATGCCCCGATTGAGGCGCGGGTTGAACGGGCGGTCAAGTACTACAAGCTGGAGGGCTCCAAGGCTGCGGAAATCTGCCTTCGCAACGACAAGAAGCGCGCGAACTTCTACAACTACTACAGTGACAAGAAGTGGGGTATGTGCCGTACCTACGATCTCTCCTTGGATAGTTCCAAGCTGGGGATCGACGGGTGTGTCGACCAGATCATCAGCTTCGAGAAGACTTGGAAAGGATACCTGGAGAAAGGGCCGTCCGATTGAGGAGGGTCTTCCAAACGGGGGCCGTGGCGACACGGCCTCCCTTATTTTTTTAGGGGACGCTATGGCCTATCAATGGGAAATGCTGGAACTATCCTTTACGGGAACGACTGAGCCATGGGTTGTCTTCACTTCGGACAAGGAAGAGAAACGGGTCCGTGGCTTTTGGGATGGTGGCTCATCGTACCGGGTACGCTTTCTTCCCATGCATGCCGGCACCTACGAATGGAGAAGGGAAGGCTCGGACGAGGAAGGCAGTTTCGAGGTCCTTCCTGCCCGAAGCCATGGTCCGGTAGAAGTGCGCGACCAGTACTGGTTCCAGTATGCCGACGGCATTCCCTATCAGGAAATAGGGACGACCTGCTACGTCTGGGAGCTGCAGGACGACAAGACAATCAGCCAGACGTTGGAAAGCCTGAAGCAAAGTCCCTTCAACAAGATCCGCTTCTGCCTGCTGCCCAAGCACTACCATTACAACTATCAGGATCCCCGGATGTTTCCCTTCATCGGGACGCCGGTAGACGCCAGCGGCCTGAACCAGGAGACTTACAGCCAGTACGGACCCGAAAGCGAAGGGAACCACTGGGATTTCTCCAAGGTCAATCCCGCCTACTGGCGCCATGTCGACCACTGTGTCGAGATGCTTGGAAGGCTTGGCATCCAGGCCGACCTGATCCTCTTCCATCCCTACGACCGGTGGGGCTTCTCGCGGATGGGAAGGGAATACGATGACGCCTACGTTCGCTATGTCGTCTCCCGCTACGCCGCCTACCCCCATGTGTGGTGGTCGCTGGCCAACGAATGGGACCTGTGCCGGTACAAGAGCGTGGAGGACTGGAACCGGCTGGGGCGTCTGGTGCGTGACGAGGACCCCTACGGCCACCTGCGCTCGATCCACATGTACAATTCGCCGAAAATGAAACAAAAATCCGGGCATTTGAGCACAAAATCCGCCGAATTTGAAACTTTTATACATGCTTTTCTCTGTTTTTCCGTGTTATTTCGTGGCCGTTTAAACGGGTTTTCCGGGGGCTGTAAAGCATAAAAAAAGGCCGGGGGATTGTCTCTCCCGGCCTCGTCGTCCCGTGCCCGCCTCACGGCATCAGGCTTGCATAGTAGTTGATCATCATCCGCTTCAGCTCCCGACCGATCTTTCCCCAGTCGAGGGAGCCGTCGGACCGCTTCGGGATGAACACGTTGTGGTCGTCCACGTATGCGTCCGCGTAGACCTTCCTGGCGGGCTCCCAGTAGATCTGGTCGGGATTGCGGTTGTGGGACCAGAAGGCAAGCCCGTGGGCCATGCTGTTGGATACCGCCGCATCCAGCAGCTCTCCTTCCCTCATGGTCAGCAGGATGATTCTGGCGGGCCCCGTCTCTACCAGGTCCCTCAGGATCCTGACCGCCTCCTTGTCGATGTCGCCCGGCTCCGGATAGGAGAGCCTGCGCGTCAGCGTGCCGTCATAGTCGACGGCGATGGTGAAAGGCCTGACCGTCATCGCAAGGCCTCCCTCGCAACGTTCCTTCCCGGCAATCCTGCCGGAGCGGACGGACGGAGATTCCCGACCGCGACGGCTTGGCCGATGCGGATGCGGGACAGATTGATGGTGCTCATTGTCGCTACCTCCTGAAAAGTCTTTTAGGTCAGAAAAGGGAGAGCTGGCCGGCGTTGCGGTCCACCGGTACCACCGTATAACCGCAGGGGAGGTTGATCACCTCGTGGTCGACCAGCCAGTCGTACATGTCGATGTAGGGAACGTCGTCGCCGGCCTTGACGCCAAGGATGAAGGGATCCGTCCCTATCAGCCTCGCCCACTGATACCCGGGAGCAATATCCGGCAATCCCATGTGCGGGATGTCGTACCAGTCCATCAGGACGGGCTCCCCGCCGGACCCTTTCCCGAGGGAAGGTTTCCAGGCGAGAAGGTCGTCCAGCAGGCCTTGGGCGTTGCCGAGAAGCTCGAGGGCGTCGCCGCGCCTGCCGGCAAGAGCCAGCCGTCTTGCCTCGAGCGCGTGGGGGACGGCCATCTCCTGCATCAGCAGGTCGCAGTAGGTGTACGTGTCGACGATCGCGCGGTAGTCCTCGGCGAGCGCGCTGATGGCGTTCCAGGGGATCCTGTACTGGCCGTCGACAAGGAAAGCGTCGAGCCGATAGTGGTAGACCATGTAGTAGATGCGGAAGGAGCTCACCCCCACGATCCTCGACGTCTGCTGGATGGAGAAGAAGCGGGCGCCGTGGGACATCACCTTCCTCAGACTGTCCTCGATCCTGCTGCCTTCCCAGATATCCGGCTCGTACACGAAGCGCCCCCTTTACATCCTTGCGAAGTTCAGGTCGATGGCAGCATACCTGCCGTCGGACTGGCGGACCTGCATGTTCAGGTACTGCTTGCTCATGACCGGCTGGAAGCTGTCGCTGATGAGGTCCATCGCCTCCTTCCATCCGGGATCGTCGACCGCGAGCCTGCGCAGGGAGAGGACTCTCGCGACATTGATGTTCCCGCTCTGGTCGAGCTCGAACGCCTGCTTGACGATGGCGACCAGGTTGACGTTGCTTCCTTCGGACCATTTCTCGATCAGGGCGTCGATCTTCGCCTTGGCCACGAGGATCTTCTCGTCGAAGCTCTTGATCGTGTTCTGGTCCACCCGGAGGCGCTTGCGTCCGTCGATGGTGGTGAAGCTCATGTTGTTCTTGTCGCCGAAGCGGACGCCGTACTGGGTCTCCAGGACGCCCTTGAGGTCCGTGATCGTCTGCAGGGTGTCCGCCTTGACCTCCAGCATCCGCTGCCTCAGCTCCATCAGCTTCGCGTACACGCACTCGACCGTCTGGTCCTTGATCTTGTCGTACTCCGGCACCATCTCGCTCGGCACCAGCCGGCCCGTGGCGTCCACGTAATAGGTCTTTCCGTCGATTTCCTTCTGCATTTTCCTTACTCCTTCCTCGCGTATTTCTCGGTCCGGTTGATCCAGCCGATGACCTTCCTCAACTCGATGTCCGAGCAATCCTCCAGGTCCGAGGAATCATCCTTGAGCACCTCGACCTGCACGAACCGCCGGACCCGTACCATCCAGGACGGGCCGAGCACTTGCTTGGCTCTCCTGGCGATCTCACACATCAGTCCGTACCTGGCCTTCCTTTCCGCCCGTTCGGTCACAGCCTTCGGAGAGGAAGGAGCCTTTGGCTCGAACCCTGCCGTCTTGAAGAAATCAAGTACCTTGCGCAACTCATCCGCATCCATCCCGTTGCAACTGTGCTTGCCGGTGAGCGTTTCCAGCACCTCGCGGTAGCGGCTGTCTCGCATGGGATTCAGATAGGCCGAGCCACACCGGGGACAGTTGCTATCGGAGAACGTCACGGCACCACAGGTGACACAGAACTTCGCCGCATGCTTCGCGACATGAACTAGCCTTACCAGCGCCTTCCTGTCTTCCATTTCCATTTTTTCCTCCCCTCAGCCCTGCGGACGTGCAGGGCTGTCCTTGACCAGGCGGAAGATCGTCTGGTGTCCGTCGCGCCCGATCACGACCAGGTGCCCGCTTCTCTGCCACTGCCAGCACAGCTGGTTGGCGTGCTTGATTGTCGCGTCGGATGTCTGCGCCAGCTTCTCGACCGTGAAGGTCCTCAAGATCCTTGCCGCCTGCCAGACATTGTCCGCCTGGCTTCCGTAGGGCAGCCTGCCGTCGTCGACCGGCACATACACCCCGCTGTCGTAACGGATATGCCCTGCGTTCACCAGGCCCCGCAGGTTGCCATAGAGCTTCTTGCGGGGGATGTCGTGGAAAAGCCGCTCGATCTCGTCCCAGCCGACACCGCTCTCGCCCTTGGCGGCGATGAACTTGCGGAGCTGGCGGGCAGGGTAGGGGGTCCGGAAGATTCTCGTGCGTTCGTCAGCTGTGAAGGCCATCGAGCACCTCCGATGTCAGCATGGACACGCCGCTGGCGTTCATGGCGGAGACGAGATTGTGTGTATCATCGGCAAGCAGCCGGAAATCACCTCGCGCGCGGGCAAGCAGTTTTTTCAGCAGCTTCGCATCCTGGGTCAGATCGAGCCCCACGGCCTCCTTCCAGTAGAGCGCGACATCCATGACCGACAGGGGCTTGTACTCGAGCGGGCGGCCCCGGATGCGGCTCTCCAGGCGGGGGAGCGACGCCATCTTCGCCTGCAGCCCGTACTCGCCGACCAGCATGATCGGGACGCCGCAGGCCTCGTTGATGTTGCGCAGGGCTTCAAGGACCTTCAGCGGGCAGTGGTCGGCCTCGTCGATGACGATCAGGCGGCGGTAGACCGCCGTGGCCTGGCGGATCTTCTCGAGGTTCCTGTCGAAGGTGCCGCTCGGGGTGTCGCGGAACTCGCTGACCAGGGCGCGCAGAAGCATGTTGAGCGTGTAGCCCTCCATGAAGAGCGTGTAGATCACACGGTCGTTGACCGCGCAGAAGTGGCGCACGCTGGTGGTCTTGCCATAGCCTGCCCTGCCATAGACGACGCCGATCGAGGAGTTCAGCGTGGTGGAGGGATCCAGCAAGTCCCTGCCGAGCTCGTCGAGCGCCATGGTATTCTCGGTAGGGATGAAGGTGGCAGGATTCAGCCACAGCTTGCCGCCGGAAGCCGCCACCTCCTCCAGCCCGGAATCCGCCATCGAGATCAGGCCGTGGCGCACCATCTCCTCGATGAATGTCCTTTCTTTCGACTCCCAGTCCTTGTAGTCGTGGTTGGCCACACGGGACATCTGGGCCGCGGAGACACCGACGGCGGTGGCGACCGCCGACATGCTTTGTCCGCTCAACTCAATAGCCTTGCTGATACTGATCATCCGAGTTCCTCCTTGAGATTGGTGACCATCGATTCCTTCATGTTCCAGAAGCTCAGATACTCCTGGTACTCGTCGCTTTTCCTGTACTGCCGGCAGAACGCCTTGTCCTTCCCGGACAGTGCATGCCCGTCCGCCAGCATCCGCAGGCACCATTCGTACCGCTGCCGCTCGCTGGCGTGCAGAGGCAGGAACGGGACGGCCTTCCTGCGTTCTTGCCGTACGGCGGGCCGCCCATCCTTATGAGGGGTCACGTCGCGCAGTTCCTGCCCTTCCTCCGGCGGCTGGTACGTCACTTTGCCGATGATCGGACGGGTGACCGCCTTGAAGACGTCCGCCACCGCGGCTATCTGCCGGTTCTTCTCTTTGAGCGCCTCTACCATCGCGTCCTGGTCCAGCATCGGGACCGGCGTGACGGCCTCCAGACGCCTCCAGCCGCCGGACACCGCCGCATGGCAGAAGCTCCGGTCGTGCCGGCTGTAGCGGATCTCGACCAACTGGCCGTCGTAGCGTTCCAGGCCCGTGTCGTTGATCGCGCCATCCGTGGCGGAGAGCTCGGGACCCTTGTACCAGATGCCGTCGACCACCACGCGTCCGCGCTGCACCTTGCACCGCTTCCTGTCGGCGGTGATCAGCTCGATGTCCAGGGCGGGAATCTCGCGGGCCTTGCGGTCGTACCTTCCCTCGGCGGCGAGCTTCTCGAGGCATTCGGCGGGACTCATACCGAGCGATGCGTGGCGGGTGTGCTCGTATTCGTCGAGCACCGAGACGAACATCCGCGCGAACTCCCCGGCGGTCAGGAGCTCCCTGCGTTCTTTCTGTCTCTCCAAACGTTTGCGCTCGACCTCGTCGACTGCGATGTCGGCGCCGGGGGTGGCGCAGCGGCCGGGAAGGAGCATGCCGTCCAACTTGCTCTCGACGGTATTGAAGAAGCGCTCGATGTCCTTGGTCTTGGCGTTGCGCACGTTGGCGAAGATCCTGCGGTGCTTCTGCCTCCACGCGGCCTGCGAGACGACCGAAACCGAACCGTCCTCGTGCTCGTCGGCATAGCGTCCGTCGTCGAGCCGGTAGAGGTCGCTCACGTCCTTCTCCTCGACTCCCCAGCGGAGCAGGTCGTCGATCATCTGGGATGATGCCTTGCCGCATTCGCTCGAGCCGTTGTCGTTGTAGGTGCAGTCGGGCCTTCCCCACCGGTACAGGCCGATGCGCATGGCCTCCTTGACGGTGTCCGCCGAATAGTGCGTGGCGGCGAACGCCACGCCGTAGACCAGCTTCGTGCGCTGGTCGAGCCAGAGGTAGCACTCCGGCCGGTGGATCAGTCCGCTCTCGTAGTCCGCCACCCAGTAGTCGAAGATGTGCTGGTCGCCGATGACCACTTGGAACGGGTCGAGGACGGTGCTGTCGCGCATGATCCAGAAGTACTTGTTGTCGAGCGCCCTGCGTCCGCCCTGGGCGTAGAGGACGAGCGACGGATGGATCGCCTTCAGGATCTCGTACGCGCTCGTCCTTCCGCCGATGCGCCATCCGTTGGCCCTCGCAACATCCTTCAGGCGGTGCCAGGCGGCGACCTTCGGACAGGCTCCGGCATCCCTGACGGCCTTCAGGTAGAACCCCTGCAGCCAGTCGATTGCCTGCTGGTCCCAACCGCTCCAGCGCACGGCCTCGCGAGGCTTGCCGTGGATGCCGTAGTCCCTGATCTCGTCCGCGATCCGCCTGACCGTAGAGACGCTGATGCCGTGGCTGGCGGCGACCGCCCGGAGCCACGCACCTTTCGGCGTGCCGTGCGGGCGCTTGGCCACCTGGGCCGCCACCAGCATGCGGCGCTTCTCCGCAGGGGAGACGGCGCCCGACGCCAGCGACGAATCCTTTCCCGCCACTGCCATCTGCGCCGACGGCGCGAGCGACGACAGCATCAGGGAATCGACACTTCCGCAATCCCTCACGACCGCTGCCTGCCAGTCGGGCGGAAGGCTCGGCACGTAGATCTCGATGGACCTGGAGTCCTTCCTGCGGGTCCTGATCGAGCCGTCTTCCTTCAGCCGGATCTGGACGGCGCGCGGAGTTCTGCCCAGGGCGGCGGCGAGGGCCTTCACGCTGATCCATGCGTCATCGTTCATCATGGTCGGCTCCTTTCATTTCATTCCTCCTCCACGTTCGACAGGTCGTTCCTGAGCCTGCTGTAGCCTTGTCCGTCCTGGCAGACCAGGTAGCGCTGGCAGACGATGATGCTTGCCAGGGCCGCGCGCACCGAGCCTTCCCTGATGCCGAGCTTGACGGCGAGCTTGCGTGCAGTGATGCTTTCCGGATAGTAGGGGACCGCACGCGCGATCTTCCTGTACAGCTTGCTGATAGGCACGTTGTAGGCGTTCGGCTTGCCCTGCCTGCCTTCGGCGGAGCAGGAGCGGCTGTTGACGAATTCGCCTTGCAGGACACCCGTGTATGTCATCTCGCCACCCTCCGGAGGTCCAGGCCGTCGATCACGGCCGACTGGAAGAAGAGGGCGGCGTCCTCGAGCTCCCTCCACGACCGGCATCCGAGCAGGACGGCGATGCCGTTCTGCAGGCGCGCGGAAGCCTTCGAGCCACGGATGACCATGTTGACCATCTCCGGCTTCGCGTTCAGCCGGCGGCCGACCTCTGTCTGGCTCATGGGGAAGTTGCCCAGACGATAGACGATGTAGGTGTAGACGGCGATCTGCTGCTTCGTCATACATTGCCCTCCTTGCAGTCCGCAAGTCGTTCCACAAGCTCGTCGAGGCTGCTGACGATGTCCTCGAGCTCGCCCGCAACGGTGTCCGCGTCGGCCCACTTGTCCGACAGCTGAAGGTTCTCCGGCATGGATTCCACGTACTCGCGCTCGTCGGAGGCGATGGCCTCCATCATGCGTCGTGCCTCGCCGATCAGGGCGACGACCTCGTCTATCCGCTTCCTTCTCTGTCTGTTCATCTCAGTCCTCCCTTGCCAGGTCCGACAGGATTCCCGCTACCAGCCTCAGGTACTCCTTCGGCGCCTTCGGATACTGCTTCGCCGCGGCGTCCTCGATGAGCAGGACCGCGTGGAGCGGGCCCTGCGGCTTGATTTGCTTGGGTATGCGCGGGCTGTAGTGGCGGTAGAGCTGGTCGAAGTGCTCGATCTCCTCGACGGTCATGTCGGCGTCGATGCGGCTCTGCTCCTGCAGGAGCCACTCGCGGCTGATGTTGTCGCCGTCAGCGGCGAGCTCGTCGGTCACCTTCTCGCCAAGCTCGGTCTGCTCGAGCCATCGACGGTACTTCGCCTCCAGGGCAGGGGTCCAGCCATCAGGCTCCCACGCGTACTCGTCCTTGCGTCTCTCCCTGACCTCCTGGAACAGTGCCAGCACCTTCTGCTTCAGCTCCTCAGGGCTGTACAGCTTGTCCTCGCGGGGAGAGTAGAGGGAGAGCCAGTAATATGCCGTACGGCGCGAGAGACCGATATCATGGAGATAGTTTTGGAAAGTATGAAGTTGTATAGGTTTTGTATAACCTGTGGCAAATTGCACAAGGTTGCTACTGTTTTTAGAAATGTCTTTTTGGGGAATATCGGTTCGACAACCGGGTTGCGACAACGCCTCACGGGCGGCATAGAGTTCCCTGACCAGATCCAGCGTGCACCTGAACGCTGTCCCGACGAGGCCCTTGGCGACCTCGACCGATTCCTCATACTTCCATGGCCTTGTCGCAGGCACGATTTCTTTCTTGTTCACAACATTTCCTCCTTGTACTCGCTCCCGAACGGGGGTATCATGCGTGTATGCATTGGTTAATTTGTTAACCCAAATATGAGATTAAATCGTAATTGAGATTATGTCAATTGCAAAGCGAGAAATAAATGGATATTAACCGTAGATTGAGATTGATAAGAGAGACCAGGAAGGAATCACAAGCCAAATTCTCTACCAGATTGTCAATCCCTCAATCAACCTATGCGCAATATGAATTGGATAAACGGTCTATTCCTGACGAACTTAAAATGCAATTGGCGTCAGATTTCCATATCAATCTCCACTGGCTGATTACAGGCGAGGGTCCGATGTATACGGACGGCAAGGAAGGGGATGTGGCGCCTGTGGAGAGGAAGGAGCGGGAAGTCTCGTTTTCCGACTCGATGGGCAAGGAGATCGCGCAGCCTGCGGTGGCGCGCGACGTGACGATGGTGCCCCTGACGAACCTGAAGCTTTCCGCGGGGCATGGGGTGGACTGGTCCGACGGCGACTTCACGGGGGAGTACGTGCCGGTGCCCCGGAGGGTTGCGGCCAGGTACGGCAAGTGCCGGATGGCGGCGGCGACCATCAAGGGGGACTCGATGGAGCCGACGCTGCGCAACGGGGAGCCGGTGGTCTTCACGCTTGACGGCATGACGGCCGACAGCATCTACGTCATCGCCATCGGGGACGAGCTGCTGGTCAAGCGGCTGCAGCGTAACCTCGGCAGCGGGAAGCTGCTGGTCATATCCGACAACCCAAAGTACCCGCCCATGACGGTCGACGCGGACGCCGTCAGGATCCTCGGGCGCGTGGTCATGTGGGTGCACGACGAGGGCGTGTGAGCGGATTGCTCCATATGGGGTGACAGGACGGCTATCCGTGCTGTTTTTGAGGGAGGACAGGGATGAAGAAGCTTGTTACGGCTTGCGTAGCGTTGGTTGTGGCCGGCTGGAGTCTTTTCGCCGCCGAGACGGGCGCCCGCCTGGTAGTCGGCGGGTCGGTCCCGTTATACGTGCTGCCCGATCCTGGCTACCACGAATATTCGGCGGGATTGACGTTCGCGACGTATGACGAATTCTCGTCGCTTGACGGCTGGGGCCCCTATGGCGCAGTCACGCTCGGTTTTTTCCTGAACGGGTCGGACGGCTCCATATCGGTCGACGGGAGCGACTACGACGTCGCTTTGGACGTGTCGGCGATATTCGGGCTTTACAAGGTCCTCCAGTTGTCCAAAAAAGTCGCCATTGTATCGGCCGGAGGATTTGCGCTGAAAGAAATTACCAGGACGACCGACTACATGGCGACGTTAGGCTTCGACATCGGCCTGGGCGTCGATATTGGAGCCAGATACATGGCGAATGCAAAATCCGGCGTCATGGCCGGAGTCCGCGCCTCATGGTATCCGGCGGAATGGGGGATTGTGAAGATATCCGGCTTCGGCACGGACTCGGGATGGACGAAAGACTTCAACGCTATCCAGATGGAGCCGTATGTGGCGTACGTGTTCCATTGGACCAAGCGCAAGGGCGAGGCGTATTGAGATAATCGGGTGGCTGCACCACCATCCGTACTGATAAGAATCAAAAAGGAAGGTTGAAATGAAAAAAGGATTGCTTTTGGTTGCGTTTGTCTTGCTTGCCTGTTCGGCAGTTTTTGCCGGCCCGTTCGGCATCGAGATGGGTTGGACTTACGACCAGCTTGTCTCAAATGGTGTGAAGGTCATTGGAGATCCATATGTCGACAACAATGTGGCCTCTTATGAGGTCGCACCGGAGAAGACGCACTCGTCATTTGACTATTATATTGTGAGGATTGACGAGAAGGAGGGGGTGTATAGCATTGAGGCGTATGGTTCCATACAGACGAACGAGTTCGGGACCCAGGCCAAGGAAGCATACGAGAACATGAAGCAGCAGCTCTCCAAAGGCTACGGGAAGCCTATAGAGCTCGAGTATCTCAAGTCTGGAAGCATCTGGGATGAACCTAGGGACTGGATGATGGGCCTTGTCAAGCAGGAGAGGACATGTTCTTCTTTTTGGATGTTCGAAGGCCGTGCGGATCATCTCCAGAGTGTTATGCTGGATCTGACTGCAAAGTATACGGATACGGGTCGCTTAGTGTTGAGATATGAATCAGATAAGACTCACGAAATTCTGGAGAGGGTCAAGGCCAGCCAGGCAAGCGTGCTTTAAGCCTGGCTTTGCAAACGCACGAATCGTACGGAGTTGCTGGCAAAGGAGGTTTCAGCATGACAAGTAATCCTATGTGGAAATGCTTCTCGGAGGTTGATCTCTCGGATTCTTTTTTTGATTCGCTAAAGCAGGACTACAAGGAATTTAGCGAATGGTTTCAACGGAAAAGCAAGGAAGGCGCCCAAGCGCTTGTCTCGACTGATGATCTGGGTATCACGTCGTTCCTGTATCTCAAAAAGGAAGCCGAAGCTATTGAACTTGCTGGTGCTGAAGCCCTGCCGGAAAAGCAGAGACTCAAGATTGGCACATTCAAATTATCGGACCGGATTCAGGGTTCTCGGCAGGGAGAAGGCACCCTCGGCATTGCATTATGGAGATGGCGAGACGAGAAAGCCGAAGAAATATATGTCACGGTTTTCGACAAGCACGGCGACTTGATAACCCTTCTTTCTCGCTTCGGATTTCATCTTGCAGGAAGGAACAAGCGGGGAGAGGGTATTTATGTCAAATCCCGCAAATGCTTGGATTACGGTGATCCTTACAAATCGTTTCCCTTTGTGAGGCCGGACTTTGAGCACGCATACGTCTTGCCGATAGATGACAACTATCACGACCAGCTTTTCCCTTACTCCACTCTGTTGAGGAATCAACTTGATGTTGAACAGATTACTGCAGGCAATGGCGTTTCGAAAGTATTTATCGGATTTCCTTCTTATGGTTTGAGCTACAAGGAGGATTCTCCTATTCTCGTCTATCGGAAACACACGGGAAGCCTGACTCGAAGATATGCTTCTGCCATTACCTCCTATTGCATGCTTACTGATGTCAAATGGGTCAAAAGGGAGGGAAAAGCTTGTATGGACTTTGCCAAGTTTGCGAGTGAGGCTGGGAACAAGACTGTCTTTTCCCGGGACGAGCTCGGACAGTTTTACCAGAAGCGGAATGTCGTGATGGTGGGATTGCTGTATCTCGGATATTTTGGCGAGAGAAAGAATGTAGCATTTGACTGGCTGGACAATAATGGTCTTTTGTGGGAAGGTCATCCGTATCAGGCTGAATACGCAAAAAGCCAATTCCTTTCCATTTTGGAGAAGGGAGGGATTGATGTACAGAATGTTGTTGTCAATTAATCCGGAATTCGTAAAGGAGATTTTTTCCGGTAGAAAGCGTTATGAATTCCGAAAGATAAAGTGTAAGGAAGACGTCCAGATGATGTTGATCTACGAGACTTCTCCAATCATGCAGGTGGTTGGACAGGCTCGTATCGAAGATGTCATCATGGGGCATCCAAAAGAAGTCTGGAAAAAGACTTCAAGTCATGCAGGGATCAGCAAGCACTTCTTTGATTTGTATTTTCAAGGAAGAAAGAAAGCGGTTGCATATAAACTTGCAGATGTCCAGAAGTTCGACAGGCCATTGCCCCTTTCTCATTTTGGAATTGACCATGCTCCCCAGTCGTTTCAATATGTCGCAGAATCTTGATCTTCTGGAATAATACATATCTGGAAAGATTGGCCGATATTATGATTGTAGTAGTCGCGCTTGCAGGGGAAGCCTTTGTACTCGGTTCCGTAATCCTTCCTGATGGTTGAAAACGGTATCCTGAACTCGTTTCCAAGGAAAATCAATTGCAGATAAGTTCCGGGAGTGATAGGGAACAAAGATCCGTCTGGCTTTGTTGCATCATAAGAAAGCGTCTCCATGGGAGTTGTTCCCGTAATCTTGATTTCCTTGACCGCAAGAAGGACAGCCGTTTTCTGGTTGTGCAGTTTGGGATAATTGCTTGAGAATTTGATAACTTCCTGCATGTCTGCACTATCGAAAAAGGCGGCAAACTTGTCAACCACCCATCAATCCAGTTTCGGAGGTGCCAAGTTCTTCGAATGAAAATAAACATCTTTAATCACCTATGAAAACACTCCGGACGAATATGCGAGAGTAGACTCGTGCAACGAGAGTCTTCATGGTTTTGTTGGATTTGTCCGTGGAGCATGCACAAGGCCCGGCCGGTTCACCTCCTTTCCGGCCGGGCCTTTGATTGTCGGGATGTCCGGCGGCCCATCATGTACCCAGGGCCGGAGGAGGGCCCCATAATGACAGAGTTCGTCACTGCGGTCGTCATCTGCGGCACCATCGTCGTGTTCTCCATGGAGCTGGTCAAGCGGCTATGGAAACAACATTTCGAGAAGTTTCCCTCGTGGCTCGGCATCTGCTGCGGCATCTGGCTCAGCGGGATGGCGACCTTCGTCTACTGCAGCGAATGGCAGTCCGGCTACAGGTGGCTGCTGGTCTGGGCGGGGGCTTTCCTCTTCCAGTATTTCGTCTCGATGGAGATTGCAAAGCGCGTGGTGGACGCGGTGGTCGGCAGGATCGCCGGCACCAGGCTGGAGGAGTGATGTGGGGAAGGTATCCGGTTGGATCAAGAGGCATGCGGATGCCGTCGTTATTGCTGTGTCTGCTGCTTGCGGCCTCCTCGCCGGGCTGGTGTTCGGCGGCGGATCCCGCAGGCATGACGGACGCGGAGATCCTGACGGAACTCTCGGAGATCTACGCACGGCAGCAGGAGAGGCTGGCAAGCGCGGAGACGACGCTGCGGAGCTTGCGTCCGATGCTGGAAGGGTCGCAGACGACCTTGCGGGAGCTGCAGGAGAAATCGACGACGCTCTCGGCGGACTTGCGGGAGCTGGGGTCGACAATCAGCGCGTCCACGACCTCCTTGCAGAGCTCGATAGAAGGCATGGAGGCGGAAATCCGCAGCCTGAAGGCGAGTAACGCCTGGCTGAGAGCGGGAGTGTGGTCGGCATTCCTGGCGACCCTCGGCGTATCCTTATTATATATGACGCGATGACTGGCTGGGCCTCGGATTATCCGGGGCCCTGATTGTTTAGCCTGATGCCATGGAATTTCTATCGTTGGTGAACAATCTGGGACCTACCGCCCTGATCATTCTGCTGCTGGTCATCGTGATCATGTCGATACGCCAGTACCGGGACGACGTCAGGAGCACCAAGAGCTGGTTTGCGAGCCAGATCGAGGAGCAAAAAAAACGAGACAAAGAGCAGGACGACAAAATCCTGTTTCTCCAGCAACATACCGTCTCCAAAGAGGACATGTACCAGCAGTTTGGCGGATGGCGCACAGAGCTCGCCAACGTCAACCAGAACATCCTTCATCTGACGGAACTTGTGAACAAGCAAAGGAAGGATTGATATGGAACTCAATACGGTAAAGAAGAAAGAGCTCCGGGGAGAACTGCTTCGGTTTCTTGCGGGAATCTACCCCGAGGGCGTGATCAGGGAGAGCGTCTTCGAGACGTTTTTCGAATATTACAAGACCGAGTACATCGAGCAGGAGATGGCGTATCTGGTGGACAAGGGCTACGTGGCGCGCAAGGACATCCCGACGCCGTTCGGCCCCACCTTCGAGAAAGTCGTCAGTTTCCGGCTGACCCCGAGCGGACGCGACGTCCTTGACGGCACATTGCCTGATACGGGCATCCAGGTCCGGAGGTGAGCCATGGGCAGAAGGAGCAAGGCCGAGATGCTCGACCTGGTCGAGCGGATCGTGCGGATGCACGACGAGGAGAAGCTGACGTTCGACCAGATCGCCGACAAGCTGCAGGGAGAGGACTACGACATCTCCCGGGAGAGCGCCAGGCGGTCGTACAACAACGCGGCGGCGAAGGCGGAGAAATATAAGCTGGCGGCCGAGAGCGCCAGGGAGATCGTGAATGCGGCCAAGGGCACGAACACGGATCTGGCAGAGGCTGCGAACAGCGTCGTCGCCAACATGTTCTACGACCGCATCATGCGGATGGACGGGCTGGACTTCGAGAACGACAAGGACTTGTTCAAGGCGATGGCGCCGGTGATGACGAACCAGGTGCGCCTGGCGCAGGCGCGGCTGAACTGGCAGAACGGAGTGGAAAAGACGAAGGCGGCCATCTACGACGAGCTGGCGAAGCAACTTGGGGAGAACCCCGGGCTGCTCTCCCAGCTCCAGCAGGCGATCGCCGGCCTGAAGGTCAAGGAGAAGTGATGTTCCGGATATTGACCGACGAGGACCTGGCATGGGTCGACAACGATTGCCGTGAGAGGAGAGGAAGCCATGGGCGCGCTTGACGAGCTGGTCGCGCGGAGTCCGGAGCTGCAACGTGCCGCCCAGGACGAGCGGGAGCGCAAGGAACGTGAAGACAGACTCGCGAGGGCCGAGTCCGACTTCCCTTACTTCTGCGACACCTACCTGAAGGATTATTTCTATTGCGGTCCTGCGGAGTACCAGCGGATCCTGTACGACATGATCCAGAGCCGGGAGCTGACCGCGATGCAGGCTGCCCGGCTGAAGGAGCTGGTACCCGGAAAGTACCAGGACTACTTCAAGCCTGCGAAGGACATCAAGGGCATCGTGGACGTCGAGCCGCGTCAGCACGGCAAGTCGACCAGAATGACATTCGCCTATCCCTTATGGTGTCTGCTATTCCACAAGGCAAACTTCATCCTGATCATCGGCGCGAGCGACGACGACGCGCAGCTGCAGATGGACAACATCCGCTTCGCGCTGGAAGAGAACGACCGGATCCTCGCGGATTTCGGACTAAGGAAGGGCTCGCCTTGGAACAAGGGGTTCCTGAGGCTCGCCGACGGGCCGACGGTCATGGCCAAGGGCAAGGGCGGGTCCCTGAGGGGCCGGCGCAACAAGCAGTACCGGCCGGACCTGATCATCGTCGACGACACGATGAAGGACGATGAGAGCGACAGCAGCCAGCAGCGGGACAAGGTGTGCCGGTGGTTCAACCGGACCATCCAGCCGCTGGGCACGGACGCGCTGATCGTGGTGGTCAACACCATCACCAACGAGGACGACCTGCCGAGCCGGCTTTTGAACGACATCAAGGCGGGGACGAAGAAGGGGTGGGTCGGCCTCAGGTTCTCCGCGCAGGTGCCTGACAGGGACGATCCGAAGGGGTGGCGTCCGCTGTGGCCTGAGCGCTACACGCACGAGGATCTCGAGAGGATCCGCAGCAACATCGGCAGCCTCGCCTACGCCATAGAGTTCCTCAGCGAGCCGCTGAACGACGACGACCGGATCTTCAAGCCGGCATGGATCCAGAGGATCCGCACGGAGGAGATTCCGTCGGGAAGCGACTGGGTGGCGTACGAGGGGATCGACCCTGCGACCGGCGCGCACGACATGAGCGCGGTGGTCGACATCCGGCGCAACAGCCGGACCGGAGAGGTCGTCGTGGTCTCCAGCCACGGCAAAAAGGAAAGCACCGAGAGCTTCGCCGAGCGGCTGATCCAGCGCTACCGGATCTTCCGCTACCGCAAGGCGTTCATGGAGAACGTGACGTTCCAGAACGTCTACAGGAAGCAGGTCATATCGAAGGCCGAGGCGCAGCACGTGCACCTGCCGCTCTCCGGCAAGGCGCCCGGATCGGCGAGCAAGGCCACGAGGCTGATGTACATCAGCCCAATGGTGGAGAACGGCACGATCCGGTTCGCACCGGGCAACGAAGCGCTCATCGACCAGCTGACAGGGTTCCCCGCCGCCGGCTACGACGACCTGTGCGACGCGTTGTACTATGCGGTGCTCGCGAGCGAGTCGAAAGGCGGTGGCGAGGCATACACGGGCACGAGATACAGGATGCGCGAGGTGTATGACATCCTCGCTGGCGGAAGGGGGAGGGGCAGATGATCGGACAGTATTACCTCGGCCGGCCGGGAGCCGGCAGGCTCACGGAGGGCGAGATCCTGCAGGCGGTCGCCGTCAAGCGGCTGTGGAACGTGGACCTGCGCCGGCAGCTTCGCTACTACATGGCCAAGAACCCTCCCATCCTGGAGAGCGACGTGTCCAACAAGGTCGCCGTCGGATTCGGCCGCAAGCTGGTGAAGACCGTCACCGGATTCATGTTCAAGAACGGGGCGATCACCTACAGGTATCCGGACGGGATGGAGAGGCTGAGGGACTACGTCGAGGACGTGTTCCGCTGCAACGGCGAGCAGGCCGAGAACGTCGCCCTCGGGCGCGACCAGAGCCGGTTCGGGGCTGCCTACGAGATGCTCTGGGTCGACAAGGGGGACGTGCATCCCCGCTTCCACCGGGTGCATGCCAGCCAGATCATGCCGGTGTGGTACGAGCAGGTCGAGCCGAGGATGCGCTGCGCGGTCAACTTCTACCACACGAGCGACGGTGTGGACCACTACGACGTCTACTACGACGATGTGGTCCAGAGGTTCGTGCAGGATGGAGGGCATCTCCTCCTGACGGACGAGAGCCGGCACTGGTTCGGCATGGTGCCGGTCATCGAGTACCGCAACAACGAGGAAGGCCAGGGCGACATCGAGTGCGTCGAGGGGCTGATCGATGCCTTCGACCGGCTGGTGAGCAACGCGGTGGACGAGGACGCCAAGTTCGCCGACGCGCTGCTGACGATCGTCAACGCGTCGCTGTCTGACGACGACATGGACGACGTGCAGTCCAAGCGCGTCCTCGAGCTGCCGGAGAACAGCTCCGCGGCCTACCTGACCAAGCCTGACACATACACGAGCAAGAAGGCCCTGATGGACAAGATCGAGAGTCTGATCCACAGCCTCTCCGGCATCCCCAAGCTGGACGACCGGGACGCCATGGCTCAGACGAGCGGCGAGGCTCTCAAGTACCTTTTCGCCTCATTCGAGGATATGGTGGCTGGGGAGAAGCAGAGCTACTTTGACGACGGGCTGAGGCAACGGCTGCGGATGCTCTGCTCCTACGAGTCGTGGCTGGAGAACCTGGGCTTGCCGGACGAGGAGGGAGAGACCTCTTACGACCCCTCCGGCATCGTCATCGAGTGGACGCGCAATCTGCCGGCGGAGACGACGAACATCGTCGACAACGCCATCAAGGCCGCCCCGTACATGTCGAGGCGTACGATGGTGGAGCAGTTGCACAAGGCCGGCCTCGTCAGCAACGTGGACGACGAGATGGCCAGGCTTGACGAGCAGGATGCGGCCGAGGACGGCGGCATCCTGGATGAGACGATAGAGGCATACTGATGGCGACATTCGAGGAGCTGTACGGACCCACGCAGGTCGCCCTGGCGAAGAAGATGAAGGCGGACGAACGCAAGGTGCTCGCGCTCTATGGCAAGGTCCTCATCGAATGCCGGAGGAAGATCCGCAAGCTGTACGACACGTACGCCAAGGATGGCAGGCTGGACAACGCAGACAAGAGTATGTCCAACCGCATGGTGCAGCTCCAGAATGAAATCAAACGGGTCATGGAGGAGCGGCTTCCCGGAATCGTCGACTATCAGGCGAAGCTGGCAGGTGAGATGTACGAGGAGTCATTCTACCGGCACTGCTGGTGCATCGACAAAGGCGGTTCGGTCGGGCTGGATTTCGGATTGCTGCCACAAAAAGCAGTCGAAAGGGCAATCGCAGGTACCTACGATACGTTCGCCAAAAGCAGGCTGCTCCTGGATAAGTCGAAGGCAGTGGAACAGTTGCAGGAGGACATCGGCCTCGCGCTGGTCCGCGGCGACTCCTACCAGGCGCTCTCGGCGAAGATCGCCTCGCACATCGGCATCGACATCGAGGCGACGAAGAAGGTCCGCTACCTGCACAAGGGACTGTCGGCATGGTCGATGCTTGTTGCAAGGACCGAAGGCCAGCGGGTCGTCGCTGAAGGGCAGCAGGACGCATACCAGCGGGCCAGAGATCTTGGATGCGACATCGAGGAAGTCTGGGACGCGACGCTTGACGCCAGGACGAGGCCCGAGCATGCCATGCTGGACCAACAGGTGAAGGATGAAGAGCATGGAGGGTGGTTCGTCCCGCGGCTGAACAAATACGTGCCGGCGCCGCTGCATAGCGGGGACCCGGCCTTCGACCTCAACTGCCGGTGCCGTGTGACCGCAAGGGTGAGATATCTGCAGGAAGGGGAAGCAGGCAATGTCCAGTACACCTACAAGGAATGGAAACAAGAGCAGGATGCGTTCAATGCGGTACCGAAGGATGAGACCGGCTGGAAACGAAACATTGAGGTTTACCGGGAACCTCCAGAGGAAGCAGCCAGAAAGGTCAATCCCCATTTCGCCGAAGGGAAAAAATGGCAGAACAACTGCCAGCGTTGTGTTTCCGCCTATGAGATGAGGAGAAGAGGGTACGACGTGCAGGCGAAGCCAATCATGCTGGACAAGCATGGACGACCGGATACGAGCGACACCCTCCGGAAAGGCTGGAAGAAGACATTTGAGAACGCATCATGGGAACAGATCAGGATTGATGAGGATGACCTTTCGGTGATAAGGGAACAGATGGGAAAGTGGGGAGACGGTTCCCGCTCGCAGATCTGTGTTCACTGGCCAAATGGCTGGGACCATGTATTCAGCGCCGAGCAGATTGACGGTAGGACGGTTTTCATAGATTCCCAGAATCCCGATGCGGATGCCACAGGCTACTTCAACAGACTTCAGAGAGGGTATACCATGTTTGCAAGAGTTGACAAGCTGAAGCCAACCAAACTGATAAAGGAGTGCTGTTTCCCTGTATGATTACACTTGAAGAAGCCCAGGCCATTGCGAGAAAGTTCACGATTTTTCCGCATCCATCTGATGAAGGTTGCGAAACGGACGACTGCTGGATATTCTCGTTTGGCTTTCCTCCTGAGCCAAATGGAGAAATCTGCCCAGGATACTACCAGTATGTCAGGGTGGACAAGGCTAACGGGAAAGCGACGGACATACATATGCCATGTAAAGCAGCCTTTGATCTCATCGACAAGTCGAGACCCATAAAGCTCCACTGGATCTGACCACCACAATCCCCGGTCTCTTCGGGGATTTTTCATGCCTTTTCAAAAAACGGCCTCAGACGCATCGGTCTGGCAAAAACCCAAAGTTACACGTCTTTGTGCGGACCCCCCGTTTATCAACGTTGATAAACGGCTCTCCGTCGACATTTCGCTCCAGCCCTGGCGACGGTTCCACCCAAAAACAGCAGAACCCTTGAAAACCATGCCGGACGGACTCGCTGCCGTGCCCCTCGGATTACCGGCAGGCAATGGCTGGTAGGCTGGAGGCAAGCCCCGGGGAGGGGGCCAAGCCCATGAGGAGATTCATGAACCTGTATCTGGACGAGGACAAGGGTGGTGGCGCCGGAGGCGTCGCAAACCCGAAGCCCGACGAGACCACCGAGGTAGATGCGGTCCGGAAGGAGCTCGAGGCGCTCAAGGCCGAGAACGAGAAGCTGAAGAAGGAAGAGGCGGACCGCCAGGCCAAGGCTGAAGAGGAAAGGAAGGCCAAGCTGACCGAGGAGCAGAAGAAGGCGGAGGAGGAGCAGGCGTTGCGGGATTCGCTGGTGAGCCAGAACCGCGACCTGCAACTGAAACGGTCGGGACTCGGAGCCGAGTATGCGGTCCTGGTGACCGGAAACACTGCCGAAGAGATCAAGGCCAGCGGCGACCTTCTGGCGAAGCTGGTGGAGGAGACGAAGGCCGACGCCATCGCAAGCGTCAAGCAGACGATTGCAGGCAGCGGCGCACCCGGCACGGGAGCCGGGACGGACAAGGAAGTCTCGCTTGAAGACTTCACGAAGAACATCCTCAAAGGAGGCAAGTGATGATGACGGTATTGCGTGACCTTGCGCTGATCAAGGCCGACCCTTTCCATATGGTCGACGACATGATGGAGAACTGCCCGGTGCTTGACTCCATGCCGTTCAATCCGACCACCGACGGGATGGAACACAAGTTCGGCTCATTCGACCTGGTCGAGGGCGGAGGTTTCAAGAAGCAGGACGAGGAGCCTGAGGCGGCGGTCGCCACCGGGCACGTCTCCTCGATCACCACGGGCATCCTGAGCTTCAAGATCGAGGCGGGTGTCGATTCCCTGAGGCGCCTGTACGGCACCAGGGATCCGCAGGCCGGGCTTGCGAAGCATGTCGCGCGCGTGCTGCCGAAGATCATCCGGAACAACTCGATGAAGTTCGAGGCGCAAGTGCTCGACCTGCTCGTGAAGTACGCCATCACCAACGGGACCGCGATTGACGCGGGCGGCACCGGAAACGGCTACGCCATCGTCGCCGTGCGCTGGGTCGATGACGAGGTATGCGGCCTGTACAATCCAGCCGGCTTCGAGCAGGGCACCCTGTTCACCGCCACCCCGAAGTACGCAGGCGGCGTCTACACGAAGGATGGCGCGGAGTACGTCGGCATTGACTACAAGTGCGACATTGACGTGCTGCTGAACAACCGCAAGTGCGTAGGCGCCGTCGTGAACGTGGATGCGACGCACAAGCCGACGGCGGAGCAGATCGACGAGCTCGGCATCGCCTGCCGCGCCGGCAGCGACGGGAGATCGATGCTGGTGATGCACCCGAAGGCGGCCCTGATGCTGAAGGCGATCAAGGGCAACATGCTGCACATGACGCCTGCCGACGCGAACGTGAACCGGAGCGTCACCGCATGGGGAACCCTGCCGGTGGTCGAGACTTACAACTTCGGCGATGACGGACTCATCGCAAAACAGACGGTGTGAGGAGACAAGCCATGATGCATCTTGCTGGAGACCTGAGGATTGTGAATGAGGATGTCTTCGACGGACAGGCCCTGGGCGGCCTGACCGGCGGAAAGACGGGCAAAGCGCTACGTACCGGCGAGGGCGGCCAGAACGGAACCCTCTGCTACAAGGTGACCGCGGCCAAGGCGGCATCAATCGCAGAAGGGAAGATGCTGACGGTAGAGATCCTGTCTGGCGACACAGAGGACGGCATGGAGATGATCGCAATCAAGACCATCAGAGGAGCGAAAACCTTCGCCAAGGGCGAGCTGGTCTTAGACTTCGTGTTGCCGCCGAGCAGCAAGGAGTACACCGCGGTGAAGCTGACATGTGACGACAGCGCGGCCACCGGTTCGGTGGACGCCTACCTCCAGTACCTTGCGCGCTGAGGGACGCTGAAGGAGCCCGGGAGCCTCTCGTTCCCGGGCTTTCTTGAACGCCTGTTCAACAGCCATTCAACGAGGTTTATGTGGTACGCACGCGCGTGAGGGAGGTTGACCTTCCGTGATGTACATGACCTCGCAGCCAAAGCCTCTCGGATTCCGAGAGGAAGCGGCATGCCAACATGAAGGCATGATCGTCACACTGGAAAAAGTAAAGAGGCTGCTGGGCATCACGGACACGTCGCAGGACGGCCGGATCGAGGCCCTCATCTCCACAGCCGAGGCCGACTACCTGTCCATCAGGGGCAGGGCGTTTGAAACCGATGCGGACGGTGGCACCGTCTATCCTGACGGCGCGGAAGGCGTTGCGGCCGAAATGGTCGCGTACAAGCTCGCGACGCTCGGGAAGATGGACGGCATTCAGGGCGAGACGATCGGTTCCTACTCGTACACAAAGGACGCGAACCTAGACCACGGATACCCGGCAGGCATCGTCGGCCGAATCCGCCGCTACGGGAGGATCCACTGATGTTCAAGGATTTGCTCAACCAGACATGCTCCATCCTCAGGCCGTCACGGTCGGACGGATGGGGCGGCGGGACATCGTACGAGGCCATCGCCTCCGGAGTCCCCTGCAGGATGCAGCCGGCATCGGGACGGGAATGGCTGGACGGTGCCGTGCGCGGCGAGGCCACCCACCGGCTCTTCCTGAAGGAAGGAGTCGATGTGCGCTCCAGCGACATCATCGAGATTTGTGGCATCCGATATGAGGTATTGCTGCCGGTTGCTGATGCGGGCGGGCAGGGACATCACATTGAGCTGGCGCTGAAGGAGCGCGTATGAGCGACGTCATCCTTGTCGACAAGAGACAGGAGTTCAAGGCCGGCTTCGACCGGCTGCTCGAGGTTGCGCTGACAGAAAGCGCGATCACCGCCGAGGACAAGTGCGTGCAGGAAATCAGCGGACACGGGGTTCCTGACAACAAGGCCGTAGACACCGGGAGGTTGATGGGCTCAATCACATACCGCACGAGCACTGGAGGGGACGGGCCGAGGGCCCCGCTGAAGCCGAACCCGGAAGCAGGCGAGGACGACGGCATCCACGGCAGCGTTCCGTCGGGGACGGCGTACATCGGTACCAACGTCTCCTATGCGGCCCATGTTGAGTTCGGCACGAAGCGCATGCGGCCAAGGCCGTTCACGAGGGTGGGATGCGAGAATGCGGTGCCTCTCATCAGGCGCATATTTGCCAGAAGACTGGGAGGAAGACGATGAAGGTGTTGGAGGAAGGGCTGCTTGCGCATGTCCAGTCGCTGGGGCTGGTGGAGCATGCCTGGTTCGGAGAGGCCCCGGAAGGCACTCCCGCGGACAAGCCGTTCATCGTCCTCTCGGTCATCACCTGTGGCGGGGCGAGGGAAGCAGGGGTGCTGCATCCGCTGGTGCAGGCGGACTGCTACGCGCCCGACATCTATGCGGCCGTCACGCTGGCGGAGACGCTGGTGGCGGCGGCCGACGACGAGCCATTCTCCTCGGAAGGCATGCGGTATGAAGGTGTCAGGGCCGAACGCACCGCGCCGATCCGGGTAGAGGACGGGTCCTGGAAGGTCCCGGTACAGATACGGTTTTCAGTCATGGAGGAACAATCATGAGCGTGAGAAGCAAGTACGCAGGCGTGCATATCCCGTCAGGATGCACCGTCTATGTGGGCGACAGCCTGGAAGCGCTGGAGGACGTGGGTGTCATCCCGGCCGACCAGGACTCGAACATCAAGATCACCTACGACGACCATGTCGTTCAGGGAAGCAAGCTGGAGGAAGTTCTGCACTACTTCAGCAACATGAAGGCGACCGGCAGCACGGCGCTGTACCAGATCAACCTGGAGGTGCTGAACAAGCTGTTCGGCGGGATGATGAGCATTTCGAAGCAGGCGGGGACCCCGGTCAGCGGCGAGACGTTCTCGATTGGCGCAGGCTTCTCGCTGAAGCGCGCCTACGTGCTGCCAGGACAGAACAGCGACGGCAGCGCACCGACGGTGGCTTCGGTCAAGAGCGGGAGCACGGCCCTCGTGGAAGGCACCGACTACACGCTGGTGCAGACAGGCCAGGGGTGGGGCGTCATGGTCCTGTCATCGGACAAGGCTCCGTCAAGCCGGGCGGTGACGGTCACATATGGCTACACGCCGGCGGCATACGTCCAGGCGGACATGGGCTCCGGCTCCGTCGCCGTCTCACCGAAGATCATCCGCTTCGAGAAGCGGCAGGACGGCAAGCTGTTCCAGGTGACGCTATGGAGCGCGATGGCCACCAACGGGCTGCAGATCGGGTTCCCCGGCGCGAGCGCGGACAACCCGACGAGCGTGCCCATCGAGATCACCGGGCAGCTGGATCCGGGCCGCGACGACAACAGGCAGCTCGTCACCATCCATGACGAGATTGGAGTCGAATGATGGCTGAGCGCATCTATGACCTGAACGATCGTGGCGAATGCGCCACGGCCGTCATCACCCTATCCGACAAGACATTCAGGATCAACAGGGTTGTCACCGGGGCACGGGTGCTCTATGCCAACCTGCTTGAGGAGATGGCCGGCATGCTGAAGGATACCGCCGAGGCTGAGGCAGATCCGACCAAAGAGAAGATGGATGAGGTGCGCCGGAAGGTGGACTCGTTCGTCAGAAGGAAGGACGAGGCGTACGGCAGGATCCTCACGCTGATCCTCGAGGCGAATGGCGAGACCTACGACAAGGACTGGTGGCTCTCGCACGCGGACGAGCCTGACATCAGGCGGTTCATCGAGGCCTGCTTGTCCAAAGACTCGCCACAGGTAAAAAAAAAGACGCAAGGCTGACCGGACGACTCGACTACGACCGGCTCTGCGCCCTCTTGGGCAGGAGCTGGCCGTACATCACGCCCGAGTACTTCTACGCGAAGATGGACCTGTTCGACATAGCCAAGCTGGTGCCGTTCGTCGACCCAGCCGGGTACGAGGCGTGCTGGACTGGGAAAAGGCCCAAGAACAGAGCTCTGGCGGACGCAGTGAGCGACGGTGTGGTGGGGAGGACCTGACATGGACCAGATCATCGGCAATCTCATCTACAAGATCACGGGCGATACCGCAGCTCTAGACAAAGGCCTTGACGCGAGCGGAAGGAAGATCAACGCGACGGCAGACAGCCTCAAGAATCTGGCGAACGTGGCACGGCGCTCGTTCGCAGCCATCGCGACCACAAAGCTGATCGGGGCGCTGACAAGCAGCGCGAGCCGGGTTGAGGAGCTCGACGCGAAGTTCGATACGGTTTTCGGAGATATCGCCGCGGCATCCGACAGCTGGGCGAGAAGGTATGCCCAGGCGACCAGCAGAGGAGTGACGGCGACAAAGGAGATGCTTGCGTCGCTGCAGGATGTGCAGACCGGATATGCCGACACGACCGAGCATGCGGCCAGATTCAGCGAGGCGACCGTCGGGGTTGCAAACGACCTCGCGTCATTCACAAATGCCCAGGTGGCAGACGTCATGGATGCGATCGAGGCCTCGTACAACGGCATGTTCCGCGCCATGAGGACATACGGCGTCAGCCTGACCGAGGAGATTATCAACCAACAGGAATACGCGAAGCAGCTCGGCAAGACGTACGATTCGATGACCATCCTCGAGAAGAGGGAAGCGGTCCTCTCCGGCATCGTCACCCAGAGCCGCAACGCACTGCACCAGAATATCCAGACATGGCAGCAGTACGACTGGACCCTTGGGGATGCGGCGCGAACAAGCGACAACTTCGCGAACACTTCTCAAGGATTCAAGCAGACGCTCGTGGACTTCAGGGCCGAGTTGGGTGCGGCGTTCTTGCCTGCAGTAGGCGGACTGCTCCAGGACCTGACCGGGGTGATGAAGGCATTCAACGGTCTGCCCGAACCGATCCAGGCAGCGACTAGCGCTACATTGGCGTTCGCCGCCGCGCTCAAAGTGCTTGGCGCCAACCCAATAAACATCGCACTATCCGGAATCGTGGCACTTACCGTAGCTGTCACAAGCCACAAGAGCGCTTCGGACAAACTGGCGCAATCCACCAGAAGCCTTTCAGCCGCATCGAGCGAGTATGCCGGCATCATGAAGAAGTTGCAAGGCGACACGGGCGACATGACCCAGGCCCAACGTGACCTCCTGGAGGTCCAGCGCCAGATAGCGGCGAACAAGGCGAAGGACGCACTGAACACGCTGACTGAGAGCTACAAGAAGACATCGCAGGAGATTGCCAGCTCTACAAGGAAGCTGAACCTAGAAAAGGCAGAGCAGGAGGCGGCGCGGTTCATGCTCTCCATCTCGAACCTGCCGCTGGACGAGCTCGAGGCGAAACTCCAGAACTACATCGACGAAACCCAGGGCTCGACCGACACATACCTGTCACACCTCAACGAGATGCTTGTCGATTACCGTAATTCGTGGAACGGAAATGCGGATACCCTGACGGAGGACATGACCAAGGCAAGCAAGCGTGTTGCGGATGAAGAAAAGACGTTGCTCGAGAAACAGGAGACGCTTCAGGAGTCGTTGATGCAGGTTGCGTCTGCGGCCAACAACGGGACCATCGACATTTCCTGGCTCGAGACATCATTGCCTGTCCTATACAAGATGATCATGGACGTGGCTGACGGCATGAAGACTGTGAAGAACAACGATCCGTCCAAGACCTTCTCGACCGCATATTATGCATCGACACAATGGACGCAAGCTCTTACTCAACAACGTGCAGCATGGTTGCAGGCGAAGGGCATGTATCAAGAGGCGGACCAGCTCCTGCTCGGGCTGTCACGCACCGAGCAGGAAGAGGCTATACGCAAGCTCGCGACCGACGCGAAGCTCCTCCACGAGGGCGAGGACGTCAACAAGCTCTCGATCGACGTGTTGCGAGAGCGCATCAAGAACCACAAGCAGGCTGGAGACGAACTTGCGGCGATGGATGACTACTACGCAATGCAGCGGGCATCGATACTTGAAGGCGATCTCCAAACCCAGAAGGATGCATCAAAGGAAATTACCGCGACCCTCCGGACACAGAATGAAGCGTTCATGCAGGCTGAGGCGCAGCGGCTCGAGTCACACGGAGACTACCAGGCGTGGGCCGACAAGCAGATCGAGATACTCCACTCGCAACGAGATGCGGAGATCGCATTGCTGCAAGAGCGCATCGGCAAGAAAGAGGCATCAGCCAAAGACCTCGAGGCTCTCGAGAGATATTACGCAAACGAAGAAATCCGGATCAACAAGGAAAAGGACGACAAGATCTTCGAGCATCAGGCAGAGCTGATCGAGGCACAGGCGGCAAGCGAGAAAGAGGTGAACGACCTTCTCTGGCAACAGCAGAAGACAGCGCTTGAAGCCTCGGCATCGGAACTGGAGTCGAACGGACAGTTCGAGGCGGCGTACCTGACCAGAATCACTCTACTCGAGAAAGAACGTGACACGGCCATCGACGCCATGCTGCTCAAGGTGCGGCAAGGCAAGGCGACCGAGGCGGATCTTCTTGGCTTGAGGCAATACTATGCTCAGGAGGAAGAAAAACTCGAGCGGGAAAAGGACGACAAGATCGCCGCGCATGCCAAAAAGATGCTCAAGGAAAGGATGGACGCGATGAAGGCGTTCGCCTCCGAGCTGAAAAGCGCGGTGACCGACCTTGCGGGCGCGTTGAACGACCTTTACTCGGCCCAGACCGATGCCGCAGTCTCGGCGATCGAACGGCAGACGCAGGCGCAGGAGGAAGCCCTCGGCATCGCCGAACAATCGACCGCGGAGAAACTGCAACAGGAATACGAGGAAGCGGTGAAGGCCGGCGACATGGAGCTTGCCCAGGAGAAGCAGAGGGACCTGCAGAGGCAGCAGATCGAGAACGAGGCGGATGAGCGCAAGAGGAAGCTCCAGAGGGAACAGGCAAAGCGGGACAAGGAGCTGTCGGTATTCCAGACCATCCTGAACACCACCGCGGCGGTGGTGAAGTTCCTCGCCGACCCGGGCGGATATCCCGGCATCGCCTTGTCCGCGATGGCGGCGGCTACCGGAGCCATCCAGGTGGCTGCGATCCAGGCCCAGCCGCTGCCGTCCTACGACGTGGGTGCCGAGAAGATCCTCCAGGACCAGCTGGCGGTCGTGCACAAGGGAGAGACGATTCTTCCCGAGCCGATGGCGAAGGCGGTGCGCAACGGCGATGCCGTCTACGGACAGGCAGGGGCGAGCGTGACCGTGGAGATCAACAACTACACCGGAGCCAAGGTGACGACAGACGAGCAGGAAGACCCCGAAGGGGCGCGCAAGCTCATGATCACCATCGGCAAGGCGGTGAGCAGCGGAATATCGAACGGCACCTACGACCAGGCGCTGGCAAGCCGGTACGGACTGGCGAGGAGGGGGATCAATGCTTGACGTCACGCGGCCGATATGGCCGGAAAAGGTACCCGGATTCGGCCTGGGCTGGAAGCATCAGGGCCTGGGGGACAACGTGCTCCGCTCGAAGCCCGAGAGGGGGCCGGCGAAGACGAGACGGACTGCTACGGCTCCGGTCGAGACGATCAGCGGGACCATCGCGATGGATGCCGCCGCATACCGGATCTTCACGCGCTGGTTCCACGACGAGATCGCCGACGGCGCCATGTCCTTCCAATGGTGGAACTTCCTCGAGGAGGACTGGTGCGAGGCCCGCATCACCTCGACGAGCGCCGAGAGCGACGGACGGGTGGCGGGAGACATGAGCGTGACGCTGACGCTGGAGGTGCTGCCGTGAACGATTCGGACAAGAAGGAACTGTACGCTCCGTCCACCGCGAGACTGTACGTGAAGATGGCCACCATCTCGGGAGAGGGGGTGGACTACGCCATCGTGGATGATGCCAGGGACGTGGTCGCCGGAGGCAGGACATTCCGGCATACCGCGTTCACCTATGCGCCCCCCGACCCGTCGGCATCCAGCGGCACGAGCACCATGGGCATCGACGATCTCGACCTCGTCCTCACCTCGATGATCGCAGGCAAACGGGGACCGTTCGAGGTGAGCGTATGGGTGGTGGACAGGGACGATCCGAATGTTCCCGTGACCGACGTCAACACGCACGACGTCACGAAGATGACGTTCTCCTCGGACGGCAAGATCTCCCTCACGCTCGGAGAGCTGACCACGCCCCTGTCGTTCACGGCGAGCCGCTACGGGTACGGCGCGACGGATTTCCCGGGGCTTTTCGGATGAACTGGTCCAAATGGCTTTCCGTTCCCTACCGCAAGGGCGGGCGGACCATGGAAGGGTGCGACTGCTGGGGCTTTACCCGGCTTGTCGTCGGCGAGGAGCAGGGAGTCGACCTTCCCGCCTGGCAGGACAGCAGGACATTGACCGAGATCGAGCGGGCGCGGTTCCGGGAGATTCCCCGCCCGGAAGAGGGATGCATCGTCCTGATGAGGCACATGGGAGGAGACATCCATACGGGAGTCTGGACCTGCGGGATGATCCTGCACATGACCGATCGCGGACCCGCATGCCAGCCGGAAGGACGGCTCAAGCCTTTCGTCGAAGGGTACTACGTCCCTCTCTGATTTCCCGCATGCCGACGGGGCCAGACTCAAGGCATGCAGGTACGCGAGATCCTCAACCCATTTACAGGCGTCTACGACACGACCACCATCGATGCAAGACACTGCACCCTCGGCCGCCTGAAGAAGCGCTTCGGGGGCGACAAGCTCTACTACCGGGACGGCATCATCCTGGAAGACGACCGCACGCGCTTCGGCAGCGATGACCTGGTGGTCGTCATCCAGGCTCCCGGACAGGCCGTTGCTGCGGCGATCGCCTTTCTTGCAATCGCGGCAGTCGTCGGCACTGCAGTCTACGTGTACCTGCTCAGCGCGTTCCACATTCCCGACTTCTCGAAAGTACAGACATCGCCGTCCCTCCGCGGTTCGACGAACAGCGCCAGGAAGAACAGCCACATTCCGCTCCTGCTGGGACGCCACCGGGTCTATCCCGACATCGCAGGGCTGACCTATACCAGCTATCGGGACGGCAACCAGTACCTCCATCAACTTTTCTGCTTCGGCTATTCGGCCGTGCAGCCGGACCTGTCCACCCTCAAGATCGGGGAGACTCCGTTCTCCAGCTATACGGAAGCCGAGCGCGCGCTTGGCACGAGTCTCGCTCCGCTCAGGGTCGTGGAGTCGACCATCGACATCAAGCTGTCCCAGGGCGAGGCGGTCGTGCGGACGACCTCGAGCGGCACCACGCGCATCGAGGTCGGCATGGCGGCGCCCAACGGCATCTACCGCTATGACGATGACGGAGACAGGCAGTACGAGTCGGTCTCCTTCCGCATCGAATGGAAGCCGTCGGAGGAGGAGGAATGGAACACCTCTTTCGATTCGTCCATCAGCAAGAACACGGACAAGTGGAGGGAATCCTACGTCATCCTTCCCTCCGGCGATGCCGACGGCATCTATGACGTGCGCGTCACCCGTACCTCGGCTCTCGGCGATTCCGCGAGGGAGATCGACTACCTCTACTACGACGTGCTGAGATGTTTCGTCCATACGGATGACGCGGACAAGGCGGCACCGGTCAGGAATGCGGACACCTACAGGCTGATGTCGGCACGGATCAAGGCGACCGACCAGCTCCACGGCGTCATCGATTCTCTCAACTGCGAGGCTACGCTCAAGACATGGTCATGGTCGGGCACCGGCACCGGACCCGACTCATGGGTGCAGGCCGAGACCTGCAACCCCGCATCGGCCAT
This sequence comes from Spirochaetales bacterium, assembly GCA_028722305.1. GTDB lineage: Bacteria > Spirochaetota > Spirochaetia > Sphaerochaetales > Sphaerochaetaceae > RUG023. The sequence goes on from JAQYHB010000052.1 coordinate 72,143, forward strand.
GCTGTACCTGCTTCTGGATCCTTGCGCGAACCCTCGTCCGCTCGATACGGGCAAGATCGTATGGAGCGAGTTCGAGGCATTCTTCTCGTTCTGCAAGGAAAAGGGGTACGAGTGCAACGCCTGGGTGTCGTCCGACCATACCATCGCCGACCTGCTCGACTACATCGCTAGGACCAACCAGGCGACGGTCAGGCGATCGGGAGGCAAGATCGGCATCATCATCGACGAGGCTCATCCCGCCCCGACACAGCTTTTCACGCCGCGCAATGCCTGGGGATTCACCGAGGAAGACAACCTCGACAGCTCGACGAACACGCTGAAGGTGAAGTTCGTCGACAAGGATACGGGTTATGTGGAGGTCGAGCGCTATGTCTCGGTGGACGACGACGGGACGGTCACGCTGGACAAGGCGGACACAAGCCAGGACAACATCACCGAGATGGTGCTCTTCGGCGTCACGTCCGCCACCCAGGCTGCCAGGATCGGCAAGGTCCGTCTGCTCGAGATGCGCAACCGTTACCGCACCTTCACCTGGTCATGCGACCTGGAAGGCCTGCTCTGCATGCCCGGAGACATGGTGCTGCTGGAGCACGACACCTTCCTTCTCGGCTCCGGTGAGGGCAGGGTGACGCACGTCATCCGGGACGAAGAGGGCAGGGTGACCTCCATCCATCTGGACAGCAGGATCGACCTGCCAGCCGGCAACTCTTACGGCATCACAATCCGCAACGCGCAGGCGATCACGAGGGCGGTACCGGTCGAGGCGGCAGGAAAACGGACCAGCGTGATGCGGATCGCGCAGCCAGCCGTCTTCCCTGTCGAGGACGGCGACCTTGTCGCGGTAGGCGTGGCAGGGAAAGAGGCAAGAGAGGTTCTGGTCTCCTCCATCGAGAGGAACGACGACATGTCATGCAAGATTACCGCGGTCGACTATGCGCCGGAGTGCTACGAGGACGGCCCGATCAAAGCGTTCGACCCCGGCATCACCAGACCTCCGACCGGAGGTCCGGTCGGCACCGGCGTCTCGACTGCCGCCGCCATCGGGATGCCTGGCGCTCCCGGTCCTGCAGGAGCACCTGCTCCGCGATATCTCGGCATGCTGGAAGCCGCACCTGCCGCTCCTGCAGACGGTTCGTACTTCCTTTACAGCGGAGAAACCGGCACGACTTACACAAAAGGGCGAATCTACCAGTACCGCGCCATCGAAGGAAGCTGGGAAGACGTCTCTTCGTCGTCATACTGCGTAGGCACTGCGTTGCTCGACTCTCTCAACCTGTCCGGCAATGAAGGATCCGTCATGCCTGCAGCCACCGCATTCATCTCCTATCTCGGCCTGCAATATCTGGAGTTCGCTTCCAACGGAGGCTTCAAGAGCTCGAATTACACGGAGGAAAACGTCGACCTGGATGACACCCACTCCATTCTTGCACCTTCGGCAGGATTCAAGGCCGATGCGTCGAGCGGCACCATGAGGATGTATGGAGCCGTCCTGCGGAACGCCCAGATTGTCGACGGAACATTTAAATTCCGAGGCAACAGCTTCGGTCCAAGAGACGACAGTTATCCGTCCGGCTGGGTCAAGATAACAAGCATTCCGAACGTGCAGGAACTGGTGCCGAACCTGGGGAACGACAAGCGGTACACCGCCTATGCCATCTACATAGCGCTCGACGCCTATGGACAGCCCCGCTACGACGAGTACATACCGGTTGCAAGTTCGAAATATCCGGAGGCGAGGTTCCTTACCGTCAGCACAAGCGAGACTGGCAGCACCGATGTCTATACCGTAAAGGTCTACGACATCGACCTCTCCTTGCTCCTTACTCTTACGTCCACCACAAGCGCCAATACAGGCACCATCGTGTCCGGCACCGACACCAACCTCGGAACAATCAGGATCTACTTCCCGGGTTCCTACTTCAGCCTTGGCGATCTGCCGATAGGCATGAAGTTGAAGGGAGGAGAGCATAGAAACTCGGTTTTTCTCACTGTCGACAAGAATTCAGGCTTGAATCTGGATTACGGTCCCACTGCCACCCTGCATGTGAGACTCAACGATCTCGGTTGGCCGTGATGCAAGGAGTTAAAAACATGATTGAAATACCAGTGAACGGACATTCAATAGACGTTCAAAAGATGGAAAGGAAGCTGGTACAGGGGGCTAAGGGCATGGATGTGTTCCGGTTTGCCGTGGCTGCGGCGGTGGATGGTACCGACATGACCGACGCCGGCTTGTCGTGGTACCTGCACATCTCCGATGCATTGGGCAACGAGGATCTCTTTCTTCTCTCGCCCGACACAGAGAAGGACCGTGTCCTGCTGGATTGGACCGTCGACCTGACCGGGGTGACCTGCGGGCACCTGTTCATGGAGCTCTACTGTGCCGAAGCATCCGACGCCGGTGACGGGACGGACAGACGGCGCTGGGGTACCATGATCGCCCGTGCCTACATACATCCATCGTTCGGCTACGGCAAGGGAGCGACCGGGAAGGTCTCCCTCATGGAACAGTACGTCGCGCAGATGGAGGCGATTCTCGCCGACTGCAAGGCAAAGCAGGCAACCGTCACCAGCGATCAGATGACGGTTGCCGCGGCCAAGACAAGTGCCGTCAGCGATCAGCTGGCTGCCAAGGACGCCAAGGAGAAGGCTCTTGCCGCTTCAGCTTCCGTCGGGAAGCATCTTGTCGAGATTGACGACGAGCTCTACGAGGTCTCCGATACCGCAAGCGGTGACCGCATCGTCAAGACTTTTACGAAGACGGAGGCGGGCACATGAGCGGGCAGACGAAATCGATTCTCGACACATATAAGAACAAGGCCAAAGCCCTTCAGTCGGAAATGAGCGCGACAGCGTGCGATGTGGCAGGAAAAAGGGAGACTGCCGTCAGTGCGGCCGCTACATGCCAGGAGAAGGCGGCGGAAGCCGGAGCCGATAAGAACACGGCCCAGCTGCATGCTCTCAGACAGGGTGCATATGCGATTACCATGAACGGCACTTCCCGCAAGGCCATCCATCAAGGAACCTTCGGAAGATGCCTCACAACCATCACGGAGGAGACAAATGGCTGAGACATTCAAGGGACTCCTGCCGAACGCCAGGGACATGAACGCCCTCTGGTGGGGCGGGGAGAAGGAACGGAGAGAAGGGACCGATGCGATTTCCGGGCTTGCTTTCACCAAGACGCCCGTGCAGGGAACGGTCGTCGCGACTTCAGCGACAAGCGTACTGCTCAAGGCGGGGGAGGCTGCGGTGGCGGACAGGAGCGCCGTCATCATCCGGAACGTCTCTCCGTTCGAGGTAAAGGTCGGACCATCCAGTACGGCGGCCATCTACAAGGCCGGCATTCCAGTAGGACCCGGAGAAGAGCGTGTCTTCCGTACAGCAAGCCCGCTCTACGCGCGCTCTGAAGGAGGAGAAGTAGAGCTGGAGGTGACGGAACTATGAGGCAATTTGAATACTCGACGAACCTTTCCACCATCCTGCAGGATGGCCAGGCCATGGAAAAAGTGGAGGTCGCATGGAACGAGACGTTCGATGATTCCATGGTCGAGATCTGCAGGGGTACCGCAGTCGTATCACGTGACGGCGAGTCGTACGCACCTGTGCTGGCCGCATCGTTGAGGGCGCAGCACGAAGACCTCTTCCGACAGCCTGAGGAAGATGATTCGATGAAAGGAGGACTGGAATGAGACCGAGCGGAATGACGAACGACCAATACGCGGACCTGCTCCACATGCTCGAACAGAAAATCACCGATCTTGCGACAAAGACGAGCGGCAGTGGTCTGGTCGTATCCGACACCGACTACTACGAGGCCGTCAACTACGGAGAAGACATCAAGGATCTTACCGACGGACGCGAGGAGCTGGTCTTCGACACGCTGGGACGTCCGAATTTGATGACGAACTTTTATGCCGACAAGTGGGCGGGGCTCGATTTTCTGTCTGCAAACAGCACCCTGTTCACGCCTGACAGCAACTCGTTGCATCCTGCGTTCTATTGCGACCAGGAAGGCAACCAATTGTGCGAATTCCAGGTAGGAAAATACCAGGCTGTCAGGTGGGAGGGAACCAATACGCCCTGCTCCTTGTACAATCTGGTTCCATCAAACTCCCTCAATCTCGATACCATGCTGACCATGATAGGTGCGATGGGGTGCGGGTTTGCGCTGACGACACAGGCCTGCTGGGCCTACATGGCTTTGTTGTCGATGAGGCTCAGCTACGAGTGCCGTGGCAACACCTCTTATGGCAAGGCTCACGATTGCACCAGCGAGGTGGCGAAAGCCGCCAACATCTACACGAAGAGCGATGGGGGCAAGGCGCAGTACCTATCGAGGACAGGTACCGGGCCTACGTATTGGAACCTGCTTGGAGATCCTGCCATGCCGGCCGATCTTGTCGGAAACCTGCTCGAACGTGTCGCTGACGTAAAGTTTGTAAACGGCGTCTGGAGATTGATTCCGTACAATTATGCCTTGAACGAAGGGGTGGACCTTTCTTCCGGTTCGACACTCTTCAAGGAACTTGCGCCAGGAGACAAAACTATCTTCAATACACAGGGTACCGCCGGTTCACTCTGCTACGATCTTGTCAACGAAAGCGGCACACAGATGGAGATATCCAATGCCGTGGTCAACGGAATCAAGGAAGGACATGTAGACGGGGCAAACACGTTTGCATCCACTGCGGTGCATTCCGGGGTGATTGTGCCGCCATATGCGTACGAGTTGTTGCTGGCACCATGCACCAAGGCTCCCAAGGGCTATTTCTGGCTCAGGTGGATTTCGGAGTCTACGCCCTATTTCGGCGGCCACGCGAACTACGGCAGCAACGCCGGGCTCGGTTGTCGGCACGCCAACTACACGCGTGGCTCCTCGCACATCAACATCGGGTTCCGGCCCGCCCGCTTGAAAAAGGTCCGTTGAAGGCTGTCTCTCTGGCTGACGACGCTCTGTCGGCGTCAGCCTCGCAAATTTTTGAGTTTTGGAGGTAGTATGGGTTACGAGGACGAGCATCCCATTTTCTCAAAAGCCGACACGGCAGCCAACGAGGTCGTCTTGTCATTCATCAAGATGCCTGCGGCGTACAAAGAGGTGTATGGCCGTGAAATCTGCAGAAAGATCGGACTATGCGGATCGTATCTGGATACGGCGCGGTACAAGGGGAACAAGCAAGAGAAATTGCGATGCCTGAATACTGCCGATGGATATCTGTCCGAGGTGAAGTACTGGGTCAATCGTTCAACCAACCTGTTTTATTACACCAAGACGGGAGCCAAACGCTTTTCGATTCCGCCAAAGAGGGCGGCGGCTTGCTACTCAGCTCTGGTGGAACTCGGGTGTCTCATAGGTGGGTGGAAGGGCTCACTATAAATCCTTCCGGGGTGGCCAGTGCTACAATGATTTCGCCCTTTTGGCGGTTGGCCCTATTTCGGCGGCAACGCGAACAACGGCAGCAACGCCGGGCTCGGTTGTCGGAACGCCAACAACACGCGTGGCAACTCGAACATCAACATCGGGTTCCGGCCCGCCCGCTTATCGATACGGAGCAGCACATCCATGGTAGAGCCCAGGACTGCAAAAGATAAGGACTGCGTCACCTTGCAAGTGCAAATTCACGATTCCCGGACGGCGTCACAACCGTCCGGGCTTTCCATCGGAGAGAAGATCGTCTCCATCGACAACATGCTTGACGCATGGCATCTCATCAAAGCTAGGCACGAGCACGATTGTGCAACCATTCGGTTCGATTGCGCCTTGATGCAAAATATTGCAAGAATCCGCAGCCAGCTCCTTCACCGGATCTGGAAACCCGACCGCTACCATTCGTTCCTTGTTTACGAGCCAAAAGAAAGGCTGATCAATGCGCCAGGCATCGAGAACAGGCTGGTGCAACAGATGTGGGCGCTTGTCTGCGAGCCTGTTTTTGAAAGGATTTTCGTCGATGAGTCTTATGCGTGCCGGAAGGGGAAAGGACAGACTGATGCGGTGAGGAGCCTGCAAAGAGCCCTGAGATCGATGAGATACGCCGATTCGCGCTACATTGTCAAGCTCGATTTCCGTCATTACTTCAAGTCGATTCCTCACGAGACAGCGAGACGTTGCATCAGGGAGAGGATAGATGACGATCTTGCACTATGGATTGCCGATACTATCATCGATAGCTACAATCCCGGATTCCCCATCGGATCTCTCCTCAGCCAGCTCGTAGGCAACATCGTCCTCGACAAGGTGGACCACTACATGAAGGACGAACTGGGAGCCTTTGCCCAGGGAAGGTACATGGATGACATCTGGTTTGAGGCCGAGACGTTGGAGCGGGCTGAGGACATGATGGATGCGGTCGCACGCAAGGCATGGTCGGATCTTGGACTTGAGGTCAACGGCAACAAATGCAAGGTCCTTCACATCAAGCGTTCCTATCAATTTTCAGACGGAGTTGACTTCTGTGGATGCGTGGTACATCCCTACGAGATCTACGTGAGGAATGCATCAATCGCTCGCTCATGCAGGAGGATCCGCAAGGTTGCCAGAAGAGTGCAGGATGCTATAGCAAGGCCCCAAAAACTTGTAGAGCAATTGGCGTCTTTTAATGGAATGACCGCACACAAGGACAGGAATTCTTACGAGAGGATGGCATATGCTTCAACCATCAGACATGCAGAGAGAATCGTTTCGCAATTTTGATCTCGTAATTTCGCGAAATTACAAAAGCATTCCATTAAACGATTTTAAAACGAAGATGGCTGAATCTGCGTTTAATTCGTTTAATTCACCGTTTAATGCTTATTAAACGGTAATGCATGCCAGGACTCCAGAAATGTGCATGGATTGGTTTTCACAGTAAATGGCTGGTAAATTTCGCAATTATGTCACGTTTTCTGGACGAATCTATGACAATTCTCTTGGATTTAACACCTGGGGAGACAACTCCGCCCGGGCGGCGAAATTTCCCGATTCGTTTCTCGTGCTGTACGCTGATTTCCATACGTTAGGCAGCTTCCACTACCATTTTCCCGAACAGGGATCGTGGCGCGTCACCCAGAAGGATGTATGGGAGATGACGTCCAAGGACCTGGGAGTCCACAGCGGCTGGTTCCACGCCAGGCTCGAGGGAAAACCCTGGCAACTCTTCGTGTTGGAGCGGGTGTCGTGAGACGGCTCTTGTGCTATGGCGATTCCAACACCTATGGGGTGGATCCCGATACGGGGCTCCGGTTTGACGAGTCCCGGCGCTGGCCCTGCGTGCTGGCCCGTGGGCTTGGCCCCTGCTGGCATGTTGCGGAAGAAGGACTTTGCGGGCGCAACAGCGGCCTGGACGACCCGGTCAATCCGATCCGCAATGGAAGGACCTTCCTTCCGGTCGCCCTTGCCAGCCATCGGCCCCTGGACTGGGTGGTGGTGATGCTGGGGACCAACGACTTCAAAAGCTGTTTCCATCAGAGCGCGGAAGCGGTCGCAGAGCGGGTGGTGGGGCTTGCCACGTACATCGCGTCCTTCGACTACGGTCCCTATCCGGCACCTCGGGTGCTGGTGGTCGCCCCGGTCCGGATGGAACGGGTAGCCCTTTTGACCGGAAAATTCGACGAGGAGAGCCTCTGCCAGAACGCCCGTTTCCCGGAGACGCTCCGAAGCCGGTGCCGGGATGCGCTCTTGCCCTTTCTTGACGCGTCCCGGATAGCGAAGGCGGGAAGTGACGGACAGCACCTGGACGCGCACAGCCATATCCTCCTTGCCCAAAGGCTCCTCCAGTTTCTGGATACGGATGATGGCGCTTTTTGATGCACAGGAACTGGTGTCAACACTATTGCTGCAAGAACGTTTTATTCAGAGCCAGTAAGGGGAAAAACCTGCCATAATCCCGGCATTGGACGGCCGAAAGACGGGTTCTCCGCAGGGAAACATACAGGAAAGGTCCTTATGGCTTTTTTCTGTAATTGTCTTTCCAAACAAAAAGAAATGTGTTTTGATAAATATTGTAGGGAAAAACGGTTTTCTTGCACGAAAACAGCTTTCCATGCGGATATGGTTCCTTGCGTGATGTCGAAAATTCACAAGAAAGCAAGAAGCTATGTCAAAAGTATTGCTGTTTTATGGTTGTGTATCGCTCTTCCCACACGGATGCATTTGTCGAGGACATCCAATTTTGTTTTATTGGAACGGGATACATCCATCGGTTCCTTGGAGTGGTGAGATGAAAGGTATTGCAGATACCAGGTTGCGGCTCGTGACGCTCATGGCGACGGTCATGGTTTTGGCGCCTGCCGTTTCCTTCGCCACCGTTTCCAACGTGTTCTATTTCAACGTGGACGTTGCGGATACGTTCTCGATCGAGGAACTGGAGACCCATCCAGCGACCATCAGTTATTCCTCCGACTCGGAGACCAACAAGGTCGTCGCCGTGATTTCCGGGGTAAGCGATTCCTCGGCGGCCGATTTCGCGGCACTGAAAACCATCCCAGGCACCGCTACGAAGAAGACGTTCACGGTGACTCCCGAGAACGGCGTGCTGGTCGGCGAGCATGATGCCAGCCACACCATACCTTATGTCCTTTCGTACAAGAAGGACGGAAGCTCGATCTACAATACGATCAGCTCGGGCGGTACCTCCTTCCACTGGACTCCGACTGCCAGCCAGGTGGGGAAGTCCAACCAGATTTGTGTGTTCGCGGTATCGATAGAGCCGACGGAGCTGGAGGGCGCCGCGGGGGACTCCTACTCAGATGTGATCAGCGTGGAGATGGCGGTGGAATGATGAGAAACCTCTGGAAGAAAGCCCTGTTCCTGTTGCCTGCGCTGGCCATGGCCTCCATGGGACCGGCATGTGCCGACGCGAACGAGGCATCCAGCTCTCTGGTGTTCAAGGCGTTCCGTAGGCCGCTGACCACGATGAGTCTGGGCGACTTCACCCTCACCATCGAGCCCTATTCGACATCCGGCGCCGACAGTCAGGGCATGTGGAACGTCACCGACGCCCTTGCCGACAGCGCTGCGGCAACCAGCGATGGCGCGACCGTCATGAACCCTGTCGGAGTCTTCACCTGGGCGTTGGACTGTACGGTCGGATCGAGTTCCAGCGCAACGATCGCGTCGACAATCAAGGTAACGTTCGCTCTCAGCGGAAGGCTGGTCAACTCCACGCTGAGCTCGCAGGATGTCGGCTACACGATGCGGATCACCGCGGAGACGCCGGAGATGCTCCTGAATTCCAGACCGGTTTCCGACATGGGTATGGATACCATCGACTACTCCTCTTCCTACTACTACTCTGACACCTTGCGCGGGTACAAGGGATCGGTTTCGATCAGATCAGGCTGGTGGAGCTCAACAACTTATGATCTGTTCGACGCCATCTCGCTGGACGGGACCCCTATATCGTCGAGCAACGCGGATTCCAGCAGTTCCACCTACTTCTTCGATCTGGACTCGGACTCCAAGAAGACCGGTAGCCTCGAGTTCACGCCGTATTACTCTTCCAATGGCCGGAGATGGAGGCTTCTTTCCTCGATGCGGACGCCCTATACGATCAAGCGGGGTGGAACAGGATACCTGCTTCTTGACAAAGCGGGATATGAAGCGGCGCAGAGCGTAGCCGGACGTTACCAGGCGACCATTACGGTAACGATTGAGACGGACGTATGAGAAGACCTGTGGCTTGCACATTCCTTGCTCTTTTCGCGCTGGCCTCATCCCTCTATGCGGCAAACAGGGTTCTCGAGACCGACCGTTCGGGCATCGAGCTGACGGGCGTCATCGGCTCTACCATGAGTCTGTGGGCCGATTTGAACTATAGTGGCGACTACGCATTCTATCTGAACGACGGCATCGACAACGACAAGGCCGAATACCTCGTCAATTCGAGCGACCATGGGTTCCAGATCGGTACGTGGGGACTGGTGAGCAACCAGGCCAACACCAAGGTCACCATCACCCATGACAAGCTGAAGCCGGTCGACGCCAGCACCTATGAGGGGATTGAGTACCGGCTCTACATCCAATACCCTGAGCCTGACAACCTGACGGAAACGACCATGGGCTCCTGCTACAGCTCCACGTCCTACTGGCAGTCTTCGTTCTCCGTCACCTACAACACCTCGGCAACCCTGACTTCGTTCAGCAAGATGGGGCTCTTCGTGCAACTGGATATGGACTCGCTGACGAAGCTGGACGACGACAACGCGCCTTTCGGCGAGTATGCGTCGACCATCACCCTTACGGCGTCGGCGGACTGAGGAGGAGCATATGGAAAAGCGGATTCTTCCTATCCTGGCAATATTGCTCCTGCATGCCGTGGCGGGCCTATTCGGTGCGACCTCCATCACTTACGAGCAGACCCAATGGACTGTCAAGCAGATGACCGACCAGTCCTACGTGACTGACGGCATCTTCCCCTACAGCTACGATACCAAGACTTCGTACTACATGCTGCACCTAGCTGGCAAGGTCGACCTGCAGGACATCAACCTGGAGTCCATTTCCTCGCTGACCGTCAATATCACGCCCGATGCCAACGGATATTATTTCGTCTCCTCGGACAGCACCAAGGCGAAGATTCCCTATACAATCGAGGTCTTCATCCGTTCCCGTCTGGTCAATGTCTACGCGGATACCGACATCGCTGTCACCGGAGCCGACTTCGGGGGCAGCGGCACCTACGGGTATGACGACATCAAGGGAAGCAACTCGAGCAATGTGAAGTTCGTCTGGCTGAAGGACGAGTCGACCGTCTCGATACCCATTCCCCTTGAGAACGCGGCAGGCACCAAGTACAAGAACACCCACGTGGACATCCTGATTGTCTTCGACCAGGACTATTCCAGCGTGCTGACGGACGATTACTCGACCACCTTCTACTGCAACTACACGATGGACAACAGCGACGTGCACATCTTCCCGTTCACCATCCTGGGAACCGGCGCGCAGGAGGAACAGGATGGGCAGACGGTCAAGGACCACACCTTCAACGTCACCGCGCTGGCGCTCGCCGACCAATACCCGCTGGACGACGCCGATGCGATTGCAAGCTACCAGAGCGTGGCGAACGTCTCCTATACGGCGGACATGACAGGCAAGGTCCATACCGCGCCTTCGATTGCCGATTCGCTGTACGAGATCGTGCTGAGCCCGACCAGCGACTACACGGCCACCGGTACCTTCCGGTTCGTCAGCACGAAGGATCCCTCTGTCACCATTCCCTATTACGTGACGATGGTCAGCACCCAGACGGCGCCGCTTTTCATGTCTGACATCGCCACCTATCGGGATGTCTACATACAGACCTCCGAGAATCTCTCGGGCGACGAGTATTACTCCTACGCCTATGGAACCAGTCCGAGACGTTACGTCGTGGTGCCGATGGTCCTCAGTGGGGCCGACACCGGTGGCGATTATTCGACAAAGTATTCCTACAGCGGCGCCATCAAGATCAAGATTCCTGACGATGTGGTCTGTGAGAGTGCCGGAGTCAGCTATCAGCAGGCCTTGGCAAACAATGCCAGCGGAGGGTATTTCAGCGCAGGCACCTTCCGGAGCACCATCTACGTATCGCTGATTTCCCGATTCTGAATTTCAAATCCAGGAGCCGGGAGTGAGGACTGGTTGCACCCAGTCGTCCTCTTTCGCGTGGAAGCTGATGCCGTCCAGGAAAGTGGCCTTGCCATAGGCGGACCAGATGGCGTAGAGGGTGCCGGTGAAGCTTCCATCGAAGGATGCGCTGGTGCTCATGCCGTAGATGGTGGCTTTGGAAAGCTGGATGCCGTCTGCCGTGAACGTGTACCACTGTCGGTCCGAATGGATGCCAAGGGCGAGCGTCCGTCTCCGGTCAAGCAGGACGCTTTCCGTCCTCGCCTGTACCCCGTGGATCATCCTGTCCAAGGAGACCCGGACCAGGCCGCCTTCGTTTTCCACGGTAAGCGCATAGAAATAGTTCGAGTTGTGGTAGACGGCGATGCCGGCCTTCTCCTCGAGGCTGGACAGGTCCAGCTTCACCTCGTAATCGGTGACGAATTCCGGCTGGCGCAATCCCAGCAGGGTAGGGTGTCCAAGGTGGCGCCCGATGGGGCAGGTCCCGGCCAGCGTCAGGGTTCTTGCCACGGGGTCGAGCAGATAGCGCTCGGGAGCGGGGACCCGTACCTTGAGGAACGGGGATTTGTCGAGCGGTTTGTCGAAAGAAATGGAAAAGTCGCCGCGGTCTTCCAGCTGCGCATAGCCGCCGGCCATCTGCAGTTCCACGAAGCCCCCATGTCCGATTACCGGCCACCCGTCCTTCCAGGCCACCGGGGCGAGGAACGTCTCCCTTCCCAGGTTCTTGCCCATGTTCTTCATCGGCGTCCTGGTGGCGAGGAACACGGCGTACCAATCGTTCCTGTCGGTAAGGAACAGGTCGGCATGGCCGGTGCACTGGATCTCATGTCCTTTCCGGTCGGCGTGGCTGAGCGCGGGGTTGCGTGGTCCCGGTTCATAGGGGCCGAAAATGTCTTTGGAGCGAAGCATGCAGATATGGTGGCCGGAGCCGGTTCCGCCCTCGCTGACCAGCAGGTAATACCAAGGGCCGAGGTGATAGATGTGGGGGCCTTCGACCGAATGTCCTCCGCATCCGTAGGTCAAGAGCCGCATCGTTTCGGCGAGCTTTCCGGTCATCGGATCGATGAACTGGCCGAAGATGCCCTGCCTGCCTTGCCCGTCCCTGCCGTTGGAGCAGTAAAAGCACCTGCCGTCCTCTAGGAAGAGCAGGGAAGGGTCGATGCCGTCGCGGGCGATGAAGGCAGGCTCGGTCCAAGGTCCGTGGATGCCCGGGGCGCTGACGACAAAGTTCTGGCGGGTGAACTTGTTGGTGCAGACCACGAAGAATCGTCCTTCGTGAAAACGGATTGTCGGGGCGTAGAGTCCCTGGTTGTTCTCGCTGGAGGTCAGGTCCAGGTGCTTCTCATCGGTCAGGACGCTGTCGGCGTAGGACCAGTTGACCAAATCCCTGCTTTCCCAGATGGGGAGTCCAGGGAAGAACTCGAAGGTCGAGTTGACGACGTAATACGTGCCATCGGCAAAACAGATGGATGGGTCGGGATTGAAGCCCCGGATAATCGGATTGTGGATCATGATGTCTCAGCGTATCTTGTTCTTTACCCGGCGTCAAATGGCAATTTCGCTTTTGCCTTGTCACTATTTGCCTTGTGGCAAGAATCCCATGTCATCTTGAAATTTGGCGAATGACGTGCGTATTTGCGGAATTTGAGAACGATATGAGGAAAAATCAGCCGTGGTATTCCCTATTGGTAAAAAATGACATGTCAATTTTGAAACTGTCCATTTACGGGAACCGAATTGCGTTCCGATAATACGGGTATCTTAGGCAGGAGGAACGCATGCGTTTCCATCACACGAAGCAGGGGGCAGGCAGTCCAGGACAGGATCTTCCGCTTTCTGCGAAAATCAAGAAGGACTGGTTGTTGAACAGGAGCCTGTACGCGCTGTTCATTCCGGTGCTTGTCTATTACATCATTTTCCAATATGGGCCCATGTTCGGCTTGATCATCTCGTTTGAGAACTACAAGCCCGCGACCGGTTTCTTCCATAGCAAGTGGGTCGGGTTCAAGCATTTCAACGCGTTCTTCCATGATTTCTATTTCCAGCGGGTCTTGATGAACACGATCAGGATCTCCATCACCAACCTGGTCTTCACCTTCCCGATGCCGATCATCCTGGCGCTCCTGATCAACGACCTGCGGACCCGGTGGTTCAGCCGGACGGTGCAGACGATCACCTATATCCCGCACTTCATCTCCATCGTCGTCACCGTCTCGATCATGAAGGACCTGACCAACCAGGATGGCGCGATCAGCCTGTTGTTGGCCCATTTCGGCTGGCAATCGGTCTCCATGCTGAACGACAAGGCGTACTTCATTCCTCTGTACGTGATCAGCAACATCTGGCAAAACATGGGATGGAACTGCATCATCTATCTTTCCGCATTGCTTGCCATCGACCAGGAACTGTATGAAGCCGCCAAGATCGATGGAGCCGGCAAGTTCAGGCAACTGGTCAGCGTCACGATTCCCTGCCTGCTGCCCACAATCGTCATCATGCTGATCATGCAGATCGGAAAGATGTTCAATATCGGTTACGAGAAGATCCTGCTCATGTACAACCCATTGACCTACGAGGTGGCGGATGTCATTTCGACCTACGTCTACCGCAAGGGCCTTCTGGAAATGAACTGGTCCTATTCGGCCGCCGTGGGCATGTTCAACTCCATCGTCAGCTTCGCGCTGGTCTGGGGTGCCAACAAGTTCAGCAAGAAAGTTGCCGGCAGCAGCCTGTGGTGAGGTGAGAGATGAAAGTACGATATACCGCTGGTGAACAGGCATTCCATGTTGTCAACGTGATCCTGTGCACGTTTTTCAGCCTTTGCGTGCTGATTCCGGTCTTGAACATCATCTTCGCATCGCTTTCCGATCCGATCGAGGTGATGAAGCACTCGGGCATCTTCTGGCATCCCGTCAAGTTTTCCACGGTCAGCTACGGCATGGTCATGCGCAACCGCAACATCCTGACCGGGTATGCCAACACGATCTTTGTCGTGGTGGTGGGGACTTCAATCAATGTCGTTCTGTCGCTGATCGGGGCCTACTGCCTGTCCCGCAAGGGAGTCATGCTGAACAAGTTCTTCACCATGGCGATCGTGTTCACCATGTATTTCCAGGGTGGCACGATTCCGACCTACCTGATTGTCCAGAACCTGCACCTGACCGGCAGTCGCTGGTCCCTGATCCTGCCGGGTGCGATCAGCACCTTCAACCTGATTGTCATGCGGACCGCCATGGCGGCCGTGCCGGACAGCCTGCCCGAGTCGGCCAAGATCGACGGCGCCGGGCATGTGACGATCCTGTTCCAGATCATGGCGCCATTGACCAAGGCGACCATTGCCGTCATCACCCTGTACTACGCGGTTGCCCACTGGAACTCCTGGTTCCCGGCGATGATCTACCTGCACAAGCAGAGCATGTATCCCTTGCAGCTGATTCTGCGCCAGATCCTGATCGAGGACGACACCGATATCATGACCAGCGGTGTGGAGGACGCGCTTGCCATGGCCAGCGATACGGTCAAGTACGCCACCATCGTCGTGGCCACAGCTCCAATCCTGGCGGTGTATCCGTTCCTGCAGAAATATTTTGTCAAAGGCGTCATGATTGGCGCCGTGAAGGGGTGAGTGTATGAGAGTACCGTATGAGACGATGACAAGAGAGTTCGAGCGTGTCTTGAACAAGTATGGAATTACCGGCGAGGAGGCCAAGCTCAGCGCGAGGCTGTACGCCGATGCCTCGGCCGACGGTGTCGCCACCCATGGACTGAACCGTTTCCCGAAGTTTATCAAGAGTATCCAGCAGGGCGCTGTGGACGTGACCAAGCGCGCCGTCAAGGTGGCAAGCTTCGGGAGCATGGAGCGTTGGGACGGCCAGCGCGGACCGGGCAACCTGAACGCCTGGATCTGCACCCAGCGATGCATCGAACTCGCCAAAGAGCATGGGGTGGGTGTGGTCGCGCTGCGTGGCAACAACCATTGGATGCGTCCGGGCAACTATGGTATCGAGATAACGCGCCATGACTGTATCGGCCTTTTGTGGACCAACACGACCCCCAACATGCCCGCCTGGGGCGGCAAGGACGCGAAGCTCGGCAACAACCCGATGGTGGTCGCCGTCCCCTACAGGGACAGTCCGGTGATTGTCGATGTCGCCATGAGCATGTTCAGCTATGGAAAACTGGAGAAATACAAGCGGGAAGGGCTCCAGTGCCCCGTGGACGGCGGTATCGACAAGGATGGCAACATCACCCGCGACCCGGCCAAGATCCTGGAGACCCATCAGGTCCTGCCTATCGGTTACTGGAAGGGCAGCGGGCTTTCCCTGACCCTCGACTTGATCGCCGCCACACTGAGCGGGGGAAACACCACCCGCGCGGTCGGCGAGTTTCCGTATGAGACGGGATTGTCCCAGTTCTTCCTGGCGTTCGATCTTTCCCAGTTCCCCGACCGCGAGGAGCGGGAACGGCAGATCGGCCTGACGCTGGAAGACCTGCAGGCCTCTGTTCCGGTCAGCGAGGGCGGCAAGGTCCATTACCCGGGGCAGGGAATGAAGGCAAAGCGCGAGGAATCGATGCGCCTGGGCGTACCGGTTGACGATGGCATCTGGCAGACCGTTTTGGAGATGTGAGGATGCTGCGCGCTGGAATTGTCTCTGCCACGTTCAAGACCCGTCCGATCGACGAGGTGGTCTCGATTGCCCGCTCTGCCGGTCTGTCCGGCATTGAATGGAGCGAGAACCACCACTTGGAGAAGGGGAACATCGCCATGGCGAGGGAGACCCGCTTGCGGTGTCTTGATGCCGGACTGGAGATCGCGAGCTACGGTTCCTACTACCGCCTCGGACAGCACATGGATTTCCGCCCGAGCGTGGAAAGCGCTGCGGCGCTTGGGGCTCCCTACATCCGTATCTGGGCTGGGAAAAAGCCCTCGTCGCAGGTAGGGCCTGACGAATGGGACCATATGGTCCGCGAGGCGAAAGACGCCGCGCGCCTTGCCCAGGACAACGGCATGGTGGTCGCCCTGGAGTGGCACCGGAACACGCTGACCGACCGCAACGAGAGCGGCTTGGCCCTGCTTGAGGCGGTGGCCAGTCCTGCCTTCAAGACCTTCTGGCAACCCAGTCCGGAGATGACGGTCGCCCAGCGTTGCCTGGGACTGGAGATGATCGGCCCCTATCTGGCCAACCTCCATGTCTACTACTGGGACGAACGTGGCCGCAGGCCGCTTTCCGAAGGCAAGGAAGATTGGAGACAGTATATTTCCAAGGTGCAGGGAGATCACTGGGCGCTCTTGGAATTCGTCAAAGGTGATACGGTCGAGCAGTTCGAGGTGGATGCCAGGACGTTGCTCGGCTGGATATGAGGAGTGTGTGAGATGGCAGATCTGCGTGTGGAGAAATTCCATATGGTCAATCCCTTCGTCATTGCCTCGAGCCCCGCAACCTGCGGTGCCGACAATGTCATCAAGTCTTCGAAATGCAAGCCAGGCGCCATCGTCATGCGCAATTTCGGCCATGGAAAGGGTGGCGGCGGTTACATCTACCCGTCAGCCAAGGCGATGTACGCCGGGGAGCCTGCGTTCCACAGCCATGCGGTGGGCAGGCAGATGCCAGACCCAATCGACAATCTGGACAAGTACTGCGAGGAGGTCCGCAAGGCGCGGAAGCTGATGCATCCGGAGACCCGGCTCTGGGTTTCCATCGGCCATTACTCCGACCTGCTGAAGAAGGCCGATTGGGAGAAGGATTGGAAGCGTCAGGCCCACGAGCTGGTCGCCGCCGGGGCTGATGCCTTGGAACTGCACTTCAACACCCCGGGTGTCGCCGTCGCGGGGGATCGGCGCTTCAACTACTACCAGCTGGTCTACAACTGCACGCAGATGGTCAAGCGCGAGGTGCCGGAGACTCCGGTCATGGTCAAGCTCGCGGTCGAGAACTGCGACCCGCTGACCAGTATGCGCCAGGCGATGTACGCGGGAGCAGACGCTGTCGGCCCCACCGCCCGCTGGAAGGCTTTTTACTTCGACCTTGACTGGAAGACCACCCAGGCCCGGCCGGGTGCCGGCTATGGTGGCACCCAAGCGACTGCACTGGTCTGCTATGCGGTCGCCGAGGCGAGGAAGAAGGGGGTCACCATCCCCATCTACGCCGGTGGCGGCGTCTTCAGCTATGAGCCGGCTTTGCGGCTGGTCATGGCCGGTGCCGACATGGTCCAGCTCGGGGCTCTGGCCTGCAGTGGCGGGACGATGGCATGCGCCAACCTGATGCGGCGTTTCAACGACTGGATGGACAAGAACGGATATCCCGACATCGAGAGCCTGAAGGGCGATGCACTGAAGCTCTTCGACATGGATCCCGAGTTCGCCAAGATGCGACAGAACAGGCTGGCTGACGCCTACCAGAATACCGGCGCCGACCCCTCCAAGTGCGTCGGTTGCGGCCGTTGCCAGGATGTGTGCTGGTACAAGGGAATCGAGCTTGTGGATGGAAAGGCGCGCAAGACCAAGGATTGCATCGGCTGCGGCTACTGCTTCCAGGTCTGTCCCGTCGGAGCCCTGCACGTGGACGCCGCATCGATCCTGAAGAGCGCTTGGGAGGAGAAGGCGTGATGTCGGTACGGGTACTGCTTTGCGGAATGGGTGGCTATGGGGAGAACTACCTGAAGGAATACCTGACCCGCGATGTCGAGGGATCGTCCTTGGTGGCGGTCGCCGACCCCTTTGCAGAGAAGAGCCCCCTGTACGCTCAGGTGGTGGAGCGGAAGATTCCGCTCTATCCGGGCCCGGAGGCCTTCTTCGCCAAGGATCGCGCCGACCTGACCATCGTCTCCAGCCCGATTCATACCCATTATCCCTATATCATGACCGCCTTGCGGCATGGCAGCAACGTGCTGACTGAAAAGCCCGTATGCTTCAACATGGACCAGATCAGGGAGATGATGGAAGAAAGCGAGAGGCAGGGGAAGTTCGTGGCTGTGGGCTACCAGCTTTGCTATTCCCACGACGTGCTCGCCATGAAGAAGGACATCCTCTCCGGCGTGTACGGCGCCCCCAAGCGGATGAAGACGCTGCGCCTGATGCGCCGCGACGATATCTACTACCGCCGCAACGCCTGGGCGGGCAAGTTCTACGCCCACGGCGAGAAGGTGCTGGACAGCCCGCTGTGCAACGCCTGCGCCCACCAGGCCCAGAATGAGTTGTTCCTGCTGGGGAAGAAGATGGACGAGACGGCGACGGTAGGGAAGGTGGAGGGCGTGATCGTCAAGGTCAGGCCGGACATCGAGAACTACGACACGGCTGCCCTGCGCATCACGACCACGGAGGGGATCCCCTGCTATTACTACACCAGCCACGCGGTGGACGAGCAGAAGGTCGGACCGGTGGGCGAGTTCGAGTTTGAGAAGGGGACCATCGTCGAGGCAGAGCATGGCTTTGTCGCCCGCGCGCTTGACGGTTCCGTGGTGAAGGACTACACGACGATGGACAAGGGAGAGCGGATGGAGAAGCTCTATGAGGTCATCCGTTGCGTGAAGGAGGGGAGAGAGCCCGTCTGTACGCTGAAGACCGGCATGGAGCATACCCGTGCCGTGCTGATGGCCCAGGAACTCGGCATCACAGACCTCTCCGCCCGTGCCGTCGAGAAACAGGATGAGAAAGGTTCCAGCTATTATACGCTTCCCGGGCTGTCAGCCCTGCTGGAGAAGTCGTACGGCTCCTGGACCCTGCCCATGGATTTTGAAAAGCTTATTTTTAGCGAGAAACGCTAAAAGGAGGAAATAGAATGAAAAAAACTTTGATTGCGTTGTGTGCCGTGATGGCAGTCGCAGCCAGTGTCTTCGCCAATGGCGCGAAGGAATCGGCTCCCGCAGCCGCAGCGGAAAAGAGCGCTGCAGCCGGCCCGACCAAACTGACCTACTGGGCTCCCCTGAACCCGGCAATCGCCGCGATTGCCAACGATTTCAGCGGCACCGCCTACTGGCAGGAGCTGATGAAGAGAACGAACACCGACATCTCGTTCCAGCACGCCCCCGCAAAGACGATGGCAGACGCCTTCAACGTGATGATTGCCAGCGGTGACTATCCCGACATCATCGAGTACAAGTGGATCGCCTATCCTGGCGGGCCGCAGGTGGCCATCGATGACGGCGTCATCATCCCGCTGAACGATGTCTTCGAGAAGTACTGCCCGAACATCACCAAGTTCCTGAACGAGCATCCCGATATCGCCAAGATGATCAGCACCAACGACGGTACCTACTACGCGTTCCCCTACCTGCGCGGCGATGACTATGTGAACAATCCGTTGCTGTTCAGCGAGGGCTGGGTCTGGAGAAAGGACCTATTGGCCAAGGCCGGCATCAACGAGGTCCCCGAGACTCCGGATGAGGTCTATACCGCTCTGAAAGCCTTCCAGCAGATGGGTGTGCAGATTCCTGTCTGCATCAGGCCGGACCATATCAACCGTGTCTTCGGGCCGGGCTTTGACAGCTGGGACGACTTCTACGTCGAGGATGGCAAGGTCCATCACGGCTATCTGGATCCGCAGAGACGGCAGTTTTTGGAGTACGTGCACAAGCTGTACGCCGAGAAGTTGCTTGACAACGACTACCTGGCCGTCGACAAGAAGGGCCTGGGCGTCAAGATCCTGAACAACTTGGCCGGAGCTGGCTACGCACCCGGCGGATCGGGTATCGGCACCTGGCTGCCCGCCATGCAGAAGACCGATCCATCGGTCGAGCTTGTTTCCTCTCGCCCGATTTCCCCGAGCAGGGACAGACTCTCCAAGTTTGCCAAAATGACCGCCATCTACAGCGACGCCGGTCCGTCGGCCGCCATCAGTACCAGCTGCAAGGACGTCGAGGGTGCCGCCAAGCTGCTGGACTACCAGTACGGCGAGGACGGCCACATGCTGGCCAACTTCGGTATCGAGGGACTGACCTACACGATGGTAAATGGGTATCCGACCTACACCGACCTGATCATGCACAATCCGGAAGGAAAGTCGATGAGCCAGGTCATGGCGAACTACATCCGCGCCACCACCAACGGTCCGTTCGTCGTCGACAAGCGCCACATCGAGCAGTACTACTCGATGCCGGAGCTTGCCGAGGCGGTGAAGCTGTGGGCCCAGACCGACTACGGCAAGTACATGATGCCGCCGGTCACCGCGACCAGCGAAGAGGGCGAGCGGCTTGCCCAGATCACCAACAACGTCAACACCTATGCCAACGAGATGGAGACGAAGTTCATCGTCGGCGATACTCCGATCACTGACGAGACCTTCAAGGCCTATCAGGACCAGCTGAAGAAGTTCGGTCTCGAGGAGGCTGTCGCCATCAAGCAGGCAGACTACGACCGCTACATGGCGAAATGATTCCCGAAAGGGATTTTCCTGGTCAGGCGCCCGAACCGGGTGCCTGACCTTTGACGACAAAGGAACCAACTGCAATATGAATCAGCAAAACTACGAGCTTTTCGCCTCCCGTCTGGATTGGAATTACCCGGCGCTCAGTGACGCGCGGGAGCTGTATGAGAAAGGGAAGCTGGAAGAGGCGGTCCACCTGGTGGTCGGGCACTTCCGCTTTAGGACTAGTCCTGTGTATCTCTTCGAGAAGAAGGATGTCCATTGCGACGACCCCAAGGTGATGGTGGAGGCGGAGGAGACTATGCGGCACTACCTCTTCGGCCACCAGTTCGAGGGGCCGATCGACTGGCTCTACAATCCGACGATGCAGGACAGCCAGGACAACGAGTGGAGCTGGTCCCTGTTCCGGACCCTCTACTGGCAGCCCCTGGCCCGCGCCTATGCCCAGACGGGAGACGAAACGTACGTACGGGAGTTCGTCGGGCAGATGCGAAGCTTCGTCTCGTTCTGGAAGGTGGAGCCCTTCATGGACGACGGCACCTACGGGCAGACCCATTTCCGCCAGAACGGACATGCCTGGCGTACCTTGGAAAGCGGGGCGCGCATCTACACCACCTGGCTGCCTTGCTTCGAGGTCTTTCGTTCCAGCCCGAGCTTTGACGACGACTCCTTCGTCCTCTTCCTCAACTCGCTGTGGGACCATGCCACCTTCCTGGTAAGCCACTATTCCAACCACAAGTCCTCCAGCAACTGGCTCAGCATGGAGGTCAACGCGCTGGTCCAGCTGGGGGTGCTCTTCCCCGAGTTTTCGGATGCCAAAAAATGGCGGACGCTTGCCATCCGCCGCTTCAGCCATGAGATCCGCTATGACTTCGACGAGAACGGCGTCCACATGGAGCGTACGCCGGTCTACCATCTGACCGCGGCAATCAGTTTCCTGCAGGCCTATCTGGTCCTGACCAAAAATGGGTATCCGGTACCCGACTACTGCTGGCCGATCCTGGTCAGCACGGCCGACTATGTGGCCAAGCTGGTCAAGCCCGACCTTTCCACGCCGATGATCGGGGACGCCGACCGGGAGGACTTCACCACGAGCCGTGCCGACAGGAGCCCCTTCGAGGGGATGAACCTCTCCTTCTGGCCCCAGGACCTGAACGAGATCCGGGCCTATTTCCTGCTGATGGCGAAAATGACGGGAAGGAAGGATTTCCTTTATCTCGCTACCTGCCGGAAGGAGGGCGAGGCTCCAAAGGAGCTGGACGCCAACCTGCACGAGGGCATGTACGTGATGCGCAGCGGCTTCAGCCCTGATGATGACTACCTTTTGGTCCATGGCATGAATATCGAGCGGGGGGAAAAGACCACCCACAGCCATTGGGACCAGGGACATGTCGAGCTGATGGCGAAGGGGGAGGACCTCTTGGTCGACTGCGGCCGTTTTGTCTACAACAGCTCGGTCTGGAAAGACTGGAGGCACTACTTTACCTTCCAGCCAAGCCACAACGTGCTGGATGTCGATGGATATCAGATGGGACAGTTCCCTGGGCAGACGGAGCGGATCAGAGGGGTGCGCACCTATCTGCACCACTTCGTCAGGAACGGCGACGCATGGCTGATTGACGTCAGCCATAACGGCTACGCCTATCTGGAGGATCCCGTCTGGCAGAGACGTCAGGCGGTCCGGCTTCCCGGCGAGGTCTTCCTGATTATCGACCGGGTCACCGGACTTGGTGAGGCCGACCACGATATGAAATGGTACTTGAATTTCGCACCGGGCAAGATGGAGCAATCGGGCAGGGATTTCCTGTACACGACGGCGAAGGGCAGGGTCTGGAAGCTGGCGATCCACGCATCAAAGCCGGTGGAGAGCACATGGTACGAAGGATCCTTGGATCCGAAATACGGCTGGATCAGCTACGGGTATTCGGTCAAGGAACCGACACCCGAGGTGGTCACTACCTGTCACGGCAGGGCTCCGCTCGAGCTGGTCAGCGTCATCGCACCCCAAGGGACCGACGTCGAGGTCTCTCTGGGCGAAGCCGTGCAGGTTCGATATGATGGGCATGAGGCCGTCGTGACCAAGGACGGACTGGAGGTGCGTTCATGAGAATCGGACTTTGCTGCAAGAGCGACACATGGGACCTTGCCGAACGGCTGGGGTTCGACTATATCGAGCTCCCGCTCAACTGGGTCGCCTCGATGGACGAGCAGTCTTTCCAGGAACTCTTGGAGGAAAGCGGACGGCATACGGTCAAGACGCGGCGGATGAACCTGCTCTACCCGAAGACGATGAACTTGTTTGCGGTCGATCCCAAGTACGAGCAGTCGTATCTGGACAAGGGCTTTTCCCGGATGCAGCAGCTTGGTTCCACCTTGGTGGTCTTCGGCAGTGGCAAAAGCAGACGGGTGCCCGACGGCATGCCCCTTGGAGAGGCGGTCAAGGTTCTTGCCCGGCATACCCGGCTTGCCTGTCAGATCGCACAAGACTACGGGATCTCGATTGCCCTGGAGCCACTGAACAAGGCTGAGACCAACGTGCTGACCACGGTCTGCGAGGGTGCGTATTTCGCAGCCTTGGTGGACAAGCCGAACTTCGGCGTGCTCGCCGACATGTTCCACATGACCAAGGAGCACGAGGACTGGAATGACATCCGCATGGTCGGGAGGCTGACGCATGCCCACATCGCCACCCGTGACACTCGTGGCTATCCAGTGGACGCGAACGACCCTGACGTAATCGCCTTCCTCGCGCAACTACGGGCAATCGGCTATGAGGGAGACCTGTCAATCGAGGGAAAGACGGATGATGCCGAACGTGACGGGAAAGCCGCGCTCGCCGTCTTGAGGCAAATCAATGGATAAGAAAGTACGTTATGGCTTGATCGGACTCGGCAAGATCGGCACCCAGCACACCAAGAAACTGGTCAAGGGCGCCGTGCCGAACCTGGACTATGTAGCGGTGGCCGATACCGACCCCAAGGCTCGGGAACGAGCCAAGGAGCTGGTCGGGCCGCAGGTGAAGACCTTCTCGACCGCCGAGGAGCTGATTCATTCGGGAGAGGTGGACGCAATCCATATCTGTGTCCCCCACTACTGGCACCCGACTTATGCGATCATGGGTCTGGAGGCGGGGCTGCATGTGCTGGTCGAGAAGCCTGCCGGGGTGTATGTGAAGCAGGTGAGGAAGATGGACGAGGTGGCGAGGAAGCATCCGGAGCAGGTTTACGCCATGGACTTCAACCTCCGTACCAATCCGGTCTACCAGAAAGCCCATGATCTGATGCGGCAAGGGGTAATCGGCCAGATGCAGCACACCAACTGGATTGTCACCAACTGGTACCGTCCCCAGTCCTACTATGACATGGGCGGCTGGCGGGCAACCTGGGCGGGAGAAGGTGGCGGCGTGCTGCTCAACCAGAACCCCCACAACCTGGATCTTCTGCAGTGGATCTGCGGCATGCCCAGCCGTGTCAAGGCTCAGATGTACTACGGCAAATGGAGAAAGATCGAGGTCGAGGATGAGATGGAGGCGCTTTTGGAATATCCCAACGGCGCCACCGGCCTGTACATGACCACAATCAGCGACTGGCCGGGAACCAACAGGATCGAGATTGACGGCGACAAGGGAAAGATGGTGATCGAGGACGGAAAGAAGATCACGGTCACGCTCCTTTCCACATCGTGCAGCGAGTTCAACAAGACGTTCAAGGGCGGGCTTGGAAAACCGGACGTACAGCCATCCTACGAGGTGCCTGTCGAGGGTGAGTATACCGCCCACATGGGAATCATCCGCAACTTCTGCGACGCGATCCTGGACCACAAGCCGCTGTTCGCGAGCGGTTTCGAGGGAATCAACGCGCTCCAGATTTCCAACGCCATGCACCTTTCTTCCTGGCTGGACGACTGGGTCGACGTGCCGGTCGACGAGGACCTGTTCCTTGCCAAGCTGAAGGAGAAGGTGGCGACAAGCAAGGTGAACAACCTCTGGTGCGGACAGTAGGAGGAAATGTATGGCGGCGAGACGTATGAGCCAGTTCAAGCGGAGCATGGTGCGCCGATGGCTGTTCTCGTATCTTGCCGCCTGCATGATTCCTTTCCTGCTTGCCACCCTGTTCTGCCTGTACTGCACCCGCATGGTGGTGGGTAGCGCCGTAGAGGGGTCGCGTCTTGCGCTCCAATCCGTCAGCCGGGGGGTCGACATGGCCCTTCGCGATGTGGAGACGGTCGGCCAGGGGTTGCTTCTTGACGACCGCTTCTTGCCGTATGCGGGTAGCGACAGCGAGCCTACCAGCATGGAATACTACCAGGCGACCGGCGTCCTGAGGAGTGTCGTCCCTTCCGGACCGATTGGCGGGGCAATGGTGTTCAATCCGAAAATCGAGCGCTATATCGGCCAGGAACAGTGGGGCAATTTCACCGACTTCTATTTGCGCAACGAATACAATCTTGATCTGAGTCGCAGCGAGATCAACTCGATTTTCGGGGTCGATGCGCGGAGGATCCGCTTCTCCAACTGTGACTACCATTACGACGGGGGGCGTGAGGTCAAGCGTCTTTTGGTCATCAAGCCCCTGAACTATGCCCGTGGCGGCAAGCTCTACGACTGGTACCTTGCCTGCATCATCAACCTTGACGACATGTTCGCGCCGGTCCTTTCCGACGGACGGGAATTCGTGGTCACCCAGGACGGGAAAGTGCTGTATTCGTTCTTTTCTTCCTACGAGGCGGGATCTTCCCACCCCGAGTTACTTGATTCCCAGCGGATCGCGAGCGACTACGTCGAGCGCAGGTCCAGCGATACGGGTCCGTATACGTATGTCATGCTGACCGACCGCAAGGTGATTTTCCGCTCGCTTCGGGGATATTTCGTGATGGTAGGGGTGTTGCTTGCCGTTTCCTTGGCCATTGCGGTTTTCCTGCTCCATAGCCGCCTCAGGCGGGACTGGGCATCCTACGAGGATGCCATCAAGGCCAGCGGGACCCTGATTGACCAGGACGTCAAGGCTGAAAACGAATACCTGCCGTTTGTCAGCACCATGCAGGGGCTGGTGCAGCAGAAAGAGGGGATGAGCCTTCTCATAAAGCGTCAAAGCGAGGCGTTCAAGCAGCATACCCTCAGCGAGCTGGTGGCTCATGGCGAGCCGATCAGCCTCGCGACACTCGGCGAATGCGGAATCACGCTGAAGGGTTCCTGCTTCATCGTCGTCCTGTTCGTGCTTTCCGAGGGGCAGGATGCGTCACGCTTTGAGGAGGAGATGGTTTCCTCGCTCTCTGGAGACGATGTGCTGGTCCTGCCGTTTGACAGCGACCATGGTTCGGCCTGCATCCTGAACAGCAAACGTTCCTTCGATGACAGCCTCGAGAGGAGGATCGAGGAGCTTGGCGAGCGGAATGCCTGCCAGTACTCGGCCGCTTCCACGCAAGTGGATGCGTTGGACAAGCTGGGCGAGGCGTACCTTGAGGCGATCAACGTGCTGGAGTACGAGAAGGCGCGGAGCACCCACGAGTTCCTTACCTACAGCGACGTCAGGCAGATGACCAGCCAGATCAACTTCACCTATACGACCGAGCAGGAACTGGCCTTGGGACAGTCGATTCGGGATGGAAAGGCCATGGAGAGCGTCGCATTGGTCGAGAAGATCTTCAGCGGGAACCAGAATGCAGGGGCGAGCCCGAAATGCCTGCGCTACCTGCTCTTTGCCATAGCCTCCACGGCCTACCGGACGGCGAGCACGCTGGATGGACGCTATACCGACAGCTTGCCCGAGCTGACCTTGCCGCCAATCATCCAGGGGGACAACCTCGAGCGGAGCAGGGGCGAGGTCGAGGATTTGGTGCAGAAACTCTGTCTGGCGGTGGCCAAGGTCAACAGCGAGTACGCGGACGCCTCCAGCAAGAGCTATGCGGTCTACCAGAAGGCATTGGACGAGGTCCAGGCACACTACGCCGAGCAAAGCCTGAATGTCAGCCAGCTGGCCGACACGCTGGGCGTCTCGATTGTCTATTTGTCCCGGACGTTCAAGAAATATCATACGACGAACATTTCCGACTATATCGCCCGCTACCGCCTGTACATGAGCAAGAAGCTGCTCAGCGAGGGGATGAAGGTGAGCGATGTGGCGCTTGCCTGCGGTTTCGGAAGTCTGAGAACCTATCTCAGGGTCTTCAAGCAGTTCGAGCACGTGACCCCGGGGCAGTACCGTAGCGGGAGTTCGTCGTCAATGGAGGAGTGAGCATGCGAGAGGGAAAACTGGTCGTGGCGGTGGTCGGCTGTGGGGCCGTGAGCCGCAATCACGGCAAGGCGATTGCAAGCAGCAAGGTCGCCGTCTTGAAGTATGCGGTCGATATCGACCTGGAAAAGGCGAAGGCCTTCAGCGGGACCTACGGGGGAGAGCCTACCGACGATTACGAAAAAGTGCTTCGGGACAGCGAGGTCGACGTGGTGCATGTCGTCACCCCGCATTTCACCCATCCCGAGCTGGCAATCCGTGCCATGGAGGCAGGCAAGGACGTCTTCTGCGAGAAGCCGCTGGCCATCCATGTCAGCGACGGCAAGCGGATGATCAGGGTGGCGGAAAAGACCGGGCGGAAACTCAATGTCTGTTTCCAGAACCGGCTGAATGACAGCTCTATCGAGGCGAAGAAACTGATAGAGGAGGGCACCTACGGCAAGGTGCTGAGCGCCGCCGCCTTGGTTCGCTGGGATCGGGGCGGGACCTATTATTCGGAAAGTCCCTGGCGCGGGCGCTATGAGACCGAAGGGGGTTCCTGCATCATCAACCAGTCGATCCATACCTTGGACCTGCTCCAGTACCTTTGCGGCCGGGTGACCGCCCTAAGCGCGGTTGACGCCCACCTCCGCGATACGAAAGACTACGAGACGGAGGATTCCGTCATGGCCAATTTCCGCTTTGCGGGTGGAGCTACCGCCGTCGGCGCCTTCACCAATTGCGCCACAGGTTTCAAGACCGCCAGGGTGGAGATTGTCCTGGAGAAAGCACGGCTGACGGTCGAGCAAGGGGCCCTGACCATCGATTTGCCTGATGGGGGGAGGATTGTCCACACCAGTGCCATCGCCCATGGCGCGAAGAGCGAGTGGGGCCTTTCCCATGGGAAGATGATCGAGGCATTCTACCGGAGCGTCCTTGAGGGCACTCCGCTTCCGGTGGACGGCAGGGCCGCGTTGGAGACGGTGAAGATTGTCAACGCCATCCAGTATTCGAAGGGCAGGGAAGTCCTGCTGGAGAAGTGAGGAGAAGATGATGAAGAAAGTTGCGCTGGTGACCGGTGGAAGCCGTGGCATCGGTTTCGGAATCGTGAAGAAGCTCTTCCATGAGGGCTACAGGGTGGTTGCCGTCGGCACCCATCCACTGGCGTCGGACGACGACCGGTTCAGGGAGTTCGACACCGGGGATTTCGCCTACGTGGCCGGCTCGATTGCCGACCATGAGGACCGGATCAGGATTGTGAAAGAGACGGTCGGGCGTTTCGGCCGGATCGACGTGCTGGTCAACAACGCCGGCGTAGCCCCCAAGGAACGCAAGGACCTGCTGGAGATGACGGAGGAGAGCTGGGATCGTGTCATCGGTACCAACACCAAGGGAAACATGTTCCTGACCCAGCTGGTCGCCCGGCAGATGCTGGCGCAGCCGATGCTGGATGGGGCAAGGAAACGGGGCACGATCATCAACGTCTCCTCCTGCTCCGCCGATGTGGTCTCGGTCAACAGGGGCGAGTACTGCGTCAGCAAGGCCGGCGTCTCGATGCTGACCAAACTGTATGCCGCGGACCTTGCGGGCAAGGGAATCCTGGTCATGGAGGTCCGTCCCGGGGTGATCATGACCGACATGACCAGCGTGGTGAAGGAAAAGTACGACAAGCTGATCGCCGACGGTCTGTTCCCCATCGGCCGGTGGGGATATCCGGAGGACGTGGCCAACGCCGTCGCCGCCTTCGCGAGCGACTCGTTCCTGTATTCGACGGGAAACTACATCGACATCGATGGGGGTTTCCACCTACAGAGCCTGTAACCTATGCGCGAGAACTTTTCCACTGTGATTGTCGGCTACGGAGCGGCTGCGCTTCGCTGTGCCGACGCCCTGTATCGGATGGGGCATCGTTCAATCGCCATGGTATGCGAGCGCAAGGCCTGGGGAACCAGCCGCAATACCGGCAGCGACAAGCAGACGTACTACAAGTTGCAGCTTGGCGGGTCGGAAAGCGATTCGGTCAGGCAGATGGCGTCGATGCTCTTTGCCGGTGGGGCGGTTGATGGCGAGCACGCCATGCAGGAGGCGGCGCTCTCGACGGAAAGCTTCCTGCATCTGGTCGACCTGGGAGTCCCGTTTCCCCGCAACCGTTGGGGTGAGTATATCGGCTACCGTACCGACCATGACGAGGCAAAGCGGGCGACCAGCGCCGGTCCCTACACCAGCCGTTTCATGGTCGAGGCATTGGAACAAGCCCTGGACGGCAAGGTGACTGTCCTGGAGCACGAGCAACTGTGCAAGATCCTGGTGGAAGGGGGACAGGTCAAGGGCATCGTCTGCTTCAACGACCAGGTGGGCCAGTTCGACACCTTCTACGCCACCCATGTCGTCCTAGCCACCGGAGGTCCCGCCCACTGCTTCGAAAGCAGCGTCTATCCTGCCAGCCAGCATGGGGCGAGCGGAATCGCCTACCTTGCCGGCTGCAGGGGGAGGAACCTGACGGAATGGCAGCAGGGGCTTGCAAGCCTGCGCCCCCGCTGGAACGTCAGCGGAACCTATATGCAGGCCATTCCCCGGTTTGTCTCCACCGACGCGGATGGGGGTGGCGAGAGGGAATTCCTATTGGAGGAGCCGAAGGTGAGCCCGAGCCTGGTCTTCCTGAAAGGGTACCAGTGGCCTTTTGACATCGAGAAGGCGATGGAGGGCTCGAGCCTGATTGACCTTTTGGTGGCCAACGAGATCCGCAAGGGCCGGAAGGTCTGGCTTGATTACCGGACCAACCCCAGCGATCTGGATTTCAACGCGCTTTCATCCGAGGCGAGGGAGTACCTTGCTCCGGCGGGAGCCCTGTCCGGAACGCCAATCCAGCGCTTGAGGAAAATGAACGAACCTGCTTACCAGTTCTACAAGGACCACGGAGTCGACCTCGAGAAGGAGATGCTGGAAATCGCCCTGTGCGTGCAGCATTCCAATGGCGGGATTTCCGTGGATGGTTCGTGGATGAGCGATGTGCGGGAGCTGTATGTCATCGGAGAGGCCGCCTGCACCCATGGCGTCAAGCGTCCTGGCGGCAGCGCCCTGAACGCGAGCCAGGTGGGAGCCCTGAAGGCTGCCCGTTCGATTGCCAGGAATCCCGAGACGGTCGCGGAGATGGGACCGGAGGACACGTCGTTGGAGAGGGAGGTGGTCATGGCCATGACCGGGGAGGACCGGGCGTGCGCGTTGCTTGGACAGGTCACCCAAGCCATGACGCAGAGCGCCGCGGTAGTCCGGGACAAGGCTGCGATCGAGCCCTTGCTGAAGCGGGTGGAGTCTGTCCTTGGCGATTGGCCCAAACAGGCGACAATCGCGGGCAGGGAGGAAATCGGCCTGTTCTTCCGGCTGAAGGATGTGCTTGCCACCTGCAGGGAGATATTGGTCGCCATGCAGGACTATATCGACCGGGGCATGCCAAGCCGCGGCTCAAGCCTTTATACCGATAGCCGGGGAAAGAAGCCGAGCGACCTGCTTCCCGACAGCTTCCGCTTCCAAACTGGCGATGTCCAGGCCGGCCTGACCCAGGTGGTCAGCGGGGACGAGGCCCTCTGGAGGCCGGTCCACCCGCTTCCCACAGGGGATGACTTCTTCGAGGTGGTCTGGAAGGAGTTCCGTGAAGGGAGGGTATAAAGCCCACCTTCACTTTTCCTTTGCTTTCCGCTGGCGGAACTGCTCGAACTCGCTCAGGCCTTCGGTGGTGTGTTCCATGCTTGGCCCGGGCGGTTCCATGGGTACGATGAAGCCGCCGTTGTACCATTGGGGAATCGAGCAGACCCATCGGACGCAGGCACCGCAAAAGTCGTCCAGCTCCTTCCAGTCGGAAAACGAGAGATCCCATGTGTCGCACAACTCCGACAGGGTCTCTTCTGGCGTATAGCCTGTGCGGGCCATGAAGGCGAGCTGCTCGATGAACTCGTCGATATCCTCCGGTACCATTTGTTGCTGGTCCTTCAGCCTGCGCCGCAGGCTTGCCAACAGGGGTGTAGGCTCTTGATAAAGGGGATCGGCCCACTTCAGGAACTCCTCCTTCGTCGATGGGTGGAAGAATCCTTCTCCACGACGTTGCTCTGCGAGCAGGGTTGCGATAAGTTCGCCCGGATCGGGGTCGAAGAGCGGGATGTCCTCGTGGACGACAAACCTGTCTTCGATGGAAGATGGACTGATCGGTCTGGCAGAGAAGTCATCATAGCCGATAAGAAAGCAGTCGAGGCTGTCGTCATGACGCAGGATCTCGGCGACCGCGTAGAACCGTTTTATGTCGGGTTCCTCCTCGTAGGACCGCATGATCGTTTCCACCATGGGGAGCGAACAAAGCCCGTACAGGTTCGCAGCGGCGCAGAGGTACCGACGTTCCCGCTCGACGAAGCGGAATGGGAAAGGGGCAAGGGCATCCCGTATTGTCTCCAGGTTCCAAGGGACCGGGGTGAACGCGGAAGGCCAAGGGATGCTCGAACCATGGGTGCGGACAACACGCGGAACATCGACCTGCTTGTGGAGGATCTCCTTCACCCGTACCGCATATGTGTAGGCGCGCTCACTGTTCTGGACGAAGAGGAAGCGGTCTCCTTCCGTAACATGGAACTTTCCGAGAAGAGCGTCGGCGCTCTCGCACGAACTGGCCGTGCCGTAGCGGCGTTCTTCCTGGCAATCCTCGAAATACCAGTCGCTCGGCTCCAGGTTCAAAGCTGGCGCGACAATACGCTGGAGTATCGACAAGGGACAGGACAGGCCGCATTCGACGTGTATCCAACAACCCCTTCCGTCGCTAATGGAAAGCAACAGGCTGTTCATATCCTCCAATCTTACACAATATCCTCCGTTTGCCAATGGGTCGGGAATTGGCTAGAGTGGTGTCATGATCATCAGCGCCAGCATGCGGACGGATATCCCTGCCTTCTACAGCCAGTGGTTTCTCAACCGGGTTCGGGAGGGATATGTCCTGGTACGCTCCCCGTACAACCCCGCGCTGGTCAGCCGGTACGCGCTCGACCCGAAGGTGGTGGACCTGATCTCGTTCTGCACGAAGAATCCAGAGCCGCTTCTTTGCCATTTGCCTGAGCTTGCTTCCTTCCGCCAGTACTGGTTTGTCACCATCACCCCGTACGGGCATGCCATCGAGCCCTTTGTTCCGGAGAAACGGCAGGTCATCCGTTCCACCCAGGCCTTGGCGAGGGTGGTGGGCAAGGGGAGAATTGTGTGGCGCTATGACCCGATTCTGATTACCAGCCGGTATACCACCAGCTATCACCTGAAAGCGTTTGAGGCGATGTGCTCGCTGCTAGAGGGGGCGACGGAGGTCGTAGTGGCCAGTTTCATTGACCTGTACCCGAAAACACTGAGGAATTTCCCTGAAGCCAGGGCCGTGACCCAAGAGGAGCAGGAAGTGCTTGTGCAGGCCATGGTGCCCATGGCCCATAGGCACGGCATGCGTCTCAGGCTCTGCTATGAAAATCAGGCCCTTGGTCGTTTCGGGGCTGACACGCAGGGGTGCATGACCAAGTCCATCCTGGACCAGGTCTTTGGGTTCACGCTCGATCCTCCCAAAGGAATCGGTGTCAGGGCGGGATGCAACTGCCTGCTTGGTGGGGATATCGGAGCGTATTCCTGCTGCCTGCACGGTTGTGCCTATTGTTACGCCAATGAAAGCAGGAAGAAGGTCGAGGATCGGTACCGGATGCACGATCCGGACTCGCCCCTGCTTATCGGTGGTCTCCAGGAAGGGGACCGTGTCCATCAAGTGGAACAACGCAGCTGGATTGACGGCCAGATGGTTCTTGGCCTTGCAGTTGATGGAAGACGAAGCAGCCAGGTTCATGGCTGTTGATCTGCCCGTAAGCCTGCATGAAGCTGTACAGCGTGACGCTTCCCGCGAACTTGATTCCTCGCCGCTTCATGTCGATGGCCATGGCGTTGCTTGCGTCGTTATGGGTGACCGAGGGATCGATGACCAAGGTCCTGCCATCGGTGAAGGACCAGAGGTAGCGGTCGAAAGAGCCGAATTCCGAGATAATGGCGAGGACGATGTTCGCATTGTTGATTGCCGCGAGGATTTTCAACCTGCTTCGGATGATCGAGCTGTCGGCAAGCAGGCGTTCAACGTCTCTTTGTCCGTAGGTGGCGATCTTATGGACGTCGAAGCCGTCGAAGGCTTTCCGGAAGGACTCCCGCTTGTGGAGGATGCAGGACCAGGAAAGTCCTGCCTGGAAGAGCTCGAGCAGGAAGAGTTCGTACAGCTTCTTGTCGTCATGCTCGGGCCGGCCCCATTCCTCGTCGTGGTAGGCGAGGTAGAGAGGGTCTTTCTGGTAGTTCCCGTGGCAGCGTGGCAGGTCGTTCATGCGAGCAGCATCAGGTTCGAATTCCGTCGGATTTCCCAGGCGACGAACGAATTATAGCTGGTCTTCGAAAGGTCGAAGGCGAGGGTATTGAACTCGTAATGGGGGCGCACGTTGACCGCGATCGGGCTTGCGTGGATCCTTTTCGCCGAACGGGATACAGCCAAAAGCGATGCGTAGCCTTCTCCCCCTGCGTTGAAAGCGCGTTTCAGGTTCCTGATCTGGGCTTCCTGCACATCGCTCTGCGAAAGGTGGTCGACGAGGAGAATCGACTCCTTCAAGGACAGGTGGGCCTCGCTACGATGGACCAGCTGGTTGTCGCTGATGGTCTTGCGACTACGGAAGGCCATGTATCTCTGGGTGGCGCGTAGCGCGTCCAGCGAGGTGGAGAAAGAGGATTTTGTCTTCTTGCCTTTTTTCTCCACCAGTTCCATTCCTGCTGTCTCCAGCGTCTCTTTCTGATAATCGAACTCCTCCAGCAGGTCCCTCCGGCTGTTGGCGTCCTTGCCGTTGAACCAGTCATTCTGGAACCACTTCCGCACCTGCGGGCTGTCCTCGAAAAGAGGGAGCATCTGGTCGAAGAAGATGTGGGTCATGGCAACCCCGAAGAAGCCCTCGAGGTCGATCAGGTTCGGGCAGCCAAGCCCTTCGGCAATCAGCGGGAGTGTGTGGCCGACAATCTTCTGGGGAAGCGAGCAGTTCTCCTCGGGGAGGAAGGAATCGATGACCTTGTCCTTTCTCCCGTGCTTGGAGAACAGGATCCGGTGGATGTCTCCGCTTTTGTCCTTGACGACCAGGGCAAGATAGGGAGTCACCGAGCTCGCGAAGGCGAGAATCGGAAGATCGGTCACATAATCGGCCTGGCTGGTGGCCAGGGTCTTCCAGAGACCAACAGAAAACTGGTTCGTGGTGCGTGTGTTCTCCATTCGTCCAGTATACGAGATTTATCCGAAGGGCTACAATGCTTTTTATGGTCACCGCCTTTTCCTTCTCTACTGACGCCTGGGCTGACAGCCCGGCGATTTCGTTCGATGCCCGGCGGATGGATAGTGGCTTCCGCTATCATCTTTCCCTGGACGGATACCGGAGCATCGAGTGCGAGGGAACCGCCAAGGAAGCGGAAATCGCGCATCTGGTCGATTTGGCAAGACTTTGGAAGCCAAGCTATTTCCGTCCGGTGCTGGATGACAACAACTGGATTGTCGAATGGCGGGATGGAAACCGGATGGAAAGCCGGCAGGGCAACAACGCCTTTCCGCCGGACTGGGACCAGTTCGTGGATCTGGTTTCCAGCTTTCAGAACCGTGGCCAAAGGTAATCTAGACGACAGTGTGACTTTGCTCCTTGCGGTTTAGCCCGGTCTGTGGAATAGATATCCTAGGGGGGATGCTATGGCGACGATGAACGAAGATGTGTTGTCCCGGCTTTTGAAGCAGGAGATGGTGCTGGCCATGGGGTGTACCGAGCCGGCGGCGTGCGCGTTGGCAGGCGCCACCGCCGCCGAGGAACTCGGCTGTATTCCTGAGACGGTCAGGGTGGAGACGACCCGCGACATACTGAAGAACGCCATGAGCGTCTCGATTCCCGGCTTTGGGAAGAAGGGAGTGGGCGCCGCGGTCGCTCTTGGCGCCGCGGGCGGGGATGCCCATCTTGGCCTGGACATCCTTTCCCTGCTGACCGACGAGCAGAAGGAGCGTGCCGGCAGGTACGACGTGGGGATCGACGTGGTGGACGTCGGCACCCCGCTGTACATCAAGGTGATTGTCACCGGCTGCGGCCACAGCGCGGCAGCCGCCATCGGGCCGACCCACACCCATGTGTGCTACCGGGAGAAGGACGGGAAGGTGCTGCTTGCCGAGGACCTGCACGCGCGCAAGCAGGACCGTGTGGACACGGCGGTGCTCGAGGATGTGACGATGGGGGAGATCATTTCCTACGCCACCCATCTTCCCGAAGGGATCGAGGCCCTACTTCTGGAAGCGATCGACACCAACATGCGGATCTCGCTGGAATCCCTGAAGAAGCAGTACGGGCTGGGAGTGGGACGGAGCCTGATGCAGGGCTACCACTATCCGCCGCAGTCGTACGAGGAGGCGCTGAACGTGGGGGCGGCCCTTGCGGCGGGTGGCAGCGACGCGCGTATGGCGGGCTGCCAGATGCCGGTGATGATCAACAGCGGGAGCGGCAACCAGGGGATCACCATGACGGTGCCTTTGGCGGTGGTGGGGACCTACCTGAAAAAGAGCCGGAGCGAGATTGCCCAGGCGCTTTGCATCGCCGAGCTGGTCGGCCTGACCCTGACCGCCCTCAAGGGACGGCTCAGCGCCCAGTGCGGCGCCTTTACCGCGGCGACCGGCATGGGTTGCGGCCTTGCCTGGCTTGGCGGCGGCGACCAGGAGGCGCTGGAGCGGGTGGTCAAGAACATGGTCGGCGACCTTGCCGGGGTGATCTGCGACGGGGCGAAGATGACCTGCGCGCTGAAGATCCACTCCTGCGTGCAGAGCGCGTACCTGGCAAGCAAGCTTGCCATGGAAGGGAAGGCCCCGACGCCGGAGTGCGGCATCATCGGAAGCGACGCCAGGAAGACGCTGAACTACTTCTCGGAGATGACGCATGCGGGCATGGAGCCCACCGACAGGACTATCCTGGAAATCATGCTGAAAAAACAATAAAAAATAGTTGTCTCCCCAAGCTTCGCGGTATGATGGTGAAGGAAGGGGGATAATATGGCTGACCAGTTGGTGCAGTTGATTACCGCTGTCAAGCTGATTGGACGAAAAGAAGGCGCGACAATCCGCCAGCTGGAACAGGAATTGGGGGTGAGCGAGCGTACCGTGTTCCGCCTGCTAGACAAGGTGGAAGAGTCCGGTTTCCCCCTGTACGACGACCAGGACGGCCACGAGAAGGTCTGGCACATGAACTGGGGAGATGGACGAGGATGGAACATGCCGGTTCCAGACACCTCGCTCAACCAGGAGGAACAAGCAGTCCTCGGCATCCTGCTCAGTCATATTGCGACGGTGCCTTCCTTGTCAGGCTGGTCCCGGTCATTGCTCAGGAAGTTGCAGTACCTTGGTGCCTACGGCGGATCGTTCTGGGGCTCGAAGGGGCCGACATTGGAGTTCAGCCAGAGTGACTTGTCCAAGATCTCACAGCCGAAGGATGCTGGTCGCATGACAATCCTGCTGTCGGCGATTTCCCAAAAGCATACCTGCACGGTCGCCTACAAGACACCGTTCCAGACGGAGACGAAAACCTACGCAATCTACCCGCTGTGCTGTTTCACGGCATCGGGCGGCCTGTACGTGTACTGTGTGACCGTCAACAAAGGCCAGGAGCGGCTGATCATGTTGGCGCTGGAGCGGATCCATGCGCTCGGCGATGACGGGAAGGCACAGTTCACCCCCTCGGAGACCTATGACATCAAATCCCTTCTGGACGACCCGTTCGGCATCATTCTCGAGAAGGAGTGGATAGAGACGGATGTGGTCTTGGATTCCAAGCAGGGGTGGTACGAGACCCAGAAGCGATGGCCGGATGGTTTCGTTACCTTCGGGGAGACCGATGATGGCGCATGGTGTTTTCACATCCGCACCCGTGGTTCTTTCGCTCTGGTTATTTGGTTGCTCTCCTGTGCGGGCCACGTGCTTTCCATTTCCAATGAGAAAATCAAGGCCGACTATCAGGAAACCCTGAAAAAGGAACTTTCCCTGCTGCAATCCTGACGCAATCTGTCAGTGTTGATGGTATCATGGACCCAAGAGGTTCTGGATGGGTGTCAAAGAAGACTATGTGTTCAGTCAGATGGAGAGTGGCGATATCTGCGTTTTCCCAAGCGAGGTTTCCGCTCGTGGATGGCTGATCAGCTACGCCCGGAAGCGTGGTGCTGTGTTTGCCGGGCAAGCAATCAGTTACGATGATTTCTGCAGGTTGTTCGTCCAAGAGCGGGGGCGGACCAAGGCGAGCAGCATGACCCGCTACCTGTTTCTTTCCGAAGCAATCCGTACAACGTCAGTCTCGCTTCCGTATTTTGTACCCAGTCCCAATGAAGTCTCCGACCATATGATCCGCTACCTTGCGTCACTCTTGCCCCAACTCGTATGGTTCCATGACAAGGCACTGGCGCAGATGCCTGCAGACTTGCGTTCCATGGCGCATGATTACGAGACTTTATACCAGGCGTACAAGAATTTCCTGGAGAGCCATGATGTATATGAACCGGCCTATGAACGCCCTTCCGTTTCGGATGACCACGGCGCCTACCGAGTGCTTTTCCCCGGCTGCGAGCCCGGTTTGGAACGATTGTTGGAGCAGTTGGGCAACCCAAGCTGGATCAAGCTGGTTCCTGCTGACGAGTTGGAACCGTCTCGAAGGCCGCTTCTGCATTGTTATCAGAACCATGTCATCGAGGTACGCAGCACGTTGAAGAGCATCCACAAATTGCTTGCGGAAGGAGTACCTGCAAGGTCGATCCTGATTTCCACGGCACGGCCTGAGATGATGATTCCGTTACTAGAGACCGAGGCGGTGCGCTATGATGTGCCGCTGGTGACCCACATGAGCCAGAGCCCGCTATCGGCGCCGGCCGGCAGAATTTTCCAGATGATCCTAAACTGCTATCAGAACCAGATGGCATATGGAGACGTGGAAGCATTGCTCCTCGACCCTGGGATTCCGTATGATCCGGAAAAACGGAAACTCAGCGAACAACTGATGCAGTTCGCCGTCAACCAAGTCATTGACCAGGGAAACTTCCAGGTACCGTGCGACGACTTGTGGGAACGCCAGTTGAGGCCTGCTCTGATACGACAGAACCATTGCGACGAAAATCTGGGCGACTATTACCGTACTCTGAAGCGGATGGTGGCAGCAATGGCAAAGGCGAACAATGCTGACGAGTTCCTGGTTGCCTTCCATGCGTATCAGACCTATTTCCTTATTCCTGGGGGGTGGGCCGGACAGCCTGACGAGGAACTTGCCTCATTTTGTATCGACCAAGTAGAGTCGCTTCAAAAGGAACTTGATGTAGTGGGAGTGGATAGCCACGATTCTTTCTTGACTCTACTGGTAGATAGCCTGCAGCAAAAGCCCTATACGTGGCAGAAGCCTGATGCAAAGGGCGTTGGGGTCTACCGCTGGACGGATAGTGCCGCATTGGACGTCCCCTATCATTTCTTCCTTGCCATGGACTGGGATGGCACCCAGCGGCTTGACCGGCCGCTTGCCTGTCTGCCGGAAATCGTCCCTGCTGACACACGACAGGAAAAGGATATGACCGACGCATACCTGTCTATGACTGCAGGTGAAGGATCCATCGTCTCGTATCACACCACCGACTATAGCGGCCAATGCATGGCTCCCGCCTGGTTCGACAAGGCCGAAGCTGTCCCTGCAGGATACGATTGCCTTGGCAACAGGATTCCCGACCCATGGCTTGGAGAGTCGCTATTGTGGAAAGACGGCACTTCGACAGGAAAAGCTACAGCCCTGCAATGCGAGGCCTTGGAAAAGGCCAAGATCGCAGGATTGCTGAGTCCATTCAAGGCACCGGACGAGGTGCGGGTGACGGCAGTCGACATAAAGAAAAGCAAACAAGTCAGCTCGAGTTCTCTTGACAACTATTGCAAGTGTCCTTTCTTGTTCGCCGCCCAGAAGCTGTTGGAGGAGCGGGATCGGGAATATGATATTGCGATGGTCGATCCGCGTGTCATCGGCGATATCCTTCATGCGAGTTACGAGCAATTCTATCGGGAATTGAAAACGCCGTTTTTGACGACAGAGGATGCCATGGAGAGGTACCGGAGGAACCTAGAGACTTGTTTCGAACATGCGCTTACTTTCTATCTTGGTGGTGCGAATCCCAGCATCCTCGACTGGGTGCGCTTCTTCTACAAGCCGCTTTGTCTGAAACAACTGGAGAAGGAACGTGAGCAGTTTCCTTCCGCAGTGACTCTGGCGACAGAGGAAAGCTGGGGGTCGGGAGAGTCCGATAGTCATCCTCCTGTTACCTGCAAGGTAGGGGACAGCACCTTCTTCCTTGTCGGCAAAATCGACAGGGTATTGAGAACCGCAGGCCAGCAACTTGCCATCGTCGACTATAAGAAGGGAGACCAATATCTTCATACAGGGAATCTTTACAGGGGATTCGACAAGCTCTCTGAAGACGGGAAAGAGCAGGTAAGGGAAGGACTATACAGTTCCACCCAGTTGCCGATGTACGCGCAACTTGTGGGAGGAGCTGCTGTTGCTTGTTATTACAGCATCCAGGATGAGAAATACGTGGTTGTCTGGAGCCCTGATGTTCCGGAAACCAACGGCATGGAAGAAACCGGGAAGAAGGTTTTGTTCCAGCGACTTGCGTCGCTTGCATCCGATTTGCAGTCTGGGAAGTGGCGCTTTGCCGAAGATTCGGAATCGTGTGCTGATTGCGCATGGAGATCTGTTTGCCGCAGGAGGTACTCGACACTATGATGGACAAAATGGACCAGGTGATGGCTTTCTTGAGCCGGAACCAACTTGATGCAGACCAGAAAAGGGCGATGGATTCCAATGGCAACACGGTTGTCGGTGCCGGAGCCGGGTCCGGCAAGACCACGGTACTTTCTTATCGATTTGTTCGCCTGCTTTTGGAGAATCCGGAACTCCATGCCGACAACATTCTTGCCTTGACTTTCACCAACAAGGCTGCAAAGGAGATGAAGGCGAGAATAGCCAACCATATCAGACGGCTCTCCGAGGCAGACGGAATCCTCTCTGAGGAAACCCGGAAACATTTCCTTCTGGAATGGACCAATTTCTTTCCTCGGAGCCAGATCAGCACGCTGGACAGTTTCTG
The DNA here is from genome assembly GCA_028722305.1 of Spirochaetales bacterium. Lineage (GTDB taxonomy): Bacteria > Spirochaetota > Spirochaetia > Sphaerochaetales > Sphaerochaetaceae > RUG023. Next base: position 112,504 of record JAQYHB010000052.1, read on the forward strand.
CTCCAGCATCGTGCGCATTGATTGCCTGCAATACGGCCTGACCAGTGATTTCGTGGTTGACGAGGAGAAGTGCCGTGCCCAGTTCCGAGCAATCGCGCGAAAGCTCCTCTGGTACGACAAAGGAGACGGAAGGAATCTTTTGGTTTCATTGAACAAGCCGGATGCCTTGCTGGAGAAGCTGGCGGAAATGGCGATGGAGGAGTTCTGGCTTCCCGGTACCTTGGATGCCACCCAGTATGCCCGGTGGTTCTTTGATGCAGTGGAATCCCAAAAAAAGAAGCTGAAAGGAAGGCTAGAGACAATGTTTTCCATGCTGTATGCGGCTGAACCGGGAAGTGGTGATACGCAGCAGATATTTTGTGCCTTGGTCAAAAAAGCCTGGGAACGCTATATGGCGGATCATGATTTCGACACATTGATGGATGCTGGTCTGCTTGCTTCTTTCAAGGCAATTCGTGGCAAAAAAGGTGGACTTGTCGAGGTGCGGGCAAAGATCAAGGATGACTTTGTCGCTTTCTTTTCTGCTTACAACGCCCTCAATACGATTTTCCTGCACCAAGGTCAAATCGCTGCGGTAGCAGGATTCTTTGCCCAGTACCATGACTTGTGCCAGGCTTTCAAAACGAGGCAAGGCACACTTTGTTATAACGACCTGATCCATCTTGCCATCGACATTCTCAAAAAAAATGTCGGAGTACGGCGGTATTTCGCCAAGAAATACCGGTATATCATGGTGGACGAGTTCCAGGACAACAACGATCTGCAGAAACAGCTGGTCTATCTGTTGGCTGCAAAAGATTCCTATGAGGGGCATGATGTGCCTCCTGCTGAGATGCTTGACGAGAAGCTGTTTTTCGTAGGGGATGAAAAACAGTCCATCTATCGTTTCCGGGGAGCGGATGTCAGTGTTTTCAAGCAACTTGGGGCCGAACTGGCAAAACGGGATGGTACCTTTGTCGAGATGGCGACTAATTATCGAAGCGAGGGCTTCCTGATCGATACCTTCACTACGATGTTCACCAAGATCATGGAAAACCCGACCGAGGCCTACGAGGCGGTTTTCACACCGCTTGGCAGTGTAAACGACCATCCCGAACATGCCACAATCACCATCATGCTTGGCAGAGAGAACGAGAATGAGGATTCCGACGAGGATGACCTTGCCCATCGGAAAGCATGGGAGGCAAAGGCTGTCGCCTGCAAGATAGACGAGATGCTCCACGGGGACGAGTACCTGGTCAGCGACCGGAAAGGATCTTTCCGAAGGCCGAGGCCGAACGATATCGCCATCCTCATGCATGCTTCGGGTGCCCAGATGCTGTACGAGAAGGCGCTGCGTTCCAAAGGAATTCCCTATGAAATCTCCCAAATCAGCCGCAGCCTTCCATTGGAGTCGGTGGCAAACGACATCTATTCGGTCCTGCAGTTGTTGGTCTATCCTTCAGACAAAATCGCGTACCATGCGGTGCTTCGTTCTCCTTTCTGCAGGCTGAAAGACGAGGAGGTGGAACAAGTGTTGCGGAATCCCGCTGTCTTTTCCCCCGAGGCGTGCGACAGTCCTCTCTACTTGCAAGCGTGCAGCTTTTTCCAGGAATTGAAAACACGTGCCACGACTATGGCGATGCCCGACCTACTTGACTATCTCTGGTATGCAACCGGGTATCGGTTGAGTTTGCTTGCCTATCCCAACTTCCAGGTCTATCTCGACCATTACACCAATCTGAGGCAGTTGGCAGCCGAAGCCGCGGATGCTGGAATGGGAATCCCGGCTTTTTTGGATACCATCCGGCCGTTGTTGGGTAAATCGAATAAGATCGAGTTGCATTCTTCTGAAGGAATCCTTGAAGAAAGCCAGCAAGGGGTGAAGATCATGACCATCCATGCCTCCAAAGGGCTGGAGTTCCCGATTGTCTTTGTGCCTGATCTTTCCTACAAGTTGGACAAACTGAATGCCGACAGGGAGCATCCCTCATTCGTCCATTTGCAGGGAAAGAGTGTCCCGCCGATTGTCGAAGGGAAAACAGATCCCGTCAAGGTTGGTTTTCTGTTGGATGAAAAAGAGAAAAAACAACAGGTAGCCGAAGCAAAGCGGTTGTATTACGTTGCTGTGACCAGGGCGGAGCAGCATTTGGTCCTTTCGGGCATGTATGAGAAACTAACGAAAAACCCGACGGAAGATACAACCTTGTTGGGGATGACGCTTGATGCGCTGGGCATCGACAAGGAACATGTCCTTTCTCTTGAGCGGGAAGAGGTGGATCCTCATGGCATCAGGTTGGCAAGGATTTCTCCGATTAGCGAGAGCGAGATGCAGTCCAAGCGGAGTTTCAGCACGATAGGGAAGGAGATTGTCTCAAGATGGTATCAAAAGAGCCCGTTTTCGCCAAACCTTGACCCATCCCGTATTTCCGTGACCAGCTATTGTGCCCCTGAGCGGGTTGACGAAACCTTGCAGACTCTGCCAGCGTCCCCAGCCGATGAAATTCTTGGTGATGATTTGAATCTCATCACGGGATGGGGCACTTATGTCCATGCCCGCACCATGCAGATGATGGGAATCTATGCACTGGACAAGAGCAGAGACGATTTGGCTCAGGATGCCTTCAAGGACAAGCATTTGGAGAAGCATGTGCTGGATCGATTGATGGAAGCAGGTGACCAATTGGCTGAAAAGTTCCTTGAGAGCGCTTATTACCACAAGGAAATCGAACCCTTCCTTGCGACCACCAAGGCGGAAGTTCACCTGTTCTTCCATCCAGAGGATGCGGACAACGACGATTTGGTAGTCGAAGGACAGATAGATGTCCTGATCAAGAAGCCGGACGGGTATGACATTCTGGATTTCAAGACGGACAGAGGAAGGACCCAAAACGGACACAAACAGCAGGTGACGCTGTACAAGGAGGCATTGAAACAAATCACCCACTGTGACCACATCCGTACAGCCATCGTCTATCTACGTGATCCGGAGCATGTAGTCTACTGGGAATAGAAAATCCCTCAAAGTCCTACAACCCTGACGTAATCTGTCAGGGTTGTGGTTTAGCATATTCATGAATTAAAGAACAGACATGCTTATTGCGAAAAATGGTTTAAACATATTTGACAGACGCAAAAACATGTTATATATTTAACGAAGATTTAATGAGAGGAACAGGAATGGACAAAGTCGAAAAAGGAGCCTTCATTGAATGCCGAACAGGTGGCAATGGGATTGCTCATCTGAAACAAAACGAAGACAAGACTTGGACCATCCAGACAATTGAAAGCCATTGTGAAGCAACTGCGGAATTGGCTATGCTGTTTGCGGGTACATATGGATGTGCAGAAATAGGCTATGAGTTGGGAAAGATGCACGACAAGGGGAAAGAGACTATCTCTTTCCAGGAATACATCAGGAATGTTTCTGGCTTAGAAACTGCAAAAGACGCTCCTTCACAAGCTCCTCATGCCGCCATTGGGGCAAAGGTTGCTCTTGTTGCTTACCCGGCTTACAAACAACTTATTGCGTTTCCCCTTCTTGGCCATCATGCAGGTCTGCGGGATTCGGAAGAGGCAGATAAAATTCTCAAGGAACAAGTAATTCCCCGCGAGGTTTCCCCTGTCAAAAAGAATGAAAGGCTGACAATTCCTCACAGTTGGAAAGGAAAAGTCGAGCCTTATGAAGCAAACCATTTGACGAGGATGAATGCTTCATGTTTGGTAGATGCAGATCGACTGGATACTGAACGTTTCATGAACCCAGAGCAAGCTAGACTCCGGACAAAACATGAGTCGTTGAGGAATCTGGCTCCTTTGTTGGAAAGATATCTTTCTCAATTGGCTCGGAATGCAGCAGACACAGAAGTAAACCGGATCCGTGCTGAAATCCAAAAAGAATGCGTTTCTCATGTAATGGACCCGCCTGGCTTTTTCAGCTTGTCTGTTCCTACCGGTGGTGGTAAAACGCTGTCTTCTTTGGCATGGGCAATGGGACATGCGCTGGCATACGGAAAGGAAAGAATTATTATTGCAATTCCTTATACGAGTATTGTCGCTCAAACAGCCGAACGGTTAAAGGAAATTTTTGGGGAGAACAATGTTCTCGAGCATCATTCTTCATTTGATGCTTCTGGCGTGGCAAGGGAAGACATGGATATGTATGAGCTGGCCACTGAAAATTGGGATTATCCGATTATTGTTACAACAAACGTCCAGCTGTTTGAATCCATGTATTCAAATCGACCAAGTAAATTTCGAAAAATTCATAATATCTGCAATAGCGTTGTGATTCTTGATGAGGCTCAATCATTGCCTATCGAATTTCTTCGGCCGATTCTTGAAGCGTTGAATACATATCAACACCTTTTTCTTGTTTCAGTATTGTTTACTACTGCAAGTATTCCTGTTCTTGATACTAACGTATTACGAAATGGGGTCGAGCTTTTGAAAGGGTTGCCGAAGATTCGGGAACTCGTTCCAGAATCTATGGATTTGCCGAATCGGTTGAAACGTGTTGAACTCCATTTCGATTCAAGCATTTCTACTTATGGCGAGATTGCAGAACGAATAGGGAAATACCGGCAGGTTCTCTGCATTGTCAATACTAGGAAGAATGCAAGGGAGGTCTTTAACCAATTGCCGGGTGCAATCGAGAAAGTGCATTTGTCGAGGATGATGTGTCCTCAGCATATCAAAAAAGCAATTGGACGAATCCGTAAAGACCTTCAAGAAAACCGTCCCGTCATTGTTGTTTCCACCCAGTTGATTGAAGCAGGTGTAGATATTGATTTTCCGGTTGTGTTCAGGGAGAGGGCGGGATTGGATTCCATCATTCAAGCTGCAGGAAGATGCAATCGGGAAGGAACTCAAGAAAAGGGCGATACATATGTGTTTTCATTTGAGACGATTCCACAAAGATTCATGACATGGGCAGACAATGCGAGAAAAGCCCTTGGGGACACCAGAGATTGGTTCAGACCTGAAACTATAAGGGAATATTTTGTGCAGTTGTATGCTCGTGTACCAACATTCGACAAGGAGGACATTCATTCTTTGCTGGCTACTATTTCGGAGATGCACTTTGAAACAGCTGGAGAGCGTTTCAAACTGATCCAAGACGACAGCGTGAATGTGGTAATGCCATACCCTGGGTATGAAATCCTTGTGGACCAAATTCGCAGGAATGGTGTCAATTACAAGAATCTCAAAGAGATATCCCAATATAGTGTCGGGGTTCGGAAGCGAGACTTTGAGAAGTTGCGTGACAAAGGTCTTGTTGAGGCTATCGTCGACGATATGTATATGCTTGTTGATTGCAATAGATATAACAATTCTACTGGCTTGATTCTTGATGATTTCTGGCCGGAAGAACCCTTAATGATTTAAGAAAGGAGGGAAATGTGGAACAACGAGGAAGAGAGTTTTGCCTGGATGTTGCTGGCCCATATGCCTGCTTCACTCGGCCAGAGTTCAAGGTTGAGCGAGTGAGCTATGATGTCATCACGCCATCGGCAGCCCGATCTATCTTTGAAGCAATTTTTTGGAAACCTGCATTCCGTTGGCAGGTTACGAAGATTGAAATCATGAATCCTATCAAATGGTTTTCTATCAGGAGAAACGAAGTGGGCGCTTTGGCATCCCTTGGGAAATCTTCCATTTTTATTGAAGACCTCCGGCAACAGAGGAATGCATTGATGTTGAAAGATGTTAGGTATCGACTTTATGCATTCCAAGTTCTTAAGGATTCAGAAGAGAGGAAAGGGGAGAAGCATTCCCCTGGCGATGACGAGAACATCGGCAAATACCAGGCGATGTTTGAGCGGAGGGCCTCAAAGGGTCAATGCTTTACGCAACCGTATCTGGGGACCCGAGAGTGTGCTTGTTCCTTCCGGTTGGTAGAAGACATAGGAAAGGAACCAAAAGCTTTTGACGTGAATGCAGATTTTGGATACATGCTCTATGACCTTGATTTTTCTAATCCGAAAGACATTGGCCGATTGCTCTATCGGCCATCTGCGGAGCATGGGGTCATTATCGTCCCCCCACTTGACTCTGAGGAGGTGCTCAGATGAATGCCCTACAAGCGTTGTGTGAGTATTCCCAAAGGAAAGGGTCTCTTCCCCCTACGGGATACACGGATAAAGCAATTCCTTGCGTGATTGTCATTGATAACCAAGGACGATTTGTCAACTTGGAGTGTGATGAGACCCCGAAAGGAGAAACCCCACGAAAATATCGGGTCGTGAATGGTTCTCGCTCGAGCAACATTGCGCCCTATGTCTTTTATGATACCGGAGAATATCTCCTTGGGATTGTTCCTGAGAAGAAAAGCAAACCAGGCGAAAGTTCTGAGAAACAAAAAAAAGCTAAAGCTGCAACCCAAAAGAAGCATGAGAGCTTTTTGCTCCAATGTGAGGAAATCGCCAATCGGTATCCGGCCAACAAAAAGTTTGCATCGGTCTGTTCTTTTTATGAGAATGGTGGAATTCTGCAATTGCAGAACGATGCGTGCTGGGAAACAGCAAAAAAAATGCAAGCGGGGCTTTTCTCCTTTAGATTGCAAGGGGATTTGGAAATCGTTGCTGAAGATGAGGATCTTAAGGATTATATCCAATCGAAGAACAGCGGGAAGCAAAAGGGAGAAAGCGTCTGTCTTGTAACAGGGAAAAAATGTGTTCCTATCGCTGTTTCAAATGCCATTCATGTGGCAGGAGGACAACCATCTGGTGTCCGCTTAGTCTCTTTTCAAACGAATAGTGGTTATGATTCCTATGGAAAAAAGCAGGGGGAAAATGCGCCAATCTCAAAAGAGGCCTCTGATGCATATAATGGCGCTCTTGATGTCTTGCTTGCAAAGGAGTCTCGCAATCGTTTGGTGGTTGGGAATCGGACATATGTGTTCTGGGCTTCTAACACAGATGAGGCGAGCAAAGCTACCGAGGATGCATTGTCGGTCTTGTTGGGAATTGTACAACCTGATAATTCTAATCCGGACTATGGAGTCGAGAAGGTTCGAAAAGCCTTTGATTCTGTGTTTTCCGGTGTGATCAAGACTGATTTTGACGATCGGTTCTTCATCTTAGGTCTTGCTCCAAATGTGGCTCGAGTTGCAGTCTCTTTTTGGGCAGAGATGCTTTTGAAGGATTTTGCCGAATCCCTACTAAAGTTTCTCAATGATATGGAGATTGTTGACAATCGGAAGGAAAAATACCCATACAAGGGCCTCTATCCAATACTGAAGTCAATTTCTGTAACCAAAGCTGCAGATGCTCCCGAAAACGTAAAGGATGCGGTGTTTCGTAGCATCATCCAAGGCTTACCTTTTCCTGTGACATTGATACAGGCCGTCATCAGGAGGTGTAGGGTCGAGCAAACAGTTACGATAACAAGAGCTGCAATATTGAAAGCTTATTTAAACAGACTCCCTAATATTCAGGGAAAAAGGATGGAAAAAATGCTTGATAAAACGAATGAGGACGTCGGTTATCTTTGTGGACGGCTTTTTGCAACTTTGGAAATGGTTCAAAGTCGTGCAAACGGCAAAAGCACAATTGGCGCAAGGTTCATTGGTGCTGCTTCGACAACCCCGGCGACTGTTTTTGGCACGTTGCTTGGGCTTTCGTTGCACCATGAAGAAAAATTGAATGAAGGGCAAAAGGTTTTCTTCGAACAACAAAAGGGAGAGATCCTGGACAAAATGCCTGCTTCGGGTTTTCCTGCACGGCTCGATTTACAGGAGCAGGCAAACTTCTTCCTCGGTTATTACCATCAGCAACAATCCTTTTACACAAAAAAGAATGATGTTGAGTCGACAAATGAAACAAACTGATTACTAAGGAGAATAAGAAAAATGAGTGAAACACTAAGAAACAAATTTGATTTCGTGTACATGTTCGACGTCGTCGACGGAAATCCTAACGGTGACCCTGATGCCGGTAATCTTCCCCGCATTGATTCAGAAACCGGCAACGGTCTGGTTACTGACGTGTGCCTTAAAAGGAAAATCCGCAATTATGTACTTGCTGCAAAAGGTGCGGAGAAAGGTTTCGATATTTTCGTGAAGGAGCGTGCAATCCTGAATGATGCGATTGATAAAGCCTATGAGTCTGAAGAAGTGAAATCCAAAACTAAAGAGGGAGATAAAACCCAAGCGGCTCGTCAGATAATGTGTTCTAAATACTATGATATTCGTACCTTTGGCGCTGTGATGGCAACCGGACAAAACGCTGGGCAGGTCAGAGGCCCTGTGCAGATGACTTTTGCTAGGTCTGTCGATCCAGTTACACCGCAAGAGCACACAATCACTCGAGTCGCTGTTGCTACAGCAAAAGAGGCGGAAAACCAGAAAGGAGAGAACCATACGATGGGAAGAAAGACGATTATCCCATATGGGCTCTATGTGTGCCACGGGTTCGTTTCTTCCAACCTTGCTCAACAAACAGGTTTCTCTGAAGAGGATCTTACTCTGCTTTGGAGTGCATTGAAGAACATGTTTGACTTAGACAGATCCGCCGCAAGAGGACTGATGAGTGCGCGTAAATTGATTGTCTTCAAGCATGACTCGCAGTTAGGAAATGCACCTTCGGATAAACTATTCGATCTTGTGCATGTCCAGAAGGAGAGTGAAGGGCCCGCACGTTCATTTAACGACTATCGGGTTACAATTGACTCTGAGAAGTTACCTAACGGTGTAGAGCTTCTCGATATGGATGTGTAATGTCTTATAGTGACGAAGACATGCTCATGCTGTCTGGGATTCAACACTTTGTGTTTTGTCCCAGACAGTGGGCACTCATCCATCTTGACCAGCAATGGAAGGAGAACGGATTGACTACATCTGGTGCAATCATGCATTCCCATGTAGATGACCCGTTTTATAGACCGTCATCATCACATATGACGGTGGTCAGGAGAGCATTGCCAATTTGTTCCCATCGGTTAGGTTTGTACGGGATTGCTGACGTTGTGGAGTTTATTGCTTCTCCCAATGGAGCCTTCTTGTCTATAGACGGTAATACTGATTGTTGGAGAATTTTTCCAGTCGAATACAAACACGGCGAAGCAAAAGAGAGCCAATGCGACATATTCCAAGTTGTAGCCCAAGCTATGGCTTTAGAGGAAATGTTTCATACGCAAATAACAGAGGGGGCTCTTTATTATGGAAGGACTCGCCATCGAATAGGAGTGTCGATAAGTGAGGATCTGAAACGACAAGTATCCGAAATAGCGTCTATGATGCATTCAATCTATTCTTCCGGTATACTGCCAAAACCAAGCGCTACCATGAAGAATTCTTGTAAAAGTTGTTCGCTCAAGGATATTTGTATGCCACGGCAGAGTAAAATGGTTGGTACGTATCTCAAGGAGGCTTTTGAATGAAGCCGCTGCTCAATACTCTCTATGTGACAACACCCGATGTATATGCGCATAGGGAAGGGATGGATATTGTTATTTCCCTCAAAGGTAATGAGATCTTCCGAATATCTTGTCTCACCCTGAATTCAATTGTCCTGTTTGGTGCGGGTGCTGTGAGTACTGGGTTGATGGAGTTATGCCAGGAACAAAGCTTATCCCTCGTTTTCTTAAGTCGAAACGGAAAATATGTCGGGCGTTATCAGCCATCTACCCAGGGATCAGTACTCCTGAGAATGAGGCAGTATGAAGTTGCCAAAAATACTTCTGAATCGCTACATATCGCTCGAATCATGATAGCAGGCAAAATACAAAATTACCGTTGTAGTGTCATGAGGTATATGCGGGATCATGGCGAAGCTCCACGATTGCAAGAAATTGTTGAATTGCTTGCAAGAGCAAAAAAGAATGCTTTACTTGCTGATAGTTCAGACACGTTGCGAGGAATTGAAGGATTTGCTGCAAATGCATACTTCTCAATTTTTTCTAACTTGATTTTGAAACAAAAAGACGATTTTTTTATACAGCAACGACTGAAGCATCCTTCTCCGGATCGGACTAATGCGTTGCTTTCGTATGTATATATGATGTTGACATACGAAACACAGTCTGCATTGGAAACGGTTGGATTGGATCCTTATGTTGGTTTCTTCCATCGTTTGAGGCCAGGAAGGGCCTCTCTGGCTTTGGATGTCATCGAAGAATTCCGTTCCTATCTTGGAGATCGGCTTGCGCTATCATTGATTAATAGGGAACAGCTCGATGCAAAAGACTTTTGTCAAGAAACAGAAAATTCTTGTATCCTTACAGAGAAAGCCCGGAAGACAGTTATCAGCGAATGGCAGAAGCGGAAAACAGAGACAATTATTCATCCTTACCTTCAAGAGAAAGTACCGATTGGTTTATTGCCATATATCCAGGCCCTTTTGCTAGCGAGGTTTCTACGTGGAGACTTGGACGATTATCCGGTTTTTATTGTGAGATAGCTATGTTTGTGTTGATAACGTACGATGTGAATGTTTCTTCGGTGCAAGGTCAACGGCGGCTTAACAGGGTTGCGAAGATTTGCCTCGATTATGGGCAACGTGTTCAGAACTCGGTTTTTGAATGTGTATTAACAGAATCGGATTTTTTAATTCTTAAAGACAAACTCATCAAAATAATTGACAAAAATCTAGATAGTATTCGATTTTACCGTATTAGCGGAAATTGGGAACGAAAAATTGATTCTATAGGCAGAAAGACTGCAATCAATGTCACGCAACCGTTATTGGTTTGATGTGCGAACCAGAAGTAATTTACATTTTGCAGGGAGTTTCGCAATTCATACATTGTAAAGAATTAGCAAATTTAATCTCATAACAAGTAGTTTTTTTGACTAAGGGAAAAAAACGTTCGCGAAAAGGCCGTAGTATTTATTTCGATTGCAATGTGCTATTAATATAACAGTCGCACCCTTCATGGGTGCGTGGATTGAAACCAGCCAGATGTCTTTGATTGTGTATTGCGTCCAGGTCGCACCCTTCATGGGTGCGTGGATTGAAACTGGCATATTCTCTGCGCCAGAGTCCATATAACCACGTCGCACCCTTCATGGGTGCGTGGATTGAAACGCAAAAAGCGATATATAACCATCGGTATCCAACCGGTCGCACCCTTCATGGGTGCGTGGATTGAAACGGTCACCAGCTCTCCAGACGGTACTTCAGCATCGTCGCACCCTTCATGGGTGCGTGGATTGAAACTAGTGTGAACGCTAATCGGCCTCGTAGGTCGTGTGTCGCACCCTTCATGGGTGCGTGGATTGAAACCGCACTGTACGGTATCGGACGTACGGCGGTAACGAGTCGCACCCTTCATGGGTGCGTGGATTGAAACATTGTAAACATAATTGTATGCATACAAAGGATAGTCGCACCCTTCATGGGTGCGTGGATTGAAACAAGAGGTGGTATCCGACTTTAGAGGTGTTGCGGATGTCGCACCCTTCATGGGTGCGTGGATTGAAACCCGGATGAACTGGACAACTGTGCCGGATGCCAGCGTCGCACCCTTCATGGGTGCGTGGATTGAAACTGATGGAGAGGAGGTTGGTTATGGTTCGTTGTATTGTCGCACCCTTCATGGGTGCGTGGATTGAAACATGACAGCCTGCTCGCTCAAATGAGCAAATTCAGGTCGCACCCTTCATGGGTGCGTGGATTGAAACAGAGGCTAACGCAAAGACGTCGGAGACACGGGCGGTCGCACCCTTCATGGGTGCGTGGATTGAAACCAAATCCTTGAGGAGCCATTGAAGCATGAAGGATGTCGCACCCTTCATGGGTGCGTGGATTGAAACTAGGCAGGGCTGGGATCGACCTCCTTCCTACCCGTCGCACCCT
>JAQYHB010000053.1 GCA_028722305.1 Spirochaetales bacterium
TGAAACTCCTTTGCTGGTCTTGGTGCAATTGGTTGATCGCACCTCCATCTTCCGCAAAGGAGTTTCTTCTTTTCAACCTGTTCATCGCTAAAGCTACTTGGAACCTCCGGCCCAGCCGGAGGTTTTCGAGGAACAAAAAAGCGGCTTCCCAATCCCTCGGGAAACCGCCTGATATGCCCAGTAGGAGTCGAACCTACGACACTCTGCTTAGAAGGCAGATGCTCTATCCAACTGAGCTATGGGCACGTTCGGTAGTCTTTATAACGCAAAGGCCCCGAGCAATGCAAGTGCAGGGGGCCTCTTCTATCATAGACTTACGCGTTTTCGGACTGTGCCGGTTTTGTCTCAACCTTTGGTTGTTCTTCGACCGGTTTGGCCTTGACGGAAACCTTCGGAACCTCTTCCGTATGGACTGCCTTCGCGGCGGGAACTTCCTTTTTCCTATAGGACCCCAGCGCCTGGACGATGGCGACCGCAGAGAAGAACACCATTCCACCCAGGAACATGAATCCGCCCACCATCAATCTGGCGAGTTGATAGGCCTCTCCAAAGTTGCTGCTGTAGCGGATCGTATAGCCACCATAGTAACGGACAAACTGGTAGGGAACCGCACTGCCAATCATGATACCCACCCCAAACAGGACAAGCAGGCTGGCGATGACCAGCATGACAATCGAACTTTTCTTCATTGCGCTTTCTCCTTATAACCATAAAGATACTCACGCGAGAGGGTTCTGAACGTGGATTTTTGTGTGCTCAGCTGATGGTGACGTTGATCAGGTTCCCCCTGCGGGTCACCTGGCTGCTCTCGATGTTCGTGTCGACGGTATAGTCGTTTCCATGCTCGTTGACGCGAAGGTAGGGCTCCTCGTAGCCCTGAAGGCGGATGACGGCTTTCTGGTGGGTACCGCCCCATACGCTCGCCAGTTCACGCTCGCCCAGCATGCGTGCCTGCCCGTTCCCCTTCACCGCCACCTGTTTCATCTCTTTCCCTCTCTTTACTCTTAAACCCTCTTTTGTCAGGAAAGTTACGGGAAAACAGGGAAGGTTCCGTCGGTTTGCGGAAAGACTGAAATTGACAGAGTTTCTCGCCCAAACTCATTGACATTGCCATCCCATTCTCGGATAGTCCAAAACTACAAGAGATCATTTTCAATTTGGAGGCGTACGAACGTGAACGGCGTACCAGTTTCCATCAAGGATGTCAGCAGGACCTACGGGGACTTTACGGCTCTCGACCACGTGAACATCGAGATCAAGCAAGGTGAGTTCTTCTCCCTTCTCGGCCCTTCTGGTTGCGGGAAAACCACGTTGCTCCGTATCATCGCTGGTTTTGATTTTCCTGACTCCGGCGACGTCTGTTTCGACGGCAAGAGCGTCATCCACCTTGCCGCGAACAAGCGCCAGTCCAACACGGTCTTCCAGACCTACGCGCTCTTCCCCAACCTGACCGTCTACGAGAACATCGCCTTCCCCCTTCGCGTCAAGAAGTTTCCCAAGGACCAGATTGACCAGAAGGTACGGAAGTACGTGCATATGGTCCAGCTGGACGAGCATATCGACAAGAAGCCGTCGATGCTCAGCGGCGGGCAGAAACAGCGTGTCGCGATCGCACGCGCCCTGATCAACGAGCCGAAAGTGCTTCTGCTCGACGAGCCCCTTTCCGCCTTGGACGCCAAACTCCGCCAGAGCCTGTTGATCGATCTGGACCGCCTTCACGACCAAGTCGGCATCACCTTCATTTTCGTCACCCACGACCAGAGCGAGGCCCTGTCGGTCAGCGATCATATCGCCGTCTTCAATCGCGGCAAGGTACTGCAAATCGGCACTCCCTACGAAATCTACGAGGCTCCGGCGACCAAGTTCGTCGCCAAGTTCATCGGCGAGACCAACTACTTCGATTGCACGATCCTCTCCTGCAAGAAGGAAGGGGACGAGTATCTGATGGAGGTCGACGTGCCCGAGTTGAAGAGCCACGTACTGGTCACCGATTACGATCCGCAGCCGGTCGGAGCCCATCAGGCCTTCACCATCCGTCCAGAGAAGGTCCGGGTGACACTACACGACCCAGCCGTCCACGCGGGTCAGCTGATCAACTCCTTCCATGGCATCGTCGCCGAGCCGGTCTACAACGGCTTCCAGTCCAAGCTGTTCGTCAAGCTGGACAACGACGGACCGACCATCAGGGTCTTCAAACAGCACACCACCTTCCTGGACGATGGTCCGGAAATCGAATGGAAGGACGAGGTCTTCGTCAACTGGACCGCGGCTGACGGCTATCTCGTCAAGGACCTGGACAAATGAACGACACCAACAAGCTGATCGACAAGGAGCAACTGAAGGGAGGCGCCTACGGATGGCCCATGGGGCTCTGGTTCACCTTCTTCTTCACCATTCCCCTTGCCATCATCATCCTTTACAGCTTCCTCGGGCGCGGCCTGTACGGAGGCGTCGTATGGCAGTTCTCGCTGGCCGCCTACCAAGGCATGTGCAAGGCAAGTTTCGCCAAGGTGCTGTTCCGGACTCTCTGGATCACCGCCATCAGCACCTTCCTCTGCATCACGCTTGCCCTGCCTGCCGCCTACGCCATGGCGCGCAGCAAGCACCAGACCTTGCTCCTCTTCCTGGTGATCATCCCGTTCTGGACCAACAGCCTGATCCGCATCTACGCCTGGATCAGCATCCTGGCTACTGATGGGTTTCTCAACAACGTGCTGCTCCGCCTGCACCTAATCACAGAGCCGCTACATATGATCTACAACAACGGAAGCGTGATTCTGGTTCTGGTCTACATGTACATACCATTCGCGATCCTCCCCCTTTTCACGACCATCGACCGTTTCGATTTCTCGTTGCTCGACGCCGCGAGGGATCTGGGGTGCACCAAGCCGCAGAGCATGTACAAGGTGTTGCTTCCCAACATCAAAAGTGGCATCACCACCGCGCTGATCTTCACCTTCATCCCGATTTTCGGCGCCTATACGGTTCCGCTTCTTGTAGGAGGAAAGGACAGCACGATGATCGGCAACATCATCGTCGACCAGGTCTCCAAGACGAGGAACTGGCCGCTTGCCAGCGCCTTCAGCATGGTGCTGACGCTAATCAGCCTGATTGGCGTTTTCTGGATGCTTGGCTCCGGCAAGCGTGAAAAAGCCGAGACCAAGCGCAAGGAGGAAAAGAAATGAGTCGCAAGTATTCCCACGGCATCTCCTTTTCCCGTACCGTCCTGTGCCTGGTGGTCATCTTCCTGTTCATCCCGCTGTTGGTGGTGGTGCTCTACTCGTTCAACAGCAACAAGGGGACCGAATGGGAATCGGCCAGCCTGATCTGGTATGAGCAGCTCTTCCTGCACAGTCCGCGACTGTGGACTGCCTTTGCGCACAGTCTGGTCATCGCATTGACCAGTTCGTTCACCGCAGTCTTCCTGGGCCTCTTGGCCGCAATCGCCATCCGCTGGTACCGGTTCCCTGGCAAGGAATACATCATCACCATCAGTTATCTGCCGATGGTGCTCCCCGAAGTCATCATCGGCGTCTCGATGTTGATTTTCTTCAGCGCCATCGGGATGAACCTGGGGATGCTGACCATCTACATCGCCCACACCACGTTCGACCTGCCCTTCGCTTTCATGATGATCAGCGCCCGGTTGGACGAATTCGACTATTCCACGGTAGAGGCCGCCCACGACCTGGGCGCCACCGAGCTGCAGACCATGACGCGCATCGTCGTGCCGAGCCTGATGCCGGGCATCCTGAGCGCGTTCATGATGTGCATCACGATGAGCCTCGAGGACTTTGTCATCACCTTCTTCGTCTCCGGTCCGGGTAGTGGAACGCTTCCGCTGTACGTATACTCGATGATCCGCTACGGGGTGAGCCCGGTCATCAACTCCCTTTCCTTCATCATCATCCTCGGAACGATGGTTCTCGCCTTCTGCTTCCGCAAGTTCCTGAAGACGATCGCGGCCAGTTCTTAAGAGAGGAAGCCCACGAGCCACGGGAAAGGCGGGCGCGAGCCTGTTGTTCCCGTCTGTGCAAAGGAAGTACAATCCGCCAGGATACAACCATGGACAACAGGGAATCGCTCAAGAGGACCGCGCGTACGGTCGCCTATCTGATATATACAAGGGAAAGCAAGAAGCTTACCCGGGCGAAAGTGGCGGTTCGTTGCGGAATCAGCCAGAACATGCTGGTCCGGTATGAAAGCGGTTCCTCGATTCCTTCCCTACCACTCTTGTTCAAGTGGTGCGACTCCCTTGGGATCGAGGCCGGTAGTGTGATGGCAATCCCACGGGACGAGATGCCCGAAGTGGAAACCCAGTCGAGGATGATCCTCGAGCTGTACGAGGCTTCCGTGCTTGGAAGCGAGGAGGAGACGGACAGGGACCAGATGTCGCTCTTCTGAAACTTATCGCTTCCAGAAACCGATATGGTCCTTCAGGATTGCGGCCTCGAGCGCCGCGTCGGCGACCGGGCCGACGACGGTGATGGTCCGTTGCCCGTGCCGGAAGACGGTGCGGGAATCGAGGGTGAAGGTAGGGTTTTCCGGGTTGTTCCCGGTCAACGCGAGCAGCTTTGTCTCGTCCAGCCCGTAGACCAGCCTGCCGATTCCTGTCCAGTACATGCAACCCGCGCACATCACGCATGGCTCAAAGGTGGTGTACAGCGTGCAGTTTGCAAGCGTCTCTTGGCTTGCCACCCTTCCCGCCTCCAACAAGGTCTTGGTCTCGGCATGCATAGCCGGGCTGTCCTTCCGGTCATTGCCAAACGAGGCGATGATTCTCCCGCCCGGGTCGGCGACAATCGCTCCGAAAGGATGATTTCCCGCAAGCATGGCCGTATGGGCCACCTCGACACACCGCAATAGCATCTCCCGGTCCAGTTCGGTCAGGATTCCTTCAATCACCTTTCCCATATACGCACTCCCGTATCGAGTCAGTCACGTTGGATGTCCAAGTTGGCGCCGACAAGACCCACGTAGGCTCCATCCTTCGCCTCGGGTGCATCCTTGTGGGCCAGCAACCACTTGTTGCGCGCCCAAAGGAGCCGGTCCTCGAAAGAGACCGGTTGAATCACGGGACGGCCGGTGTTGGTCCCGTACGGAAGCGCGACCACCACCCGGAAGTTCTCGGCGCAGGGTGCGTAGTGCAAAGTCGTCTCATAGACTTGCACCACCACTCCGCCAGGCACCAGGAACGCTTTGACTTTGGAAGTGTCCAGCTTGCCCCCCTGGACGTCGGAGACTTTGGCCAGCAGGAGGATGAAATCCTTGGAGGAAACATTGACTTCGCTGCCACGATGGTACTCAAGGCAGTTGAGCTTGAAATTGGTCCCGTTGCAGTAGCCGATCTGAACCGGCATGCCCCCATAGACCCGATCCCGCACATCGACAAACACGGGAAGGGAATCGAGAGCGGAATCATCCGCGACATATATCGTGTGGTCGTCCGGAGACTCCGTCGAGTCATCCAGCCGGCCCAGGAGTTGGGAAACCTCCAGTCCTTCGATGATGGCACCATATTCCTTGAACGCATTGTCCGTTACACGATAAATCTGCATACGGTTCCTCCGCCCTGCATTCTAGCGCAGCAGAATCCCTCCCGGATAGGTGCTTTTATCGATTTTGATGAACATCATTGACTTTTACTGGCTGATGCACCACCTTTAAGGTACTTGCCTGACGCGCGAGTAAAAGGAATAGCAATGAATCGAATGCAGAGAGTGGGTCTGCTCGCATTGGCCAGCGTGACCCTTTGTGGCGGACTGTTTGCCGCAGGAGCCAAGGAAAAGCAGGCTGACTGCAAGGCTGCCCGCGTATTGGAAGTGATGGACGCCTCCAGCGAATCACCCGTATACAACATTCGGCTGGAAGACGGCACGACGACCACCATGTTCGTCGATGCCGATACCAAGACCAACTGGCCGGTTGGCGGCCTGGCTAGCGGCGACTATCTCGAGGTCGTCCTGGACGATACCGGATACGCCACCTACCTGAAGAACGTCAATATCGAGCAGGCGTTGGAGCTGACCTCCTACAATATCAGCAAGAGCGTCGTCATGAAGCCCAGCGACCTAGTCGGCCGTTTCAGCTACACCTACGGGTATCTGCTTTTGAAGACGCTCTCCAGCCAGGGACTCTACTTCAATGTCGACTACTTCGTACGGGGTTCTCTGGACGCCATCCAAGTGGCGGCGAACAAACCGATTACCGAGTTCTTCACCAGCGAGGAAATGAATGCCGAGCTTGAGTACTACCAGACCAACGTCTGGTCCCAGGGACAGGCTCCCATCACCTTCACCGGCAACAACCTCGGCGAGATCGAGTCGATCGACGACCTGGAGAAGCCGACGGACGATGTCTCCAAATTCAGCTACGTCTACGGCTATCTGGTGACCTACAACATGGTCAGCCAAGGACTGAACGTCAATGGCCCCTACTTCGCCTACGGGATGATGGATGCCGGCAGAGGCGACACCCCAATCATGGCCGAGGCAGAGATGCAGGACGCCTTCCAGACCTACCAAGCCCAGCTCTCCGAAGAATTGAGACAGAAGAATGTCGCTGAGGCGGAAGCCTTCTTCGCTAGCAACAAGGACATGGAAGGTGTCGTCACCACACCCAGCGGCCTGCAGTATCAGATCCTTGTCGAGAGCGATGGCGCCCATCCAGTCGCTGAAGACGAGGTCAAGTTCCACTACCAGCTGAAAGATCTTGCGGGCAACGTGCTCCAAGACTCCAAGACAATGGGTGACGAGGCTCCCACCATGGCGATCAACAACCTGGTCGAAGGTCTTGTCGAGGGTATTCCCTTGATGACGGTCGGCTCGACCTGGCGCTTCTGGCTTCCCGCGGAACTGGCATATGGCGAATTCGGGGCCGGAGACATCGAACCGGATCAAGCTATCCAGTTCGATATCCAACTGCTTGACATCGTGAAAGCAGAGGAGCCTGCGACCACCAACTAAGGCAGGAATCCTCCGTATGCCATCGAAGGGACGGCTCCATCACGGGGGCCGCCCTTTTTCTTGCGTTTCCCCACCAGGAACCATGGCAGGTTTCCAAGAAAATCCTTATACTCTGCTGAAGGGGTATTGCCATGCTGACTACATCAAATTCCGCCTTCACCGAACCGCTGCACCTTCCATCCCATATCGAGGCGCTTCTGCGCCAGAACAGTACAGAACGTTTCTACCCTGCCAAGAAGGTATTCCTTGAGGCCGGGGAACTGATGGACGCAGTCTACTATATCCGTCATGGCAGAACCAAACACTACATTTTGACCGCCGAAGGAGCGGAAAAGATCATCTACACGCTCGGGGACGGCTGGTTCTTCGGAGAAACCCCCGTCATCATCGGCGCCCCAACGGGATTGATCAGCATGACGATGGAGCCAACCGTCCTGTGGGTCATCAGCCGTACCTCGTACCAGACGCTTTTTGACCAGCACAAGGAATTCCGGAATCTCATCATGGACAACATGGCCAGGAAGATGCTGATACTCCGACACGAGATTGAACGCATCTCCTTTGAACCTGTCAAACAACGCATCCTCCATCTGCTGTGCGCCACTGCCGATACTACCGAACTGGTTGATGGCGCATGGTATCCATTGCAGACCAAATATACCCAGTACGATATCGCAAATATCGTCGGCAGTGCCCGGGTGACCACCAGCAAGCTGGTGGGTGAGCTCTGCGACGAGGGAAAGCTCCGGATGCTGAACCACACCACCCAGGTTTCCAAGGCGTGTGTGGATGCGATTGCAAACGATACACAGTAACGCTACCCGGTCTCCGGAATGCCAAGAAGAGCTCAGGCAAGCACCTCTTCCTTCCAGTCCTGGACGGTGTGGCCCGTGGAGCTGAAGGCGATGCCAAGCAGGTGGATCGTCTTGCCCTTCTCCAAGCGGAACTTGTCGGCATAGTGTTTGTCCTTGATCTGCCTCAATACAGTCTCGGCACTCTTGTCCGCCTTGAACTCCATCACGTATACATGCTCCCCCGCATCCACCGACAGGTCGATCCGCCCCTCGCTCGTCTGGTCCTCCGCCACGACCTTCACCGCCTTCCCAGAGAGCAGCATCACCACGTCCACCACCTGCGC
>JAQYHB010000054.1 GCA_028722305.1 Spirochaetales bacterium
GTCCGCCGAGAACTTCCTCGGCTATGCCTTGATCCTCTCCTCTATCCTCTTCATCACAGCCCGCTGGGCGATGTTGAAGAACACCATCGTGGTCTTCAATCCCCTCGACGTCTGGGTGATCGTGTTCACCCTCGCCGGGGCCATATTCTTAGGCTTCGCCATCAAGGATATGGTGATTTCCATCAAGGAAACCATGGAGAGAAAGAAGAAGGAAAAGCTTCATTTAGACTCTGACATCGTCGAAGACGGTACCAAATAAGAAGGAGAAATCATATGGAAATCCGCATCAAAGACCTCACCAAAATTTTCCCGGGCGACGCGAAGAAAGGGATTCGCGACACCGTCGCGGTCAAAGACATGAGCTTCGTCGTCCCCGACGGCAAGCTCGTCGGCTTGCTCGGCCCTTCCGGTTGCGGCAAGTCCACGACCCTTTACATGATTTCGGGCCTTCAGGTCCCCACTTCCGGGGAAGTTTGGTTCGGGGATCAGGAAGTCACCAACCTCTCGCCGGAGAAGCGTGGGATCGGCTTGGTCTTCCAGAACTACGCCCTCTATCCCCATATGACGATCTACAAGAACATCGAATTCCCTTTGACCAACCTCAAAGTCGAAGTCCCCTTGGAGACCTTCTTCGATTATTCCTTGTCTTATGATTATAAGAAAGATCCGCGCGACATCGTCCCCGGGATCGTGAAATCCATCGAGAGCCTTTGCCGCAAACTCGGCCTTTCCAAGAAGCAATTCTCCGTCTCCGCCAAAGAAGAAGGCGAGAGCGTCCATTTCGCCATCGCTTTGAAAGGCGTCTCCAAGAGCGTCCGCGCCGCCTTCGACAAGCACTTCCCTTCGATCATCGAGGCCAAGCTCGTCGACGAAGAGGAGACCATGGTGTCTGAGCCGCTTTATGACTCCACCGTCCGCGCGACCGTGGCTGCCGCCAGCGAGAAGGAAACCCTCTCCCTCGCCATCAAAGGAAAGCTCGGCAAGAGCTTCTCCACCGCCCACATCGATGAATGCATCACCTCCTTCCGCGCTTCCGCGAAAGAATTCGGAAAGATCGAAAGCGCCGCGATCGCCAAGACCGGCGAAGGCTACGAGCTCATGGGCAACATCACGAACGCCAAGCGGGCCTCCCTGGATGAGTTGATCTCCGCCATCGAAAGCTCCTTCCCCTATCCGGGAGGCGTCTCCTATTCCATCTCCAAAGTGGTCGACAGGCTCTTTGAGAAGAACATCAAAGAGGCCCTCAAGAAAGAAAAGGCCGCCTTCAGTGACTTCAAACTCTACTTTGACCGTTCGAACACCAAGGTCTACTTCAAACTGAAGCGGATCAGCAAGGACAAGGCCAAGGAGATCCTTGATCGCCTTTCCGAAGAACTCCACCTGGTGGATCTTGAAGTCGACACGGCTCAAGCGATCGCCCACCGTTCTTTGACGAAAGAGGAAAGGCGTGACATCGTTTATGACGTTGCCAAACTCGTTCAAGTCGATGAATACCTCCAAAGGAAGCCGAACCAACTCTCCGGCGGTCAGCAGCAGCGCGTCGCCATCGCCCGCGCCCTGGTGTATGACCCGGATATCCTTCTGCTTGACGAGCCTTTGGCGAACCTTGACGCCAAACTCCGCCGCTACATGCGGGCGGAGATTCGCCGCATCCAGAAAGCGACCAACATCACGACCATTTTTGTGACCCATGACCAGGAAGAGGCGATGGCGGTGGGCGACCGCATGGCGGTGATGAGGAAGGGAATCGTCGAGCAGATCGGCACCAGCGATGAGTTGTACAACCAGCCAAACAACTCCTTTGTCGCGAACTTCATCGGAAAGATGAACTTTTTCAACAGCAAGATTGTCGGCATTGAGAGCGACCGGATCATGTGCGAGGTCGATGGGACCGGCCTGGTTGTCCCCGTGTGCAAGACGAGGAACCATGTCTCCAGCCTTGCCCTTGGCAAGGAGGTGCTGGTCGGGGCCAGACCCGAGCAATTGGTTGTCGGCAAGCAGGAGGGGAAGGTGCGGGGAACCGTGAGGATCATCCAGCATCTTGGGCAGTTCATCCGCTACGAGGTGGAACTGGACCCCGCCGTAAGCCGGACTATCTTTGAGATCGATATGCCTTCGTTGCAGGCTGATGTCAAAGAACATGACACGGTGTTTGTGGAAGTGAAGCCCGATGTCGTCTCCTTGTTCGACAAGGAGGTGGACGCATGAGAAACAGGCCGCAGCCTACCATGGACACGGTTGGTTCCGAGGGCAGGATCCGACGCTTCTTTGAGAAGGATTTCACGCAATATCTTGTGTTCGCGGTTCCGATGGCCTTCATCGCTATTTTCCTGCTCTATCCGATGGCAACCACGCTGGTCAGGGCCTTCATGGCTCCGGCGGAAGACTTGGTGTTCCACGGGTTTAGCCTTGAAGGGTTACAACAGTTCGTGGTGAGCAAGTTGTACCGCAAGAGCTTGTGGAATTCCTTTGTCATCGGCATTTCCGTTACCTTCTTTTGCCTTTTGATTGGAATACCGATGGGGTATTTTGTCGCCCGGGTGAAGATGCCGGGCAAATCGTTGATTCTTTCTCTCGGGATTCTTCCGGTCATCATGCCCTCGTTCGTCGGGGCCTTCACGTGGGTCATCCTGCTGGGGAGAAATGGCATCGTCCGCACCTTCCTGAACTGGTTGCTTGGTCCTTTGGGAATCAAGGTTCCGTCGATTTACGGCATGTTCGGCATGATTCTCTGCATGACGCTGACTTATTATCCGTTTGTGTTCCAGCTGGCCTATGGGGCGTTCGCTTCTTCGAATCCCATGCTGGAAGAGGCGGCGATGTTGATGGGCGCGAGGAAAAGTCACATTTTCCGCACGGTCACGTTGCCTCTTGTCATGCCTAGCCTTGGCGCCGCCGCGTTGCTCGTATTCGTCCGCGCTATCGGAAATTTCGGCATTCCCTCCATCATCGGCGGCGAGGATTATGTGTTGCCCACCTTGATCTATTTTGAGGTGAACGGGTTCTGGAACATCAATGGGGCTTGTTCGATCGCTATCGTGAACGTCGCGATTACCGCCACGGTTCTCTGGGCCCAGAAGGCCATGGTCAATCGCCACACGTATGAGACGATCAGCGCCAGCCGCTCGGAACTGAAGATGAACGAATCGCTGGCGATGCGGATTATCGCTTGGGTGTTCTGCGGAATCATCCTTGTCGCTTCTTTGCTTCCCCAGATTACCATCATCGTCATGTCGTTTTTCACCAAATGGACAGGTTTGTTCCCAGAGGGTTTCACGCTCGCCAACTACGCGCGTATTCCGCATACAAGCCATAACGAACTGTTCAACTCTTTTTATCTTTCCCTTCTGTCCACGTTGCTATGCGCGATACTGGGTTCCATCGTCGCCTACATTACGGAACGCAAGAAGCCGAAAGGGGCCGCATTGCTTGACTTGTCCGTGATGGCGCCGTTCATTTTGCCTGGTACCGTTGTTTCCATAGCGTTGCTTTCCGCTTTCAGCGGGAACAGCTGGCTGCGTCTGACTGGCACGTACACCGTCCTTGTCATCTCTTTCATGATTAGAAGGACACCGTACGTATATCGTTCAGTCGCGGCGAACCTGACACAGTTGAATCCGTCCTTGGAGGAGGCGTCGACTATCATGGGAGCATCTTGGTTCTACACATTCCGCAAGGTGAGCGTTCCCTTGATTCTTCCTTCCATCATCAGTGGTTCCATCCTGACGCTGACCACGTTGCTTCAGGAGTTATCCACCAGCATCCTGCTGTATAGTGGCCGGACGCGTACTGTGCCGATCCAAATATACAGCGCCGTGCAAGATGGCAACTTGGGGCAGGCAAGCGCTTTGTCGGTTGTCCTGCTGGTCGTGGTCTTCGCGATTGTCTACGGCATGAACAGACTTCAGGGGTCGAAGATGGCTTCAGCTTTCAAGATGGGGTGATAACGACCATTTCCCGCTATTCCGATAGAACGTTTTTTCGGTTACCATGAAGCTATGTACGTGCTCGTGACCTATGTGCCCGAGAGTCACCTCGGACAAGTGAAGGAAGCCCTGTTCGCCTCCGGAGCCGGAAGCATGGATGGGTATGACCAGTGCTGCTGGCAGGTGAAGGGGACGGGGCAGTTCCGCCCCCTTCCGGGAAGCCATCCGTTTCTTGGTTCCGAGAACCAGCTGGAAACGGTCGAGGAATGGAGGCTCGAAATGGTGGTTGACGAGGAGCATGCCGCGAAAGCGATTGAAGCTCTCAAACGTGTCCACCCTTACGAGGTACCGGCATATCATCTGGTTCCGGTCATGACCATTGATGCTGCTTTTTGATGGGGCGATGGGGACGATGAAGCAGATGGGGCTCGATACCCTTTCCATCCATCGCGCCTATATCGAGGCTGGATGTCAGGTAGTCACCACCGACACCTTCATGGCGAACCGACTTTCCACGAGCGATGTGGAGGGAAAAAACAAACGTGCCTTGGAGGTGACCCGCCAGGCGGCCGGGGAAACAAACGTGCTGGTCGCCGGGGACCTTGGCCCAACCGTCGCTACCAGCAAGGACTATCCGCTTTCCAGCTTTTATGAGCTTTACCGTGAGCAGGCGAGGGCGCTGAAGGGCGTCGACCTGTGGCTGGTCGAGACGGTAGTGGACCTCGAGGTGGCGCGTGTCGCTGTCCGCGCCTGTCTGGAAGTAGACCCGGATGTCCCTGCCCTGGTCAGCATGATCCCCTCCGTTGCGCCCGAGAAGGCAATGCAGGCTTTCGATGGGTTTCCCCTTTCGGCTTTGGGATACAACTGTGGCTCTGGTCCCCTGCAGAGTGCCTCTTCATTGATTCGGCTCGCCTCCATGAGCCCGTTTCCCTTGATTTGGGAGCCAAGCGCGGGACTGCCGGAACAAGGTCGCTACCCCTTGGGCTGTCAGGAGTGGGCAAGGGTTGTGCGGAGCGTGCTCGCGCACACTCCGGTCGCCTATGTGGGAGGTTGCTGCGGAACTACCCCGGCTTATATACGCGCGTTGGCGTATTGAGCTTTCTCGCAAAACCTCCCTATACTCGAATTACATCCATGAATTGTTCTTGAGGAGGATTCTATGGGAAAAGCGATGAAGAGTAATTTCAATGTGTTTGAGATCATGTTCGGCATCATGTGGCTGGCGATGGGCCTTGAGGGTATCGGCCAAGGCAACGGGGGCCAGTCCATTGGCCGTTTCTACGCCTATATCGGCAAGTGGTTCGGCAAGGCCGGCGACAGCATGGTTACCATCATCGGTGTGCTGATTCTGGTTTCCGCCATCGTCTACCTGGTACAGAAGTTCGTGCCCGCAGTTCCCGCGCAGCTGACCAAGGTCGCCATGGTGTTCATGGTCATCGTCTGGGCTGTCACTGTGCTCTGCTGCCTGATTTTCGACATCAGCCATCTTGATGGTTTCGCCGATTTCCTGGCCATGGTCGAGAACCTGTTCATCAACCTGTTGATTTTGTCCGCCACCATCTCTTTCTGTGGCGAATCCATCACCAAATAATCCGGTGGGTAGCGAAGGGGCAGGGGCGGGGAAACCTGTCCTTGCTTTTTTCAAGGAGCCGACATGTTCGAGACGATCGCGTCCAAGGAATTGTATCAGGATACCTCCTACCTCGTGACGGTGGACAGCTACCAGTTGCCGGAAGACAAGGCAGGGACGATCCTGCAGATCCATCACCCTGGCGGGGCCGCGGTGCTTGCCATGGATGCCTCTGGCCGGATCCCGTTGGTCCGGCAGTACCGCTACGCGGTCAAACGGACGTTGTTGGAAATACCGGCAGGCAAGCTGGACAAGATTTCCGGCGAGACTCCTGAGGACGGAGCTCTGAGGGAACTGAGGGAAGAGACCGGTTGCGAGGCCGACCAAGTGGTTCCGCTTGGCTGTATCTATCCGAGCCCCGGTATCGACACCGAGGTCCTGTACTTGTTCGCGGCGAAAGTAGTCGGTCGAGCAACCCAGGAGCTTGACGAGGACGAGTTCATCGACGTCCTCTGGGTTTCTCCATCGGAATTCCAGCAGATGATCGGGGACGGCAGGATCAACGACGCGAAGACTATCTGCGCCTGGAGCCGCGCCCTGCTTCGTGGCCTTATCTCTCTTTCGTGACCCCAATTCTCGGGCAATGGCCTGCCTCGCTGCAAAGAGAGCACTTCGGACTGACCGGGGTACAGATATACTGCCCGTAGGTGACGAGGAGCTCGTTCATCCCGATCCAATGCTTTTGGGGCATCACGTTCCGGATCGCTTCCTCCGTCTGTTCCGGGGTCTTGGTCTTGACCCAACCCATGCGGTTGGCGATTTGGTGGACGTGGCAATCCACACAGGGGGCGGCGATTCCGTAGCCGAGGTTCAGGGTCAAGTTGGCGGTCTTGATGCCGACGCCGGGGAGTTCCATCAATTCCTTGGCATCTGAAGGCACCTTGCCGTGGTAGGAGTCGACCAGAATCTGGCTGATTTCCTTGATTTGCCTTGCTTTTCGGGTGTAGAAGCCGGCGGGATAAATGGCGCGGGCGATGGTCTCGTCGCTGAGGGAGAGCATTCCCTCGGGGGTGTCGGCCAGGGCGAAGAGCCTTCTGCTCGCCTCGATGGTGACTTGGTCCTTTGTCCTCAGACTGATCAGCGTGCTGACCAGGACCCGGAACGGATCCTGTCGCTCTTGTGCGATGGTGGAGACGGAGGGGAGCTTTCCCCCAGCTCTGTCAACCGCGTCCCTCATCCGCTCGAACATCCTATCCCACTCGTCTGCCGTCATTCCTTTCTCCCTTGCTTTTTCTCAGTCAACGAATTACCGTCATTACTACCATGATTATCGTATTGAACTCCAACATCACGGAAGAACAGAAGCATCATATCCGAAGTTTTCTCTCTTCGAAAGGGTACCAGGTCCACGAGATTGTCGGTACCGAGGAGACCGTCTTCGGCGCTGTCGGCCGAGCCACGGTCGACGTGCGGGAAGTAGAGATGCTTCCTGGAGTCGCCAAGGTCGTCCCGATCACCAAGCCCTACAAGCTTGCCAGCAGGGAACTGAAAAAAGAGGACACGATTGTCCAGGTTGGCAAGCATGTGACCATCGGTGGCGGGCGGATTGTCGTCATTGCCGGCCCCTGCGCGGTCGAGAGCAGGGAGCAGATCATGCGCATCGCCGGCGAGGTGCGCGAGGCGGGAGCGGTGATGCTTCGGGGCGGAGCCTTCAAGCCCCGTACCAGCCCATATGCCTTCCAAGGCTTGGGAGAAGAAGGACTGAAATACCTGAAAGAGGCTGGCGAGAGGTATGATATGCCGGTCACCAGCGAGATTGTCAGCCCGGATAGCGTGGAGATGATGAAGGACTACGTGGACATGTTCCAGATTGGCGCCAGGAACATGCAGAACTTCGAGCTGCTGAAAGCGGTCGGCAAGACCGGCATGCCGGTCCTGCTGAAGCGAGGCTTGTCGGCTACCATCGATGAATGGCTGATGGCTGCCGAATACCTGATGAGCAGCGGTACCGACCAGGTGGTGCTCTGCGAGCGGGGCATCCGCACCTTTGAGCGGGCAACCAGAAATACGTTGGATTGTTCCGCCATTCCCGTTGTGCAGAAACTGACCCACCTCCCGGTCATCGGCGACCCGAGCCATGCCACCGGCATGCGCGACATGGTCAGCCCGATGTCGCTGGCCTTAATCGCTGGCGGGGCGAGTGGAGTGATTGTCGAGGTGCATGACCATCCGGAACAGGCTTTGAGCGATGGTCCGCAGTCCCTCTATCCCGAGCAATTCGAGAAGATGGTACGGGATATCGAGGCATTGGCGCCGGTAGTCGGCAAGAGCCTGGAACGGGTTCCCCGTAGCCATTTGGCAGTCTCAGCCGAAATCGCGGGCCAAGTGCCGGATATCAACCTGGACCTCCCAATCGCCTTCCAGGGAGTGCACGGCGCTTTCAGCGAGCTGGCGGTCAGCCGGCTTTTTGGAGAGGCGGCAAAGACGTACCCCTGCAAGGAGTTCTTCGATGTCTTCAAGGCCGTGGATAGTGGCAAGGTCATCTACGGTGTCGTCCCGGTGGAGAATACCCTCGGTGGCACCGTCAATGGAACGATCGATCTTTTGACCCGATTCCCCAACATCCAGGTGGTGGGCGAGCAACAAATCCGGATCAACCATGACCTGATTGTTGTGCCAGGAGCCCAGCTTTCCGATATCAAGGAAGTCTACTCCCACCCGCAGGGACTTGCGCAGTGCGCGGATTTCCTAGCGAAATACCTGCCAGACGCGCGTCCCGTCTCCTTCTTCGACACTGCGGGAAGCGTGGAGTATATCGCACAGCAGGATGACAAGAGCAAGGCCGCGATTGCGGGCAAGCCGGCGGCCGAGTTCTACCACATGGAAATACTGAGGGAAGGTATCGAGACCAATCCGAAGAACTATACACGCTTCTACGTGATTTGCAGGCAGGAGCACGCGAGGGCCTTCCTTTCCAGCCACTCGCCGAACCGGACGGTCTTCTCCTTCACGGTCGGCGACCAGCCCGGTACCTTGCTGAAGGTGCTGAAGGTGCTTGAAGCCCATCGGATGAACATGAAGAAGCTGGAGAGTCGTCCGATTCCCGGCAAGCCTTGGGAATATTCCTTCGTTGTCGAATCCGAGATTCCTGGTGCCGAGGCTTTCCTTCAGGCGCGGGGAGAGTTGCGGGATGTCTGCGGAAACTTGCAGTTCCACGGAACCTTCTTCGCGGAGTGAGTGAGCGATGGGTGCGATTCATGCCTATACTCCGGTCAGGCTGGTCGTGGGGGTGCTCACCACCCATGGCGAGTTGCACGACCAGGTGGTGAAGCTCTTGGGTGAATGCTATGGCCCGGTCCTGACGGAGAGCACCCATACCCCATTTTCCTTTACCGATTATTATGATGAGGAGATGGGAGGAAAACCGGAACGATATTTCCTCGTTTTCCGAGACTTGATCGATCCTTCACGGCTTTCGGATATCAAGATCCACACCAACCAGGTGGAGGAAAGCTTCGCCACCGAACAGGGGCGGGTCGTCAATCTCGATCCAGGCCTGCTTTCTGCCGGCTCGCTTATCCTGGCGACAACGAAGAACCGCTCTCATCGCATTCCCTTGGAGAAAGGGATTTACGCAGAAACGACCCTAATTTACTACGGCCACCAGTTCAACGCCTTGCCTTGGACCTACGCTGACTACGGCAGCGCCTCCTTCAGGGAGTTGTTCAAGATGTACCGGGCCATGTACATGCGTCAGCTCAAAGAGGAACAGAAAGCCTGAAGAAGCCGGTTCTATAGGGTATGTGGCTTTTTCTCTGTTGTATCCTGTTTGTCTCTTCCTGTTCCCTTTCGCTCCGTCCCGAACGGAATGTGGAGGTTTCGCTTCCGACCTCCCATCCTTGGGAGGCGGCGGTCCATTATCCCATGTCCTACCGGGTGGTCACTTCTCGTGGAGAAGTAATCAGGCTCGAGCGAGGGCAACGCTCGACCACGGTGACGGCTCCCCGGGGTGAGACGGTCCTGGTCGCCGCCTATCCCTTGGATGGGCAGTACCCTTTCTCCGGGGTGATTGATGACCAGAGCGCCCATGTAAAGCTGACCCAGGAGCATAGCCGGTTGATCATGGGACTGCTGTCCGTCTGGGGCGAGCATGGTGATTCCCTGCGGTTCCTCTTCTGGCCTGGAGTGGAAGCATTGGTGGCTCCTTGCGCCGATACGCTTGACGTGGCAGGGACGATTGCCGCGTTGCTCAACGGCAACCTTCGGGAAGGTTCTGTGCCCCAAAGCGGCCTGACAACCTATCGGATTACTGCGTTGCCACAGGGAAGGTGGTACTCAGAGCGGGAGGGTGGGGGTTCTTTCTGGCACGACGGGACGGGAAGCGTGATTGTCAACCTGACCGAGGGACTGACCTGCTACTACTGCGTCGAGCGTGGCGTGACGCTTCGGCTGTTCGTCCAGGAAGGCAGGGTGGTGCAGACCCTCCAAGCGCTTCCCGCATGGTTCTAGTTTTTTTCTCAAGAAACGAGTACCATCGGTGGCTATGGAATCCTTGCGTGAATTATACCGTATTGGACATGGTCCCTCCAGCAGCCATACGATGGGTCCCCGCGCCGCCGCCACCCATTTTCTGAGGATGTATCCTGACGCCGCGTCGTATCAGGCGGATTTGTTCGGTTCGCTCGCTGCGACAGGAAAAGGGCACTTGACCGACGCGGCGATTCGTGAAGTGCTTTCGGGCCGAAAGGTCGAGATTTCCTGGTTCCCCGACGTGTTCAAGCCTTTCCATCCCAACGCGCTGACCATGCATGCGCTTGACACCGATGGAAAAGAGGTTGCGAGCCAGACCTACTACAGCATCGGTGGCGGCAAGATCGTCATCGAGGGTCAGGAACAGGCAAAGGAGGATGATGTCTATCCTCTCGAGGTTTCCCACATGAAGCAGGTCCTCTCTCTCTGCGAGTCCGAGGGAATCCAGATCTGGGAATTCGCCCTGCGCTACGAACCCCAGGGAATCATGGCTTACATGGCCCAGGTGTGGGACGTGATGAAATCAGCTATTCACCGTGGCTTGGAAGCCGAGGGAGTCCTTCCTGGTGGCCTGAAGCTGGCAAGAAAGGCCATGCAGTACCATGAGAAAGCGAACGAGCATAAGGGCTCGATTGGCTTGACAGCGGAGATTTTCAGCTACGCTCTGGCTGTCAGCGAGGAGAATGCCGCTGGTGGCGAGATTGTCACCGCCCCGACCTGTGGTTCCTGCGGAGTGCTCCCCGCCGTGCTGTACTATCTGCAACAGCAGAACCATCTGCCGGAGTTGCGTATCCATCGTGCCCTGCTGACCGCAGGTGTGCTGGGCGATATCGTCAAGACCAACGGCTCGATCAGCGGCGCCGAGGTGGGCTGTCAGGGCGAGGTCGGCGTGGCCTGTTCCATGGCGGCCGCTGCCGCAACCTATTTGATGGGGGGGACTATCTATCAGATTGAGTATGCCGCGGAGATGAGCCTTGAGCACCATCTCGGGCTGACCTGCGACCCGATGTTGGGGCTGGTGCAGATTCCCTGCATCGAGCGCAACGCAATGGCCAGCGTGCGGGCGGTGGACAACAGCGTCTTCGCCCTGCTCTCCGATGGCAGGCACCGGGTTTCCTTCGACAATATCATCGACGTGATGATGGAGACAGGGCAGGCGCTTCCCTCCCTGTACCGCGAGACCAGCAGAGGAGGGCTTGCCAAGGTGCTGCCCACCATCAATCCCTGAACTCCTCCCGCAGGATTCCATAGACCGCTGCGTCGACGATACCACGGTTGGACCAATCCGCCTTGCGGAGCGTCCCTTCATGGCGCATGCCGCATGTTTCCATCACCTTTCCCGAGTAGGGGTTTTCCGGGTCGTGCATCGCCTCGACCCGTCCCGCCTCCAGGGTGGTGAAGGCGAAGGCGATGATGGCTTTCAGCGCCTCGCTGGTATAGCCTTGGTGCCAGAACCTGCTTCCGATGCAATAGCCGACCTGGACGGAACCGACCTTCTCGTTGATCTCGACAAAGCTGATCGTCCCGATCGGTTCCCCAAGGGCCTTGGGAATAATCGCCCATTGATAGAAGGAGGAATGCGCATAGTTCGTGACCCATTGGGAGATGATCGTTCGAGTGACCTCTTCATCCTGGTGGGTCGGCCATGTCAGGAATCTGGTCGTCAAAGGGTCTCCCGTCCAGTTTCGGAAGGATGCTTCGGCATCCTCGATGGTGAAACGTCGCAGGATCAGGCGTTCGGTGACAAGAATTTGGCTTCCGGCATGCTGCATCTCTCAAGGGTATCTTCTTTTCGTTTCCCTGTACAGAAGAGGGAAGAACCCTGCTCCCAGGTCTTGTCGGACTCCGCTTTTCGTTGACGGGAAAAAGAAAGGAATATATCATTTCGATTGAAATATCTTTCGAAACAAAACAAATAGGTGAGGTGTCCCATGGCATGTTTTCTCGCGCTGGATTCTGGTGGCACAAAGACGGAGGCGGTGCTGTTCGACGAGAACGGACATATGCTCTACAGGGGTATCACTCCAGGCGCGAACGCGATGGACATCGGCTATGACGAATGCTGCCGGCGGGTGGAACACGCCATCGCCCTGGCCACCCATGATGGGGCGATGCCGCTGGCATCCATCTATGCGGGGATTGCCGGTACCCAGCCGGCAGGTCCTGTCCTGGAAACCTATCTCAGGGCGCATGTGCGCTCCGATTCGCTGCGCGTGGAGGATGATGGTCCGGCGATGATCAGCAGCATGCTGGGCCATCAAGACGGCTGTTGCGTGGTATGCGGTACCGGTTCGTCGCTCTTTGCCCGCATCGAGGGGAGGCCGGAATTGATCCATGTCGGGGGATGCGGGTACCTGATCGATACGGGAGGAAGTGGCTTCGAGCTGGGCCGGGATGTACTGAAGGCAGTCTTCCGGGCCGATGACGGGCGTGGGCCGGAGACGCTGCTGCTCGGTCTCTTCAAGCAGAAGTATCCGCAAGGCCCCCGCAAAAGCATGATGGCCATCTATTCGGGAGGAAGGCCGTACATCGCCAAGTTTTCGGCGATGGCGTTCGAGGCGGTACAGGAAGGCGACGAGGTTGCCCGTGCCATCATCGCCCATGGCGTGGAGAGCCTTGCCGAGCTTGTGTGGGCCGCTTCCCGGTATTTTCCCGGAACCTTTTCCGTGGTCCTCGGAGGCGGCGTATTCGCCCATCACCCCTCCTATGCAAAGGCTGTGGCGGAAAAAGCGCCTGGAAAGGCGCGCATGCTCATTGCAGATGTGCCCCCGGTATATGGCGCGGCACGGGAGGCGCTCTTCGATGCTGGCGTTTCGGAGTCTCCCTCCTTCCGGGAGCAGTTTCTTGCGGAGTATGGGCTTTGGTGTTCCCGGGAATGAGACAGCTGCTCAGAGGACTTCGACGCCCTGCTGCTTCAGGCGCTGGACAAGTTGCGGGTCAAGGTTTCCGTCGCTGACGATGGTGTTGATGTGCTTCGTCGGCATCGTCCATGGGGAACAGGCATAGTTGACCTTTGAGGAGTCCATCAGCATGACGACCTTCTCGGACCTGCTGATGATTTTCTCGACGATGGCGGCATGCATGTCCGTCAGGTAGGAGAACCCGAAATCGGGATGGAATGCCGGGGTGCCGAGAAAAGCCGTGTGGAAGTGGAGCGGATCGAGTTGCTCCAGCACGGATTGCCCGAAGATGCGCTTGGTGGAAAGGTCAATTTCTCCTCCGAGCAGGACGACGTGGTTTCCCTCCTTGAGCGGGCAGACGCTTGCCGTGATGAGGCCGTCGGTGACGATGAACAGGGGAGAGACGTTCACCTGTCTGGCGAGCTCGACGCAGGTGGATCCACTGGCGATGAAGATGGAATTTCCCGGTTGGATGAGCGCTGCGGCCTTTGCTCCGATGAGCGCCTTTTCCTTCTGGTGGAGGTTGGACCGCTGGGAGTAGTTGATCACTTGCGGCAGGCTCTTTGCACCGCCATGGATGCGGATGATCTGGCGTTCCTTGTCAAGTTGCATCAGGTCCTTGCGGAGGGTGACGTCGGACAAGCCGGGAAAATAATGGCGGAGCTGGGGGAAATTGATTTCTCCCAGCTGGTTGATGATGTCGAGAATGCCTTGCCGGCGGGTCTCTGTCTTCCGCATGTGTGCTCCTGCCATATTGCCGATATGCGCGTTCATTGCGTATCCCCACTATACAAGAGTGCAGGGTTCCCCGCAAGGAAGAGTCCATGCATCATCCCAGGTCGATGGTGTATCCGGGGGGAATGCATGCACGTTCTTGCTCGTGATAGAGCGGTTGGTCCATTCGTCCAGGGTAATGGGGCATTTGGGGCGCCGACTCGTACGTGATGCTTTCCCTCGTCTTGCTCACGTCCCTGTGGATGTAGCGTTCCAGCATGTGGCGCATGGCACTTTGCGCGGCATCATTGGCGTCATAGGAATCCTCCTTTTCCGGCAATGTGGCGAAATAGTGGTAGTTCCCGCTCTTTTGGCTCTTGACCAGCTTGCTTTTCCCGTCGGTGACCATATAGACGCCGTTGTTCCCGCATCCATACTGGGAGAAGACGCATGCATGTTGCCTCGTGCCGAACAGGTCGATTCCGTCGAAAGCTTCCGGATCATAGGGCACATCAGCCCAGGAGAGGAGGGTTGGAGCGAGGTCGACGAGCGAGCAAGGATCGGCTCTTCGCTGTGGCTTTTTGCCGGGAATCCGCATGAGCAAGGGGACGTGGCTGGCACTTTCCACCATGACCCGCTTGCCCGTGTGCCGGTAGTCCCCCATCAGGTCGCCATGGTCACTGGAAAAGACGATCAAGGTGGAATCGTAGAGGTCTCTTTCCTTCAGGGTGGCGATGATGCGGCCAATCTGGTAATCCACATAGGAGACGCACGCGTAGTAGAAGTTCTTCATGCGGAGCACGTCCGTCATGCTCATCTCCAGACGCTTGCAGGAAGACCGGTCTCCGAACAGCTCCTCATACTTGGATTGTTCCTGCTCCGTCGGGAGGATCGGCGCTGGCGGATCGGTCCGGTAGAGCTTCTGCCAGGGAGAAGGCGGGCAGAAGGGCGGGTGCGGGGCGATGAAGGAGGAAACGAGGAAGAACGGCTTTTCCTTTTCCTGTTGTTTCAGGAACGCGACGCTCTTGTCGCCGATCCAGGTGGTGGGATGGTCCTCGATGGGGAGCTGGGAGATCTGGGGCACATAGTACATCTCGCTCCGCATGCCGAACAGGTCGAACACGCCGGGATGCTTGGCATGGACGGTGTTCGCATACTCGTCCTCGGATGTCGGAATCTCCTCCTGGGTATGCCGTTCGTCGAAACCCAACGTCCCATAGGAATCCCAGAGATGGTGCATCTTCCCGACGCAGCAGCTGGGATATCCTCCCTTGGTCAGCATGGCGTAGAACCCTTCTTCCTGCCAGACCTTCTCCTTGTTGTTGTTGTTGCACCCGGTTCGGGCCGGGTACTGGCCCGCCATCAAGGAAAGACGGGCCGGAACACAGACGGGACTGGGGGTGGTGCAGTGCGTGAAGACGACCGATTCCCGATACAGCGCATCCAGGTTGGGGGTCTGCATGCATGGATTCCCCAGCGCAGAGATGGTGTCGTATCGCATCTGGTCCGTGAGAATAAGCAGGATGTGTTTGGGAGATGCCATAGGCTTTTTTTCCTTAAATGTTTCGTTTCGTAATTTATTGATTATCATACTCCCGGATTCGAGAATGAAGCAAGTTTTTTTTGTTTGCATGTGTGCGTTTTGCAATTTATTTACAATTTATTCATAGAATTATATGTTTATTCGTGCCATAGTTGCTTCGTCTTTGAAAAAGGCAAAATGCTCGTTGACAAATCAAAAAGTGCCACTAAAATGAGTAAAAGAGCAGTAAAGACTTTCGATCCGGTCGATTAAAAATGATGAAACAAAAGGAGTGACTATGAAAAAAGTAACTTTGCTACTGTCCCTTGCGCTGATGGGAGGACTGTTGTTCGCCAATGGATCGAGTGAAACCTCTGCCCGCGCCAAGGAAGATGCTGGGGTGGACTATACGGATATCGAGGGTCCTGTGGAGTTTGAGTTCTGGCATAATTACTCCAACAAGGCACGTGCCGGGATGCTGGAGCAGGCCGTTGCTGAATTCTGTGCCGCCCATCCGAACGTGAAGATCAAGGTGTCCAACCCGGGAAACTATGAGACGATTGCCCAGCAGATCGCCGGTGCGGTTGCTGCGGGCAAGGGGATTCCCGGCCTGTCGACCATCAATGTGCCTCGAGTGCTCAACTATGCCGCGAGCGGCATCATCGAACCGCTTGCGCCGTATTTTGAAGCAAATCAGGTCAACAAGAGTGATTACTATGAAGGGTTCCTTGAATCCGTGTCCGACAAGAACGGCACGCTCTATGGTCTTCCGCTCGGCATGAGCGCCGGAGTGGTCTACTACAACAAGACCTGGCTTGACGAACTGGGCATGACGATGCCGGAGACCTGGGACGAGTTCAAGCTTTGGTGCAAGGAATTCCATGAGAAGACCGATAAGCCAGCGTTCAGCTTCCCATATGATTTCAACTACATGAACACCATGGTCCTGAATGCGACCGGCAAGGATCCGCTTGGCGACGGTACGAAATCGATTCTGGGCGAGCCGGAGTTCCTGCAGTTCGCGCTTGACCTGAAGGACCTGGTGCAAAGCGGTGCCGCTATCTGGACCGGGGTCAAGATCAACTCGGCGGCGGAGCAGCTGAACCTGTTCAAGATCAAGGAGCTTGCCGCCTATACCGATTCCAGCACCGATTGCTCGAGCATCATTCCCGCCAGCGATTTCGAGGTGGGGACCATGATCGGGTTCAGCAAGGAGAAAGGAAAACCCGCCATCAGTACGGCCAGCGGTTCCTGCCTGGTGATTTATGGGGGCAATGACCAGAAGGTGAAGAATGCGGCGTTCCAGCTTGCCGAGTACCTGACCAATGCGGAGCACAGTTCCGCTTGGTCGGTCGAGACATGCATGTTCCCGGTGCGCAAGAGTATCGTCGAGAAAGGGCTGATGGAGGAAACGTACAAGAAGTTCCCCGGCAGCCAGACCATGTTCGAGAACACCGACAAGATCTTGCCGAAGAACAAGTCGACGGTCATGCAGGCGGCATGCAACGAGATCGTGCTGACCATCGGCGAGATCGCGAAGGGCAACGAGGCAGACCCGGCTGCGGCATGGGCCACGCTTACCAAGAAAGTCGACCAGATTTTGGCCGATGCGCTTTGATCAAGAGGAGAGAGGGAGCTGCGTGCAGGGACGGAAGGCCTTGCGGCAGCTCCTTTCGCTCGCTCCTTCCTCGAAATACGACATGGAAAAATCAGTTGCATTAAAAAAGAAGTTTTCCAAGGACCGGCTCTGCGAGTTCCTTTGCGTGGTTCCGGCACTTGCGGCCATCCTGTTGCTGTACCATTATCCGCTGACCCAGCTGGTCCGCTACAGTTTCACCGACTGGAACATGCTGAAAAAGACCTACCGGTTTGTGGGATGGAAGAACTGGAAATGGCTGTTCACCACCTTGGATACCAACGGCATCGTCAATTCCTTCAATGTCACCATCATCTATACCGTCTGCTCGGTGGCGTCGGTGATGGTGCTGGGACTTTTCCTGTCGCTTTTGATGAGCAGGAAGACGCGGTTCTTTTCCTTCATGCGGTCCGTGCTGTTCATGCCCCGCTACATCGCGATGTCCTCCATCGCCATCATCTTCCTGTGGATTCTGGACGAGAACATGGGGGTTGCGAACTACCTGCTCCGGCTGTGGGGCGCGAAGCCCGTGCCTTGGATCTCCTCCCCGAATTGGGCGATTTTTTCCCTGTGCATGGTCAACATCTGGAAGAACCTGGGCTACAACATGATGATTTACCTTTCGGCTATGCAGGGAATCAGCAAGGACTACTACGAGGCGGCCGCGCTTGACGGCGCCGGCGTGGTGGTCATCTTCCGTAAGATCACGCTTCCGTTGCTTTCTCCGACTACCGCATTTCTCCTCGTGACGCAGTTCATCGGGTCGATGAAGGTGTTCAACATCATCGACATCATGACCAGTGGTGGGCCCGGAGAAGCGACGCAGGTGGTTACGTACAAGTTGTATGACATGATTTTCGTCCAGTACCGCATCGACCGGGCTTCGACGGTCGCGCTGGTCTTCTTCTTTTTGCTGATGGTGGTCACGATCCTGACCATGCGGTGGAACGGCCGCAAGGTGAACTATGATGCTTGATGTCGATTACCGCCGAAGGGCGCTGACCGCTCGGCGGCTGCAGACGTTTTTTGCCGTACTGGTCCTGCTGGTCATGTTTTTCCCGCTCTACTGGATGTTCATGACCTCCTTGAAGACGGCCGATGAGGTCGTCTCGCTGACGCCTACTTTCGTTCCTTCCCGGATCCAGCTCGAGAACTATGCGACTGCCTGGCGTCAGGTCCGCTTCCTGCGGGTCATCTTCAACACGCTTCTGGTGACGTTCGGGCACATCTTCTTCCACATGACGACCGGCATTCTGGCCGCCTACGGGTTCTCTCGTGGCCGGTTCAAGGGTCGTGATGCATTGTTCATCATCGTCCTCAGCGCCATGATGATTCCCGAGCAAGTCACCTTTATCCCGGTCTATGTCATGATTGCCCATCTCAATCTGATCGATACCTACACCGGCCTGATCTTCACCGGTCTGGTCTCTCCGTTCACCATTTTCATGCTGAGGCAGAACTTCATGGCGATCGACCAGAGCTATCTGGATGCCGCGAAGGTGGACGGGCTGGGAATCATCGGCACCATCTTCCACGTGCTGGTGCCGATGAGCAAGGCTTCGATGGTCACCGTCATGCTGATTTCCTTCATCAATGGATGGAACAGCTATTTCTGGCCGAAGATCATCGGCAAGACGGACCGGACGCTGCTCATGTCGGTGGCGCTTGCCAAGATGAAGAACATGTTTGAAGGTCTCGCCTCCACCGAGTTCTACAATGTCATCATGGCGGGAGTCGCCATTTCCATCGTGCCGGTCGTGCTCCTGTTCGCGTTGAACCAGCGCTACATGATGGAAGGCTATTCAAGGAATGCGATGAAATGAGCGAACGCCCCAACATTCTCTTTTTGCTTGCGGATGATTATGGTGCATGGGCGCTTGGCTGTGCGGGAAATGCGGAGGTGAAGACCCCCCATCTTGACCGCATCGCCCGGGAAGGCGTGCGGATGACCAATTGCTTCTGCGCATCTCCCGTCTGTTCCCCTGCCAGAGCATCGATCCTTACGGGAAAGAATCCTTCCCAGCATGGCATCCATGACTGGTTGAAGAACGGTCATCTGACCACAAAGACCGACCTGGACGACGACCTGAAAAAGGGCATGGAGGATCCCGCCTCCCCTTGGTATTACGATTGGCCGCGCACCCAGATCGGCAACGACCATGCCATCGCCTACCTCTCCGGTCAGACCACGTATACGGCCCTCCTGGCCGAGCAAGGCTATGTGTGCGGACTCTCCGGCAAATGGCATGTCGGTGACAGCTTCCATCCCCAAGCCGGCTTCACGTTCTGGAAGACCACGGCCATGGGAGGGGACAACTATTATTATCCCGTGATGTTGGAAGGGGGAAAGATGCGGATGGAGAAGGGGAAATACGTGACCGACCTGATTGCGGACCACGCATTGGAATTCCTCGAGACCAGACCGAAGGACAAACCCTTCTACCTTTCGGTCCATTTTACCGCCCCCCATTCCCCTTGGTCGGCGATGCATCATCCGGCCAAGTACCTGGACATGTACCGGGATCTTCCGCTGACCTCCACGCCGAACGTGCCTCCCCATCCATGGGCGCCGAACGGCCGTAAGACGAAGGCGGAATGGGAACGTGAGAAACATCCTGGCATCCGCTTCAGCGGAGCCCATTTCGGTCCGATTCCCGAGACCTGGCAGGAACATCGAAGGGAGAGCCTGACGGGCTACTATGCCGCCATCACGGCGATGGACGATGCCATCGGCCGCATTCTGGAGTATCTCGACTCGCACGGGCTTGTCAACGATACGCTGGTCATCTTCACGGGAGACAACGGCATGAGCATGGGCCACCATGGCATTTATGGCAAGGGAAACGGCACGAAGCCGGTGAACATGTACGACAGTGCCGTAAAGGTTCCCTGCCTGATGCGCCTGCCGAAAGCGATCCCTCCCGGCCGTGTCAGCGATGCCATGGTGAGCCATTATGATTTCTTCCAGACCATTTTGGATTATGGGAACGTGACGTACCGGATGCCGCCGAAGATGCCCGGCTCGAGCATGCGAGGCGTGTTGGAAGGAAAAGTGGAAGAATGCCGCAAGGACGTCGTCGTGTTCGACGAGTATGGTCCATGCCGCATGATCCGCACCCATGAATGGAAACTCGTGCTCCGGTATCCCGAGGGTCCGAACGAATTGTACCATCTTGCAGACGATCCCGACGAGGAGAGGAACCTGTATGGGAAGGAGGGCACCGAGAAGGTGGCTGGAGCGCTTGCAAAGCGGCTTGATGCCTGGTTCGAGACCTACCTGGATCCCGCCTTCGACGGAGCAAAGGAACAGGTACGAGGCGGCGGGCAGATCGACAGCCATCATTTTGTGTGAGGAGGAAGCTGATGATGAAGCTTGGCATGATGACCAGCGCATATTCGCGCAAGACCCCGTATGATGTGTGCACCAGCTACGTGGGACAAGTACGCCTGTGCAAGAAGGCAGGGTATGACGTTCTCGATTGCAACATGTGCAAGATGATTGAGAACGAGACGGAACTCAACCGGGATGACTGGGAAAAGCGGACGGAAGATATCCGTGAGGAGGCCGAGAAGCTTGGACTGACGTTTTATCAGAGCCATCCGCCTTTCTCCCATGTGATTGGAGGAGGCCCGTATCCCGACCAGGAGATGGACGATTTTTGCATGGAGATGACGAAGCGGTCGATCCTGATCAGCAGCATGCTTGGCGTCAAATGGGCGGTCCTGCATCCGATGACGGTGAAAGGGGAGATGGCGTTGGACCGGAAGGCCAACATCGAGGCGAACCATGCGCGCTTCGATGATGTGGTGGAGCTCGCCCTCCGCCATGGTGTCGGCATCGCGTTCGAGAACATGCGGGACCGCGAGGAGATGCGCCGCTTTTCCGTCGATCCTGCAGAGCTTGTGGAATTCGTCGATTCCTATGGTACGGACCAGGTCGGCATCTGCTGGGATACCGGACATGCCAACCAACGTCTCGTGGACCAGCGCAGGGCCTTGCGGCTCATCGGCAAACGGCTTCATGTGGTGCATGTCAACGACAACCATGGAGGGAGAGACGAGCACTTGCTTCCCTTCATGGGGACGGTCGACTGGCGTCAGGTGATGGCGGCCTTGCACGAGATTGGGTTCGAAGGACCGCTCGTATACGAGCTTTCCGTAACCGACTACATGCCCTTGGACATGAAAGTGGAGATGATGAGGTTCGCAAGAACCATCGGAAAGACGCTGCTGGACTTGGCGGACCACACGGTTGCCGAGTGATCCGATTCCTCGATTAAACACAAGAAAGGGGGCTTTGATGCCCCCTTTCCCGTATCCAGTCCTCTTTTACCGGACCACGATGTTGACCAGTTTGCCAGGAACGACAATCTCCTTGACGATTGTCTTGCCGGCGATCCAACCCTTGATCTTCTCGTCGCTTTTCGCCAAGGCGAGCAGGTCGTCCTTGCTGATGGAGGGATCGGCCTCCGTCTTGCTTCTGACCTTTCCGTTGACTTGGAAAATGAACTCTTGGACCGCTTTCCTCGTCTTGGCCTCGTCGTAGGTCGGCCACTTCTGGGTGGTGACGCTCGGCTCGTGGCCGGCAAGAGCCCACAGTTCCTCGGCAAGGTGGGGAACGTAGGGGGAGAGCAACAGGATCAGCGTGTCATACAGCTTGCTTGAAAGGGTCTCGCTCTTGTACAGCTCGTTGACCAGCACCATCATCTGGCTGATAGCGGTGTTGAAGTTCAGCGTCGAAGTGTCCTCGGTCACCTTCTTGACCGTCTGGTTCAAAAGGATTTCCAAGTCGACGTCCACCGGTCCGGCAACAATCTTCTTCTCCTCATGCAGACGCCAGACGCGGTCCAGGAAGCGGGTGATGCCGATCAGGCCTTCGGTTGACCAAGGTTTGGAGACCTCAAGAGGCCCCATGAACATCTCATACATGCGCATCGAGTCGGCGCCGTAGGTGTTGACGATCTCATCCGGGTTGATGACATTCTTCAGGCTCTTCGACATCTTCGCCGTCACCTGCTGCAGCACCTCGCCGGTCTCCTTGTCGACGTAGGTGCCGTCGGCTTTCTTCTCGACTTGGTCGACCGCCACCAAGGCCTTGTCCTTACGCTGGTAGGCGAAACTGGTGATCATGCCCTGGTTGACCAGTCTTTGGAACGGTTCCCTGGTGGAAACCAGTCCGAGGTCAAAGAGCACCTCGTGCCAGAAACGGGAGTACAGCAGGTGGAGCACGGCATGCTCGGCGCCGCCCACGTAGAGGCTGACAGGCATCCAGTACTTTTCCTTCTCGACGTCGACAAAGCGCTTGTCATTATGCGGGTCGATATAGCGCAAGTAGTACCAGCAGGAGCCCGCCCACTGGGGCATGGTGTTGGTCTCGCGCTTGGCGGGTCCGCCACAGACCGGGCAGGTGGTGTTCACCCAGCTGTCAATCTTGGCGAGCGGACTCTCGCCCGTTCCGCTCGGCTCATAGGACTTCACCTCGGGCAACAAGACGGGAAGCTGGTCTTCGGGAACGGGAACCACGCCGCACTTCGGGCAGTGGACGAGGGGGATCGGCTCGCCCCAGTACCTCTGGCGGCTGAAAATCCAGTCGCGGAGCTTGAAGTTGACCGTACGGTGTCCGATATGGTGCTCCTCGAGATAGGCAAGCACCTTCTCGATCGCGTCATGCTTGTTCAATCCGTCCAGCCAGTCGCTGTTGACATGG
The DNA here is from genome assembly GCA_028722305.1 of Spirochaetales bacterium. GTDB lineage: Bacteria > Spirochaetota > Spirochaetia > Sphaerochaetales > Sphaerochaetaceae > RUG023. Next base: position 22,506 of record JAQYHB010000054.1, read on the forward strand.
ATGCCGTCCTGGGTCCATGGCTGCTTTTGCACGTCGACTTCGCTTTTCAGCACCTCGATGATCGGCAAGTGGTACTTCTTGGCAAACTCCCAGTCTCTCTCGTCGTGGGCGGGAACGGCCATGATGGCTCCGGTCCCGTAGCTAATCAGGACATAGTCTCCAACCCAGATCGGCACCTTCTTGCCATTGAGCGGGTTGATGGCGTAGCTGCCGGTGAAGACACCTGTCTTGTCCTTTGCGAGGTCGGTTCTTTCCAGGTCGCTCTTATGGGCAGCCTGGTCGACATAGGTCTCGACCTGCGTTCTCTGCCCTTCGGTGGTCAGCTCCTTCAAGAGCGGGTGCTCCGGGCTGACGACCATGTAGGTGACCCCGAAAAGGGTGTCGCAACGGGTCGTGTAGACCTCAAGCTTCTTGTCGCTTCCGTCAATCTGGAACTGAACGCTTGCTCCGGTAGAACGACCAATCCAGTTGCGCTGCATCAGCTTGACCGACTCCGGCCAGTCCAGGCTGTCCAAATCCTTGAGCAACTCGTCGGCGTAGGCAGTGATCTTCAGCACCCATTGGCGGATGTTTTTGCGCACCACTTCGGTGCCGCAACGCTCGCACTTGCCCTCTTTGACCTCCTCGTTCGCCAAGCCGGTCTTGCAACTGGGGCACCAGTTGATCGGGCTCTGCGTCTCATAGGCGAGACCTTTTTTGTACAGCTGCAGGAAAATCCACTGGGTCCATTTGTAATACTCGGGCTCGCAGGTGGAGATTTCCCTGGACCAGTCATAGGAGAAACCGAGGCTCTTGATCTGGCGGGTGAAGGTGGCGATGTTCTTCAGTGTCGTGGTCTTGGGATGGGTACCGGTCTTGATGGCGTAGTTCTCGGCGGGAAGGCCGAAGGAATCAAAGCCCATCGGGTGCAGCACGTTGTAACCGTTCATGCGCAGGTAGCGGCTGTAGATGTCGGTCGCCGTATACCCTTCGGGATGGCCTACATGCAGTCCCGCGCCGCTTGGATAGGGAAACATGTCCAGCACATAGGCGCGCTTCTCTTTCGGATACGAAAGATCTTCGGTGACCTTATAGGTCTGATGGTCCTCCCAGTACTTCTGCCATTTTGTCTCGATTTCATGAAATGGATAACTCATGTGGTAACGTCTTACCTCTTCTATGATAGTAAATTGTGCACAAACGAAGTCAGTTTGGTTCCCTCAAATCATACACGAAACGGGTACCCCTGTATAGGACTGTCAGCCCTCGCTTTCCCCCTCATTTTCCTCTTCTTTTTTCGGGGTGAAAAGGACGGTATCCATGCGGTTGCGGGTCATGGTCAGAACCCGGAAGGTGCCATAGCGTGTCTCGGTGACCTGCCCTACCTTGGGAATGTCGCCGATGATGTCGAGCAAGTATCCGGCCACGGTACCGTCGGTATCCTCGTCCTTGTTGGGGTGTAGGTCGAAGCTGTCGGCCAACGACATGAACGGCATTTCCGCCTGGACCACGTAGGAACCGGGATAGGAGCTTGACTTGACCATCAGCTCTCCCTGATAGGACTCCTGCTCGTCGTACAACTCGCCGAACATCTGCTCGACGATGTCCTCCATGGTCACCACTCCGCTGAAACCTCCATACTCGTCCAGGGCGATGGCAATTTTCTGTTTCTGATGCTTGAACTGGAAGAACAAGTCGTCCATATGCATCGACTCGGGCACGAAATGTGGTTTCTGGGCCAAGGAGGAAAGCGGCTGGTCGAGATGGCCTTTCGCGTTGACGTCCTTCCTGAGCAATTCCTTCAGCAACAGGACTCCCGTGATGTTCTCCCGGCTGCCATGGTAGATCGGGATACGGGAGAAACCGCTTTGGACTATGCGGGTATAGGCTTCACGGTAGGTCATGGTGTCGGGAAGGGAGAAAACCTCGGTGCGGTGGGTCATGATTGCCTTGACCTGGGTCTCGGAGAAATGGATCGCCCTCTGCATCAGGTCGTTCTCATACTCGTCAACAACTCCGGCGTCCTCAGCCGCATCGGTTACATGCCTGAGCCCGTCCTCGGTCAGCTTGCCTCGTCCGGAGGGACCGAAGACAAGATGGATCAACAAGGTCAGGCGGGAGAAAAGCCAGATGACGGGAAAGAGCAGGATGCTGAGCGCACGGAGCGGGATGGCGACCGCGAGCGCGATGGGCAGGTTGCGGTACATGGCAATCTGCTTTGGCGATATCTCTCCAAAGACAAGCAGGACCAATGTCAGGATGCCGGTCGCGGCCCCGACATAGGGATTCCCGAGTTTCTCAATCGTCATTTTGGTGACCAACGCGGAAAGCGCGACGTTGACCAAGTCGTTGCCAATCAGGACGGTGGTGATCAGCAGGTCGGGGTGCTTGCAGAAATACAGCGCGGCCTTGGCGCGGGCGCCTTTCTTGTTCTCCAGCACTTTCTGGTCAATCAACGTCAGGGAAGTAAATGCGGTTTCCGATCCGGAAAAAAAGGCGGAAAGGGCCAATAGAAGGATTGCGAGCGCTAGTTCCATAGCACCCACCTTATACGAGGCAGAGGGACAGATGCATCATCCATATCCCATATCGTAGCAAGAATCCAAGGTGGCGTACAAGGTGGTATGTTGCGGAACCTCATGATGCTTTATACAATGGAGACAATGAGATACTTGGCTTTCCTGCTTGCCGTGTGTGCGGTTTTTTCTCCTTCCATGCGAGCGTCGAACATGGAAGGAAAGGTCGAGTGCGGCCTTTCCTTGGAGCCTGTCCGGGAGAACGCGCCAAGTCTTCCCCCGCGGATCACCGGTCTTCCTGTTCCTGCCCCGGGGCAGGAACAGAACTTCTTGGTCAACCTGCTTTGCAATACTCCGGCCCCGTTCCGGTTGGACATGGAGGCCCGGAGGGTCGCGGGGATTCCCCGCTTCGTCTATCAAGTTGAAGTGACCGGGCAGCGGTTTCTCATCTCCCCGGTTCAGGACCTTCCGCCACGGCGCCTCTGGTCCCAGGCTTGGAACCGGAACACCAGTCTTCTCTTGCGATTGAGAAGGTTGCCTGGTCCGAGCGAGACGGGGTATTGGGAGTATCCTTTGGTATTCTCGGTCTGGATGGAATAAGATGCAACCCTATAGCGAGCTTCTGATCTCTTTTCTCGTCAACGCGTATACCCAGGGAACTGGCTGGCAATCCATCGCCCGGGCGGTGCGGCCGTTTGTGGGCGGCCATGTCGCCGACATCGGTGGCGGCCTTGGGTTCCTGGCCAACGAGCTGAAGGGAATCAACGTGACCGTAGTCGAGCGCGACGAGTTGGCCTGCCTCTACCTGAGGGCCCACCACGAGCCCCACGTGCACCTGTCGCAGGGAGATGCCCATCAACTAAGGCCGGAACGGAGGAAGGGAGATGTCATCTGCTGCAACTACGGTTCCCTGCTGGAAAACCTGGTCCTCGCCCGGAAATGGGGGGACCGGAACCTGATTGTCATCGCCCGGGATGCCGATGGGCATCGGTTCCGTGGAGGAACACGGCCTAATCCCGCTCAGAGAACGCGCCTGTTGCTCCAATCCCTTTCCATCCCCTATCAGGAACAGGGAATCGTGGTCGATATGGGCCAGCCTTTCCGGAGCCAGGAAGAGGCGCGGGCATTCTCCCGGCTGTATGGTCACTCGGGGGAGTATGATCTCCAGCGGAGGAATGGGGAATTTCCCCTCTGGCTTCCCATGGTTCGCCCTATTTCTCTGTTTTTCGTTTCCATCGGCGATATCCCGGAATTGGTGACGAAAAGCACCTTGCTGGTCGAAGGTGAGCAAGGTGTCGGCAAGAGCACGTTCGTTGGCAAGCTCGCCGCTTGTGCCGACGGAGGGTTCCTTACCAAGCGGGTGGATGGCAAGGTGTATCTCAACCCAATAGGGGGGGTGGCCTACGACGAGGACCACTTGGTTGGAGTTTGCGGAAGGGGAGGCATTCCCCAGCGGTTTGACCAGCTGGGGGTGCAGCTTCTTGAAAGGCCCTGTACCCTCAGGGTGATGGACGAGCTGGGATTCATGGAGAGCGAGGCGCGCGAGTTCCAGAAGAGCGTGCTCCAGGCGGCGAAGGATCCGGTTCCTACCATCGCCGTCATCAAACCCTGCCGGACGCCCCTGTTGGATGCGATTCGTTCCTGTCCCTCGGCGGTCACCATCCACTTCTCGATGGAGAACCGGGATGCCTGGGCCCAGGAAATGGAACGGGCCACCCAGAGCATTCCCGAGTGGCCGCTGTGCGAGAGGCTCAGAACCCGATCAGGGTTGTAAGCGCCTCGTCGCTCATCTCCTTGTCGAAGAAGAGCCTGAAGTATTCCTTGAGCTCCTGATGGAGGTCGAAGTCTCCGCCATAGAGCACCTTGTCCGCCCAGATGATGCCGGCGATACGGTTGATGGAGGGGGGAGATGCCAGCCAGTTCATCGGCTGGTTCGGCACCAGGTAGACGGCTTGGTTCTTCACTGCGTCGAGCTGGCTCCAGAGCGGGTCGGTGGTGACTTTGTCATACACATCCTTCGCGTCCCCGGCGAAAAGCAAGGTCGGCGGATTCCATTGCATGATCTGCTCCATGTCGACCTCGTTGCCGGTGCCTTTTGCGGTGGGCTTCTCGACGACCGCCATGTTTTCGACCACCTGATCCAGCACGTCAGCCTGGTAGCTGCCTTTGGCGATGACGTTGACCCCCTTGGCCCCCAGCACGTACAGCGCCTGTTTCTTGCCACCTTCGGTCAAACGGGCGTTGCGCTCGGTGACGCGGGTGATGAAGGTGGAGATTTCGGCCGCCTTCTCCTCCTGCCCGAGCAACTTGCCAAGCTTGGCGTAGGTCTCCGGCAGGGTCCGGAACGTGGCATCGATGTGGATGAAGGGGATTCCCAACTGTTCCTGCAGGTTGTCAAGGTCGGTCCGCATGTTCTTCTTCTGCTCGCCGACGTCGATGACCAACTGGGCTTCCAGCCCAAGGATTGTCTCAGGGTTCAATGTTCCCTTGCCCCCATACAGCTGCCCGGTAACCGGTTTCTGGAGATAGTCAGGAGAAAGGAACTGGGTGGCGTCCTCGCTCCAGGTGATTGCGCGCCCGACCATCTGGTCCATGGCGACAGGGGTCAGCATGTACTCGGTCAACGGGCCGGAAGAGACCACGCGTTCCAGTTCGGCGGGCAGGGAGACAGTGCGTCCCAGGTCATCGGTGAAATCGACAGTCGTCTGCGCGGGGGTTTCCCGTGTCGGCTGGGCGGTGAGCATGCCCATTGCAAGCAGGGCCGCCATACACATCAGGTAACAACGTCTCATTGGATATCCTCCTTGGGGATGCAGACACGAATGGTGTCATTCGCGAGACTGAACACCTCGGCCTCAATCCCATATAGTTCTTTAATCAATTGTGCGGTGACTACCTCGACCGGTTTCCCCTGACGCAGGATTGAACCCTGTTTCATGGCGATGACCTGGTCGCTGACACGGAAGACCTGGTCGGGGTTGTGGCTGGTCAGAACGACGCAGTAACCATCTTTGGCAAGGGACCGGATCACCCAGAGCACCCGCGCCTGGTTGGCGAAGTCGAGACTGGCCACCGGTTCGTCCAGCAGCAGGGTTCTCGCCCCCTGCATCAGGCTTCTGGCGACCAAAACCAGTTGCTGCTCTCCTCCGGAGATTTCCCAGAAGAGCCGGTGGGCCAAAGAGGCGATTCCAATCTTCTCCATCGCTTCCAGCGCCTCGGATTCTTCCTTCGGGCCAGGGGTAGCATAGCGGCCGATTCTGCCGCTTGCCCCCATCATGACCATCTCTATCGCTTCATAACTGTAGGAAACATTGCACTTTTGCGGCACATAGGCCATCAATCTCGAGAGACGCGGACGGTCGCATGTCCTCAGGTCGGTTCCGGAGAGGGTGATTCTCCCTTGGTAGGGAAGCAGTCCGAGCATGCACCGGAGCAGGGTGGTCTTCCCGGTCCCGTTGGAACCGATGACCGAGGTAATTTGGCCGTCGGCCATCGAGCAGGTGATGTCCTGCAGGATTTGTCGTTCGGGCTTGTACCCGAACGAGAGGTTTTCGATCTCAATGCTCATGGCGCACCTCTCGTGATGCCATCAGGCTGAGGAAGAAGGGAGCGCCGACAAAGGCGGTGAGGATGCCGAGCGGAATCTCGGTTTCCAGCAGCGTGCGGGAGATGTCGTCGACAAGAAGCAGGAAGATCGCTCCGAGCAGCATGCTGGCGGGGATGACTCGCTTGTGGCTGGAACCGACCAGGCGCCGGGCCAAGTGGGGGATGACCAGACCTACCCATCCAATCGCTCCACAGGAGGCGATGATGCTGCTGCTTGCGAAGGTAGAGGCGATGATGATGATCCGGCGGAGCCGGTTGGGATCGATGCCCATCGAGGCGGCTTCCTCGTCTCCGACACTGAGAAGGTCGACCTTCCAGCGCAGCAACAGCAGGGGAGTGACGCCGACGCAGAGGGGAATCAGGACCGAGCGGATGGTCTTCCACTGGGTTCCCGAGAGGCTCCCCATCAGCCAGTAGGTGATGGCGGGCAGCTGGCTGTTGGGATCTGCGACCAGCTTCAGGAAACTGGTGCCGCTTGTGGCAAGCGATCCTACCATGATGCCACAGAGAATCAGGCCGGTGGTGCGCTGTACCCGCATGCGCCGTGCCAGCAATGTGACAATCAAGACCACCAGCAGGGCGCCGGCGAAGGCGCAGGCCATGATCAACCAGGAGGAGAACCCAAGGACGATGGCAAGGGCCGCCCCGAAAGCGGCGCCGTTGTTGGCGCCTAGGATGTCGGGTGATGCCATCGGGTTCTGGAAGACACCCTGATAGGCGGCTCCCGAGGCGGAGAGCGCCAATCCCGCGAGCATGGCGAGGATGATTCGTGGCAGGCGAATCTGCCAGAGAACTCGGCTCGTCATGGAGTTCAATGGGAAAGAAATCGGGTAGCGTCCGAGACAGAGCGAGAGAATGGCAAGCACGAGAAGCGCCACTCCCCCAAAAAACCAGAACCATGCATACCTACGCGTACCCATGCTAACGATTCTATCATTGTATATCCGAAAAAACAATGAAATGTTGTTCGTTGCCTATCAGCGGATAGGATTGCAAGATGCCACGATAATGGAGTTAAATACCGATATGCGAAAGATTCAGATGAAGACTCCCTTGGTGGAGATGGATGGAGACGAGATGACCCGTGTCCTCTGGAAGATGATCAAGGACTTGCTGATCCTTCCGTATGTGGACCTGAAGAGCGAATACTATGACCTTGGGTTGCCCAATCGCGACAAGACTGGCGACCAGGTGACGCAAATGGCTGCGGATGCCGCCAAGAAATATGGCGTCGCCGTGAAGTGCGCCACCATCACTCCCAATGCCCAGCGGATGGAAGAATATCATTTGAAGGAGATGTACAAGAGTCCCAACGCCACGATCCGCGCGACGCTGGACGGCACCGTCTTCCGTACCCCGATTGTCATCGACTCGATTCACCCGGTGGTCAAGAACTGGAAGAAGCCGATTACCATCGCCCGCCATGCCTATGGGGACCTGTACAAGGCGACTGAGTTCCGCGTTCCTGGACCGGGAAAGGCGGAGCTTCGCTATACCGGGGTTGATGGAACCACATTCAACAAGACAGTATACGACTATGAGTGCGCCGGTGTGTTGCAGGCGCAGTACAACAAGGATAGTTCGATCGAGAGTTTCGCCCATAGTTGCTTCAGATACGCGATCGCCACCCGGCAGGATTTATGGTTTTCCGCCAAGGACACGATCAGCAAGCAGTACGACCAGACTTTCAAGCAGATTTTCCAGAGCATCTATGAAACGTCCTATAAGAACGAGTTCGAACGTTTGGGCTTGACTTATTTCTATACGTTGATCGATGACGCTGTTGCTCGGGTAATTCGCAGCGAGGGCGGTTTCATTTGGGCCCTGAAGAACTATGATGGGGATGTGATGAGCGACATGGTCTCCACCGCGTTCGGCAGCCTAGCCATGATGACTAGTGTCCTCGTCAGCCCGGACGGCAACTACGAGTACGAGGCTGCCCATGGCACGGTGACCCGCCACTACTACCGTTACCTGAAGGGCGAGAAGACCTCGACCAATCCGATGGCGACGATTTTTGCTTGGAGCGGTGCGCTCCGCAAGAGGGGAGAGAAGGACAATCTGCCTGATTTGTGTGCCTTCGCGGGCAGGCTCGAGAAGGCTTGTTTTGACACACTCAATGCTGGTGTCATGACCAAGGACCTCGCCAGTCTCGCCGAGGGGGTCACGGTGACTCCCGTGGACAGCGAGGAGTTCATCGCCGCCATCAAGAGTCGCCTGGACGCCTGAGGCAGGCGTCATGCATATGGGGAAGTGGGTCCGCCCACTTCCTTTTTTTCTGCATTGACAGTAAGCGCGGCGTGGATGATGATAATATACACAGGAGTGTATAATGCGACCCAAACGACAGGTCCTTTTCATGATGACCGACACCACCCGTTACGACATGGTGGGTTGTTATGGCAACAAAGCGATGAAAACGCCGAACTTGGACGAGCTGGCGAGCCAGGGCGTCCGCTTTTCCCGGGCATACACGACCCAGCCAGTCTGCGGTCCGGCCCGCAGTTGCATCTTCACCGGTCTCTATCCACACGGAACCGGGTCCTTCACCAACACGGTCCCGCTCTGGCAGGGGGTGAAGACCATCGGCGAATATCTCCAGCCGGAGGGAATCCATACCGCCTTGATCGGCAAATGGCATCTGGACGGTGGCGATTATTTCGGCAACGGGGTCTGTCCGCCGGGCTACGATCCCGCGTACTGGTTCGACATGCGCTGCTACCTGGAAAGGATGAGCGAGTCCGACCGCCGCAGAAGCCGGAAGGAAAGCACATCTTTGGAAGGGGGCGGCATTCCCGCCGAGTTCACCTTTGGCCATCAGATTTGCGACAAGGCTATTGACTTTGTGAAACGGTACAAGGATGAGGATTTCTTCCTTACCATCAGTCTGGACGAGCCCCATGGTCCGTATCTTTGCCCGGAGCCCTTCGCCACGATGTACAAGGACTATGAGATGCCGATTACCCCGGCTCATCGGGACGATCTGTCCGAGAAGCCTGAGTTCGAGAAGCTTTGGGGGGAACGCCGCATCCACGAGGACAAAGAGCACCTGCGCCTGAACCCTAGCCTTTTCTTTGGATGCAATTCTTTCGCTGACAGCGAGATGGGAAGGGTGATGCACCTGGTCGAGGAGCTTTGCCCCGACGCGATGATTGTCTACACCAGCGACCATGGCGAGGCGCTTGACGCCCACTCTCTGGACCTGAAGGGGCCGAGTGTCTACGAGGAGATCGCCCATATCCCGCTCATCGTCCGGGGTGGAGCCTACATGCATGCCCCCGCAGGAAAGGTCTATGCTTCCGTCGCCAGCCATGTCGACCTGGTGCCCACCTTCCTGGACTACTATGGGATTGAAGTTCCGCCTTCGCTTTCCGGGGTCTCGATGCGTAGCGTGATCGAGCATCCCGATGGTCCTCGCCTGCGCGACTACGTCATGTGCGAGTTCCACCGCTACGAAATCGACCACGATGGTTTCGGCGGACTGCAGTTCATGCGGGCGGCAATCGGCGACCGCTACAAGCTGGCCGAGTTTTTGACCGACAGCGACGAGCTTTTCGACGACCAGATCGACCCCTATGAGGTGCACAACTACATCAACGATCCTGCATACGAGCAGGTTCGGGACGAGATGCACCAGTGGCTGATGCGGGAAATGAACGATACCCGGGATCCTTTCCGCGGTTACCAGTGGCGTTGCCGTCCTTGGAACACGAAGGACAAGAAGGACTGGGAATGTGACGGCTACACCCGCCAGCGCCCGAGCGGGAAGGGTGAGCTGGTCCAGCTGGATTACGACACCGGCATGGAGATTACCGAGACGGTACGTCTGAAGCGAAAGTCCAGCGGCTTCGCCAAGAAGGAAAAGGAGTGATGGGCAAGGTTACGAGGAAGGATGTTGCCATCAAGGCAGGCGTCAGCGAGACGGTGGTCAGCTACGTGCTGAATCAAAACCGATATGTGGATGCCGACAAGAGACGCCGTGTCCTTTCCGCAGTCAAGGAGCTGGGATACGTGCCCAGCCCGATGGCACGCGCTTTGAAGGGCAAGGGCTCGGGGCGCATCCTTTTGATTACCGACCATCTGGAGAGCGACCATTTCGTCTCCTTGGTTTCCGAGATGGAAAGACTGGCTTCCGAGGAGGGCTTGAGCGTCTCCCTCTGCAGATGGCATCCGGGACAAGCGTTCCTGCAGAACATCCTTCAGTCCGGTTACGACAGGGTCTTGGTGGGTTCGACCATGATGGATGACGCGTCGATCCAGAGCCTGATTGACAGCGGCATGGCGGTCGTCGTCTTGGAAATCAAGGAACGTGCCGGACTTTCCGGCCGGTATGGCATCATCAACTCCGGACTGTACCAAGGAGCTCTCGAGGCGATGAACGCGTTGTGGGAGAGGGGCAGAAAGAAGATTGTCTATGTCTCCTCGCTGGGAAATCTGGAACCTGGGGACTTCCGCTACCGGGCCTATTTGGAGAGCGTTGACAGTCCAAGGCGCATCTGTGGGGCCGTGGACGACCGTGACTTGGGAAAGAAGGTGAAAAGCCTGTGGGACGAGGAGCCCTTCGACGGACTCTTCTGCCGGACTGACTATGTTGCCTGCGTGGCCATGCATGCCCTGCTCTCGCTTGGGGTACGGATTCCCGACCAAGTCTCCATCTGCGGTTTCGATGATGCCTGGTGTGGACGGTGCGTGCTCCCCACTCTGACCACGGTGCATATCCGCCGGGACTTGATGGCCCAAAGCGCGATGGAGCTATTCGCCCTTTTGGCGAGAAAGAAGGAGGGGGCAACCGAACCCATTCGTATCGAGTTGCAGACAAAATTCGTCACTCGCGAAAGCCTGTGATCAAGAAACATCATGAGTCGATCAAAAGGAGGTTCATTCATGAAAAAGGGATTATTGGGAGTAATGGTTTCGCTGTTGGCCGCGTCCATGGTGTTTGCGGGCGGCTCGGCAGAGAAAGAATCGTCGAAGTCGTCCGGACCAGTGACCATCAAGGTCGCCAACTACGCCTTGTTGGAGAAGGTTACGAAGACTTCTGGAAAGGAATCAAGACGGGTTTTGAGGCGAAATATCCGGACATAAAGCTCGAATGGGTGACCGCGCCGTACGGTGAGATTGTCAACCAAGTGGTCAACATGGCTGGTGGTGGTGACAAGGTCGATGTGATTTTCAGCGAGCTGGGATGGGTTCCTGGTTTGGAGGACGCTGGGCTTGCGGCTCCGGTTACCGACCTGCTTCCCAAAGAGTTCCTTGACGATTTCTATCCCGAGGTCTTGGACTCTTTCAACATTGATGGCAAGCCATACGGCATTCCTCTTTATATTTCGCCATATGTCCTCTATTACAATAAGAATCTGTTCAAGGAAGCTGGACTGGACCCGGATAAGCCGCCCAAAACCTATGATGAGATGTTGCGGATGGCAGAGCGTCTTTCTCTATTGAAAGATAAGAATGGCAACAGGGTATATGCTTTCGGCCAGACTACCGCATCGGTTCCTGTTTCCGGCGCGTCTCTTACTGCGATGGTCTACAACTTTGGAGGTGAAGTGCTGACCGCGGATGGCAAGCTTGACTGCGACAATCAAGGATTCCATGACGCAATCGCCATGCTTAAGACGCTGAACGATAAAGGGTACAACCCGCAGAACGCCAAGCTCAAAGACTTGCGCAACCTGTTCGCGCTCGGCCAGCTGGCCATGTACTATGACCAGAGTTGGGGTTTCAATGGAGTCAAGTCGATCAATCCTGACGCCGTAAACTTCACCGCTAGCGCTTCCCCTCTCGCCGGTGGCAAGGGAACAGGCCAGAGTTTGTTGCAGAGCCATTGCTTCGTGCTGGTCGATAACGGCAAGAAGGATGCGGTGGACAAGTTCGTGGAATATGTGATCAGTGCCGACCAACTGAATGGGTACTTGGAGAACCTGACTCCCGCCTATCCTGCGAAGAAGTCGATGGCGGATATGGAAGGCGTCGTGAACAACGGCGTCTTGCAAGGTGCCGCGGCTTCGGCGAGCAACGTCAAGCGCGAGACCTTCATTCCTGCATTGAACGACCTGAATCTGGAGCTCTGCACGCTCGCCCAGGCGGTTACCGTCAGTGGCAAGCCTGTCGAGGAGGCCATCTCTGCTTTCAAGAAGGCCGCTGGAGCCAAGATCCAGTAACACCGATCTGGACCACGGGACCTCTGTGTCCCGTGGCTCCCCTTCCAAAAGGATTTCCTATGAAACGAAGCATATCAGGAAAGCAGGGTGATGCATTGTATTCGTTCGTCCTGACTATTCCGGCTCTGTTGCTAGCCATCATATTCATTCTCGTGCCGATTGCAGACTCAATCATCAAGAGTTTCCTGCGGTACGGAGTGAAGAACATCATCAGTGGGAAGCCTGGTGTCTGGAACAATGGTGCCAACTACGCCAAGCTGGTTTCCAGTGGCATGTTGCCGAACGCGGTACGCAACACCCTGTGGTTCGTTGCGTTCGTGATTCTTTTCCAGTTTCTCCTTGGTATGGCTTTGGCTCTGGTTCTGAATGCGAAGGCGATGCGGGGCGCCCGTTTGTTTCGTAGCCTGATGATGATGCCGTGGGTTGTTCCCACCGTCATCAGCGCTCTGATTTGGATGTGGCTGTTCCAGCCCCAATATGGCTTGGTCAAATATCTCGTTGCTTTGTTGTCTGGTGGCACGGTTACCAGCCTCGCGGTGCTGAACAACCCGCAGACCGCTCTTGGCGGGGTGGCCGTTGCGGCGTTGTGGAAGCAGATTCCGCTGATGACCTTGCTCCTGTTGGCTGGTTTGCAGAATGTGCCCGCCGAAATCGTCGAGGCGGCGATCATCGATGGGGCAGGGCCAATCCGGAGATTCTTCCACGTGACCATGCCATACATGTCCAGCGTGATCAAAGTCACCATCAGCATGTCGATTATCGAGAACTACAAGCAATTTCCGTTGTTCTGGACCATGACCGGCGGGGGGCCTGACGGGGCGACCACGACCCTTGCCATCCTCAGCTATCGAGAGGCGTTCGTCAGCATGAACCTTGGTTCTGGTGCGGCCGTGACCACTTTGTGGATGGTTCTTATGATTGTGACGATCTCGCTGTATGACAAGGTGTTCCGTACGCCTGATTTGACCTAAGGAAGTGCGAGAAATGAATAAGCGTGACATCGCGTCTCTGATGCTTGCCTGGGCTGTCCTGTTGGTGATTTTGGTCTTCCTACTCTTTCCCATCTATTGGATGGTGGTCACCGGACTGAAGAACAATATGGAAGCCTATGAGTATCCTCCGACCTTTTTCCCTCGCCTGCTTAGTTTGGAGTCGTTCCGATCGCTGTTTGTTGAAAACAATCAATTCTTCGTCTATTACGGCAACAACTTTCTTGTCAGCGCTTGGACTGCGGCAATCTGCTGTGTGCTCGCCGTGTTCACCGGGTACGCTTCAGGTTCCACAACCGGTGGACCATACTGATGAAGGCGCTTTTGCTCTCGACGCAGATGTTCCCTATCGTCAGCAGAATGATTGGCCTTTACAGCCTGATGCGGAAGATGGGAATCATCAACACCCGCTTTGGCCTGATTCTTGCGGTAAGCGCAGCGCAGATTCCCTTCTGTGCGGTGCTGATGAGCTCGTTCTACGCGAACGTGCCAAAGTCCATCGAGGAAGCCGCATTTGTAGATGGTGCCGACAGGAACACCATCTTGCTACGGATAGTCACCCCGCTCGTCAAGCCGGGCATGCTGGCCGTTGGCATCTATGCATTCCTGATGGCGTGGGACGACTACTTGCATGCGGCGACCCTAATCCAAAATGACAAGTTGCGTACGCTCTCCATCGGCATCGCCTTACGTTACCTTGGAGAGCTTTCCTATGATTGGTCGTTGATCAATGCCATCAGCGTGGTTGGCACCTTGCCCATGGTGCTTCTGTTTTTCTTCTTTCAGAAGTATATGGTCAAAGGCCTGGTGGCAGGAGCGGTCAAGGGTTGACATGGTTGCCAATTGACTGATTGAGCAATATGCCTATCTTTTTGTCCGCAACTAACGATGCTTTTGTGCAGAAAACAGTGCAATATCCGTAAATTTGACATATGGTGCTGTTTCCACGTACACTTTTTACTGGAAAGCCAGAGTTGCTTTCTGGGAGGTTGAACAATGAAGAAACGAATGGCGCTTGTGCTGGCTGCCTTGATGGCCGCCGGCATGGTGTTTGCCCAAGGTTCCAAAGAGAGTGGTGCATCCACTCCTGCCAAGAGCACCGGACCTGTCACGCTGGAATGGTGGACATGGGATCCGACCATGAAGGACCAGAACGTCCAGGTCATCGCGCAGTATGAGAAGGACCACCCCAATGTCAAGATCAACAACACGATCATCGACACCAAGGAATACTGGACCAAGATCCGCATACAGGCCCAGCAGAGGAAGTTGCCTGATGTGTTCACGATGAGCTCCGGCTATCTCGAGGAGTGGGCCCAGAACGGACTGATGTACAACCTTGACTCGCTGATTGAGCGCGACAAGACGGATGAGGTGTTCTACAAATCCATGATGGATTCCACCAAGTCGATTGCCAAGGCCGACCATGTCTATGCCCTTCCGTTCGCCTTGGTGACCACTGTCCTGTACTACAACAAGGATGCCTTTGACGCCGCCGGTCTGGCGTATCCGAACGAGGACTGGGACTGGAATGACTTCCGTGACGCGGCCAAGAAACTGACTATCGACAAGAATGGCGATGGCGTCATTGACCAGTGGGGCTTCTGGGTCTATGGCAGATATGCTCAGATTGAGAGCTGGGTCTATGCGAACGGCGGAAACCTGCTGAACGCGGCAAAGGACCAGTTCGCTCCTGACCAGGCGGCCCTCGACGCGTTGAACTTCCTCTACAGCTTGGTCGCCACCGACAAGAGCGCTCCTCCGCAGAAAGAGATGAGCGCCTTCCGCAACGAGGACATCTTCACCCAGGGCAAAGCGGCCATGTGGGTTGATGGCTCCTGGTATGTCGACAATATGCGCAAGAAACTCGGTAACGACGGCTTCAAGTGGGGCATCACCCGCGTCCCGTTCGGCCCGAGCGGCAAGGCCGCCCGTGTCACCTATGGCTGGCCTGATTCCTACTGCATGGCTCCGAATACCCAGCACGTGGAAGAGGCTTGGGACTTCATGAAGTACGTGGCCGGCGAGGGCATCGATATCTCCCAGTACATGGCAGGCAAGATTCCCTCGAACATCGCGCTTTCCAAACAGATTGTCGATCCGAATCTCCAGCCAGGAACCGATATGGAGTTGCTCTCCACCGAGGCTGGTGAGCCCCTGAAGACCTCTTACACCAAGGGCTGGAACGAGTGGAGAGGCTACCGTTCCAACGAGGCGATGGGCTTGAACGGCTATATCGACAGCGCCATGAATGGCGAGAGAACCATGGACGAGGCTGTCAAAGCCGCGACTGGTGATATCAACGCCGTCCTGAAGCGCTACTACAAGTAACCATGGCTCTGTGGGTGGTGGCATGGGTTTCCGTGCCACCACCGTCTCTTTTCCTTTCTCACGGCCTCTGCCGTAGGGGTGTTCCGCATGGCTTCCAAATCACTCGCATGGCATAAACCATGGACTCCATGGTTGTTCCTGTTGCCAACACTGGTCGGACTGTTCGTCTTCCGCCTGTATCCAATCATTACCGCGTGTGTCTTGAGTTTCACTGACTGGGATTTGCTTGGGGATCCGCATTTCATCGGACTCGAGAATTATTTCGAGGCGTTCCATGATCCCGACACCTGGCTGGTAATCGGCAACACCTTCAAGTTTTCTTTCTTTTACGTCATCGGGGGCATGCTGTTCGGCTTGATTCTTGCCTGCCTGATCAATGTGAAGATACGAGGAATCAACTTTTTCCGCGCCGCCATCTACATGCCGGTGGTCACCAGCAGTGTCGCGGTCGGTATCGTCTGGCTCTGGCTGCTGGGTCCGAACTACGGGCTTCTGGCGATCATCTGCCGTCATTTGGGAATCAGGAACATGCCTAACTGGCTGGGGGACCGGCATATCGTCCTCTACACCGTCGCCTTCGTGCAGGTCTGGAAGATGTCGGGCTATTACATGATTCTGTTCCTCGCGGGGTTGCAAAACATTTCCCATGAATTGCTTGAGGCAGCCACTATTGACGGGGCGACCCGTCCGCAGCGGTTCTTCCATGTCACGCTGCCGCTCCTGGCCCCAACTACGTTCTTCGTCCTGACCGTCGCCATCATTGATTCGTTCAAGAACTTCGAGCTGATCCTTGCCATGACGAAGGGCGGTCCGATGAACGCGTCGAACACGTTGGTCTACGATGTCTACCTGAATGGATTTCTCTACTACCGTGTGGGTTTCGCGGAGGCCATCGCGTTCATTCTGCTCGTCATCGTCGCTTTCTTCACGATTGCCAATTTCTTCATCAAGAAGAAGTGGGCGCATCCATGGGATTGAGGGAGGGATAAGCCATGTCGCAAAAACTGAATCGTTTCCCATGGGTCCGGCTCCTATTGGTCGTACTGTTCACGGTCATCGCCGTTTTCCCCTTCGTCTGGATGCTCTCCAACTCGTTCATGAGCGAGAAGAGCATCTTCAGCGATCCTCCGAAGTTCATCCCCGACCTGCTCTTCCGGAGGGGAATGTTCGACAACTACCGGCAGGTCATCGGCATCTATAATTTCGGGCATTATATCCTCAACAGCGTCCTTGTGGTGGTCTTCGCGGCCGTCGGCCAGCTGCTCGTCTGCTCAATCAGCGGATTCGCCTTCGCGAAGATGCGCTTCCGTGGTCGCAACCTGCTTTTCAGCCTGTTGGTGCTGACCTTCATGGTGCCTGTCCAGGTTGTCATCATCCCCGAGTACTATTTGATGATGCGGTTGAACTGGCTGGACACCTACCTGCCGCTGATTGTCCCCTCGTTCCTAGCTGGAGCCTTCGGAACCTTCATGCTGAAGGAGTTCTACGAGCAGGTGCCCGAAGCGCTCTTCGATGCCGGCATCATCGATGGGGTCAACTCATTGCAGATGTATGCAACCATCTATGTGCCACAGTCGATTGCCCCGATCGCGACCTTGTTCATCATCGCCTTCATGAACAACTGGAACGACCTGCTCAGGCCGATGCTGTATATCTCGAAGACCGAACTGTACACCGTGACCCTCGGGCTGACCATGTTCCAGGGGCAGTACACCAGCCAATGGAACCTGCTGCTGGCGGCCAGCGTGCTCGCGGTGCTTCCCCTGATTGTGGTCTTCATCTTCTGCCAGCGTTACATCATCGAGAACTCGATGAGTTCAGGCATCAAGGGCTGAAGAAACTCTTTTCCGATTCCGCTTTGTCAGGGTACACTTCCTTGAGGGGCTTTTCCTGCTTCTAGGGGGGTGTGCCATGGAAAGCGCGATTGAGACGATTCAGAATCCTGACGGGAATATCCAGCGGTTCCAGATTGTGACTGGGTTTGCCTGGAAGGATATCAAGCTGGCCCACGCGCCATTTTCTGGAGCCTACGTGAAACAGCTGGCCCAGCTCTATCGTGTCGCCATCATTCCCAAGGCGCCCGAGGAGTGCGGCCATCTGCTGTTCTTCCATGTCCCGGAGGGGATGGACACATCAGCCATGCCGGCGACAATCGGCGGGGTCACCTACTACGACCCGAACGCCAATCTGGCCGCCTGGATCGAGAGCGGAGACCCGGAAAGCCTGCGTTTCCTCTCCAAAGTGGAAAAGCGGGGATATTTCGACACCGCCGATGGCAAGGGTGTCGGCGTTCGTCCCATGCCGGTTTCCGGCCGTTTCGGTTTTGTCAGCGATTTGAGGGACCACCAGATAGCCTGCAACGCGCATTTCTTTCTGATGGATACCTATGACGCACAAAGTCCTTACGACCTGTTCGGAACGCCTTATGGCATGACGGTGGAGGGAGGTCGGATGATCCTGCCCCCGCTGCACCATCGTCCAGCCCTCGTCGTGGACAGGGATGGCGTCCACATCGTCCATCCCGAGCTGAAGGATGTCGCCATGGTCATCGATGGCATCACCTATCGTCATGGGGTGAACTGCACCTTCTATGAGAGGCCGGACACGGAACAGACGCCGGCAGCCAAGGGAACCGCCCTGATGGTCGCCGATGGGAGGGTGGTCGCTTCCAAGCAGGGGGGAAGGGTAAGTGTGCCGATGGGCGGCTTCGTCATCCAGGTTCCCGGCCATGTCTCGCTGATGAATCCTGCGGTCTCCTGCCGGACGAAGAACTCCTACCAGTTCGCGTTGCAGGTGGGGCCTGCGATGATGGTGGAGGGGGACATGACTGCCGGTTTCGATGGTTGTCCCTTCTGCCACTACGGGAAGATGCCGTCATTTCCTCCGACGGTCTACCCGCTCTCCTGGGAGGAAGGCAGGGCTGGCCGCATGGTGCTCGGAAGCGACCAGGCGGGCAATCCCGTCCTTATCTGGGCCGAAGCCGCCGGGGCCTTGGGCTATGAGAAGGGGAAGGAGAGTTGCGGTTGCTCCCTGAGCGAGATGGCCTCGTTCTGCCAGAAGCTCGGGCTCGTCAACGCGATCAACCTGGATGGAGGAGGTTCCTCGCAAATCTGCTGCAAAGGTTCCCGTCTGCTCCACCTGAAGGACCGGACGGCGGAAAACAAGGAGGCCGAGCGTCCGGTGCCTGGTATCCTGACCATCGGTTGATTTTGCCTGGGGAAAACAGGCATCCATCTCCTGCTATGGCTGGACATTCATTCAAACACGTTCGTTTTGAATTCGAAAGATTCTGTTGAAGGAATAGAAAAAGAATGGTTCAATAAAGTGAAAACGCAAGATAATTGCGCGTAATCACTAAGGAGGATTGGAGATGAAAAAGCTTGGGGTAGCCGTTTGCGCGGTGGCAATGCTTGGTGGAGCAGTATTCGCACAAGGCAGTGCGGAGTCCGCAGGTGGCGCGAAAGTCGTACAGAACAAGGACAAACCGTTGGTGTTCTTCAACAGACAGCCGTCCGACCCGACCACTGGGGCGATTGATATGGCCAGCATGAACTGGAATGACAAGACCTTCTACGTCGGTTTTGACGCCGCTGGTGGTGGTGCTGTCCAGGGGCAGCTGATTGTCGATTACCTTGCCTCTGCCGACTTGGCGAAGCTTGACCGCAATGGAGATGGAAAGATTGGTTACGTGCTATGCATCGGCGATGTCGGTCATAACGATTCCAAGGCCCGCACCGAAGGCATCCGCAAGGCGCTCGGAACCTGGAACGGCAGCACCGATCCTGGTGTCTCCAAGGAAGGTTCCGTCAAGGTTGGCGGAAAGGCTGTCGCTGTCGTCGAGCTCGAGGGCAAGGCGATGACAGGTACGGATGGTTCCACCTGGAACGCCAACGCCGCCACCGACGCGATGAGCGGATGGGCGACCAAGTTCGGCGACCAGATCGACCTCGTCGTTTCCAACAACGACGGTATGGCGATGGGATGTTTGCAGGCTTCCAACTATCCTGCCGGTGTGCCTATCTTCGGATACGACGCCAATGCCGACGCCATCGAGGCGATCGGGGCCGGCAAGTTGACCGGAACCGTCTCCCAGAACGTCGATGCCCAGGCTACCGCCACCCTGCAGGTGCTGCGCAACCTGATTGATGGTCTGACGGGCGCCGATGTCGTGAAGAAAGGCATTACCGAGCCTGACCAGTACGGCAACAAGATTTCCGCCGAGATGGAGTATCGCGCCGACACCAAGGCCCTGCTGGCCCATAACACTGGCGTCAACGCCTCCAATTGGCAGAACTACAAGGCTGGCAGCCGCGATGCGGGCGTCAAGCAGTCCTCCGCTCCGAAGAAGAAGGTCCTGCTGACCATCTACAACTCGGCGGATAACTTCCTGTCTTCTTCCTACCTCCCTGCCTTGAAGTACTATGCGCCGTTGCTCAATCTGGACATGACGGTCGTGCAGGGTGATGGGCAGAACGAGGCCAGTTGCCTTGACAAGTTCACCAACCTCCAGGGCTTCGATGCCTTCGCCATCAACATGGTCAAGACGAACTCTGGTGCCGATTACCTCGACAAGCTGAAGTACTGAGCTTGTGTTTTGAGAGAGGAGAGCATGCGGGAGCGATTCCGCATGCTCTTGCCTGTATTGCATCTCGATATGGGGGGGAAGATGAGAGACGCTGTGCTCGAAATCAAGGATCTATCGAAGTCCTTTGGCAAGAACAAGGTCCTGCATGGCATCAACCTTGCGGTACGACGAGGAACCGTCATGGGACTCATGGGGGAGAACGGAGCCGGCAAGTCCACCATGATGAAATGCCTTTTCGGTATCTACGCCAAAGATGGCGGCCAGATTTTCCTTGACGGCAAGCCGGTGGATTTCACCAGCCCGAAGGAGGCTTTGGAGAACGGCGTGGCCATGGTGCACCAGGAGCTGAACCAGTGCCTGGACCGTACGGTGGTCGACAACTTGTTCCTAGGCCGGTACCCGACCCACCTAGGTGTCGTCGACGAGTCGAAAATGCTCAGGGAAACCAACAAGCTGTTTGCTTCGCTGAACATGAACGTCAACCCTACGACAATCATGAGGACCATGTCAGTATCGCAACGGCAGATGGTCGAGATTGCCAAGGCGGTATCCTACAACGCCAAGCTGATTGTCCTTGACGAGCCCACTTCTTCCCTGACCGAGCGAGAGGTCCGCAAGCTCTTCTCGATTGTGGACGACCTGAGGGGCAGGGGAGTTTCTTTCGTCTATATTTCCCATAAAATGGACGAGATTTTCCAAATTTGCGACGAGGTTTCCGTACTTCGAGATGGCACGATGATCATGACCAAACCGGTGAAGGAAACCAACATGAACGAGCTGATCGCCGCCATGGTCGGCCGTTCCCTCGACAAGCGCTTTCCGGACGTGGACAACCAGCCGGGAGAGGCGTATTTCGAGGTGCAGAACCTGACGACCAAGTACGAGCCTGTCTTGGAGGATATCTCCTTCGCTGTCCGTAAAGGTGAGATTTTCGGCTTGTATGGCCTAGTCGGAGCGGGACGGAGCGAGTTGCTCGAATCGATTTTCGGTGTGCGCACCATCGCCCGTGGTACTATTGCCGTCGGGAACAAGAAGCTCCGCTTCGCCAGCAGCAAGGAGGCGATGGAGCACGGTTTTGCCTTGGTCACCGAGGAGCGCAAGCTCAACGGCATGTTCGCCAAGGGAACGATTGAATTCAACACCGTCATCACCAACCTCGAAGCCTACAAGACCTCGCACAGCCTCGACTCAAGGAAGATGCGTGACGCGGCGATCCGCGAGGTGAGGCGGATGAATACCCGCTGCGTCAGTACTGACGACCTGATTTCCGCCCTGTCGGGGGGAAACCAGCAGAAGGTGATTCTTGGCAAATGGTTGGAGCGCGAGCCGGATATCTTCCTGCTCGACGAGCCGACGCGCGGTATCGACGTCGGCGCCAAGTACGAGATCTACCAGCTGATCATCAACATGGCGAAGCAGGGAAAGACCATCATCATGGTTTCCAGCGAGATGCCGGAGATCTTGGGCATCACCAACCGCATCGGCATCATGTCGAACCATCGTCTGGCAGGTATCGTCGACACAAAAGAGACCAATCAGGAGGAGCTGCTCAGGCTCTCCGCGAAATATCTGTAAGGGGTTGAACCATGGAACAAACGAAAGCAATCGTAGCGCTTGAGGAAGATACGAAAGTCATTGAGTACAAGGCACGGCTCTCCGCCCTTCGCAGGGATGGCGTGAACAAGATCAGCGAGCAGCAGGAGCTGATTGCCAACATCCGCAAGAGCAAGCAACTGGGTGGTGAGGAAAAGGCCAGCAGGATCGTAGCCGCCAGGGCCGAGATCGTGAAAGCCCGTGAGGTGGCGCGGCAGAACCGGAACGAGGTGGCCGCCCTGCAAAAGGAGGCGCTTTCCTACGTCAACGAGACCAGCAAGGTCTACGAGGCCGAGGTGACTGCCCGCGAGAAGGCGAGAGTCACCGAGGGCAAGCAGGCGTTGATCGAACGGTTGGCCAAGATTGAGAGCGAGTTCGCCGCGCGGGAAGAGAGAATCAAGAACGCGGTGAAGGATCCGAAGGAGCAAAAGCTCGAGCTGGAGACTGCCGCCTACGAGAAGCGCAGCGCCATCTTTGATGCCAGGAACGACTTTCAGGCGCTCCGCAACCAGAGCAATGCCGCCATGTTTCAGGCCTATGTCGACCACGTTTCCACCAACCGTGCGTTACGCAATGGCAAGAGCAGTTTCTCCGAGGACCGCGGCCTTGCCTGGAAGAACTACCAATACTCGTTCTCCTTCAACAGCTTCCTGCTCGCCAATGGCCTGTACATCGCCATTGGCATCTTCTTTGTCGTCTGTGTCATCTTGGCGCCGAGCATGACTGGCAGCAACCTCTTCACGCTGCCCAACGTGCTCACCATCTTGGAACAGTCTTCGACGCGCATGTTCTATGCCTTGGGCGTCGCCGGCCTGATTCTGCTGGCAGGTACCGATCTGAGTGTGGGACGTATGGTGGCCCTTGGTTCGGTCATCACCGGCCTGTTGCTCCATCCGGGCAGGAATATCGTCACCTTCTTCGGGAAGGGGCCTTGGGACTTCTCGGCCATGCCGATGGCTTTGAGGGTGGTTGAGGCGCTTGCCCTCTCCATCGTCCTTTGTGTCGCCTTCAGCGCTTTTGCCGGATTCTTCAGCGCGAAGATGAAGATGCACCCGTTCATCTCCACGTTGGCCACCCAGCTGATCATCTACGGTCTGCTTTTCTACGGGACAAGCGGTACCCCGGTCGGATCGATTGACAGCAAGATCAAGGATGCCATCGGCGGACGCTGGTTGCTCGGATATACATCCCAGGGGCTTCCAATCACCTTCCCGAAGCTGATTATCCCGGCGGTCATCGCCATCATCGTCGCCTGGTTCATCTGGAACAAGACGGTCTTCGGAAAGAACATGTACGCGGTTGGCGGCAACAGCGAGGCCGCCGCTGTCAGCGGCATCAACGTCTTTCGCGTCACCATGGGAGTCTTCATCATGGCCGGCATCTTCTACGGTTGTGGCGCCTTTCTCGAGGCCTTCAGAGCCAACGCCAGCGCCGGTACCGGCCAAGGATACGAGCTGGACGCCATCGCCGCCTGTGTCGTTGGTGGAATCTCCTTCAATGGAGGTATTGGAAAGATTGGAGGAGCGGCAATTGGCGTGATCATCTTTACCAGCCTGACCTACTGTCTCACCTTCCTAGGTATCGACACCAACCTGCAGTTCGTCTTCAAGGGTATCATCATTGTCGCCGCCGTGTCGCTTGACAGCGTGAAGTACTTGAAGAAGAAGTGATTCTGGTTTTTGTCCGTGAAGGGGTGCCGAAAGGCGCCCTTTTCCTTTGGTCAAGGGAAACCATTCGCATTTCTCGTTTGTTTTAGTATATACTGGTTCACGAAATGGCTAAAATTGCTTACGACGAATCGAAAATCCAGACACTGAGCCCGCTTGAGCATATCCGGCTGCGCCCCGGCATGTATATCGGCAGGCTTGGCAACGGCACCCACGTGGATGACGGCATCTATATCCTTTTGAAGGAAATCATCGATAACTCGATTGACGAGTTCATCATGCACTTCGGGAGCAAGATCATCATCACCCGGAGGGATTGCGTGGTCAGTGTCCGCGATTATGGGCGAGGTATTCCGCTTGGCAAGGTGATCGACTGTGTCTCGATGATCAACACAGGCGCCAAGTACAATGATGACGTCTTCCAGTTCTCGGTTGGCTTGAACGGTGTCGGTACCAAGGCGGTCAACGCGCTCTCCTCGCTGTTCACGGTCACCAGCTTCCGTGACGGGGAATATGTCTCCGCCACCTTCAGCAAGGGCGTCCTCAAGGCGCAGGACAAGGGCAAGACCGAGGAACCCAATGGAACCTTCGTTTCCTTCACCCCCGATCCGGAGCTGTTTGGGAAATACGCCTACAACGATGATTTCATCGTCAGCCGTATCCAGAACTACGCCTATCTGAACAGTGGTCTTACCTTGGAATACAACGGCAGGTCCTACAAATCGAAGAACGGTCTACTGGACCTATTGCAGGACAAGGTGGAGGATTCGAACCTCTACGAGATTGTCTATTACCGGACCAGCAAGGTGGAGTTCGCCTTCACCCATGTGCCCGGCGACTTCGGGGAGACCTATTACTCCTACGTCAATGGGCAGCATACCAGCGACGGCGGTACCCACCAGGCTGCCTTCAAGGAAGGCATCGTCAAAGGCGTCAACGAATACTTCAAGGCCTCATGGGAAGCCCAGGATGTCCGTAACGGCTTGATTGGCGCCATCGCGGTCAAGGTGAAGGATCCGGTCTTCGAGAGCCAGACGAAGAACAAACTCTCCAACACCGATATCCGCAACGACGTGGTCAACACCGTCAGGGACGGAATCGTCGACTTCCTGCTCAAGCACACCGATGATGCGGAAAGGCTCCGCGGCAAGATCGAGAACAACGCCAAGTTGCGCAAGGAGCTTGCCGAGGTGCGCAAGAACGCCAAGGAAGCCACCCGCAGGGTAGCGCTCAACATCCCCAAACTGCGTGACTGCAAGTACCACCTCGGCGAGTCGAAGAGCCACGTGGACGAGTGCGAGAACTCGATGCTCTTTTTGACCGAGGGAGATTCCGCCAGTGGCACGATTACCAAGACCCGTGACGTGAAAACCCAGGCGGTCTTTTCGCTCCGCGGCAAGGTGAAGAACGTCGAGGGGGAAAAGCGCACCATCATTTACAAGACCGAAGAGCTCTTCAACATCATGAAGGCGTTGGGTGTCGAGGACGGAATCGAGGGGCTGCGCTACGGCAAGGTGGTGATTGCCACCGATGCCGATGATGACGGCTATCACATCCGCATCCTTCTGATGACCTATTTCCTGACCTTCTTCGAGGAACTGGTGACCAGCGGCAGGCTTTACATCCTGGAGACGCCGCTCTTCCGGGTCCGCAACAAGAGGGAAATCCGCTACTGTTACAGCGAGGCGGAGCGCGACGAGGCGCTCAAGCAGATCCGCGATCCAGAGGTGACCCGGTTCAAGGGTCTGGGAGAGATCGATCCCTCCGAGTTCGGGGATTTCATTGGCAAGGACATCAAGCTGATTCCGGTCACCGTCAACGGGATCAAGGACCTTTCAAAGACGATGCAGTTCTACATGGGGGACAACACGCCGGAGCGACGCGATTTCATCATGCAGTACCTGTTGCCGGAGGAGAACTGACATGGCGCAAGCACCGCAACTCTACAAGGATTATTTCCTGCAGTACGCCTCCTACGTCATTCGTGAGCGGGCGATTCCCGATTTGGTTGACGGCCTGAAGCCGGTGCATCGCCGTATCATCCATACGCTGATGACAATGGATGATGGCAAGTTCCATAAGGTGGCCAATGTCGTCGGCGAGGCGATGAAATACCATCCCCACGGCGATGCCTCGATCTATGGCGCCTTGGTGACGCTGGCGAATTATGACCTGTTCATCGAGCGCCAGGGGAACTATGGCAACATTCTTACCGGTGAACCTGCCGCGGCTCCCCGATACATCGAGTGCCGTCTGCTTCCTCTGGCCAAGGAAGTGCTCTACAACCCGGAAATCACCACGTATGTCCCCAGTTATGATGGTCGTAGCAAGGAGCCGGTCGTTTTTCCGGCCAAGATTCCCGTCGTGTTGATCCAGGGCACCGAGGGCATCGCCGTCGGCATGAGCACGACAATCCTGCCCCATAACCCGATGGAGGTGATGGAGGCGGTCAAGGCAGCCGTCGACGGCAGGCCGTTCGCGCTCTATCCTGATTGCCCGACCGGAGGCATCATGGATGTCTCCGACTATCAGGACGGCAAGGGGAAGGTGGTCATCCGCGCAAAGCTCAATACCTCGGACCCGAAGCGGGTCGTCATCGAGGAGTTGCCTTATTCGGTCACCAGCGAGATGATGATCGACTCGATCTCCAAGGCATCGAAGAGCGGGAAGCTGAAAATTTCGTCGGTGACGGATTATACCACCGACAAGGCCAATATCGAGATCGACCTGCCGCGTGGGGTCACGATCTCCAGTGATTTCATCAACGCACTGTACGCCTATACCGCCTGCGAGACGAAGATCAGCGTCAATCCGCTGGTCATCAAGGACGACCTGCCGGTGCAGATGTCCATCACCGAAATCGTCCAGTTCCACGCCGCGCATCTGATGGAGGTGTTGAAAGAGGAGCAGGAGCTCCGCAAGAAGCATCTGTTCGAGGATTTGCACGCCCGCACGCTGGACCGCATCTTCATCGAGGAACGGATCTACAAGCGTATCGAGACCAAGAAGACCGCGGAAGAGGTGGAGAAGGCGGTCGTCACCGGCTTCAAGCCTTTCGCCGACCAGTTGCTCCGACCAATCAACCACGATGATGTCGAGCGGCTTCTGAAGATTCCTATCCGGAGGATCTCGCTTTTCGACATCAACCAGAACCGGAAGCAGATCGAGACGATCAACCAGCAGATTCAGGACGCCGATTACAAGCTCGGACACCTGAAGGAATACACGCTGGGATATATCGACGACTTGAAGAAGATGATCCGGGAGCAGAAGGAGAAGCGGGGCGGAGTCAAGCGCCGCACTACCATCAAGAGCTTCGAGATGGTGGATGTGAAGCAGGTCGCCCAGCGGGACAAGAACTTGAACTACGACGCCAACAATGGCTATCTCGGCTATGAGGTGAAGGACGGCCAGACTGTGCTGAAGGTCAGCGAGTTCGACCGTATCCTCGTCATCCGCAAGGATGGCACCTACACGGTCGAGGATGTGCCTGACAAGGAATTTGTAGGGAAAGGGATGCTCTACTGCGTTTTCGCCGACAAGGAAGAGCTTGCCAAAACCACCTTCACGTTGCTCTACCAGGAGAAAAACTACAAGTACCTCTTCATCAAGCGATTCCAGATTACCAGCTGGCAGCTGAAAAAGCCGTACCAGATTCTCCCCGAAGGGAACTTCAAGCTGCTCAAGCTTTCCACGGTGGACAACGCCGAGGTCAAGGTGGAGTACAAGCCGAAGCCGGGGCTCCGCATCAAGGAGGAGAAGTTCTACTTCGGAGACTACCCGGTGCGTGGCGTCAAGGCCCGCGGCTACCGCCTGACAGTCAAGGAAATCGCCAGCCTGCACCTGCGGGCAGTCAAGGAAGTGGTCTCCAGCGGAGCGCCCACGTTGTTCGATGATGAGGATGGAGGCTCTGAAGACCATGCAGAGTGATCTCAAGGATCGCATTCTGTTCGAGGACAACCATCTGATTGTCGTCAACAAGCTCCCCGGAGAGCTTGTCCAGGGTGACGAGAGCGGCGATGAGACCCTGGCGGACAAGGTCAAGGCCTACCTGAAGGAGACCTATCACAAGGCGGGGAACGTCTATCTGGGCATCCCCCACCGGTTGGACAGGCCGACTAGCGGCATCGTCATTTACACCAAAACCGAGAAGGCTCTGGTCCGGATGAACGAAGCCTTCAAGGGCAAGGACGTGAAGAAGGTCTACTGGGCTATCGTCGACAAGCTTCCCGAGAAAAGCGAAGGGACGTTGGTCCATTATATCTTCCGCAACTCCAAGACCAACAAGAGCGTCGCGTACCCTGTGGAGAAGCAAGGTTCCAAATTGGCCAAGCTGGACTACAAGGTAATCGCCAAAGGCGAGCGCTATTTCCTGCTGGAAATCCACCTCCATACCGGACGCCACCACCAGATCCGGGCCCAGCTCGCCGCTATCGGCATCCATGTCAAGGGTGATCTGAAATACGGCGCTGCCAGGAGCAACCCCGATGGAGGCATCTGCCTGCATGCCCGCTCCGTCACCTTCACCCATCCGGTAAGGAAACAGCCGCTGATGATCGTGGCCGAGCCGCCGGAAGACAACCTGTGGAACGCGTTGAAAGCCCAGGCGAAGGCAGAGTCTCCTACCCAAGGGAAATAATCGCCTGCCCGCCTCTGCCGTCGACCTTGATGGTCAGGTCGCGCTCGAAATGCCAGCGCGTGAAATGCGCCGTCCTTTCGACGACAGGGAGTGGTTCTAGTTGTTCGGGGTGCCAGTTCTCCAGATTGGCGGTCAGCGCGAAGCAACCCAGACTGGTCAGATTCTGGAAGAAATGGGCACCTTGGCTTGGATCGACACGCAGAGCCGGTAGACGGAGTTCTACCAGCACCTGGCAGGAGGAAATCTGGCTCCAGGAGACCGGAATTCCTTGGCTTGGATCGCTGGAACCGATTCTTCCGGCCGCAATCAGTGCGTAGGGCGCGCCTTCCATGCCTTGGTTCAAGGCTTCCAGTTCCAGCGCCATCTCCGCCATTTTGCCTTGGTCGAAGGTTTCCATATCCAGGGCCACCAGATCCTTGATTCCCTGGACACGTCCGTTGCCGATTACCAGGTCGGCGTAGAGCAAGGATTCTTGCTGTTCCTTGTGGGAGATATGGACCTCTTCCTCCTCACCAGCCATGGCGATTGGGCGGATCTGCAGCAGGGTGAAGGTGGAGGTGGGAAGGTCGATGGCAAATTCAATCTCCACCGGGGTGCGCATCGCTCCTTCGCCAAGGGCGAGCAGGTCGGTGACGATGGCTGCGACCGGGAAGCTTTCGTAGCGGAGCATACCGTGGAAGGTGATCAGCCGGATACCGCTGTCGGTGGCTTGTTCGCTTTCCTGCCCGTCCACCAGTATGGTGGCGACGCTGGATAGCGAAGTTCCCTCTGCCTCACGCACGCTTTTGAGGACGACGTGCTCGTCTCCCTCCCCGAGCGGGTCGAAGGGCCGGTCCTCCAAGGCGAAGAAACGTTCCTGTCGTTTCTGTGGCATCTCTTTCTTGGGGTGCTTGGGGCAGAAGCGCAGGGAGGGGAAGCCATCTACCACCGTCTTGCCCAGCCCGAAGGCGAGTTGCGCCACACCGTCCTTCGACGCGGTGTCCGGCATCGGCCAGAAATCCAGCGAGCGGGCGACACCCCCGGCCGTCGGGTAATACAGGTTTCCCCACCAGGATCCTACCACTGGCTGGATGACGACTGCCATTTCCTCTTCTTCCTGCATGTGCTCGGTCGCTTTCAGGTAGCTTCTCGCCTTCTTGTGGAAGGTCGACGCCCAGACACACCGTATCGCGTCCTCCAGTTCTGCCAAACGACTCGTTTCATCCCCGCTACTGGAGAGCATGCAGGTATCGTACACCCCCGCGAAAGGCTGGAAGTGGGAATCTTCCAACAGCGACGAGGAGCGGACTGCAAGCGGCATTTTCCAGACGGCGAGCAATGACTGCAAATCCGCCTCGAGTTCTTTGTCGATGCTCTGGCTGAGAAACAGGCGATCGATATCCCGGTCGTCCCGCATGCCGGTAAGCTGGCTCGCCAAGTCATGGATGTCGATGAAGTTTCGGAACAGGTCGGTGCAAAGCACCACTGTGGGGGGGATGGACAGGTGCTGGTCCTTCCACTTTTCCATCAGTCCGCTGGAGCGCAGCTCCTGGTCGATGAAGGCCAAGGCGCGCCCTTTGCCGCCAAGGGAACCGGTACCTATGCGGCTGAAGTAGATTGTCTCGTCGAAGGAGCCACGGTCGAACTGGGTCAACGTGCGCCGGCTCCTGCTTTCCCGGTAGCCTCGGATTGTCTCGGTGATTTGCCTTCTGGTCTCCTCGGGATCCTTGGAGAGCTTGATCGCATGGACCTGCCTGGCAAGGCTGAACAGCCCTTGGGCGCGTAACCAACGAGAGAAGTCGTTGCGGGCGCTATGGAAGGCGAAGCTGGCAGCGTCGATGCTCGGCAGCACTTCCTGTAGCTCTTTCATCGATGCCGCCCGGGCGATTTCCTTTCCGGTACGCGGGTCGCGGAAGATGAAGGGGCCGAAGCCGTACTCGCGGTTCATGTAGTCGTACAAGTCAGAGAGCAGGGTAGGGGATTGCTTCCACAGGAATGTGAAGCCTTCGTCCCAGGCCTGCTTCTGGTGCGCTCGGTCGGTGCTCTGCAGCGCTATGGGAATCTCCGGATTTTCCTGGTGGACCGCCTCAGCAAGCCGGAAGCCCGCCTCGTTGTCGTGTATCCCGTTCCTGTCGAATGAGATGTCGCTGATCAGGCCGAGAATGTGGCCCCGGTAGCGGGTGAGCAAATCCCACGCTTCCTCATAATTTCCCGCCAGCAGAATCTTGGGACGGCCGCGCATGCGCAGGTGCTTGCCCCAGTCGTTCAGTGCCTCCAGAATGGTGGAGTTGTTGTTGTCGATCAGGCAGGTGTACATCAACGGCAGGTAGGTACTGTAGAAGCGGACCGAGTCCTCGACCAGGATGATCGCCTGTATGTCGGCTATCTGGGTGTCGTGTTCCAGATTCATTCGATCCTCGACCAGCTTGACCATCGCCAGGAAGATGCGGGGGTTGCCTTGCCAGTAGAAAAGGTAGTCGGCCTCCTTGAGGTGGTGCATTTCCGGGTTTCTCCTGTGGCTTGCGGAGGGGGAGAGGACGATGACCGGGAGTCCTGGCTGTACGCTCTTGATTTCGTGACAGAGACTTTGCAGGTTCTCGTCCAGGTCGACCATGGTAATCACCAGTCCGAAACCGCCGGAGCGCACCAAAGCCAGCGCTTCCCCGGCGCTGGAAGCGAAGGTCAAAGTCGGGGGAGTGGAAAGTCCCAACTGGGTATATTCCTCATACAGGACCTCTTCGATACGCCCGTCCTCCTCGATGAGGAACCGGTCGTAATCGCTGGTGACGAGGAGCACGTGGTAGATATGCTTCTGCATCAACTGGTCAAAAGGTTTCCATGTCGGATCCTGAACCATCATGGGAAAAATTGTAGCATTGGAATCGCTTGGCGTGACTTGAAATCGTTAAGTTTTATCCAAAAAGATGGAATTTGTCGAAATATTCAGATGAAACTGTCGTAAAGAGTAAAAATAAATAAGAATATTGCTGTATACAACATTTTTGTTGACCAGTGTGAAATGTGGGTTTAGTCTGGAATCACAAAAGGAGTCAAGTCATGTATCAGTTGGAACCTTTCATGGCTGAGTTGGAAAAAAGGAACCCCGCGCAGCCCGAGTTCATCCAGGCTGTCCGCGAAGTGGTCGAGAGTGTCATCGACTTCGTCAACGCGAACCCCGCGTACGAGGCGAACAATATCCTGGAGCGGATTACCGAGCCAGACCGCGTCATCACCTTTCGCGTGGACTGGGAGGACGACGAGGGTCATATCCATACCAACCGAGGCTACCGCGTCCAGTTCAACAACGCGATCGGACCCTATAAAGGAGGGCTTCGTTTCCATCGCTCCGTCACCCTAGGGACGTTGAAGTTCCTCGGCTTTGAGCAGACCTTCAAGAACAGCCTGACCACCTTGCCGATGGGTGGTGGAAAGGGTGGTAGCGATTTTGACCCACGCGGTCGCAGCAACGCCGAAATCATGCGTTTCTGCCGTTCATTCATGACTGAGCTGCAGAAATATATAGGGCCGGATCAGGATGTCCCTGCGGGTGATATCGGTGTCGCCGGGCGTGAGATCGGATTCCTCTATGGACAGTACAAGCGCCTTCGCAATGAGAACGCAGCCGTCCTGACGGGCAAGGGCTTGTCCATCGGCGGCAGCTTGGTGCGTCCCGAGGCGACCGGCTACGGAACCATGTACTTCGCCGACGAGATCCTGAAGGAGCATGGGGACAGTTTCAAAGGCAAGAGGATTTCCATCAGCGGTTTCGGCAATGTCGCTTGGGGCGCCTGCGTCAAGGCGACCGAGCTGGGAGCGAAGGTGGTGACCATCAGCGGACCTGACGGCTATATTGTTGATGAGGAGGGTGTCGGCACTCCGGAGAAATGGGAGTTCATGAAGCAGCTTCGCTCCTCCAACAACGATGTCGTCGCGCCGTATGCCGAGAAGTTCCACTGCAAGTTCGTCCCCGGCAAGAAACCGTGGGAACTGCCGGTCGACATGGCTTTTACCTGCGCCATCCAGAACGAGTTGAGCCTCGAGGACGCCAAGACGTTGGTCAAGAACGGAGTGAAGTACGTCGTGGAGACCAGCAACATGGGTTGCCAGGCTGATGCGGTCAAGTATTTTATCGAGCACCACATCCCGTTCGCCCCGGGCAAGGCCGCCAATGCCGGCGGAGTCGCCTGTTCCGGACTGGAGATGAGCCAGAACGCGGAGCATCTGCCTTGGACGGCCGAGGAGGTCGACCAGCGGCTACGCCACATCATGAAGTCGATTCACGACCAGTGTGTGGCTAACGGCAGGG
Organism: Spirochaetales bacterium; assembly: GCA_028722305.1. Lineage (GTDB taxonomy): Bacteria > Spirochaetota > Spirochaetia > Sphaerochaetales > Sphaerochaetaceae > RUG023. The sequence continues at coordinate 54,860 of JAQYHB010000054.1, forward strand.
AAAAGGATGGCTACATCAACTATGTGAAGGGAGCCAATATCGCCGGCTTCAAGAAGGTTGCTGACGCCATGCTCCAGCTCGGGTACTGAGGTACCACGAGTGATTTGCCGCGGCGAGGACCGGCCGGTCCCGCTCGCGGCTATTGGTTTGGATTTTCGCGCCCCTCGCAAGCATTTGACTTTTTCTGAAGTACCATTCTTTCTCAGATGGCGGAAGCGCTGTCTGTTCCTCTCTCGAAACACAGCGGGGGCGCGCTTTCTCCTTCTTGTTTGTCTGGCAAGACGGGACCATCACACTAGCATTCTTTTCCGAAACCTTTTTTCTCACGGAGACTTTGTGTGGAATAGCGGGTTCCCGAGGGAGAGGTTTTCTTGTGTTCACAAGCATTTAGATACCCATCTTAGGAGAAATGCTATGAAAGTTGTATAACACTAAATATAGCGTGAGCATGCGGTTATAACCATGAATGTTGTGTTTTTAACCTTGCAAAACACTTTCTCCCATGGTAGGCTTAGTAGCTGTCTACGAAATTGTTTTCTGGAGAATGATTCCATGGTAAAGAACGAGCTCACTCCGCTAGGGCGGAAAATTTTTCTCGATCGGTACGCGCTGAAAGACGTGCAAAAGAAGACTCTTGCGGTCGGCGATATCGTCGTCGCTGTCAGCAACCCGAAAACCAGCCAGCGTGAAATCGGCACGGTGACCGCGAAAAATGGGGAAGACATCACGGTCAAGCTGGATGACGGGGCCGTCATCTCCGTGAAGATGGACCAGATTGACAAACCGCTGGAGACCAAGCCGGAGGAGATGCAGGCCCGTGTCGCACGTGGCATTGCCAGCCAGGAGAAGCCAGGGGTCCGCGCCAAATGGGAGAAGGAGTTTGCTTGGCTTCTTGACGACTGGAAGTTCGTCCCCGGCGGCCGCATTTTGACCGGCGCGGGCACCGACCAGAAGCTGACCTATTTCAATTGCTATGTCATCCCCTCTCCGAAGGACTCCCGCCATGGAATCATGGAAAGCCTCGGACAGATGACGGAGATCATGAGCCGGGGTGGCGGTGTCGGCATGAACCTGAGCTCGCTCCGCCCCCGCCACAGCTACGTCAAGGGGGTCAACGGCCGTTCCTCCGGATCGGTCAGCTGGGGGGCGCTCTTCTCCTTTGTCACCGGTCTGATCGAACAGGGGGGCAGCCGCCGCGGCGCGCTGATGCTGATCCTCGACGTCTGGCACCCGGATGTGCTGGACTTCATCAACAGCAAGCGGGAAATGGGCAGGATCACCAACGCCAATATCTCTGTCGGCATCACCGATGACTTCATGGCGGCCGTCAAGGCCGACAAGGATTGGGCCTTGGTCTTCCCGGATACCCAGGATCCGGCCTATGACACGAAGTGGGATGGAGACCTGAACGAGTGGAAGAAGAACGGTGGCAAGGTCATCGTCTACAAGACCGTCAAGGCCCGTGACATCTGGAACAACATCATCGAGAGCGCATGGGCGAGCGCCGAGCCGGGGGTCTTCTTCATCGATCGTTACAACAAGATGAGCAACTCCTGGTACTACTGCACGATCCACAGTACCAACCCCTGTGGCGAGCAGGGCCTTCCCCCGTGGGGCGTCTGCAACCTTGGTTCCATCAATCTTTCCCGGTTCGTCGAGAACAAGCAGGTCAAGTGGGATGACCTTGCCCGTGTCGTGCACGACTCGGTCCGCTTCCTGGATAATGTCATAGACGACACACCCTACTTCTTCGAGCAGAACCGCCAGCGCCAGCAGTCGGAGCGCCGCATCGGACTGGGAACCATGGGCCTTGCGGACATGCTGATCCACCTGGAGCTTGGTTACGGAAGCGACGAGTCGCTGAAGTTCATCGACAAGCTATACAAGTTCATTTGCGTCGAGGCCTATCGCGAGAGCGCGGAGCTGGCCCAGGAAAAGGGTAAGTTCCAGCACTTTGACGCCGACAAACTGTTGGAGAGCGGCTTCATGAAGCAGATGCCGGAGGATATCCGGCAGCTGGTCAGGGAGAAGGGCCTGCGCAACGTCACGCTGCTCACCCAGGCCCCGACCGGGACGACAGGAACGATGGTCAACACGTCGACCGGCATTGAACCCTATTACTACTGGGAGTGGGAACGCAAAGGCCGCATGGGTACCAACATCGAGCGTGTCAAGGTCTACGACGAGTGGGTCAAAGCCCACCCGGGCCAGAAACGGCCGGCCTACTTTGTCAGCGCCATGGACCTTTCTCCGGAAGGGCACGTGCGCGTCCAGGCTGCCATCCAGAAATGGGTGGACTCCTCGATCTCGAAGACCTGCAACACTCCAAGGGACTATACGGTCGAGCAGACCCGCAAGCTCTACGAGCTGATGTACGAGCTGGGATGCAAGGGCGGGACCACCTACCGTGACGGTTCGCGCGACACCCAGGTCCTGACAGCCAAGAAAGACGGCGAGAAGAAAAAAGAGGAGACAAAGCCGCAGGTGATGGCCACGGCGGAGCCGAAGGCCCGCGTCAGGGCAAGCTATGTCAGCGGCATCACTTACCGCAAGTCTACTCCGATCGGTACTGCGTACGTGACGGTCAACAGCGATGGCATGGATATGAAGAACCCCTTCGAGGTCTTCGTCAACGTCGGCAAGGCGGGAAGTGACGTCGCGGCTGACGCCGAGGGTCTCGGACGTCTGATCAGCCTAGTCCTGCGCATGCCCAGCCCGCTGACTCCGAAGCAGCGGACCGAGGCGATCATCGCCCAGCTCGGCGGTATCGGCAGCGGAAGGGCGATCGGTTTTGGCAAGAACCGTGTCTCCAGCCTTTCCGACGCCATCGCCCAAGTGCTGAAGGAGCATATCGGCCTGACCGAGGGCGACCAGAGCGCCCAGGCAGCGCACCTGCCCGATGCCGATGACGAGAAGGAGGAGAGCGGACAGCTCTCGCTGAACCTTCCGGTCAAAAACAGCATCAAGGCCGATATCTGTCCGGTCTGCGGCAATGCCACCTTCGTCAACATCGAGGGTTGCAAGAAGTGCTTCAGCTGCGGGCACAGCGAGTGCTGATCTTGTAGGACGAAGTTTCCGCGCCCCTGGGGAATCGCAACTCCTTCCCGGGGGCGCTTCTGTATCCACGGTTGATTGCCCATGGCATTGGGCCCTCCCAGGAATAAAGGCATGGTGCCCTTCCTACGTCTTGTGGACGCGGCCTTCGTGCCGTTCTTTTCCATTCGCGCATGGTTGCGGCATCCTTGGGGCAGGGCAAGGAGAGGCGCTTGCCCTGACTTTTTTCCATGCGGGCTCTCGGAACCGCCATTCCCAATGTGTTGCAAACATACGGGCTATGAAGTAAAATGAATTTGCTTAAATGGGGGTATTGTGCCCTCGTTTTGTCGTGTTGTTTGTAAATTGGATGTCTGCAAGGACGATTCAAATTTTCTAGAAAATGGAGTGTAAAATGGGTAACAAGAATTTGGTTACTATCGATGGCAACACCGCTGCCGCGCACATCGCGTATGCCTTCAGCGAAGTTGCCGCGATCTACCCGATTACCCCGAGCTCGCCTATGGGCGAGTATGCGGATTCCTGGGCCAGCACTGGCCGCAAGAACCTGTGGGGTAAGAAGGTCGAGATCATGGAGATGGAGTCCGAAGCTGGCGCCGCTGGCGCTGTCCATGGCTCTCTGGCGGCTGGTGCCCTGACCACCACGTTCACCGCGAGCCAGGGCCTGCTGCTGATGATTCCGAACATGTACAAGATCGCCGGCGAGATGATTCCGACTGTCTTCCACGTGTCCGCTCGTTCTTTGGCCGCTCAGTCTCTGTCTATTTTCGGTGATCACAGCGATGTCATGGCCTGCCGCGCCACTGGTTTCGCCATGACGGTTGGTGGCAGCATCCAGGAAACCATGGATATGGCTCTTGTTGCCCATCTGTCCACCCTCAAGGCTCAGGTTCCGTTCCTCAACTTCTTTGATGGATTCCGCACCTCCCACGAGTACGAAACCGTCGAGAACATCGAGTACGAGGACATCAAGCCGCTTGTCGAGGAGAAGTACATCGAGAGATTCCGCCAGAGAGCTCAGCGTCCTGAGCATCCGGCTCTCAAGGTCGCTTCCCAGAACGAGGATGTCTACTTCCAGGGTCGTGAGACGGTCAACCCGTACTACGACGCTGTTCCTGAGATTGTCCAGGAGTATATGGACAAGATCGCCAAGGTTACCGGCAGACAGTACCATCTGTTCGACTATGTCGGTGATCCCGAGGCTACCGATGTCGTGATCGTCATGGGTTCCGGTGCCTGCACCTGCGAGTGGGCCAGCAAGTACCTGAACGCCCATGGCAAGAAGACCGGCGTCCTGAAGGTCAGACTCTACAGACCGTTCAGCGCCAAGGCTTTCTGCGCCGCCCTTCCGGCAAGTGTCAAGCGCATTGCCGTGCTCGACCGCACCAAGGAGCCCGGTTCTCTCGGCGAGCCGCTGTATCTCGACGTTGTCGCCGCCCTCAACCAGATGGGCCGCACCAACATCATGGTCATCGGAGGCCGCTTCGGCCTGTCCAGCAAGGACTTCCCGCCGAACCACGCCGCCGCCGTCTTCGAGCATCTGGCCAGCGACGATCCGTTCAACAACTTCACCGTCGGTATCAATGATGATGTGACCCACAGGTCCATCAAGATTGGCGCCCCGATCGATGTCGCTCCGGCCGGCACTGTCGCCTGCTTGTTCTGGGGCCTCGGTTCCGATGGTACTGTCGGCGCCAACAAGAACTCCGTCAAGATCATCGGCAACTACGCCCACATGAATGCCCAGGCCTACTTCGCCTACGACTCCAAGAAGTCCGGTGGCATCACCGTGAGCCACCTGCGCTTTGGAAAGGGCAACCTGGACATGCCGTGGCTGATCGACCACGCCGATTTCGTCGCCTGCCACAACCCGGCCTACGTTGGTCGTTACGACCTGCTGAAGCCGCTGAAGGAGAATGGCGTCTTCTTGCTCAACAGCCAAGTTCCTGCCGACAAGGTGTTCGAGAGCCTGACCCGCGACATGCAGGAGACCATCATCAAGAAGCACATCCACTTCTACAGCATCGATGCTCTGGCCATTTCCGAGAAGGTCGGCCTTGGTTCGAGAATCAACACGGTCATGCAGGCCGCTTTCTTCGCGATTTCCAAGGTTATTCCTGATCAGGCCCAGGCTATCAGCTACATCAAGCAGTACATTGAGAAGACCTTCTCCAGAAAGGGTGAGAAAGTCGTCAAGATGAACTGGGCTGCAGTTGACGCCGCCAGCGATGCCCTGAAGGAGATTGCCATCCCTGCCACCATCACCAAGAGCTACGAGCCGAAACCGTTGCTTCCGGCCAACCTGCCTGATGATGTCAAGGAGTATGCCAAGAAGATCATGGAGCCGTGCTTCCATATGCAGGGTGACTCCATTCCTGTCAGCGCGATGAGCTTCGACGGCAAGGTTCCGACCAACACCGCCAGACTCGAGAAGCGTGGTGTCGCCCCGTTCGTTCCTGCGTGGGATTCTACCAAGTGCATCCAGTGCATGCAGTGCGTGCAGTCTTGTCCGCATGCCGCCATCCGTGGCAAGCAGATTGAGCCGGCACTCCTCGAGAAGGCTCCGAAGACCTTCACCGTCATCAAGAGCAACACCAAGAACGACAAGAACCTGCAGTTCAGAATCCAGGTGTATCCTGAGGACTGCCAGGGTTGTGGCGTCTGTGTCGTGACCTGCCCCGCCAAGGAGAAGGCCCTGGCCATGGTGCCGACGGTTGACGCTCGCAAGGCTGGTGAGGACACCAACTGCGACTTCTTCGAGACCCTGCCGTACAACACCGAGGGAACCAACCCGAGCACCATCAAGGGACTGCAGCTGAAGAGACCGTTCTTCGAGTTCAGCGGTGCCTGTGCCGGATGTGGCGAGACCCCGTACATCAAGATGCTGACCCAGATTTGTGGTGAGAGAATGGTCGTCGCCAACGCGACTGGTTGTTCTTCCATCTACTCCGGTACCTTCCCGGTCACCGCGTATTGCAAGCGCGAGGATGGACGTGGTCCGGCATGGGGCAACAGCTTGTTCGAGGACAACGCCGAGTATGGTCTTGGCATGAGGCTGGCAATCGACAGCAACCGCCACCAGCTGCAGGTCTACATCGAGCAGTACAAGGCCCAGGCTGACGCTGACAAGGATGTGCTTGCCGCGATCGAGAAGGCCGAAGCCCTGTGGGAGGATAACTCCGAGGCGTCCATCGAGGCCCAGAAGGCTGTGCAGGCTGCCCTGGCCAAGGCCAAGGCGACCGACGAGCAGACCAAGTATCTGCTTGCCAAGCTGGTTGAGCTGCAGGATTACTTCTCCGAGAAGACCGTCTGCATCATCGGTGGTGATGGATGGGCCTACGATATCGGCTACGGTGGCGTCGACCACGTGCTGGCCTCCGGCCGCAACGTGAAGGTGCTCGTCGTCGATACCGAGGTGTACTCCAACACCGGTGGACAGGCTTCCAAGTCGACTCCTATCGCCGCCGTCGCCAAATTCGCGAACAGTGGTAAAGTCGTTGGCAAGAAGAACATGGGCTTCATGTGCATGAGCTACGGCTATGTCTATGTCGCTTCCATCGCTCTTGGCGCCAACCGTGTCCAGGCCCAGAAGGCTCTGCAGGAAGCTGTGGCTTACAATGGTCCCGCCATTGTCTTCTGCTACGCTCCTTGTATCAACCATGGTCTGAACATGACCTACAGCCAGGCTGAGGAGAAGAAGGCCGTTGATTGTGGTTACTGGCCGCTTTACACCTATAACCCGGATCTTCCTGAAGGCAAGAAGTTCACTTGGAGCACCAAGCCTGCGACTCAGCCGTATCAGGATTTCCTCAATGGCGAGGTTCGTTACACCTCTCTCAGAAAGACCAACCCCGAGCATGCGGACGAGCTCTTCGCGAAGGCCGCTGCCGACGCGGCTCATCGCATGAGCTTCTACGAGAAGGTTGGACCTCTGATGTGAGATCCGATTACCGCAAGGTAAACGATCGGGCACTCCGTAAGGGGTGCCCGATTTTGTTTCATAGCACCAAAGGCTTCTATACTCCAAAGTGGTTTTCCTGTAAGGTGGAACCATGAAGCATCTGTGTGTACTGGTGATGGTATGTGTCGTCTTGAGCCCGCTTTCAGCCGAGGGAGGAAAGGTCGCGGTGGTTCTCGGGGGTGGTGGAGCGCGTGGCTACGCCGAGGTCGCGCTTCTTGAGAAGCTGGAAGCTTATGGCATTCCGGTCGACATGGTCCTGGGAACCAGTATCGGCGCTTTAATCGGTAGCATGTACGCCACCGGTTACACGCCGAGCCAGATAGCTGGATACGTGCAATCCCATAATATCCTTGATATCGTCCTGAAACCTGTTTCCCCGCGGGTGCCCACCTTCTCCGGACCTCAGGAAAAGCACAATGGCAACATCATCTCCCTTTCCTTTGGGAACCACGAGGTGGGGGAGTTCTCCAATCTCTCCGAGGACAACGCGGTGCTGGCCATGATGAACGAGCTGTACGGAAGCAAAGCAGGCATCACAGATTTCGACCAGTTGGACATCCCTTTCCGTGCAGTGGCGACCGACGCGCTGACCGGAGGGAGAATCGTGTATGACCACGGATCTCTGGTGACAGCCGTGCGTTCCAGCCTTTCCATCCCGTTGGTCTTCGCTCCCTATCCGCAGGAGAACGGTTCCTACGCCATAGATGGCGGCATGGTGGACAACCTGCCGATTGATGTTGCCCGGGAACTGGGCGCGGATTATGTCATCGCCATGGATGTCAGTCCCAACGCCAAGCCGACCCGCAAGGACATGCAGAGTTTTCTTGGCGTGGCTGGCAGGTTGCTGGCCATGATGACGCCGAGCATGGAGTACCAGTACCCGGACGCGGACATCATGATTGTCCCGGACATCGAGAACAACATGCAGACCATGCTTGCCTTCGACAAGTTTTCCGACATGTACGTTGCCGGAAAAAAGGCGGTGGATGCGCATGAGGAGGAATTCCGCAGGCTAGCCTGGCAGTTACGCTCCGATGGCAGGGACTTGGTTCCCAAGGATCCGGACCGTCCCCAGTATTGGAACGAGGATGAACGGGTGATCCGCTCGGTAGAGGTGCATGACCGCTCGGAAGTGGAGCATGCCTTTGTCATTGGGCCGGAGGCCTTCCATTTCATGCTTGGCGAGAAACTGGACGAGAAGAATCGCCAGCGGTTGCTCAAATACCTGGATAGGGTGAAGTACAACAACAAGCTCTCCAGCATCAGCTACGATGTGCGCCACGACGACAACCCCTACAGCGAGACGCTGTTGATCAACTACGAGTACTATGACATTCCCACCAACCGCTTCCAGCTCTCTGCCTACGGCTCGCTGGGCTTCTCCAACAACAACTACGTCAGCGACTCGCCGATGTGGTTGGGCCTCCAGTTCCGTGAGACATTCCTTTTCTCCGAGGTGACCAAGCACAAGTTCGACTTTACCGTCGACCTGCGACAGGGTACCATCTCATCGTTGCTGTTGGGGGCATGGGTGCCGGTGATGACGACCAACTCCCACCAGATTCTCATGGGAATCGAGGGAATGGCTGGAATCGGGAGTTACTCGATCCAAACCCACAACGCCAATTCGGAACGGCTTTCCCCTATCGACCGTGGAGGAGATTTGCAGGTAGGGCTTGCCTACAACTATGCCAACTTCCTGCAGCTTGAATTGCTTTCCGGATTCCGGAACATCTACGTGCACGAGCGGAAAAAGCAGTACAACATGGGCTATGGCTCGATTGGCTTGGTGATCGATACCCGCATCCATCACAACGTGATCGAGAACGGTATCCGTTTCAGCGTGAAGGAGGAGACGGGCATCTATTTCCCGGATGACTTCTTCTGGTCGCTCCAAGGGGATTTCCGCCAGGATGTCGTTCTTGCCGGTGGCGTCCATATGGTTGGCTACGGATTCCGCTTCGACCTGCTCGACGGCCCGGAAGATTTGAACATGTCTTACGCCGACGTCGGCGGCTTCGACGGCGTACCGGGCTACCGTTACGGTACCCTGCGCAAAAGCAGTGCCCTTGCCATGGTCCGTTACCGCATGCGTCTTCCCGTCCAGTTCATTTTCCCGGTCTATTTCATCTCCCGTGTCGCCGGGGGCGTGATGGATGATTACGAGCCCTTCAAGGGGGAAAGGGGAGGCGCGTATTTCGACAACCGGAATTGGGATATAGGACTTGAGGCCGGTGTCGGCTTGCAGACACCGCTGGGAAACTGGGTTGCTCTGTTCGGCTATTCTGCGGACGGAAACATGAGCGTTTCCATCGGCATCATCGAATGATATCCCACCAACGGCCGGGAAGGTTTTCCGGCCGTTTTCCTCTGTTTTCCGCGAGAGGTTCGTCCAAACTTCGCCCAAAAGGCCCTTTTCGGTTTTTCCCGAGGACATCACGATCGGCGCGATAGCCATCCAACGAAATGACATCTGCCATCTTGGGACATTTGCCGTTTCATTGTTCTGTCATAGCGGTTTTTCTCTGGAATTCTCGATATGTCAAGAGAATAGAAGGAAAACAAGTGGTGGAGCACGTTTGGACGAAGTATGTGCAATGTTCAAAGTGTGTACCATGTAGTAAAAACTTCTGACATTTGTAACTCTTTGAAATATAAAGAAATATATAAAAAATATCTTGTCAACTTCGAATGTTGTATGTAATATGTATCTGTACCAAGAGACAGAACCTTCTTCCCTTCCTTGCACGATTATGGAAGAAGTGATAGGAACAACGGGGGATGAGAGACCTGGGTGAGGAAAACACTCGGGTCTCTTCCTTTTCCTCAGAGACGGAACCCACGAACGAGATTTTCCCTGCCATGGTATGGTACATTTGGAAAGATGGGCCGCGGTGCGTCCCGTTATCAAGGATGAACGAATGGCGACAGTATTTTTGCTTGGGGATTCCACCTGCGCGAACAAACGGATGGAAACCTGGCCTGAGACAGGCTGGGGAATGTGCTTCGATAGTTTCCTTGCCGGTGGGTGGAGTCTGGACAACCGCGCGGTCAACGGGCTTTCCACGAGAAGCGCGATTGAAAAAGGCGTCTACGCTTCGATGCTCGAGAAAGTCCATGAAGGGGACTGGGTGATCATCCAGTTCGGGCATAACGATTCCAAGGAGGACGAAAGGCGGCACACCGAACCCTGGGGCAGCTATCAGGACAATCTTCGGAAAATGGTACGGGAAATCAGGGAAAAGGGTGCAAACCCGATTATTCTTTCCTCGATTGAGCGCAGGCGTTTCGCCGGGGCCGAGGCCTTGGCGACCCACGGGGACTATCCTGCCGCCGCCAAAGCTGTTTCCGACGAGCTTTCTGTCTTCTTTGTTCCGATGACCGAGCTGACGCGAGACCTGTACCAGCGGCTTGGACCGGAGGGTTCCCGCAGGCTGTTCAACCAACTGCCGGCCGGCGTGTGGCCCAACTATCCGGAAGGAAAGGAAGACAACACCCATCTTTCCCGATATGGGGCGCAGAGCATCGCCGGTATGATTGCGGCCCAGCTCAGAGGAAAAGTGCCCTTCCTCGAGGGCTGATCAATCATCGACGAAGTTGATGTGGCAGAGGGAGTATTGGGCGATATCCAGCATCTCGTGGCGGACTTCCCGTCGCTCGAGGATCAAGGTGTCGGCAGCCTCCCACAGCGCGAAAGAGCCTACCGTGGAAACCACTTGCTGGAGCAGGGACTCGTCGAACAGGGGAATGATTTTCATCAGCAGAATCACGCAGACGCCGAGCAAGAAGAGGCCCAACGACTTGAATGCCAGGAAGGTGTAGGTATCCTGCTTCATCAGCAGCTGCAGGTCATAGTGGCGCTTGACCAGCATGATCAGGCGCTTTTGCTCTTCTTGGCTATAGTGTCCGTGGATGATCAGGTTGATCTGGTAGAGCGAGGGGATGGCGGCGTTGCGCCGATCGAGGTAGTCGAAGATTTCCTGCTTCAGCTGTCCTTTCGGAAAGGCCGTCATCGGCTCGTAGGGATCCTCGGGAAGACGGATTTCCACTTTGGCGTGGCCGACTGGGTCGAAGTCGACCGAGCTGCGTAACGAAGGAACGGTCTTCTCGTAATTCTTGAGGTTCATGCCTAGATGCTTCTGGGTGAAACGATCGAGGATGCTCATGGGCACTCCAGTGGGTAGACGAAGAGCCTGAGGTCCTCGTATCGGCCGTCAGAGTGACGATATCCTTCCTTGAGTATTCCGAGGCTGCGGAAACCCAGCTTCTCGTACAAATGGATCGCGCTGGCGTTGGAGGCGAGTACCGCGTTGAATTGGAGATTGTGATAGCCAAGCCTTTTGGCTTGCTTGAGGCTGTCCCTCACCAGGGCTTCCCCGATGTGCCGGCCACGCTCGGTGGCGAGCACCGCATAGCTGGCGTTGGCATTGCCGGCGGTATGCCCTGTTCCGTTGGGGTGCAGGATGTACAAGCCAACTATCTTGTCGCCCTCGACAGCGACCACGCTAAGACTTTGGCCTGCAAAGAAGGAGGGGGCCTGCTCCTTGGTCAGAGGCTCATCCTGGGGAAAGGCGTTGTCTGCCCTGACCACTTCGTTCCAGATTTGGCGCATCGACTCGATGTCGTCACTTTTGTACGTGCGAATCTCCATCACACCATCTCCTCAGCCAGTATTGCATCGACCGGGTCATCTCCTTCATGAACAGGCTTGTGTACTTGCGTCTGTAACAATAGTCAGCCAGGCTTCCCTTTCCCGCGTAGGGGAGGCGTCCCACGCTGCGGTCTTTCTCCTCATGTTTGTGGTAGGCCTTCCGGATTTCCTCGAGCGGGCGGCGATGGTAGCTGTCGGTCATGAACATGTCCTTGACGGGGCAGCGTTCCTCGAGTGGCAACTCGTGGTCATGGATCGGCTTGTAGCCGAAAATCAGCATGCATGCGGGCATGGTGAAACGGGGAAGGTCCAATAGCTGTTGCAGCTCCTCGCCATGCTCTATGACATCGCCGATGTAGCAGGAGCCGATGCCGAGGGACTCGGCCGCGATAACGCTGGTCTGGGCGGCAATCAAGGCGTCCTGCAGGCTGATATCCAAATCGCCAAGGGAAGGAGTATGCATCGGAATGCCGCTCTTCTCGTCACAGTGGTCCAGGCGGAACCAGTCGTACCATTTCTGCCAGTCGAGCACGTAGACCCAGACCATGGGTGCCTTGGCGATCATCGGCTGGTGGTCGCAGAGGTCGGCAAGCTTGGTCTTCTTTTGGGGATCCTGGACATCGATGATGGCATACGGAGCCATGTTTCCCCCTGTCGGGGCGCGGAGCGTCGCCTGCTGGATGGCCAGCTTGTCGGCATCAGAAATAGGCCTGTCCTGATAGGCGCGTACCGTACGGCGTTTCATCAAAAGGGTGAGCGTTTCGTTCATGTTTGTAATGATATACAAAAATGTTTTGAAAAGCTATTATCGTACTATGCAGCATGTCTACGCGTACCGGTATCGGTGGGTGGTGTTGCTCAGCCTGGTACTTTTGACGGTTGCCGTCGAGATTCCATGGATGAACCTCGCTCCGCTCGGCCGAACGGTGAATGCTTTTTACCAAGGTGTCTGGAAGGGCTCGTGGCAGTTCGTCGACACGATGATCGTGACGTACATGATCGTCTTCGTTCTCTTTGCCATACCCGCTTCTTGGTTCATCTCCAAATGTGGCGTGGTCGTAGCGGTCTACTGTTCGGGGCTTTTGATTGCCATCGGGAGCGTGATCCGCGTTTCCGGCTATCATGACCCGATGCTGATGATTGTCAGTCAGGCGCTCTACGCGATTGCCCAGGCAATCACCCTGAACCTTGGCGTGACCACCGTCGCGCGCTGGTTTCCCATCCGCGAGCGGGGTATGGCCATGGGAATTCTTTCCTCCATGCAGTACATCGCCTTGGGGGCGGACATGGTGTTTCCTGGCTTGATTACCTACGACTACGTCTTCAACCTGTTCATGGGTTCCTTTCTCTGCACGGTTTTCGGCATGGTGGCCTCCGTGCTGATCAGCGAACGGCCCCCGACTCCCTCCTCGCTGGTGGAGCCTGCCGACGAGGGAACGCTCTACGCCGTAAGCGGCTCGGTCTTTACCGGTGGCAGGTCGCTACGCGGCGTGACCATCGTCTTCGCAATCAGCTGGGGCGTGGTGATGGCGATGCTCTCCAAGATTGATTTTCTCGCCGGACAGCTGGACATGCCGAGTACCTCGAAATTCGCCTTGGCTGTGATGTCCAGCGGTGCGGTAGGCGCCGTGGTCATTCCCGCTCTCAGCGATTACACGCGTAAACGCAAGCTCTGGTACACGCTCTGCCAAGGTATGGCGTTACCTGGCCTGCTGTTGATGGTGTTGGGTGTCGGCAACCGACTTTTGGTCTACATCGGGGCGTGTATTTTCGGTTTCTTCGCCTTCAGCGCGATTCCCATCGGACTGCAATATGGCGCGGAGCTTGGTTACAAATATCCCGAGACCAAGATCCAGGCGCGCATGACCCTCTATTCGCAGGCGGTCGGCATCTTCGTCATGCTGGTTTCCATGGATGGATCGGTGATGGAGCTGCGCTACAACATGGCCTTCTTCGCCGGGTTGCTGCTCGCCTGTTTCTTTGGTTGCACCTTCTTGGACGAGAGCCCCGTGATCATCACCGAGGATGAACGACTGGACCAGGAAATCAACAAGGAAATCGTCCAGACAGAGTGAGCTGGCGCATCTGTCAGGTTGGGCCTCGCTGGCATACCATGGAGCTGTTTCTCCGGTCCATTCCGACTTTGGAAACAGCCCCATGAAGCAGTACTATCAGGCAAGAATGGCTTTCTGTTTCAACAGCTGGTCGCGAAGTTCCTCGATGTCGACATCTTTTGGTCCGACATTGTGCTTCAGGGCCAGGGCCGCGGCGGTTCCGACAGCTTCACCGATAGCCATGCATGTGGGCATGACGCGGATTGTCGAAAGCGCGACGGCATCCATGCTGATGCACCGGCCGCTGAAATAGAGGTTGGACAATTCTTTGCTGACCGTGCAGAGGTACGGGATGCCATACGGATGCTCGACGGCTCGGTTGATGGTGGAATCATCAACCGCGCTATGGATGTCGATGATGTAGGAACCGAGGGCTATGGTGTCTTCCGGGACCCGGTAGTGCAGCACATCATCCCCGGTAAGCGTCTTCCATCCTTGAAACCTTCTTGTCTCGCGGATGCCCATGAAGGGAAGGATGCGTCCAAGCTTGATGTCCTCGAATCCAGGGATATGGTCTTTGAGCGCCTGTATGAGCGGCAAAAGTTGCTTCTGGCCGCGCATCTCCCCCTTGGTCATGCTGAGGATATCCGTCCCGTCTGTCCGGAGGAGCCTGGTGCTGTTCAGAAACACCTCGCCTGGGTGCATGCTGTTGATGTAGATCAGGGTATCACGGTCGACCGGGCAGGTGCCTTCCTCTATCCATTTGCGCAACAAAGGCCGCAGACCAAGGAAAACATGGCTTTTTTCCCTGCGGAGCTGGTCGACATTGTACGTATCCTTGTACTCGGTGGTCTTGCATCCGCTGTAGGCGATCATGTCCGGATGCTTGTCGAGGAAATCGAAAAACTCCTCTTCATGGAAATCGATGATGGAGCACATGACGGTTGGCGGCTGGAGATTGTGGGTGCCTTCCTGCCCCATGTCGTAGGAACATCCCGCCAGATATCCGACATCTCCGTCACCCGTGGCGTCAACATACAGTTTCGCTTTGACCGTAACCTCATTGCCTTTCCCGTAAAAGGTCAGGCTTTTGATGGTGCCGCATTCCACGTTCACATGGGCTGTCTCGAGATGGAGCAGCACATCCACTTTTGCCTCATCGCACATGTCAAGGGCAAGCAGCTTGAACAATTCGCCATCGATAACCGTGACGGAGTCATGCAGTCCGCATCGGGCATGGCCCCAGGTGCCATGTTCTTTGGCCAGACGGTCGATGAACTCCTGGGCGATTCCCCCTGTCACCTGACGGCCATTGCGGTCGAGGTATCCGAGCAAGGGGAGGCCGAGGGTGATGTTGCCTCCAAGGTATCCGTTTTTTTCCACGAGCAACACTTTGGCGCCAAGCCGTGCTGCCGCCAGAGCCGCGGGAAGGCCGCCAGGACCTCCCCCGATGACACAAAGATCATAGGTGAACGAATAGTTTTTCATGATTCAAACTCCCAAAGAAAGCAGGTAGTCTCCCACCGTTTTTGCGTATTTCATGGTCTCCATCTTCAATGGCATCGGCATATTGGCAGTCGCCGAAAGTTCGTACACAAGGGGACCTTCATAGCCGATGTCCCGCAGGACCTTCATGATTCGTTCCCAGGAGATGGTGCCCATGAAGGGAATCAAGTGCTCGTCAAGGTTCTTCCCGTGGTTGTCGTTGAGATGCGTCGCTTTCAGACGCCTTCCGACCAGCCGCAATGCCCGGCACTGGTCCTGCATGTTCCGATGCGCATGGCCGAAATCCCAGCACACGCCTACCTCCGGGCAACGATAGTCGTCCACCAGCGCGACAAGCTCCTCGGCGCTGGATCCGAATCGGCGGTAGGCTTCGTTGTCCCTCATGTTCTCGTACGCGATCCCGACGCCCCGCTTGACGGCCAGGTCGATGATCTCGTCGTTTGCCTCATGGTTGACGCGGATGCAGGCCTTCTCGTCCAGCATCTCTTCGCCGAATGCCATGGCCGGATGCAGTACCGCCCACTTGACTCCCATGACCGCGCTGAGTTCGATTCCCAGTTTGGCAAGCTCGAGATACCGGTCTTCCTGGTTTTTGTCAGGGTAGGGGACGCCCCCGGGAACCTTCCGATAGACCGGGTGGCTTTGGGAGAATGTCACGCCAAGGCTGTCCGCGTATTGCCGGGTGTCTTCAGCGATAGCCCTCCAGTCATTTGTTTGGAATTCCGTTGCCGTATCGCTGGTTATCATGGCGCACATGTTCAGGTCCAATACGGTATAGCCGGCTTCCTTGCACATGCGTATCTGTTCCTTATAGGTGGTGAAGGGATCGTCGCTTCTTCCTTTTCGAAATGCGGAAGTCATCAATCCAATATGCATAGTTCTTTCTCCTTTCTCTATAATATCACAAATGTTTCTTTAATCAATTTGAAAGAAATTTCTTTGACTGAGAAATAACATTATATAAATAAATAAAATAGTATTGAAAAAACATTTAAAAGGTTTTAATCTTTAAGAAAAGGTGGTGACGCTGTCCACCAATTGGGAAATATCGGGTATATGGAGTAGGTATGACGGCAAAAAAGCATGCGATGGTGACATTGAAGGATGTGGCTTCGGAGGCGGGCGTCTCGCTCGCGACCGCGTCCCTTGCGATCAACGGGAACTCCCTGGTCAAACCGGAGACCCGCCTGCGCATCATGGAGGTCGTGCAGAAGCTGGGCTATGTCCCGAACGAAAACGCTCGTTCCCTGATTACCCGCCGGACAAAGGTCATCGGACTCCTGTCGGTCCATGATAGCGACCAAAACGCCGGTATCCGTTTCAAGGAGACTCCTGGCAATTACTTCACGGATATGCTGTGGAGCCTGGAGAAGGGTATCGCGGAGAGGGGATATCATGCGGTCCTCGAATGGTACAACGTGAACGACCAGACCCCTCCGATGCTGGCTAACGCGAATCTTGTCGACGGCATTATCTGCGTGGGAGGACTTGCCCATCAGCGGCTGCTGGGGATGCTCAAGGCGTGTGGCGTTCCTATCGTCCTGGTGGGTTCGCGGAGCAAGACCATCGATTATGTGGATGTCGATCTGGAAGAAGCCGCCTACCTGGCGACAAAATATGTTGTCTCTCAAGGACATAGGGATATATTGATGCTTGCCGGCCCCCGCGGGTCCCAAAGCTCTCCCCGCAAGCTGGAAGGGTTCCGCAAAGCGGTGGAAGAGGCGCGGATCGGGGACTCCGCCCGGTCCGTGTTCACCCATGACTTCAGCGGGGCTGCCGGCATGAGCCGGGCGAAGCAGGTGTTCGACAGCGGCTTCCGGCCTACGGCCATTGTCGCCGCCACCGACAGCCTCGGGGTCGGAGTCCTGCACTATCTGCATTCCGTCGGGCTCTCCTGCCCGGATGACGTCTCCATCATCGGCTACGAGAACAGCACGTTTGCCCAATATGCGATTCCCTCCTTGACCACCATGGCGATCAATGAGGGGGCATTGGGAAAGGACGCCTGCGACATCCTGTTCCACCGGCTTGAAAACCCCGGTTCGCGGCATATCGCGGTCTTGCACCACGCCACTCTGCTCGAGCAGGACTCCGTGTGCCGGCGCGAAGGGGCATAGTTTTCGTTGACAGTACATCAAACCTGACGTACCATGATGATGGATTTATTTTAAAACGTTTTAAACGTAAGACCGTTTTCCGGACGTGTAGATGGAGGAATGCCGGGAAAGGGTTTGACCGGAAATACCCAGAAGGAGGGTCAGCATGAAAAGAAGATTGGTGGTGTTGGCTATGTTGCTGTCGTGCGTAGCCACGTTGTTCGCGAACGGTTCGCAAGAATCGGCGCCTTCGGCAAAGGGCCAGGCGGTCAAAAGCCAGCCGGCGAACGTCGACGCGCCAAAGCCTACATTGATTTTCACGACCAGCAAGACTACCACGGACATGTCCAAGGAGCAGCCCGCCAGCCTGTACAAGGAAGTCACCGGGTATGACATCAAGTGGGAATCGATGGACAGCACCGAGCAGCTGATGCTGGTGCTCGCATCAGGCGAGAAGAAAGACGAAATCGCGGTTTCCCACCAGCAGTTCCCCTTGGTCCTTTCGGAAGGCGCAGCCATGGATCTGACCGACTTGATCGACCAGTATGGTCCCGATATCAAGAAAGCGGTACCGACCTTGATGCCGCTCGGCATGGTGGATGGGCGCATTTACGGAATTCCCAGCCCGAGAGCCGCAATGAATTTCCCGAAATGGTTCGTCCTTGGCCGCCAGGACCTTCTGGACAAGGCTGGTTTGAAGCCTGCTTCGACTCCGGCCGAGTTCCACCAGCTGCTGAAGGACATCAAGAAGGCATATCCGAGCATGATTCCGTTCGGCATGGACAACGAGCATCCGAACAGCCACCTGGTTTCCACCATCACCAGCGGATTCGGTTTCCGTGGAGAGTGGATGGACGTGAACGGAAAGCCGACCTTCTATCTGAAGAATCCCGGATTCAAGGATTACATCAGCTTCATGGCGTCCTTGTACAAGGAAGGTTTGCTGGATCCGGATTTCCCCGCCCTTACCCGCAGGGACAAGTTCACCAAGATGAGTTCCCTCCAGATGGTGTTGATGGATGATTCCTGGGATGGTTGCCGTACCTATGTCGCTTCGACTACGGATGCCGAGCCCTCCTCTCTGGTGGAGCCGATGCCGTTCCTGAAGGATGCGAACGGAGTCGCGCACCATGAGCTGGCAAACGGAGCTGAGTGGTTCGCCGTCATTCCGGCCAATGCCGACCACCCGGTCGATACCATCAAGGCGATCAACGAGATCATGAAGCCGGAGAACCAGGTATATCTTGCCGCCGGTGTCGAGGGTGTCCACTTCAACTACGACAAGGAAGGAAACATCATCCCGATCCAGCCGAAGTTCAATGAGGACAAGGCCATGGCTCACTTGTTCTTCACTTCCATGCGCAGCGAGGTGATCTACAACAAGATCTGGCAGGCTCGTCTGATGAAGAACGCCGACATGTACCGTATCGCGGTCCATTCGAAGAAATTTGCCGAGCAGTGTGCGGACAACGCGATAAGCCCGGTCCTGTTCGCGCCGGCTGTCACGGTCATCGACAACTACAATGCCTTGCTGGCCTATGTGAAGGACGGTTGTGTGCAGGTCATCACCGGGAAAAAGCCTCTGTCCTACGTGGATGAGATGATCGCGTACTGGGATGCAAATGGTGGTAAAGCAGTCGAGAAGTTCTACGCTGACTGGGAAGCGAAGAATAAGTAAGAGGTACATGACTGAAGGGGAGGGGTGAGGCGAGACCATTTACCCCTTCCCGTTTTCCTAGGAGGCGACCAATGGTACTTACAACAGAGCAGAAACGATTCCGCCGTTCGCAATACTGGAAAGGGAACTGGCAGCTGTATGCATGCCTTGTTCCCGGTTTGTTGTTTCTTTTCGTGTTCAAGCTTTTGCCATTTGCAAACATTTCGATTGCATTCAAACAGTTCAAACCGATGAAAGGCTTGGCAGGAAGCCCTTGGGTGGGTTTGAAGCACTTCCAAAAGCTGTTTTCAGACCCCGCCATCTGGCAGGTCATCAAGAACACCCTTGTCATCAACCTGCTGCAGCTTGTGTTCGTTTCGCCGGTGGCGATGTTCTTTGCCATATTGATCAACGAGATTTCCCACCGATGGTTCCAGCGCACAGTCCAGACCATCATCTACATCCCGCATTTCTTTACGTGGGTTGTCATTTACAGTGTATTCTTCATCTTGTTCGGTAGTAACGGTTTGATAAACCAGATCATTACCCGCCTCGGCGGAAAAGGCATTCTTTTCTTTGTCGACAGCAATTGGTTCCGTTTCGTCCTTGTCGCCTCCGCAATGTGGAACAAGGTCGGATGGGGAACCATCGTCTATCTCGCCGAATTGACCAAAATCGACCAGGACCTGTACGACGCCGCAGTCGTCGACGGAGCAGGTAAACTGAAGCAGATCTGGCATATCTCGCTTCCAAGCCTGTTGCCGACCTTCGTGCTGATGGTGACCATCAGGCTCGGTACCATCATGACCGATGGCTTTGGACAGATTCTCGTGTTCTACAACCCGTCGGTCTACGATGCCGCCGATGTGATTTCCACGTACGTCTACCGTGTCGGTCTGGGACAGGCCAACTTCAGCTATGCGACCGCTGTCGGACTTTTCGAGTCGGTCGTCGGCCTGCTGATGGTGCTTGGTTCCAACTTCCTCAGCAAACAGCTGACAGGAAAGAGTGTCTGGTGAGGAGGGCGATGTATGAAATTGACACGTGGTGAAAAAGTATTTGTCGTATGCAATGACCTGTTCATGTTGATTGTCGCCGCCATATGTGTGCTCCCGGTGCTCCACATCTTCGCCCGCGCTTTCTCCAGCGCCCAGGCGATCGGGCAGGGACGGGTCATTTTTTGGCCGGTGGATTTCCATATTGCAGGCATCACCTACATTCTTGAGGAGACCTCCTTCCTTGTTTCTCTCCGCAACAGCCTCATCATCACCGCTATCGGTACGGTCTTGGCCGTCTTTTGCGCGATCTTGACCGCCTTCGCGTTGGCGCAGAAGGAGATGAAGGGCAGGACGTTCTTCCTCTACCTCTATGTCTTCTGCATGATTTTCCACGCAGGAATCGTTCCGAACTATTTCCTGATGAAACGGCTTGGGTTTCTCAACACACTGTGGTGTCTGATCCTCCCTGCCGTGGTCAATCCGTACTACATCCTGGTCCTCAAGCGGGGGTTTGAGACATTTCCCTCCTCGTTGAAAGAGGCTGCCCAAATAGACGGTGCCTCGTGGTTCACCATTCTGTGGCAGATTGCCGTGCCCGTGTCCAAGGCGCAGATCGCCACCATCGTGGTCTTCTACAGCGTGCATTACTGGAACAAGTACACCGACGCCCTGATCTACGTGACCGACAACGTGAAGAGCCCGATCACCATGTTCCTTTACAACATGGTAAAGAACACCAACATCGTTGACTTCACGGGCATCTATGACGAGCTGCCTTACATCAGCCAGGATGTGTTCAATGCGGCGACGGTTCTGCTCGCGGTCCTGCCCATTCTGGCCGTGTACCCGTTGATGCAACGCTATTTTGTGCGGGGCACCATGGCCGGAGCGATCAAGGGTTGAACATTGCCATGAAACTGTACGTGGTCCGGCATGGCGAGACTCCATACAATGTGGCGCAGGTCGCATGCGGCACCGGAGACGCCCCTTTGACAGAGAAAGGTATCCGGCAGGCGAAGGAGCTTGCCGGGTATATCAGGCAACATCAAGCCGAGCTTGCCATCCGACATATCGTTGTCTCGAACCTGCTCAGGGCAAGGCAGACCTGCCGCTATGTCGAGCAGGCCTTGGGCCTGCAAGCCATTGTGGACGAGCGGTTCCACGAGCTTTCTGTCGGCGATTACCTCGGGTTCCGTACGGGTGTGGAGACCCCCGAGGTGGAACGGTACCGCGCGATGCGGGCGGAGCCATTTGTCCGGTTGTCGGGGGGCGAATCCTTCGCAGACACCTTGGTCAGGGTGTATCCCGCGCTGGATGAGATCAGACGGATCTATGCAGGCGAGAATGTCCTGATCATCTGCCACGGGATCATCATGCGCACGATTGCGACCTATTTCGGGTCTTTCGATCTTGATTCGCTCGAATCGTACAAGACCAAAAACTGCCAGATGCAAGTGTTCGATATGGAAGACGGCAGGGTTGTTCCCCCTTCCTGCGTTCCGCTTTCGGAAGAACGGATGGAAAAGGAGACCGGCGGCATCCAGGCTTCGGGCGAGACATGGGGGGATTGAATTCTTAACGAGAATTCAGCTGACAGTCTTTCCACGGAAACCTACACTTTGGGTATGGATATCACATGGGTTTCCACCGACCAAGACCGAGAGGCGCGTGACAGGTTGCTGGCTCGGGCAGGGTTGGCGGCTGATGGTGATGTCACCAGATCGGTGCTCCTGTACGACGGGGATATGGCGGTCGGCACGGCGAGCCGGAAGGACAATGTGCTCAAATGGTTCGCCATCAACCCTTCCTACCAAGGGCAAGGGCTGGTGGGGGTGTTGCTGACCCCGCTGGTCACCGATGCGATTGCCTCGGGCATTTCCCGCTTGTTTTTTGTCACCAAGCCCGGCAACGTCGTTCTTTTCCGTTCCTTCGGTTTCTTCCTGATTGCCGAGACATCTCGAATGGCTTTGATGGAAAATCGTAAGGATGGACTTTCCTCCAAGTGGTCCCTACGCCTTCTTTCTTGACCGGGAAGGACGCGATGCTGACGAGTTGAAACGAGTCTTGGTGGAGTTCGAGCTACGCCATCCGGTCGGCCGGTGGGTCGACCTGGATGTGCGCACATCCGACCTTTCGGCTGTCAGCCGGACCCAGCTTGGCCTTGCGGAAAGGCGTTGCATCATCTGTGACCGTCCTGCCAAGGAGTGCGCGAGAAGTCGCCGCCATCCGGTAGAGGAGCTCTATCAGGTGACCATGCGGGCGTTGGAGGCATATGCGGGAATGTGACGCTTCGTTGATTGCCTCGGTGACGTGCGAGGCGCTGCTTCTCGAGGTGGACACCAGCCCGAAACCGGGACTGGTGGACCTTTTGTCAAATGGTTCCCACAAGGATTTGAACCCCTGGCTGTTTTACCAGAGCGCCTTGGCCTTGGAGCCTTATTTCCATGACTTCGCCAGACTTGGAGCCTCTTGGAAGGGGAAGGATTCCGAATCGCTATTCCGTGATGTCAGGGAAATCGGGAAAGAGGCCGAGGCGGCGATGTTCAAGGCCACTGGAGGGATCAATACCCATAAGGGCGCGCTTTTCTCGCTGGGTATTCTCGATACGGCTTGGGGCTATGCCCAGTGCCAGGGAATCGCCTCGGCCGACACTGTCTGCATGCTTGCATCCCATATGACCTCCAAAAGCCTTGGCAGGGAGCTTTCCGCTTTGGGCCGTTCCTTGCCACGAAGCAATGGGGAGCGTGTTCTCCATCGGTATGGGGTGCGTGGCATCCGGGCTGAGGTGATGGAAGGATTCCCCTCCGTGAGACGATACGGCCTGTCTCCGTTGCGATCACGGGGCGGATGGAGGGACAACCATGCCCGCCTGTCCGCTTTGGTGGGGTTGATGGCGCATGTGGAGGACTCCAACCTGTTGCATCGTGGGGGATGGGAGGGGCTGAGGTTTGTGCGGCAGGCCATGCGGGAAATCAGCCCGGAACGATGCCTTGAAGACCAGTTAGCCGCTTTGGACGGGCCGTTTGTCTCTCGTAATCTTAGCTCGGGAGGAGCGGCCGACCTGCTCTCGGTGAGCATGGTCTGCTCGCGGATCTGATACCGGTTAATGTTCAATCCAGTCGATTTTCCCGTCCCGTAAATGCAGGATCCGCTGGTTCTCCGATCCACGGAAACGGAGGCGGATATTCTTTTTCGCGATGACGAACTCGCCGTCGACCAATACGTCGATCATCGATAGCATCCTGTCGGTAACCCCGCATCTCGGGCTTGCCGGAAAAACGGGGGAGTGGGGGTCTACCAACTTTCCGTCCAACAGATCTCCCGGTTTCGCTCCACGCAGGTCGGTCTCGTAGGTGTAGCCGCTGTAGCACCAGATGGTCTTTTCTGGGAATGCCTTTCTGACATGCTCCAGAAAGGGGACGAGGGCGCGCTGGTTTTCCGGCTCCATCGGCTCCCCGCCCAGCAGGGAAAGGCCGCTGATCCAAGGATGGTCAAGCAGGGAAATCACATGTTGCTCGGTCGCGCAGGTGAAGGGCTCCCCGTACCGGAAGTCCCAGGCGATACTATTGAAGCAACCTTCGCAGTGGTGTGTGCAGCCTGAGACAAACAAGCTGACCCTGACCCCTTCGCCGTTGGCGATATCGCATTCCTTGATGGTGGCGTAGTTCACAGATGCAGCACCCTGTCCCGGATTTCCTGCGTCCGGCCCTGGTTCCAGTACTGGGTGCCGATATACCCGCAGGTGCGGCGGGCGACATTCATCTTGCTCTGGTCCTCGTTGCCGCAGTTCGGGCAACGCCAGACGAGCTTGCCGTCCTTTTCGGCAATCTTGATTTCTCCGTCGTAGCCGCAGACCTGGCAGTAATCGCTCTTGGTGTTCAGCTCGGCGTAGAGAATCGTGTTGTAGATATGCTTCAGCAGGGCGAGGACGGCAGGGATGTTGTCCTGCATGTTGGGGACCTCGACGTAACTGATGGCGCCGCCGGGGCTGAGTTTCTGGAAGGCCGCCTCCTTGGTCAGCTTGTCAAACGCGTTGATATGCTCCCTGACCGAGATATGGTAGCTGTTGGTGATGTAGTTGTGGTCGGTCACCCCCTCGATCTTCCCGAAGCGTTTTTGCAGACATTTGGCGAACTTGTAGGTGGTGGACTCCAGCGGTGTGCCATAGACGGAGTAATCGATGTCTTCTTCCTTTTTCCATTTGCCACAGGCGTCGTTGAGGGCCTGCATCACCTTCAGGCCAAACTTCTCTCCCTCTGGAGAAGTATGGGACACTCCCTTCATATAGTAGACACACTCCGCCAGACCGGCGTAGCCAAGACTGATGGTGGAGTAGCCGCCGTACAGTAGCTTGTCGATCTTTTCCCCTTTCTCCAGACGGGAGAGGGCGCCGTATTGCCAGAGAATCGGGGCAGCATCGCTCGGCGTGCCGAGCAGGCGCTCATGACGACAGCGTAGCGCATGGTGGCACAGCTTTAGGCGTTCGTCCAGGATTTCCCAGAATTTTTGCTCGTCCTTGTGGGAGGAGCAGGCGACGTCGACAAGGTTGATGGTGACCACACCTTGGTTGAAACGACCGTAGTACTTGTGCTTGCCCGGTACATAGTTCTTCGCGTTGGCGATATTGCCCACATGCGCGTCGGTGAACCGGTCCGGGGTGAGGAAGGAACGGCAACCCATGCAGGTGTAGCAGTCTCCCTTCAGCTCGAGCGCCTTCTTCTCGCTGATGTAGTCGGGAACCATCCGTTTGGCGGTGCAGCGGGCGGCCAGTTCGGTCAGGTAATAATACGGTCTGCCTGGCTCGATGTTGTCTTCTTCCAGCACGTAGATCAGTTTCGGGAAGGCGGGGGTGATCCAGACGCCTTTCTCGTTCTTCACGCCCTGGATGCGCTGGGTCAGCATTTCCTCGATGCAGAGGGCCAGGTCTTTTTTGACCTGCTCGTTGCGGGCTTCGTTCAGGTACATGAAGACGGTGAGGAACGGAGCCTGCCCGTTGGTCGTCATAAGGGTGATGACCTGATACTGGATGGTCTGGATGCCCTTTTCGACCTCCTTTCGCAGTCGTTTCTCGACGATTTCATGTTCCAGCTCCTTGGATGGAGCGATGCCAAGGAGTTTGAACTCATCTTCCGCACTTTTCTTGATCCGCTGTCTGCTGACGTCGACGAAGGCTGCCAGATGCTCAAGGGAAATCGACTGGCCTCCATACTGGTTCGAGGCTACTTGGGCGATAATCTGGGTGGCGATGTTGCAGGCGGTGGAGAAGCTGTGCGGACGCTCGATCTCGGTCCCACTGATCACCGTTCCGTTCTGCAGCATGTCGTCCAGGTTGATCAGATCGCAGTTGTGCATGTGCTGGGCGTAGTAGTCGGCATCATGGAAGTGGATGATTCCCTCCTCATGCGCCTTGACGATTTCTTGGGGAAGCAACAGGCGGTTGGTGATGTCCTTGGAGACTTCTCCTGCCATATAGTCGCGCTGGACGCTGTTGACCACCGGGTTCTTGTTGCTGTTTTCCTGCTTGACATCCTCGTTTTTGCATTCCAGAAGCGAAAGAATCCGGGCATCGGTGGTGTTGGCGTGGCGGGCCAGGGTGCGGTTGTAGCGGTAGCGGATGTAGGCACGGGCCACCTCGTAGGCCCCCGCCTTCATCAACTCGGTCTCTACCATATCCTGGATTTCCTCGACCGAGAATGCCCGTTCGCCTTCCTGACACCGGTTGGTAATGGTATCGGTAATCTGTTGGATCCGAAAGTCGTCCAGCTCAGGGGTGGCTACCGCCTTGTTTGCCTTGCCGATGGCGATGGCAATCTTGTGTCCGTCGAACTCGACTTCCGTCCCGTTGCGTTTAATGACTTTCATAGTGTCTCCCAGTGTACGTGGTTGTATTTCCCGAGGGGCGATCTGACTCTGACAGTTGCGTACCAGTGGAGGATTCTCACCTCGCTTCTCCGGTCTCGGAAACAGACCCAGTATAGCACGGAGCCATACATGCGTCTACTAGGATTAGTATTGCATAGATATTACACACTATATATAGTGTTATATAGGTTTTATATGAGGAAACCTAACTCTTGGTTCGGGAATGGAAAAGGACCCACTCAAGGAGGGAAAGTCAGTTCCTGCCAGGTGCCGGCGTAGCGTTGCTTAGACCTGCAACGGCTCGCCGTCCGGGGTGCGTCTGAGCTTGCGGTAGATGGTTGCCACCATGGTGCCGAAGGTGGCGCTTGCTCCGACAATCTGGCTGACTGCCTCGGCGACGAAGACGCCGTGGACCCCAAAGCCGACCTGTGGCAACAGCAGGGTCAGGGGTACGACCAGAATCGCCTTGCGGAAGAGAGAGAAGAAGACAGCCCGCTTTGGGCAGTTCATGGCGACGAAGGTATTCTGTCCTATGGTCTGGAAGCTCATCATGAAGAAGACGGCGAAATAGATGCGCATGCAGGGGACGCAGACGCGGATCAGCTCGCTGTCAGAGGTGAAGCAACGAGCCAAGGCCACAGGGAAGAGCTGGACCAAGGCCCAGTTGAGCAGGTTGATCGAAAGGGTGACCAGGGTGATGGTGCCGATCGTCTTGCGGACACGGCTGTAGCGTCTCGCGCCGTAGTTGTAGCCCATGATCGGCTGGGAGCTGTTGGCGAAGCTGGTGGTGGGGAGCGAGATTACCTCGCGCAACGAATTGATCACCGCCATCGAGCTGATGAAGAGCAGACCCTCTGGTCCACCGTAGAGCTTTAGTGTGATATTCGCCACCGCCTGGGTCAGCGAGTTGGTCGCCTTGAACATGAAGCCAGGGGCTCCCAGCGCCAGGATCTGCCTGACCACCTTTCCATCCCAGGAAAACCGGGTGATCGAGAGGGGCCAGGACTTGGTACGTAGCGACTTGACTACCCAGATGGCGCTGCAGCACTGACTGATCACGGTAGCGATCGCCGCGCCCCTGATGCCCATGCCGAACGTGAACATGAACAGCGGGTCCAGGACGATGTTCAGCGTGGCACCGATCAGGATGGTCACCATGCCGGTGACACTGTGGCCCAGCATGGTGATGAAGGGGTTCATTCCCAGCGAAATCATGACGAAGACCGTACCGGCGACATAGATGGAGAAATAGGCGTCGGCGTAGGGAAGCGATGCTTCGTCCGCGCCGAGCAGCATGAGCGCAGGACGACGGAAGAAGAACAGGACGACCGTCAGCACCACCCCCATGACGAGAAGCAGGGTGAAGGCGTTCTCCATGATGTGCTGGGCTTCATCGTCGCGGTGTTTTCCCCGTTCAATCGAACAGAGCGGTGCTCCGCCTGTACCGCAGATGCCGGCGAAGGCGTTGATCAGGGTAATCAGGGGGAAGGCGATACCGACACCGCTGAGTGCCGCGGTGCCTACTCCGGGGATATGGCCGATATAGACACGGTCGACGATGTTGTACAGGACATGGACCAATTCGGCGACCATGACCGGCAGGGCCAGCCTGAGGACATGGCCGATAATGGAACCGTGTGCGTAATCTCCCGTTTCCCGCATATGGCCATTTTCTCCCAAATCAAGAGTGAATTCAACCCGCGATGACGCTCCAAAGGCCTGCGATGGCGACAAAGATATACACGAGCGGTCTCAACAGGGAAAAGGAAAGGTGGCGGAAGAACAGGTTGCCGCAGAGCGTCCCGAGGAGGATGGCGGCCCACCCGAGGAAAAGCAGATTCCAGGAGAGATTCTGGTAGGCTCCGTAGGCGAAGCGCATGGCCATGCTCTCCACGTTGGAAAGCAGAAAGAAGGTCTGGAGTGTGGCGAGATAGGCCTCTTTTTGTCCCAGTCCATTCATCAGATAGAGCGCCGCCGGCGGGGCGGAGATGCCGAAGAGTCCGTTGCAGATTCCGCTGGCCAGACCGGCGAGCACCCCGTTTCGGGCTTTGGCCTGAATGGTCATCCTGCCTTGGAGGAAGAGGAAGAACAAGGAGGTCAGGATCAGAAACATCCCCAGCAGCCGTGTCATCAAAGCCGACTTCAGGGAGATGGAGAGCAGGGTGGCGATGGCGCCGATCAAGAGGGACGGGATGGCCAAGGGCCAGAGCACCTTCCAGTTGATGCTGGCGTGGTAGCGGACCACCAGCGTCACCACACCCGCCATGGCGATGGCGTGTACCAGCGCAATGCTCTCGGAATAGGGCATCCAATGGGGGAAGAACGCCATCATCAATATCGGGGCGCCGAATCCGGTCACTGCCGGTACCATGGCCCCGACAAAGGCGACAGAAATCAAATGCCAGGGAATCATGGTTCCAGTATAAGCCGCATTCCGGGAAAGGCAAAGGAAAAGGGCCTGCCGTTTCCGACAAGCCCTTGAAACATCAAAACACGAGTCTCTCAGTCCTGAGCGACGAAATCGCTCTTGCTGGCGCCGCAAAGCGGGCAGACCCAATCATCAGGGATATCCTCGAAAGCAGTACCGGGCTGGATGCCGCCATCGGGATCGCCAACCTGCGGGTCGTAGACATATCCACACATCTGACACACGTATTTCTTCATAGATCAGTTCCTCCGTGCTCAAAGGATATACGAGAGCGATGAAAACGGCAAGCTCAAGAATAAACTGCGAGAATCTCTTTCAGGTAATTCGCGTATTTTTTCCTGAACCATGCCGGCTCGACGATCTCCACGCTCGCGCCGCATTGGAACAGCTTCATCAGCAAATCGATCGAATTCTCGACATTCAGCTTGACCTCCATGCCCTTGGCGGTCTTGGTGATTGTCTCTTTTCCGTGCTCCAAGGTGTGGAAGACATTCAGCGCGCTTGACTCCTTGACGTTCAGCACCAAGGGAATGGTATCCCCGCTTGCATAGTCCAGGCGGCGCTCGGGAACCTTGAAGGGTTTCAGGTTGTCCGGAATGGTATAGGTCTCGTCCAAGATCATGGCGCTGGTGATTGTGGCGATGTCGATGGTGACGATTTCCTGGGTGTGGCGCAGGCGTCCGGTGACGCTGATCGGGCTTCGGTGGTTGTTCTCATCCTCGCGGAATCCGATGAAGTAGGGAGCCAGCTCGGTCTCCTCTCCGCCAGCCTGCACCACCTTGACGATGCGGCCCGAGACCCAGCTGTCGATCAGCACCTCGAGCACCGAGTTGAACTGTCCGCCCGAATCCTGCTCACGGATACGCTTGTCGATCTGGTCCGCCAGGTTGCGGATATTGTCGCTTACCTTCGGGGCGTAGGACCGCATGTTCAGCGCGATTTTCCGAAGACCCGAGGCGAGGTGGGCGTTCTGAAACTCGGTGTTGGAGACCAGCGCCTCGGCACTCATGTTCAACGCCAGGCTTTCGTAGACCGACAGGTCGATGTTGCCCTCGTTCTCGTTCTCCTTGATCTTGATCAGATTGTTGTCCTCGTAGATGTCGACATCATGGGTCTTCAGCTCGTCGACATATCTGCTGATGGTGGAGCGGTGCACTCCGAGCCTCCGGGCGATTTCTGCCCGTCTCAGCCCCTCTGGATGGCTGTGCAGAAGCAGCTCAAGCTGTGCAACGCGTTCTCCTTTCATGGCAACTCCTTCGCTTGGTTCGGCAACTATATGCAACATATCTTAGAGAGATGTGTTGCCAATTGCAAGCGAATCGGCGATTATGCAACAAGAGGTTGCTGATGGAATCAGAACGCGTGGAAAAGGTGGAAATCAAGCTCTCCTATCTGGAGGAGACGGTGGACCAGCTCAACGAGATTGTGGTCGCCCAACAGAAGGAGATGGTGGAGTTGCATGCCTGTGTCGACGCCTTGAAGAAGAAGGTCGCCGAGCTAATGCTGGACGAGGGGGAAGAGATCGCCAACCGCCGCCCGCCGCACTATTGACCCCTTATTCCGAATCGATTGCCAGATGGTTCTTCAGCTTGCGCTTGGCTTCCCGTTGCTCCTGCTTGAGCTGGGCGTTGTAGTCCCTCGTGCTGATCAGCGTCACTTGGTTGACTGACCGGCCACTGATGAACTGGCTGATTGCGCACAGCGCCTCTTCCGTTCCGGTGGCCTTCGGGAAGCAGATGAAGCCGTGGACTGTCTTTTTCACTTCAAGGCAGTTGGCCGGGGTGTCGTTTTCCCTGAGTTGCTTCGCGTACAGCGCTCCGTCGTCCTTCAGGGGATCGTATTCCGCGGTGATGACCAGTGTTTCCGGCAACCGTGACTGGTCCAGCCCCAGCATCGGCGAGAAGTTGGGGTTCTGGATGTCCTTCGGTTCCTTGGCGTACTGGTTGATGTAGAAGGCCATCTGCTTTTCCGTAAGCGCCGGGGAGTCTTTGTAGGTTTCGTAGCTTTCGGTGCGCATGCGCCCGTCGGTGACCGGGCAGATCAGGATCTGCCCCGCGATTGCCGGGCCCTTCCTGTCCCGCGCCAAACGTGAGACAACGGCGGCGAGGTTGCCACCGACGCAATCTCCCATCACGAAAATCTGGTCCGGATCGACCTTCCAGTACCGGCTGCCCGCCGACGCCCACAACAGGGTGCTGTAGCAATCCTCGGCCGCGGTCGGGAATTTATAGGTGGGTGCGAGGCGATAGTCGACGGAAAGGACCGTCGCCTGGAGCCGGTCGGCGAGACGGGCGCAGAAGATATTGTACAGATCCATGTTGCCGAAGACCCAGCCGCCACCGTGGTAGAAGATCACCAATGGGGTTACGTCGCTTACCTCCCGGTGGGAACGGCTGCGGAACAGGTACCCGGTGATGGCGCCGCCTTCAACCGGAATGATAAAGGTCTCTCCCTCGATTCCGCGAGGATATTTTCCGAGCAGCTTCCTATACCGATTGTTCAGTGGCGTGCTGTTGAGCTGTTGTAGCCGTTCGGGAGTGGCTGTCGATGGGTCGAAGCCAGATTCCTTTCGGACTTTCTCCACGAGCTTCCACATTGCGGAAGAAAGAGCATACGTAACCATAATATTCTATCCTAGACTATCTCATACGACTACGCAAGAGCCGGTTCAATATGGGTCCTATTATACTTCTGTATTATCATCATAAATTATTGTGCGGTATTGTTGACGATATTGACGCGGAGAAAGGCCTATGCAGTGGGTGAATGCGGTGGTGAAGTTGGCCGCGTTCAGGTATCCGACGTGGTCTGCGATTTCCCCAACGGAGTAGTCGGAGTTGCAGAGCAGCAACTTTGCCTGTTTCATCTTCAGGTTCCTGACGATTCTTCCTGGGGACATGTTGTAGAGTTCCTCGCAGAAGCGCGAGAGATGGCTGCGGCTGATGCCTGCTTCCTTGCATAAATCCTCGACCGACCAAGGACGGTCGATATGTTCGGTCACTTTCTTCCACAGGGGAGCCATCCGCATGCGGTTGGACCTGACCGAGACGCTTTCCGTCCATCCGAGCGCCCGCTCCAAGTAGATGAAGAAGAGCTGGGCGAACAGCTCGATTGCGCTGAGCGAGTTGATGTCGTTGTAGGACTCTTCGTTCAGCATCCCCATCAGCAGGTTCTTCAATTCCGGATCCCAGGTGAATGGGACCACCTGCCAGTCGTTGAGTTCGTATTCCTTCAGGCGGGGGGAGTCTTCCCAGACGGTGAGCCAGAGCATCTCCCAAGGTTCTTTCCCTATCGTTTCTTCGCGGTGGCCCTGCCCTTGGGACGCGCTGAAGAATGCCTGCCCGGGGTGGACGGTAAACGAGGTGCCGTCCTCGAGGGTGAATTTGCCGTTGCCAGAGAGTGTCATGACAAGTACGGCGAAGTGGCGTTCGCGCGTGCGCTCGCCCCAGAAACCCTCGGAGAGAATGCTATAACCACCTTGCTTCACCCGTGCATTGCTGAAGGTCGGACAATTGATGGTGGTGGAGGAAAGGTAGTGTTGCTCGCAACTGGGAGGGAAAAAGAATTTCTCTCGAAGATACCGCATATGCGCAAGTATACACGAATAATGGGATGAATTCAAAGAATTTCTTTCTCGTATCCACTTGTCATTCCTGGGTGTTATGTTTCATAACATGGTATGTCTTACCCCTATGATCCTTGGCAGAAATGCAAGACTGTCAGCGGTTTGGCCGCGGACGAGGTCATTTCAGCCCTTCAGAAAGAGATTCGCCGTGGTCACGCGGAGAATGCGGCAACACTCGCCTACGAGATGTTGGTCACCAGCGAGGATATGGAAGAATACCTGTGGTACCGCCTCAAGACCATCAGTGTCGAGGATGTCGGGTTCGGGGATGTCTTTGCCCCGGTCCTCATCGGACAGCTTGACGTGATGCGCAAGACCTACCGCCATGCAGGAGACCGAGGCCTGCTTGCCATCCATGCCGTCCGTTACCTCTGCCAGTGCAAGAAGGACCGCTCCAGCGACGAAATGTATTGTTGGATCCAAAAGTCTTACCAGGCGGGAACGCTTCGCCCCCAGATTCCCGATTACGCGCTTGACCAACATACGCTACGCGGGCAGATGGCCGGCAAAGGGGAGGAGGATTTCTACCTCAACGCCGCGAAGGTCGTTCCTGAATGGGAAGGCCGTGACAAGACCTACCGTGAACGGATTTTGCAGTTGCTTGCGGATAGCAAGAAGGAGAAAAGAGGATGAGAAAAAGTGTTGTATGCATAGCTTTGGCTGCCCTCGCAGGGTCCATGGCCTATGCGGGTGGTGCCTCCGAGAAACAGACGGTCGCCTCGGCCTCCTCCCGGAAGGTGGTCACCACCGAGGTCCGCGCCTCCTATGCTTCGGAGGAGTGGTTCAACAAGATGAACGCGGATTTCGAGGCTGAGACCGGCATTCATGTCGATGTGACCGCCACGCCGGGCAATGATGACGACCACGACGCCAAGGTCAACATCGATTTGATGGCTGGCAACCCGATCGATGTCATCGAATCTGTCGGGCCGAAGAACTACACCATCCGCAACGAAGGCAAGTTTTTCTTGCCGCTGAAGGAGCTGGTGGCCAAGGCTGGAGTCGATGCCAACGCCTTGTGGGGAAGCAACCTTCCGACCGACCAGGACGGAGAGTACTACGGCATCCCATTCAAGCAGGAGCTCTGGTGCGTCTACTACAACAAGGACATGTTCGACGCCGCTGGTGTCGAGTATCCGAAAGTTGGCTGGACGTGGAACGATTACGTAACTATCGCCAAGAAGCTTTCCGATCCGAAGAAGGGTCTCTACGGTTCCTTCATGCAGCCTGACTCCCAGTGGATGTTTCTCTTGGCGCGCCAGAAGGATGTGCCTTTCTACAAGGCCGATGGCACCAGCAATTTCGACGATCCCGCCTTTGCCGACTCAATCAAGTGGTACAAGGAGCTTTCCTCTGTCCAAGGCATCCAGATGGGTGTCGCGGACCTGCAGTCAGAGAACGTTAGCTGGAACTACTACGCCCTCGCCGGTGACCATCTCGGCATGTTCTGCCAGGGCAACTGGTTCACGAGGCTCTTGAACAGCCAGAACGACTACCCGAGGGACTGGAAGTACGGCATCGCCCCGCTTCCCGCCAACGCCGATGGCAAGCGCAACCTGACCAGTATCGCGTACGCTTCCGTCAACAAGAACGCCGCCCACCCGGACGAGGCGGTCACCTACGTCCTTTGGCTGGCCGAAAACCAGTGGAAGTACGAGGGTGGCATCCCTGCCCTAGCGACGCTGACCGAAGAGCAGCAGAACGAGGCGTTCAGTTCCACTGCCACGGCGTCCAACGGCCAGATTACCGTTTCCGACCTGTACAACGCCTTGATTGCCAACGGTCTGGAGGGAACTCCGAGCGACATCGTCGGAACCGCCGCCACGGAGTACAACACCATCGTGCAGGAGGAGGTCAGAGCCTACTGCATGGACCTGCAGTCTCTTGACGAGACGATCAGCAAGATTGTCAGCAGGGCCAACGAGGCAATCGCAAACGCCCAGTGACGGAAAAGGGGAGAGGCCGATGGCATCGAGACAGACTAAGGGGGAGGGCCGGAGTGCCTATCTGTTCGCGGCTCCATTCCTGTTGGTGTTCGCTGTTTTCAAGTTGTATCCGATTCTGTATGGAATCGTGGTGAGCTTCTGGAACCGCAACAACGCGACCCGTCTAGCCGATACGACCTTCGTCGGCCTTTCCAATTACCAGAAAGTACTGGCCAGTTCCTCCTTTTGGGGAGGCTTTGGCCGGTCTTTGGTATTTTCTCTAGTCTACACGATCACGATTATGGTCCTCGGGGTGGTGCTGGCTGTCCTTTTCAACCGCTCCTTCAAAGG
Source organism: Spirochaetales bacterium (assembly GCA_028722305.1). Lineage (GTDB taxonomy): Bacteria > Spirochaetota > Spirochaetia > Sphaerochaetales > Sphaerochaetaceae > RUG023. The sequence continues at coordinate 89,028 of JAQYHB010000054.1, forward strand.
GCGTGCCTTTGTCCGTACCTGTTTCTACATGCCGTACGTGACCAACATGATTGCCGTTGGCGTGGTCTTCAAGTACCTCTTGAACCCGACCCGTGGTCCAGTCAACGCGATTTTCCGCCTCTTCGGATGCAAGGGCCCGCAGTGGCTGAACAGTCCGGTCCTGGCCTTGCCGATGACGGCCTTGATCGGGGTTTGGGTCGCGCTTGCCTTCAACATCATCACCACGCTGGCGGCCATGCAGGATATCCCACCTGAGATGAACGAAGTTGCGGACATGGAGGGGGTGACGTTCTGGGAGCGGATGCGTTACGTGACGCTTCCCCTGATTGCTCCCGCCCTGTTCATGCTATTGACCATCACGGTCATCAACTCATTCCGAAGCTACACAACGGTTGTCGGCTTGACCGGCGGCGGTCCGGGGACCAAGAGCATGGTGCTCTCGCTCCAGATCTATAATGATGCGTTCCTGTATCAGAAGTTCTCCATCGCCAGCGCCGAAGGAGTGCTTTTCACTTTGTTCATCGTGCTGGTGAACTATCTGCTTTCCAAAGTGAGGACCGCATGGGAAAGCCGGTAATCGATTCCAGAAGGCAGCGGGTTTTCACCGTCGTCATGTGGCTGCTCGCCATCGCCATGCTCTATCCGTTTGTCATGATGGTGGTCATCGGCTTTCGTCCGGCGGGACTGGCATATAAGCCGCTCTTCAGCCCGGTGAAGCCCATTTTAGACAACTACCAGAAGGTGCTGTTCCACAAGAACTTCGGGGATTGGTACCGCAATACGATCGTGACGGTAACCCTTACCATCGCGCTACGTCTGCTGGCGACCTTGCCGGCAGCCTATGCGTTCAGTCGCCTGCGCTTTCCTGGAGGACGTATGATCATGGCGGTCCTGCTCGCGACGCTGATGGTGCCAGGGGAGACGACGATGGTTCCACGATATCTGTTTTTCCGAGCTTTGCACCTGCTTGACACGCCATGGACCATCATTCTTCCGGAAATCAGCGAGGTCTTCTATTTGCTTCTGATGACGGAATTCTTCCGTTCGATTCCCGAGGATTTCTCCGAGGCTGCGAAGATCGACGGTGCCGGCCATGTCCGTATCCTTGTCTTTCTCTTCCTGCCTCTTTCCGGACCGTCAATCGCCACGACGATCTTGTTCAGTTTCATCAATATCTGGAACAATTTCCTTGATCCCTTCCTGTTCATCAACTCGATGGACAGGCAACTGATCACGCCGGCCTTGCGCTTTTTCCAGGAGCGAGGCGGCGCCAACGTGCCTGTGCAGCTTGCCGGCGCCACCTTGAGCGTGGTTCCGGTAATCGTGCTGTTCCTTTTCACACAGAAATTTTTTGTCGCAGGCGTTTCGTCGTCCGGCATCAAAGGATAAGAAGGTATTTAGGTATATGAGTGAGTTCATGTCGTATGATCCGTGGGCCAAGGTCACGACCCGCAATGGAATTCCTGGTGACGAGATTATCTCGATGTTGCAGAAGTCGATTCGCCGCGGTCTGGAGCACAACGCTCTGGCAGCCGCCTATGAGATGTACATCACCAGTCCCCAGTTCGAGGACAAGATGTGGCGCCGCCTGCTCTCCATCAGCGTCGAGGATATCGGGTTCGGCAATACCGATGCCCCGCAACTGATCTGGACGCTGTACAACATGCGCAAGGAGTTCCTCTACCAGGATGGTGACAGGCCGATGTTCTTCGTCTATGCTATCCGGTTTCTCTGCAGACAAAAGAAGGAACGCTCCAGCGACAATGTCAAGAACATGCTGATTAAGGACTTCGCCCATGGCCGCGTGGCAGAGGTGCCCGATTATGCCTATGACATGCATACGGTCAAGGGGCGGGCGATGGGGAAGACGGAAATGGATTTTCTGACCGATTCAAGCAAGGTCATCCCCCAGTTGGAAGGCGAGGACATCAAGAAAATCTGGCAGGAATACGTCGAATACTGCAAGAATGAGAAAAACGATACCGGCAAACCGGAGGTCCCTGCGTTCGAATATAACAGTTGGCAGTATTGACTGTCTTGCCAAAGAACCCAGTTGCTGATAAGGTAAATGCCGTATCGGGGCTGTAGCTCAGTTGGTAGAGCACCAGGTTCGCAATCTGGCTGTCATGGGTTCGACTCCCACCAGCTCCATCACGGTCGCCATAGAGTCTCTATGGCGATTTTTTGTTCCTCGAAAACCTCCGGCTGGGCCGGAGGTTCCAAGTAGCTTTAGCGATGAACAGGTTGAAAAGAAGAAACTCCTTTGCGGAAGATGGAGGTGCGATCAACCAATTGCACCAAGACCAGCAAAGGAGTTTC
>JAQYHB010000055.1 GCA_028722305.1 Spirochaetales bacterium
CACGCGTCGTGCTTCCAGCCGTACGCCGGCCTGGCGGCCATGGCGGGGAGGCCATACCCGTTCCCATCCCGAACACGGAAGTCAAGCTCCCCCACGCCGATGGTACTGCGGTTTTCCCGCGGGAGAGTAGGTAGCCGCCAGACCTTTTCCTTTTTTCTTCCTTCCCAGCCTTTACGAACGACGTTTTCTTCAGTATGTTCCGGGTAGAGGAACCTGTCATGAAAACCATTGAAGACGTTTGTTCGTTTCTAAAAGCAACCGAGACCTATTATCTTGCTACCATGGATGGAGGCAAGCCGCAGGTACGTCCCTTCGGCACCGCCCATCTCTTCGGGGGGAAACTCTACATCCAGACCGGGCTGAAGAAGGATGTCGCCAAGCAGATTGCCAAGAACCCCCATATCGCCATGTGCGCGTTTGACGGCAAAACCTGGCTGCGTGTTTCGGCAACCGCGGTCCTTGACCCGCGTTTGGAAGCCCAGCAGTCCATGTTGGAGGCCTATCCTTCGCTTCAGGGTATGTACAAAGCCGGTGATGGCAACACCGCCGTCTACTATCTGAAGGATGCGACGGCTACATTTTCCTCCTTCACCTCCGCGCCGGAAACTGTCACGTTCTGAACAGCGCTTTTGTTCCACACAGCAGGCTCCGGCCTGCTTTTTTTGTATCCGACAAAGGTCCAATAGCCATATCTCGCCGAATCCGGTATACTGACCCAAGAGGTAAGCGCTGTGATTCGTTTTTATAAGCCGACCATCCGCCGGAGCGACATGAACGCGGTGCTCCAGACCATGGTGGATGAGAAGATTGGGCCAGGAGAAAGGAAAAAGGCCTTTGCCGCCGAGTTCTGCGGGCAGGTGGGAAAACACTACGGCGTGATGCTTCGTTCGTTCTACGATGCCCTACGGCTCGCCCTGGAGGCGGTCGGATTGAAGGGTGGGGACAGCGTGGGCATGAGCCTGCTTGCCCCGCGCATCTACGGAATCGTATGCAGGGCGATGGGCCTTTCCATCAAGCTTGGGGATATCGACCCGTCCTGTGGCTGCCTGAGCCTGGACGAAGCGCTGCGCATGCAGCAGGAAGGCGCGAAAGCGATCCTGCTTGACGAGCCGATGGGGATGATTCCCTATGGCATCGATTACAGCTCCCTGGAAATCCCCGTCATCGAGGACATCACCGAAAGCCTTGGTTCCTCCTATCCCAATAGCGAGCAACCTGACAAACCCGACGTGCCGGGAAAGCGGGGGGCGCTGGTAATCTGCGCCTTCGAGGAGTCAGACATGATCAGCTGTGGTGGCGGTGCGGCCCTGCTTTCCTCGGTCAAGGAGTACAAGGACGCCTGGACCGGAAAACTGGAGGGAATCAGGTCCTATGTGGAGATGCCGGACATGAACGCGGCGATGGGCATCGTGCAGAGCGAGACCTTCGCCGAACAGATCGCCAAGCGCAGGGGCTTTTACCGGACGTTCCGCGAGAACCTGCTGAAGACCCGTCACAAGCCCTTCGGCATCGGCGCAATCGACTATGACATCAACGGGTTCGGCTTCGCCGTGTTCCTTGACAGCAAGATCGAGGACGTGATGGCATTCTCAACCAAATACCAGGTTCCTTCCCAGAAAACCTTCCAGAATTGCGTAGGCAGGGAGAAGATGGACGATTTCGACCATTTCCCCAAAGGCATCCCCTATATGATGAGGACCCTTTCCTTCCCGGTGTATCCCTTCATCAGCAAAAACGACATGAATCTGCTGGTGAAAGTCATTTCTCATCTTCCCTGACAATCTTCGAGGTCATCATGGAAAAACCCAAGCAGGTCATTATTGTCGAGAACGGCTCAAAGGAGCAGAGCAAGAGCCTCGGTGAGGAAATCCGGAAGTATTTGTCCGAGCTTTCAATCCCGGCCACGGTCGTGCGCACCATCGGAACCGACCAGCCTTTGGATGTGCCGGAAGAAACCGAACTGGCAATCAGCCTGGGTGGCGACGGCACCGTCCTCTACTGCGCCCGTTACCTCCACGACCTCGGAATCCCTATCATCGCCATCAACCTCGGTACCTTCGGCTATATCACCGAAATCAGCAAGGATGAGTGGAAAGACACCTTGGACGCGTATCTTGCGGGAAAACTGCAGCTTTCCCGCAGGTTGATGGTGCGGGTCGACGTCGTCCGTGGCCATCGCAAGGTGTTTTCCTGCATGGGGCTGAATGAAATGGTTGTCACCTCCAGCGGCATCAGCAAGGTCGTCAACCTGAGAATGGAGCTGGATGACATCTATGCCGGCACCTTCCGCGCCGACGGCATGATTGTCGCCACCCCGACCGGTTCAACCGGTTATAGCCTTGCCGCCGGAGGACCGATCCTTGATGTCAGCCTGGACGACCTGATCGTCACGCCGGTATGTCCTTTTTCGCTCTCCAACCGTCCTTTGGTCGTCAATGGAGAGACGGAGGTCTCGATCGAGGTGCTCCATGGGCAGAGGACCGGGTTGATGCTGACCGTTGACGGGCAACAGAATTTTCCCTTGGAAGAGGGGGACGAGGTGACGGTGGAGAAGGCGAGAAGCAAGGTGCTGATCGTCCATAGTCCCCACCGCTCCTCTGTCGACATCATTCGCGAGAAACTTGGCTGGTCTCGTGGAGGTTGGAACCATGCTTGAGCGATTGGCTATCCGTCACTACGCCCTGATCGAGGATGCGGAAATCTCCTTTTCTGACGGCCTGAGCGCCATTACCGGCGAGACAGGAGCCGGCAAGTCGATCATCCTTGGCGCGCTCAGCTTGCTCTTGGGAGACAAGGCGAGCAACGAGGTGATTCGCGCCGGGCACGATTGCGCCACGGTCAGCGGCACATTCCATTTTGACCATGTGCCGCAAATGTTGCAGGACATGCTTGACGCGATGGACCTCGAGCTGGATGACGGGGATATCGTCGTCAGCCGTACCGTCCGTTCCAACGGGCGCTCCACCTGTTCGGTGCAGGGCACCGCCCGTACCCGTGCCGAGCTGGCCAGATTGGGCCTTGTCCTGGTCGATATCAGCGCCCAACGTGACCACCAGAGCCTGTTCCTGCCGACCAAGCAGAGGGAAGTGCTCGACTCGGCCAGCGGAGACGAGAAGGAGCTTGCGGCCTACCAGGCGGCGTGGAAGGAACTTGAGATGTTGCGTTCCTCCTACGAGGAGCTTTCCTCCTTGGTCGCCGCCAGCAAGCGTGAGCAGGATTACCTTGCCTTCGCCGTAAGCGAGATTGAGAAGATTCGCGTCCGGCCAGGCGAGGACGAGCAGATCGCCCGGCAGATTGAGGTGATTGGCTCCTATGAGCAGATCCATGACCATGTGGAGGAAGCCGTCCGCAGGCTGCATGAGGATATGGACGGAAACAGCACATTGGAGGGACTCCGGGCGGCGACCAAGGAGACCGCCGAAGCCTCGCGGAGCGACGAGCGGCTTGTCTCGCTTTCCTCTCGATTGGAGAGCTGCGCCATCGAATGCCAGGATATCTACGAGACGCTTCGCGACTATCTGGACCATATGAGCTTCAGCCAGGAAAAACTGGATCAGCTGCAGGGCCGGCAAAGCTACCTGAAGAGGCTGATGAAGAAGTACGGTCCGACGCTGGATGACGTGATCAGGTACCACGCCGAGGCGAAATCCAAGCTTGAGGCGGGAACCCACGGGGAAGAGCGGTTGGCGGAGTTGTCGGAAAAAATCAAGCGGAGCCGGAAGATGCTACAGGAGAAGGCTCTCGCGCTCTCTACCGCCAGAAAGAAGGCAGCGGTGAAACTGGGCAAGGAGGTGGAGCAGGTGCTCCAGGGACTGGGCATGGCCCAGGCGACTTTCGCCATCAGGGTCACTTCCACGGAATGCGGTCCTTCAGGGGCTGACGAAGTATCCTTCGACATCTGCGCCAACCCGGGACTTGAGTCACGTCCAATCAGCCAGGTCGCCAGTGGTGGAGAGCTCAGCCGCATCCTGCTGGCGCTTACCGCCGTGCTGAAGGCGGACGATGTACCCGGAACCTTGGTCTTTGACGAGATCGACAGCGGCATCGGTGGAGCTGTGGCGGTCGCTGTGGGACAGGAGCTCACTCGGCTCAAGCAGAGCCACCAGGTCATCGCCATTACCCACCTTGCCTCTATCGCGGCCATGGCGGACAACCAGCTGGTGGTCAGCAAGAAGGTGGAGAAGGGTCTGTCGTTCAGCTCGATCAGGCCCGTGGAAGGCGAGGACCGTGTGAGGGAAATCGCCCGTATGCTCAGCGGAGACACGGGCGAGGTCACCCTCATGCACGCCAGATCGCTTCTGCGAAGTTCAGCTCTCTGAGCAGAAAACGGAAGGCCTCGGTGGGGCGTTTCGGCCGGATATCCCAGATGGTCTCCTGGCTTTCGGTCAAGTCGACCCCCATGCGTTTCTCGCGGATCACATGGAAGAAATCCGTCAGGATTGCCGCCAAGGAATCATCCAACTCACGCGCCTGCCGGAATTTCTCGCACATCTGGTGCGTCCATTCGTGCAGCAGCGAGTTGATCCGCTCCTTGTCGACCGGCCTTTGGGCCTTCGACAGGTACTTCACGATATCCATGAACGGCTGCTTCATCTGCTTCCAGGAGGCGAGGGTGTTCTGGATCATCATGCTCTGGATCGCGACGAACGAGAGGCCGAGCACCTCGCTCTCGAGGATATCCATCGCGCGGTACTTGCTTGGGGTTGCCATCTGGCTGTAATCGGCGATCTTGCGGGAGAAGTCGACACATTCCTCAAAGTCCATCGTCGAGAGCCTGCGGGCGATCAGTCCATTGAACAGCTTGGTCATCTTCTTGGTAAAGTCGATCGGACCAAGGGGCCCGCAGAAAAGCTGGCTGTGGTTGGAACAGTTCGTCACCATGACCATGATCATCTGCGTGGGGGTATCGGTCGACGGAATCCGGTGGTACCTGGCCTGGTAATCCGTCAGGTTGCCCCGGTCAGTGAAACGGATTTCTCCCTCCGATGCCCCGGCGAGCTGGAATCTGCCGTATGTCACGGCGGGTTCCTCGCTTCCCAGTATTCTTCCGTATCCGAAGAAGAGGGCTGCCTCGACAGGTCCCTTCAACGCCTTGTCCTCGCTGATGGCGATGGTCTTTCCGGTGCCATCCTTCGCGACGTTGCACTGCGCCTTGTCGAGAATCTGGTAGAAGAGCGGGTGGAGGTCCTCTCCGGAAAGCTCCTGGCAGAGCTCGATCGAGTGGAGCGCGTAGGCGATATCCTGACGTGGCTCGATGCCGTTAAGGTCGTTGAAGAACCAGCCGCAACTGGTGAAGGAATACATGGAGAAGAGGACCATCTCGCAGACCATCGCGATCTGACGCTCCCTGCCTTGGGCAGACTTCCCGAGGGTGGCGATGAAATCGGAGAGGGAAAGCTGCCCGCAGGCAACCTCTGCGTACCTGTCCACCATGGCATAGATGTCAAGCCTGGCCAGCTGGAGGGAAAGTTGTCCGGCCCTCTCCATCACCTTGCGGTGCACCTGGCTGAAAGCCTCTCTGAGCGGAGTGCGCCATTTCTGGTTCCATCCGGGTTCCCCTCCGGTGTGGCAGCCGCAGTCCTTGTACCAGCGGCTGACGCCATGGCTGCAGGACCATGAGGTGCCCTTTCCTTCTTCGCCGGAAAGCAGTCTGGCGTGCAGGACGGCTGGATGCTCGGCCAGGAAGGCCCCGTAGTTGGTCAGGGAGAACTCGTCGCCGGCGTTGATCTTCTTGACCAGCGCGCAGAGGGCCATATCCCCGTAGGCCTCATGGTGGCCGTAAATCTCTCCATCGGTAGCCGTATGGATCAGCTGGGCGCCTGTTTCTTCCTTCAGCTCGACGAGGCGCCTGTACAGTTGGTCTGCGCTTTGCAGGAAATGGCCGAAACTGATGCCGCTGGCTAGGTCAGGCTGGTAGAAGAACGCGGCGATCTGGCCGCCTTCGGCTCCGGTGAGGATGTACGGTCGGTCGCTCGGGGCCGGCTTGCCCTCGAGAGGCATCATCTCTCCATTGCTGTCTTCCACCGCTTCGCACTGCCAAGGGGAGAGGATGACGAACTTGACCCCATGCTTGGCTAGCAGGTCGATGACGGTGGGGTTGATGGCGCATTCGGGGCACCAGAATCCCTCGCTCTTGCGTCCGAACCATTTCTCAAAGACATCCAGGGCCCAGGCAATCTCCAGTTCGGCGTCTTTCGGGTCGTCCAGCGGAAGGATCGTGTGGTTGAACCCCTGGGCGATCGCGTTGCCATGTCCGAGCCTTCTCACGCTTTCCTTGTCGGCGTCGATGATTGCCTTGACCGTTTCCGGATGCTTCTCCTGCATCCAGGAAAGCAGTGTGGGGCCGAAATTGAAGCTGATCGAGGCGTAGTTGTTGTCGATGGAACTGATGGCGCCTTTGGGGTCGAGATAGCGGCTATGGGCATTGGCCCGGTAACAGGAATCCCAGATATTCTCGTTCCAGTCGTCGTAGGGACTGGCGGTTTCTTGCAGATCGATAAGGCCGGTACGCGGGTTTTCACGAGGTGGCTGATAAAAATGTCCGTGCAGGATCAGATAAGACTTCATGGCTGTCCAGTCTACCAGTTTATGAGGATTTTCAATAGACCTGCCCCCATGGTCGGAGGGAAAAAAGAGGCCAGAACCGAAGTCCTGGCCCCGAAAGCTCACCACTGCTTGCGGAATTGCTTGGGAACGCGCTTCGCGCCATCCCAGAGAATCTGCCGGAAGTTGATCGGGTCGGTGTTGCCCTCGCTGTTGACGAGCAGCACCTGGCTCTGGTTGTTCAACCCGAGCGTCTCCACCAGAGCATGGGCCTTGTCCTCGGTCAACAGGGAATACAAGGCTCCCAGTGTGATGGCGCCGCTTTCGCCGCTGATGATGAACTCGTCTCCCTTCAGGGGTACAGCGTAGATGCGCATGCCTCTGGCTGCGATGTAGTCTGGCACCTTCATGAAGACGTCGGCGTCGCTGCGGAGCACCCTCCAGGCCAGCGGGCTCGGCTCGCCACAGGCAAGTCCCGCGCAGATGGTGTTCAGCTCGCCATCGATGGAATGCGGTTCTCCGTCATTCATCTCTGCGGATTTGAACAGACAGGCCGCGCGGTCTGGTTCGACGACGACGAATTTCGGCGGGTTGTCGGGAAAAAGCGCGGAGTAGAAGCCGATGATCGAGGCGGCCAACGCTCCGACGCCTGCCTGGATGAAGATGTGGGTCGGGCGGGTGATGCCCAGTCCAGCCAGCTGTTCCTGGCATTCCAGGAACATGGTGGTGTAGCCCTGCATGATCCAGGTCGGGATTTCCGTGTAGCCGGGCCAGGAGGTGTCGCTGACGACCGTCCAGCCGTGCGCCTTGGCGTCCATTGACAGCTGCCGTACCGCGTGGTCATAGTTGCCGGGGATGACGCGCACGATTGCGCCATACTGGCGGATCGCGTCGATGCGGGGCTGGCTCGTACCGCTGTGCACGTAAATCACGCACTTGTAGCCGAGCTTGCTGGCAGCCCATGCGACACCACGGCCGTGGTTGCCGTCGGTCGCGGCGGCGAAGGTGATGTCGCCGGTCTTTGCCTTGGCTTCTTCGCTGGTCATGTATTCGAAGGTCATCTTCTCGTCGCTGACGCCAAGTTTCTTCTGAATCAGACGGAACAGGGCGAAGGAACCTCCAAGGACCTTGAAGCTGTTCAGCATCAGGCGCTGGCTCTCGTCCTTCACGTAGATGCCGCCAAGTCCCAGCATGTGGGCCAGGTTGGAAAGGGCGACCAGACGTGTCTGGTTGTAGCCGGGAATCTGCCGGTGGAACGCACGAGCGGTACGCGCGACCGACACGGGGAAAAGCTGTTGCGCGACGGAAATGTCCTTATGGGCGTTTGGTCGTACAATCCATGAAAAATCAAGTTGCTGCTCATCCATACTAAGGGAATCCTCACTTACGATACCCTAAGCATATGGCTTGTGCAAACTTATTGCAAGTAGCGCTAATTAAAACAAAAAAATTGCGTAAGATTGCAATATTTATTGATTAAATTGGTGATATCGCCAATATTCTGCAAACAGTTTGGCACCTTGCCCTGTGTTGACTTATTGCCTTCTTTTTCCCTAATCTGTAAAAGAATTTAATGCGGGGGTACGCATGGTACTGATTAATCTCGGTGCGCTTTCCGACAGCGAGCTACGCTACATAGCCCAGCAGGAAGGTTTTGGGGATTGGGAAGATGCCGATCGCGAAGATCTCATCGAACGTCTTCAGGAAAAGTACGAGGATGAGGATAATCCTGTCCCCGAGACGAAAGGTGCAGGCACCACGCGCCGGTATCTCACATCCTTGACCGACTTCGGTATGGAGGCCTCTTCCTCCGACGAGCTTCCTGGAGTCGAGAAACTGCCGGAAGACTACAACTCGACCTCTATCCATCTCCTGATCCGTGATCCCCAGTGGGCCTATGTCTACTGGTCGGTCGCTCCCGCTACAAGGGAGGTCCTGGACGACAAGAACGGCTGCGGCCTGTTCCTGCGGGTGCGGCTGCAGCAGGAAGGGTCGGAAATCCCTGTCGACTTCGACATCGAGGTGGGCCTGAACGACAGCGAGTGGAACATCAACCTGAACGACAGCTCCGGTGTCTATTCGATCCTGCTCTGCTACCGACAGGCAGATGGTACCATCCAGCAGCTTGCGACCAGCGGCAGCGTCGCCATGTATCGACCCTACTGGGCGGACCACTACGCGGAAATCGGGGCGGAGGCGGACTTGTTCAACATCTACTTCTCTAGTCTCGTGACCCGCAGCGGAGAACCGGTGGACAACCAGATCATCCGCAACATCGCCCGTATTTTCACCGAGGGGGAGAACAATGCCGAAAACTAACTATGTCGCATTCATTTTGAACGCGCACCTTCCTTATGTGCGCCATCTTGAGTATCCCCGTTTCCTTGAAGAGGACTGGTTGTACGAGGCGATCAGCGAGACCTACCTGCCGATGATCCGGATGCTGAACCGCATCGCCGACGACCAGTTGCCGGTCAGGCTGGTCATCAGCGTCAGCCCCACATTGGCCACCATGCTTGGAGACGAGCCACTTCAGGAACGGTTCCTCGCCTATCTGGAAAAACACATCGAGCTGGGCCAGAAAGAGGTGCAGAGGACCGCCAGCGAGCAACGCGAGTATGCAGAGATGGCCCAGGAATACCTGAACCGCTACCAGAGCGACCTCGAGGACTTCGAGGCCTGCGGACACAACATCCTTGAGAGTTTCCGCCGGCTCGAGGAACGGGGCGTGGTCCAGTTGATCACCACCGCCGCGACCCACGCCTATCTTCCTCTCTACCAGGAGTTCCCTGCAGCCATCAACGCGCAGATCGAGCTTGGTATCAAGAGCCACTTGGAGAATTTCGGCCGCATCAGCCGCGGCTTCTGGCTACCGGAGTGTGGCTATTTCCCTGGCTTGGAACGCTATCTGAGGGCCAAGGGAGTGCAATGGTTCCAGTGCTCCAGCCAGAGCATGCTGCTGTCCCCCGACCGCGTGGACGCCGGCAACCTGCGCCCGGTCCGCTGCCCCAACGGGGTGGTGGCTTTCCCGCGCGACTACGAGCTGACCAGCCTGGTCTGGTCCAACACCGAAGGATATCCCTGCGATCCGCACTACCGGGAGTTTTACCGGGATATCGGCTACGACCTCCCGATGGACTACATCAGGGATTACATCGACGCCAGCGGACAGCGCATCTTCACCGGATACAAGTACTGCGCGATCACCGGCAAGACCAACGAGAAAGTGCCCTACGTCCCCAGCATCGCCAGGGACCTGGTCAGGGTGCATGCCTCGAACTTCCTGTACAACGTCCAGGACAAGGCGCGCCGCACCAGCAAGCTGATCGGGGAGAAGCCGTTCTTCACGCTTGCCTTCGATTGCGAGCTCTTCGGCCACTGGTGGTACGAAGGCATCGATTGGCTGGAGCAGGTGCTCCGCCAGTCCTGTGGCAATGATTGCACCACCGAAATGACCACCCCGAGCAACTTTTTGGAAACCAAGCCGAACCTGCAGACTGCCAGGCCGGCATTCTCCTCCTGGGGCGTGGGTGGCTTCAGCAGCACGTGGCTGGATGGCAGCAACCAGTGGATCTACCGCCACGTCTTCGAGGCGATCAAACGCATGAGCGAGCTGGCGGAGCGGTTCCCCGACCAGACCAGCCTGAAGCGGCGCTTCCTCAACCAGGCGGCGAGGGAAGTGTTGCTCGCCATGGCGAGTGACTGGCCCTTCATCATGTACAGCAAGAGTGACGCGACCTATGCGAGGAAGCGTTTCGAGGGGCACTTGGAGAATTTCAACGTGGTCTACAGCAACATGTGCAAGAATGCCGTGAACACCGAATGGCTGGTCAAGGCGGAGCGCAAGGACCTGATTTTCAAGGATGTCGACTACAATATCTTCCGTAGCTAAAGTTTGATATCGTAAGCATTTGGGACTCACTGAAAGGCGGGTCCCTTTTGTTTTGCGAAGAAAAAGCAGGGAGTTCCTCGCTCGGACAGTATCCCCATCAGTGGACCGTATCCGCCCCGGCTTTCCCTGCGTGTCCACCATAGCCCTTCTTGTCCGGAAAAGCAAGCTCCTCCCTTGGTCGAGGGGGTTCCGTTTGTGTAGTAGTCTTCAAGTTTTCTTTTCCGCTTGCCGACAAAAACCCCGGATTCGTCCTTGTGATGTGGTGGGGAAGAGTGTAGATTTGTGGTGCAAAGTGGAAAAAATTTCCAGGTTTGTGGGAGAAATCCCCGAAGGAGTGGGACATGCTGACCGGTGAATTCCGGGTATCCATTGACGACAAGGGAAGGGTTTCGGTCCCGACCAAGCTGCGCGCCGCCATTGGTGGCGACAGCCTGTATGTGACCAAAGGCCTGGAAAATTGTCTCTGGCTCATGCTCCCCGCCTATTTTGAGAAACTCGCCGAGATCATCCAGCCGGGTCCTGGTTCCGCCTTTGACCGGAACCGCAGGTACATGCAGCGCCTGATCATCAGCCCTGCCCAGCAGGTCGATATCGACCGCGCCGGGCGCATCAACATCCCTCCCACGCTCAGGGATTACGCAGGCCTTGAGCTGAAGAAGGAATGCACGCTCCTTGGATCGGGGACCTATCTCGAACTCTGGAACGCTGATGCGTATGACAAGTATCTCGAGGAGGCTCAGACCTCGTTGGACCAAGCTGCCGAGGGTCTCAGCGAACAACTGAACATGCTCGGGAGGGGATGAGATGGAATACGTGCACTATCCGGTGATGTACCACGAAGTCCTTTCCTATCTGGTCCCCAGACGGGACGACGCGCTGATGGTCGACTGCACCACCGGCGAGGGTGGGCATACCTGGCTCTTCCTTGAGAAATATCCCCATCTGCGCGTCACCGGTCTGGATAGGGACAGCGAGATCCAGAAGAAGGCAATAGTCCGCATGCAGCCCTTCGGAGAGCGGTTCACGCCAGTCAATACCTGGTTTGACGATTACTGGGAGACCTACCAAGGTCCCAAGGTGGACCTTGTCCTGTTCGACCTGGGCATCTCCTCCTATCACTTTACCGAGTCGGAGCGCGGCTTCTCGTTCCAGAAAGAGGAGGAGCTGGACATGCGGCTTGACCTGCGCCAGAGCCTGAGTGCGGAGACGGTAGTCAACACCTATCAGGAAGAGGACCTGGCGAACGTCATCTACCGCTATGGAGAAGAGCGCTATTCCCGCCGTATCGCCCGGGCGGTTGTCGAGGCGAGGGCGAAGGAGCGCATCGTCACCACCAAGCAGCTTGCCGACATCATTTTCCATGCGGTGCCCCCGCAGTACCGCTATGGACACATTCACCCGGCGACCCGCAGTTTCCAGGCAATCCGCATCGAGGTAAACCGGGAGCTGGACCGGATCGAGCCGGCCATACGGGACGCGGTTGACGCGCTCCTGCCAGGCGGAAGGGTTGCGGTAATCACCTTCCACTCCTTGGAGGACAGGCCGGTCAAATGGCTGTTCCGGGAGTTGGCCGGGGGAGACCAGCCGAAGGTGAAGATCCTCACCAAGCACCCGGTGGTGCCAAGTGATGAGGAAATCGCGGAAAACAGCCCCTCGAGAAGCGCGAAGCTTCGGGTAGTGGAGCGGATATAAGGAGTCGGACATGCAGAGCGCTATCAAATATCAGTATCAGGAACCTTACCGGCAGCCTCGGAAGGTCCCCGTCAGGGACTTCGAGCCCGCGCCTCAGAAGGATGCCATCGGAAAAGCGATGGTCATCGGCATGATCGTCTTCATCATGAGCGTGATTTTCTGCATCGTCTGGGAGGCCGCTGTCGCGCGCTCCCTCGAGTTGCAGAAGCAGAGCCTGCAAACCACCATCAGGGAGCTGGATGAGCAGAAGCGCGACCTGCGCGCCACCATCGCCAGAGAGCAGATGCCGGAAGAGATAGTCCGGCTCGCAATGCAGGACGACGTCCGATTCGTCGCCATCGACCCGAAGCAGGCCATACGGGTGGGGGGCGCTGATTGAGATGAGGCTCGCGGCTCCCGTATCCCTGGCTTTCGCGGCGCGCGCGTGCGGCGGACGTCTGGTCCGCCCTGTTGTCGTGTCTGTCGAGTCCGTCTCAATCGACACCAGAACCATGGAAAAGGGAGCCCTGTTCTTCGCTCTTGCGGGTGGGAACTGTGACGGTTCACGCTTCGTTCCTCTGGCGCAGTCGCTCGGCGCCCGCGCGGCGGTTGTCGCCGAGGACCGCGTCGCCGAACTGCTTCCCCTTTGCTCGCTCCCGCTAATCGCGGTCAGGGATCCTCTACGCGCTTTGCAGCGCTTTTCCGCGCGAGAACTGGGCAAGTATTCCCAGGTGGAGTATGTGGGAGTGACCGGCTCCTGTGGCAAATCGACCACCAAGGAGGCGATCAGCGCCATCCTCTCGGTCCATGGAAACACCGTCAAGACTCCCGGAAACCTCAACAGCGAGATCGGCCTTCCCTTGAGCGTGCTGCAGGTGGGTCCCTCTACCCGCTACGGCGTCTTCGAGATGGGGGTCGACCATGTGGGGGAGATGGGGCGCATGCTTGATGTCATGAAGCCCGATGTGGCGGTGCTGACCAATATCGGCATCTCCCACCTTGAGAAATTCGTTACCCGCTCGGCGATTGCACATGAAAAGGGCGGGATCTTCCATCCCGGCATCGGGGCCGGATTCATCATTCGTGGATGTCCTTTCACCAGACAGATCGAGAAGGAGCGCGGACTCCTTTTGGGGTCGTTTGACGCGTCCGATCTGCTGGCGGAGGATCTTGGATTGGATGGTTGGCGGCTGAACATCGCGAACCAGCGATGTGTCGTGCATGTGTTCGGCCGCCATCTCCTCCATGATATCGCTGCGGCGGTGCAGGTAGCCCGCGTTCTTGGCGTGCCTGACATCGAGATCGCCGAGGGCCTGGAAGGGTTCCGCCCGATGGAGGGAAGGGCCACCGTGCTGAACGGCGACGTAACCATCATCGAGGACTGCTACAACGCCAGCCTCGACTCGACCAGCTCCATGCTGGACACCATGGCCAAAGTTCCCTGGAAGGGGGCCAAGAAGGTGGTGCTCGGCACGATGAAGGAACTGGGCAGCGCGAGCGTTTCCGCCCACATGGAGGTAGCGAGGCGCATCATGCGCTGCGGCTTTGACGGCGCATTCCTGTATGGGAAGGAGATGGCAAGCGCGTACGAGCTGCTGAAGCGAAGTGGCTACCAGGGCTCTCTTGCCTATACGGACGATTTCGACGACCTGCGCGACCAGGTGACACATGGAGTCAAACGTGGGGACCTTTGCCTGATCAAAGGCTCCCGGTCGATGGCGATGGAGCGGTTGATTCCTTTCCTGAGGCAGGTCGGGTGATGGATGGCTTCCTTCTTGGCTTCTGCCTCACGTTGGCGATCTCGTTCTGTCTGCTTCATTCCAAACGCAAGCTCGTGGTCCGGATCAAGCCGGAACTGCGGGATATGCAGGATTCCAAGAGCGGCACTCCTACGGTCGGGGGCATCGCCTTCACCTTTTCCATTACGATTGTTTCGCTCCTGTTGCGGTTGAGCCCGGTCTGGCTGCTTGCCATGTGGCTCTTTGCCGCCATTGGGTTCTTGGACGACATGGAGAAGACCCATACCCGTAACGGCGATGGAATGAAGAGCGTTACCAAACTGCTTGCGCAGTTCCTGGCGGCGTTCCTGACCGTGCTGATGCTGGGGATGAACAACCTGATCGAGACCAATTTCAGCTACAGCGCCTTTGCCGCCTTTTTCCTGGTCTACATGGTCAACGCGGTCAACATCTCCGACGGTATGGACGGCCTTGCGACGCTGATGGCGCTGCCTGCCCTCTGCATGGTGGCGGTAATCGACCGCAACCCGTTCCTGTTGGCATTTATCGGGTCGTTGCTGGGATTTTTGATCCTCAACATGAAGCCCGCGAAGTATTTCATGGGTGATACCGGCAGCCATGCCATCGGCGCGGTGCTCGCCCTGGCCGCTCTGGTGCAGCATCGGGAAGGGCCAGTGCTGGTAGCCACGATTCCATTCTTGGTGGAATTCCTCAGCTCCTTCGTGCAGATTGTCGCCATCCGGCTCTTTGGCAGGAAGGTCTTTGCCATCGCGCCCCTGCACCATGACCTGCAAAAGCATGGTTTGGGAGAGCGGGCAACGGTCGCTGTTTTTTCCCTTGCAAGCTTGTCTGCGACGTTGGCGGCTGTATGGATGATGGGTAGGGGAGGGTTTGCGTGATGTGGGAAGACGACCAGTGGGGTGAACCGAACCGCGTGGCATCGCTGAGACATGAGCGCCGTTATGGAGCGTTCACCTTCCTGTGCCTGGTTGTCTTCCTGACCTGTTTCGGTCTTCTCATGCTCTACAGCTCCTCGTACGACGAGGCGATCCGCCATGGTCTGCCACACTATTACTTTTTCGTACATCAGCTGGCGTTTGTCGTACTTTCGCTCTTTGTCGGCGTCCTTGTCTACTACATGCCGATCAAGTTGCTGAGGATGTTGACTCTCCCGATGGTGGCGGTCTCTTTCCTGTTGATGATGCTCAGCCTCTTCACCCCGCTGGGTGTGGTGGTCCTTGGCGCCCGCCGCTGGATCCGGCTCGGTCCTCTTTCCCTGCAGCCGAGCGAGCTGGTCAAGGTGGCCTCCATCTTCTTCATCGCGGACTGGTACTCGAAGGAGCGCAAGAAGATTGCCCACTATCTGGTGCCGATGGCGGTGATGATGCTCTTCGCTATCCTGATTCTGATGCAACGGGATTTCAGCACGACGATTGTCTACCTCTGCCTTTGTCTCGCGCTGCAGATGGCGGCCGGACTCCATTTCAGCATCCTGATTCTCGCTCTTGCCATCATCTTTGTGCCCGGAGCCCTGGCGATTCTGACCGCCCCCTACCGCATCCAGCGCATGGCGTCGTTCCTCTTCCCTGGAATCGACCGTAGCGGCGCCTCCTACCAGGTGGACAACGCATTGAAGGCGATTCGCAGCGGGGGCCTGTTCGGCGTCGGACTGGGCTCCGGCACCTATAAGCTGGGTATTCTTCCCGAAGTGCAGAACGATTTCATTTTCGCCTCGATGTGCGAGGAGCTGGGGCTGTTCTGGATGCTGTTCCTGCTCGCCCTCTTTTTGGTGTTTGCCATCCTGGGGTACCGGAGTTTTGTCCAGATGATCCGCTACGACCGTTTCCTCGGATATGTGGATTTCGGCCTGACCACGCTGATCATCAGCCAGGTGGTGATCAACGTCTCGGTCGTAACCGGCCTTTTGCCGCCGACCGGCATTCCGCTCCCCTTCTTCAGCCAGGGCGGGACGAGCCTGTTCGTCACCCTCACCTCAAGCGCGGTGCTGTTCAGAATCATGTCCGAGCTCGGCAAGCAGCCGGTTCCCGACGAGGGGCGTGATATGGGCAAGCGCGTCAACTTCCCGACGAGGAACCTATGAGGGCGGCACGTATCGCGGTCACGCTGGTGATTTTCGGCATGCTTTGCTGCATCGGCGTGTATACGCTGCAATACATTCCCGCGTTCGTCGTCAACCAAGTACTCCTGCAGGAGGAGCAGGGGAGGGCGCTTCCCAAGAGCGTGATGGAGGTGCTGGCCTCCCAGAAAGGCAAGCCCTTGTTTGGCGATACCAAGGGGGAACTGGCCAAAGCACTTTCCCAAGAGCCGCTCATCGATCGTTTTTCCATCAGCAGAAAGCTTCCCGACAAGTTTTCCGTGAAGGTCGCCTTGCGGCCGCTGGAGGCCATTCTGGTTGTTTCCGAAGGAGACCGCGTGCAGAAGCTCATGGGGCTGGGAGGGAAGAACCTGTATCCTATCGAGTTGGCCGATGGGACCATCTATCCGGACTCGGTGGTCCGCGTTGTCATCACCCCCTCCTACGCGGCGATGATCGAGGACTACGGGGTGGATGACGGGCTGGTCAACGTGGTCCGGTACCTGGGCTCGCTAGAGGGTAATATGTCCTTGATAACGACGGTCAAATACGATAATAATAGTAGCAATAGATTAGGTAGAGTGGTACTGCAGCTCGCAAGCCTGCATGCAGAGGTTTGTATCCGTGAAGAAGTCACCCCAGAATTGTTGCGCAAGGCCATAGACGTGGTTGCCAGCGAGGAGCGGGGGCAGTTGCATTTGGACAACGAATGGACACGGTACGACGTCTATGCGTCTGGTATTGTGCGCCGCTAGCGGAGGATCTTGATGGCTGGCGATAAAATGTTGATGGGGCTGGATATCGGCTCGAGCAAAATCCGGTGCGTGATTGGAAGTGTCAATCATGACGGACAGCTGATGGTCGATTCCATTTGCGAGCGCCCGAGCGAGGGCGTGCGTAGCGGTTCCATCGTCAATATCGAGCTTACCCTGAAGGCCATCAGCAGCGTGGTCAACGAAGCGGAACTCCAGGCTGGCGCTGAGCTGACCGACGTGATTATTGGCATCGGCGGCGAGAACATCGTCTGCGTACCCAGCAACGGGGTCGCGGGAATCAAGGGAAACGGACAGGAAATCAAGCAGGAGGACGTGATGCGTTCCTTGGAAGTCGCCCGTTCCTTCGAGCTTCCCCCCGACCGGGAGATCATCCATACCCTGGTCCAGGAGTTCAACATCGACGGACAGGGCGGAATCAAGGACCCGATCGACATGCTTGGCCACCGTCTTGAGACCAAGGCGCTGATCGTCACCGCTTCCGCCTCCATCGCGCAGAACAAGCGCAAGTGCGTCATGCGTAGCGGCCTGAATATCCGTCGCATGGTGCTCCAGAGCCTTGCCGACAGCGAAGTGGTGCTTTCTCCCGAGGAAAAGGAGATGGGCGTCATTTTGATTAACATCGGTGGCGGCAGCAGCAACATGATTGTCTACAACCACGGGGCCCCGCAGTATGTCGCGGGAATCAACGAGGGAGGGGATCTGGTGACGAACGACCTCGCCCAGATTCTCAACAAGCCCAGGCAGATGGCGGAGCAGATCAAGCTCGACAGCGGCTTCAGCTACGTTCCGTCGGTCTCTCCCGACCAGATGGTGACCATCCCATCGGTGCAGGGCATGCCTGCCATCGTCATGCCCAAGCGCGAGCTTTCCCGCATCATCGAGGCCCGCATGGCGGAGATTTTCAGCCGCCTGCAGCAGGGGATGGCAAAGGCGGGGGTTGGGGGAAACTTTGGTGGTGGCGTGGTGCTGGTAGGCGGCGGCTCGCTTCTTTCCGGCGTGACCGACCTCGCCCACGAGATTTTCGGTATTCCTGCTCGTCTTGGTTTCCCCGAGGCGATCGGCGGGCTGGATCGGAATTACATCAATCCCGGTTACACAACCGTCCTTGGACTGCTGAAGTACGAGGCTAAGAAACTGGGAGAGCAGCAACAGCCCAGGCGCCGTCGCGAGGGCGATCGGGCTGGCAGTCAGGAATCGGTGGCATCTCGCATCAAGGGATTCTTCCGTACGTTGTTTTGAGGGTAGACGATATGGCAAGCGATACTTCTTTGGATTTCGGCATGCTTGATGTGGAAGACATGGTCAAGGATGAGCAGACGGCCTCGACCATCATAAAGGTCGTAGGCGTCGGTGGCGGTGGTGGAAACGCCGTCAACCGCATGATCGCGAGCGGACTGAAAAAGGTCCAGTTCGTCGCCATGAACACCGATATGCAGGCTCTGCAGCGCTCCAACGCCCAGGTCCGTCTGCCCATCGGAAGGGAACTGACCGGTGGCCTTGGCGCAGGTGGCCAGCCTGAGGTGGGCGAGAAGGCCGCCCAGGAAAGCAAGGAAGATATCAAGAAAGAGCTTGAGAACGCCGACATGGTCTTCATCACTGCCGGTATGGGCGGTGGCACCGG
This sequence comes from Spirochaetales bacterium, assembly GCA_028722305.1. Taxonomy (GTDB): domain Bacteria; phylum Spirochaetota; class Spirochaetia; order Sphaerochaetales; family Sphaerochaetaceae; genus RUG023. Next base: position 18,338 of record JAQYHB010000055.1, read on the forward strand.
TACTGGCGCCGCCCCGGTAGTCGCCGAGATCGCCAAGAGTTGCAATGCCCTGACGGTCGCCGTCGTCACCACGCCCTTCGCCTTCGAGGGCAAGAAGAAGATGATGCTGGCCCAGCAGGGTCTGGCGAAACTTAGAAAGAATGTCGATACCCTGATCATCATCCCAAACCAGTACCTGTTGAAGGTGGTGGAGAACAACACCCCAATCAAGCAGGCTTTCCTGATGGCGGACGAGGTACTCTTCATGGGCGTCGAGGGAATCAGCGAGCTGATTACCGAGCCAGGGGAGATCAACATCGATTTCGCCGATGTGCGTACCGTCATGAAAGGCAAAGGGGACGCGTTGATGGGGATTGGGTTCGGTGAAGGTGCCAACCGTGCCGCAGACGCCGCCCGTCAGGCGATCAGCAACCCGCTCTTGGAGAACGCCTCGATCGCCGGAGCAAAGAACGTGTTGGTCAACCTTTCCGGAAGCGAGAACCTGACCCTGCAGGAATACCAGGACGTCGTCGAGATCATCACCGAGAACTGTGCCGAGGATGCCCTGATCATCGCAGGCCAGGCCTTCAACCCGGAGTTGGGCGACCGTATCAAGGTGACCGTGGTCGCGACTGGTTTCGAGGAGCGCAAGGAGGTTGTGGGGGCGGAGATGAACCTGAACCGCCATCCGGCTTCCGGACAGGCGGCGCAAAGCCAGCCGAGCGCTATGTCCAACCCGTTCTTCAACGGCGCGGGTGCCGCCAGCCAGGCGCAGAGCGCCTCCGAGCCACAGAGGCCCGAGATGGCAACTCCGCTCAAGCAGGCGATGAACCCGATTACGGAACGCAAGCCGCAGCAACAATCCCAGCCGCAGCCTGAGCAGCCCCAGCCGGGCACCATCCAGGTCAACCGCTGGCAGGACCTGCAGAAGCAGCTGGGAAAGACCAACTACAGTGGTGAGGATGGAGATTATTCCATCCCTGCCGTCCTTCGCTTCGGACAGGGCAACAACCAGCAACAATGATACCGGAAAACAAGGAACTGGCCGATCAGTTCGCTGACTACCTGTACGTGGAGCGGCGCCTCGCAAAGGCGACCGCTCTTGTCTATCTTCCGGTCATCTGCCGGTTTCTCGAATATGTCGAGGAGCAGGGGCTTGATGTCTCGACCTTGGCGATTGCCGACCTTGAACACTTTCTTGTCGGAATCAGGGAAGAAGGAGGGATGAGCGGGCGTACGGTTGCCAAATACCTTTCCGCCCTGAAGACCTTTTTCTCCTTCCTGGTCAGGGAGCATATCCGTCCGGACAATGTCGCCAAGCAGCTCAGGGCTCCCAAACTGGGGAGCAAGCTTCCGGTGGTGGTCTCTGCCGAGAAGCTGGAGCGATTCTTTGACGACATCCCTTCCGACACGCTGCTCGGGCAGCGTGACCAGGTCATGTTGAAGACAATCTTCGGCTGCGGGCTGCGCGCGAGCGAGGCAATCTCGCTCAAGGTGGGAGACATCCAGGACGGAAGTCTCCGTGTCCTAGGCAAACGCGGCAAGATGCGGCTTGTCCCGATCCCCAGCGAGGTGCGCCAGCTTCTTGGCCGGTATCTGGCCGAGGTGAGGCCAAGGCTGGTAGGGCAACGTTCCAGCGAGCGCCATCTCTTTGTCGGGCGCAGGGGGGAGGGGCTGACCCGACAGGGCGTGACCAAGCGGTTGAAGGAATACGCCGCGAAGGAAGGCATCGACATGCATCTCCATACCCTGCGGCACAGCTACGCGACCAGCCTGCTCTCCCGGGGGGCAGACCTTCGCAGCGTGCAGATGCTGCTGGGTCATAGCGACATCAAGACCACCCAGATCTATACCCACGTGGACACCCAGGACCTCGAGGAGGCCTACGAAGCCTGGCACGAGGAGGATGACGACCTATGAATCCCCAGATTCTCTGGATTCTCTGTCCTTTGGTTTTTCTCGCCGGCTTGGTGGACGCGATCGCTGGAGGCGGGGGGCTGATCAGCTTGACCGCCTATTCCTTCTTCCTGTCCCCCACCATGGCTCTGGGAAACAACAAGTTCTCGTCGACCTGTGGTACGCTGGTGGCGACGGCGCGGTATATCAAAAACGGCGATATCGACTGGAGGGTGGCTCCCTTTGCAGTGGCCGGAGCCATCGTCGGTTCTTTGATCGGCAGCCGTCTCGCCCTCTACTTTGATGGGGTGTACCTGCAGTACCTGCTGCTGGTCCTGGTCCCTGTCATCGGGCTCCTTACCTTCCTGAAACCCGATTTCGGCACCGCCAGGGAGTGCGGCCACATGTATCTGGTCAGCTTGCTGACCGGACTGGTCATCGGCACGTATGACGGCTTCTTCGGCCCGGGCACGGGCATGTTCCTGACCTGGATGTTCAGCGCGGTGGTAGGCTTGGAGTTGATCAAAGCGGTCGGGACCACCAAGATTGTCAACCTTGCCAGCAATATCGCCGCCATCGTCACCTTTATCCTGAATGGCAACGTCGACTACCGCATCGGCATCCCCTGCGCCCTGGCCTCGATTGCCGGAGGCTATGTGGGCAGCGGTCTGGCAGTCCACGGTGGGGCGAAGGTGATCAAGCCGATGCTGGCGGTGGTGCTTGCCCTGCTGTTCCTCAATATTGTGAGAAATCTGTTTTTCTGATCCGTCCGGTTTCCACAAGATGCCGGTAGTATAGGGTATGACCATTCTTTCGCCCCTCGATAAGGATTACCCAAGACGGCTGGCTTTGCTCGATGCGCCGCCGGTAGTGTACGCGAGCGAGCCGCCTTCGATCGGATCCGATTTGTGTGTCCTTTTTTCCGGCACCCGCAGGCCAGACCATCAGGCTTTCCATGACGCCTGGGTCTGGTCGTTGCGCTTCGCCCGCCTGGGATGGCGGGTGGTCACCAGCTTGGAGGGCGGCTGCGACCTGGCGGTGCGGAGGGCGCTCGCGAGTTCGGCTTTCAAGCCGATAGTCACTGTCGCGGGGGAACTGCCCAAGAGTCGGGACGAAACGATGGTCCTGGTCTCTCCTTTTCCCGAAGGGACGAACCGATGCAGGGAAACCTTGTTGGGAAGGAACGCCTTCTCCGCGAGCCTCTGCCACCTGACCGTCATCGTCCAGGCACCGATGCATAGCGGCTCTCTCCTGGTCGCCCGTGACGCCCTCGACTCAGGGGGCGAGGTGCTGCTCCTTCCATGCGCCGTCGGCAACGGAGTGCAGCATGCGGGAGGAAACCGCCTTCGGGAAGAGGGTGCCCCGATTCTCAGGGGGTGTGTCAACCGGACAAGTTTCGTGGTAGACTTCGCCTATGGATCTGATTGAGGAGTTCTTGGGCTATCTGCGGGACGTGCGGAACTACAGCCCCCACACCGTGACCGCCTACGAGTTCGCAATCCGGCGCTTCGGAACCTTCTGCAGGGAATATCGGCTTGCCATCGAGGATGTGGTCGATTCGGACGCCAGAACTTACGTCAGGGGCATCCGCGAGCAGGAGACCTACCGGGATGCGTCGCTGAACCAGCACCTGTCGGCCCTCAGGACGCTGTATGACTGGCTTTTGAAGCGTGGCCTGGTCAAGGCGAACCCCTTTGACGAGATCTCGGTCCGGAAGGTCCAGGACCACCTGCCCACGGTGCTCGACAGGGCTGAACTGAAGCAGCTGTTTTCCATCGAGACACCGGACTTCCCCAGCCTGAGGAACTTGATGTTGTTCCGCTTCCTCTACGACACCGGATGCCGCATCAGCGAGGCTGTGTCGGTCCGCGCCAAGGAAATCGACCTCGAAGGCCGCCGCATTCCGATTACCGGCAAAGGGGACAAGATGCGCTACGTCTTCTTCACGGAGAAAACGGGAAGGCTGATGAGGCGGTATCTGGAAGAGAAGGACCTGCTCCAGTCCCGGCTTGGGGTGACGGAGCCGGAATCAAGGGAGCTCTTCTTTGTCTCCGACAAGGGAAAGCAGTTGCCGATGAGCTCCATTCATACTATTTTTGAATCATACAGGCTGCGGTTCGGGTGGCAGAAGGAATTCACGCCGCACGTGCTGAGACATACCTATGCGACTCGGCTCTTGGAGCATGGTGCCGACATCAGGACGGTCCAGGCGATGCTCGGCCACGCATCCATCTCCACAACGCAGATGTACACTCATGTCACCCAGGCAAGGCTCCGCCAGGTCGTGGATGACTGCCATCCCTTGGGAAAGAAGGATTGACGCGCACATGGAACAATTGAAAGGAACGACGATTATCGCGGTCCGCAAGGACGGGAAAGTCGCCATTGCGGGTGACGGGCAGGTCACGCAGGGAAATACCGTGGTCCTGAAGGGCAACGCGCATAAGGTGCGCAGGCTCTATGATGGAAAGGTAATTATCGGATTTGCCGGAGGCACGGCTGACGCCTTCACGCTGAGCGAGCTCTTCGAGCAGAAACTCCGGCAGTTTTCCGGCGACATCACCCGCGCGGCGGTAGACTTGGCCAAGCAGTGGAGGACCGACAAGCAGATGCGGCAGATGGAGGCGATGATGCTGGCCACCGACGGGAAGAAGATTTTCCTGATCGACGGTGTAGGTGATGTCATCGACCCCCAGGGGGATTGCATCGGCATAGGCAGCGGAGGAAATTTCGCCTATAGCGCGGCCTTGGCCTATCTGGATTGCGCGCCCCAGCTCTCGGCCGCGGAAATCGCCCGCAAGAGTATCGAGATCGCCAGCCAGATCTGCATTTTTACCAATAGCAACATTATCGTTGAGGAACTTTGATTCATGGAAGCAATTGCTACGTTACAGAAAAACCTGGACAACATGACTCCGAAGGAGATTGTCCAGGAGTTGGACAAATATATCATCGGTCAGGAAAAGGCGAAGCGCACCATTGCTGTCGCCATCCGCAACCGTTCCCGCAGGCGCAAGCTTCCGGCGGAAATCCGTGACGAGGTGTCGCCGAAGAACATCATCCTGATCGGCCCCACCGGTGTCGGCAAGACGGAAATCGCCAGGCGTATCGCCCGCCTTTCCAACGCCCCCTTCATCAAGGTCGAGGCGACCAAGTACACCGAGGTCGGCTATGTGGGACGCGACGTCGAATCAATCATCAGGGACCTGATGGGAATCGCCGTCGGCGAGGTCAAGCGGGAGATGGCGGCCAACAACACCGAGAAGGTGAAAGGGCGTGTCGAGGAGCGTCTCCTCGACGTGATCGTCCCGACGAACGAGGTCAAGAACGCTGACGGTAGCCAGTTCTCCAACTACCAGAACGAGACCCGCGAGACCTACCGGAGGATGCTCCGGGAGGGAAAGCTGGAGGACCGAGAGGTAGAGGTGGATGTCGAGGGCCGGCCGTCTGGCGGCATCGAGCTCTTCGGCGCAGGCAACCAGGAGGACATCCAGAACGCCATGAATTCCCTTGGTTCGATCTTCGGCGGAAAGAGCCACAAGCGGAAGGTGAGCGTCAAACGTGCCCGCGAGATCTTCATGGACGAGGAGATGGACCGTAGCGTCGATTCGGATAAGGCGGTCGATGTGGCGAAGGAACGAGTGGAGCAGATGGGTATCGTTTTCATCGACGAGATCGACAAGATTGCCTCCAGCTCCAACAGCTCGAGCAATATCGACGTGTCCCGAGAGGGGGTGCAGCGCGATATCCTGCCGATTGTCGAGGGAACCAAGGTGACCACCAAGTACGGAGTGGTGGACACCACCCACATCCTCTTCATCGCCAGCGGAGCCTTCCATGTCTCCAAGCCAAGCGACCTGATTCCCGAATTGCAGGGACGTTTCCCGCTACGTGTCGAGCTGGACGAGCTGAAAGAGAACGATTTCTACCGGATCCTTACCGAGCCTTCCAACGCGATCACCAAGCAGTACCAGCAGCTCTTGGCCACCGAAGGGGTCAACTTGGTCTTCAACGACGAGGCCCTGCATCGTCTTGCCCGGATTACCGAGCAGATGAACACGCAGAACGACAACATCGGCGCCCGGCGCCTTTTCACGATCATGGAGAAGCTGCTGGAGGAACTTTCGTTCGCGGCGAACGAGCTTTCCGGCCAGACGGTCACGATTACCCGTGAATATGTGGATGAACGGCTGAAAGATGTCTTGGAGAATCAGGACCTTTCGAGGTATATACTGTAGGCATGCAGCTGCATCATCTTATCGGGTCGGATTACGATACGGCGCTCCGTGACGCCCACGAGCAATTCGGGGATGGGGTGCGTGTCGTCTTCCGCCGCGATTACACGGAAAAGAAACTGTTCTCCTCGCAACACCGTTGCGAGGTGCAGTTCTATGTGGTCGCCCCCGCGTCAGAGCGTCGGTGAGACGCTACTCGCCAGTTTTCCCTGGCTGACCAGTCCCTTGACCACCTTGCCGACGGCGGGGCCTGCGATATTGGCTCCCCAGATGGTGTTTCCCTTGGGATTGCCAGCGGCTATGTAGATGATGTACTTCGGGTCCTCGGTGGGGACGAGGGCCAAGGTGCTCGCCAGATTTCCCCCGTCCCGGTAGCTGTGGGCCTCCGGATTGTACAGCTGGGCGGTGCCGGTCTTCGCGCTGACGTTGACCCCTTCGACCGCAGCCAATCTCGCGGTACCGCCTATATCGGTGGCGCTGTGCATGTAGTCCAGTACCTTGCGGGCGACCTCCTCGGAGAAGATCTGCCCGCTCTTGGTGATTTCCCTCTGGAAGAGGGTCTCCCCGATGCCCCCGGTCTCGTTTCCCTTGCTCCGTTTCAGGATCAGGTGGGGTTCGAGCATCGAACCGCCGTTTGCTAGGGCTGTGGCGGCAACGGCCAGGTGCAGGGCCGTCACCGACACCTCCTGACCGAAGCTGATGGTCGCCTTACTGCGCGCCGACCAGGTGGAAGGGTCCGCGATGCGGGCGCGGCTGCGGGAGGGAAGCCCGATATCGTAGGACCTGTTGAATCCTAACTGGTCGAGAATCTCGTAGAACCTCTTGCTGTCGGTCTGTAGCGCCCAGTTCGCCACAGCTCCGTTGCAGCTCAGTGCGATCATCTCCCGAGGGGTGACGGTGCCATGGGGTTCATGGCAGCCGATGGTGATGCCGTCGAAAGTGAAGGAGCCGTCGCAGATGAATGGAGTGGAGAGGTCAGCCTGTCCGATTTCCATCTCCGCGCAGAGGCTGAAGACCTTGAAGACCGACCCGGGCTCGTACAGGTAGTTGACCGCGTGGTTCAGACGGCTGGTCTCCGATGAGGAGGAGATGTCGTTGGTGTCGTACCAGGGATAGCTGGAAAGGGCGAGGATGTCGCCGCTCTTGGCATCCATGACGATGCCGATGGCGTAGTCGGGCAGATGCTCCTGGGCGATGCGCTGCATCTCCAGGTCGAGCAGGTACTGCACGTCGATATCCAGCGTCAGGGTGATGTCCTGTCCGTATGCTATGGCAGGGGAACCCACAAGCGGCAGCGGGGAGAGGTTGTCGTCCTGGGCGTACTCGATCCCTTCCAATCCGCGGTTGTTGGTGTCCACGAAACCGATGGTCTGCGAGGCGTGGAAGCTGGCGGGGTAGGTCCGGCTGACGCGCTTGTCGATGTCGACCGCGTTGGACAGCCCTGCTTGCCTGACCACGTCCCGCAGCGCTATCGCGTCGCTGTCCCCGATATCCTTGCGTATCAGGGCATAGGTCTGGTAGCGGGATGCCTGCTGTTTGATTTCCTCGACGGACATGCCGATGTAGGGAGAGACCAGAGCGGCGATGGCGTCCATGTCCTTGATTTGGGAGAGCCGGAAATAAAGGTTGTAGGAGGGGGTCTCGATTGCAAGGATTTGCCCTCCACGGTCGTAGATGGTCCCCCTCACGACACGCTCGGAGACGACCGGGTCCTGGTACTCCCGGCTCTTGCCCGCCGTCATGGTGACCCAGATGAGGCGTCCCATCAGCGTGAGGATTGCCAGACTGGCAAGAGACGTGGCGATCCAGAAGGTTCGAGTATGGTTTTGACTACTTGCCATGTTGAATGCTATGATACCATTACTGAAAAGGGAAAGTCGAGCATGACACGAGATAGTTACGATGGCATCCAGGATGATGGTTCCGACCTCCGCACGGGCGGAAAGCCGAGAAAATTGATCTTTACTGTCGTCATCCTGCTAGGATTCGTCATAGTCCTGCTCGCCATCGTCCTGTTGTGGAACAATCTCTTCCCTGCCTCTTCCCCGAGCGACCAGCCTACCACCCAGCATGTTGTGCAGGTCCAGCCTCCGGTTGCCGCCGAGGTGCAGAAGGTGGAGGACGCTCCCTCCGTCGTGATTGCTGAGACACCGAAAACCGAGGCGCCGGCTCCCGAGGTCCAGCCCCAGGAACCGAGCAAGCCGACAGTGACCCGCACGACCACCGCGGTCAGTCTTGACGAGACCCCGATGACCACGCGGAGCACCAAGAACATGGTCCAGTTCGCCGACCATCGGGTGGCGGAGGGCGAGAGCCTTGATTCGATTGCCCAGAGCTATGGGCTGAAAACCCAGACGCTGATCAACGTCAACCAGATCCGCAACGTAAACGCCGTTACCCCTGGCGTGACGCTCCGCATCCCTGACCGAGATGGCCAGATCTACATCGTCAAGAGCGGGGACATGCTTTCCACCATCGCTCGTTCCTACAACATGGGCTGGCATACCCTGATGGACCTCAACGGCCTGACCAGCGACATGATTCGTCCCGGCCAGGAGCTTTTCATTCCGGATTCCACAGCCCAAAACGCCGCTTCCAGCAGTGCCGCCGAAGTCGCCACGGTCAACTTCCAGAAGCCGACCAAGGGAAAGGTCGTCCTGTCCTTTACCCAGAGCGCTTCGGAACCCGTTGACAGCAATGGCATCCTGATCGAGGGCACCTGGGGCGACGCGGTTCTCGCAAGCGCCGATGGCAACGTGGTCGACGTAGGAATCGAACCCCAGGGGAGGGGACGGTTCGTGGTCATCAGCCATGCCGATGGCTACAAGACCACCTATGCCCACCTCGAGTCGGTCGAGGTCAGAGGCGGGGACAAGGTGAGCGCCGGACAGATGATCGGCACCATCGGGACGAGCGGCACCACCTGGGATACCCCGAAGCTCTTCTTCAGGCTGGAGCAGAGCAGCTACGCGCTCGATCCGGCAAGTTTCTTCTAAACGGTTTTTTTGCTCGCGTGAAGAATTAGTATAGCCAGACAGAGAAAAACACACTGCCCCGTGGAGAGGCAGTGTGTTTTGTATGGCTTGGTTCGACCTTACGCCTTTGTCGCTTCGGTCCTCGGCTTGACCTGCACCCTGACGAGTAGCTGGGCCATGAAGTTCGAGATGCTGTCCAGCATCGACTGGAAGATCTCGAAGCCCTCGACCTTGTACTCGACAAGCGGGTTGCGCTGGGCGTAGGTCCTGAGTCCGACAGCCTCGCGCAGGCTTTCCAGTTCGCCAAGGTGGTCCTGCCAGCGGAGGTCGATCTGCCGCAGGTAGTTGAAGCGGAGGAACTCGTTGAAGGGTCCCGGTCCGGTCAGGTTGATCTTGTCGGCGATGTTCTTGTTCAAGAAGGCGTTCAGATGGTTGACCCACTGTTCCTTCGTCGCATCCTGGTTCTCGAGAGGCTGGATCTCATAGAAGAAGTTCTTCTTGAACTCGTCGCAGATGTTGGAGGCGATTTCCTCTTTCTTGCCGGCAAAGGCGGTGTCCACGATCTTTTGTGCCATCTCGTGGGTGTGGTTGATGACACGGCTAATCAGGTCCTTGCTCAGCAGGATTTCGTCGCGTTGGGCGTACAGATAGTTGCGCTGCTCGTTCAACACGTCATCGTACTCAAGCAGGTTCTTGCGGATCTCGAAGTTGCGCTCCTCGACGCGCTTCTGGGCTTTCTCGATGGCGTTGGTCAGCATCTTATGCTCGATCGGCTCTCCATCCTGCATGCCCAGCCTGCCCAGCATCGCCTTCATGTTGTCGCTGGCGAACAACCGCATCAGGTTGTCGTCAAGCGAGACGTAGAACCGGCTCTCGCCCGGGTCTCCCTGACGGCCGCTGCGGCCGCGAAGCTGGTTGTCGATGCGGCGTGACTCGTGGCGCTCGGTACCCAGGACGTACAGTCCGCCCAAGGCCTTGACCTCCTCGTACTGCTTCTGCCATGCCGGCTTGATTTTCTCAAGGGCTTCCTTGAACTCCTCCGGGGTGGCCTTGGTTCCGACCAGCTTGCGGGCCATATGTTCCGGGGACCCGCCGAGCTTGATGTCGGTACCACGTCCTGCCATGTTGGTGGCGATGGTGACGGCACCCTTTGCTCCGGCGTTCTCGATGATCAAGGCTTCTCTTGCATGGTTCTTGGCGTTCAGCACCTCATGGGGGATACCCATGCGGAAGAGCAACTTGCTGAGCAGCTCGCTCTTCTCGACGCTGATCGTGCCGACAAGGATCGGCTGGCCTTTCTCATGGACCCGCTTGATTTCCTGGCAGATCGCCTGGAACTTGAATTGTTCGTTGAAATAGACGAGGTCCGGCTTGTCCTCGCGGATGACCGGCCGGTTGGTCGGGATGACGACGACGTCCAGCTTGTAGATCTGCATGAACTCGGGAGCCTCGGTCTCGGCGGTACCGGTCATGCCGGAGAGCTTGTCGTACATGCGGAAGAAGTTCTGGAAGGTGATGGTGGCCAGGGTCCGGTTCTGGGCCATGACCTTGATGCCTTCCTTCGCCTCGATGGCCTGGTGCAGGCCGTCGCTGTAGCGCCTTCCGTAGAGGATACGTCCCGTGAACTCGTCGACAATCTGGACCTTGCCGTCCTTGACGATGTAATCGACGTCGTTCTGGTAGAGCCTCAGCGCGCGGACCGCCTGGGTGACGTAGTGGACATACTCGAAATTCTCGGTGTCATAGAGGCTGCCGGAGATGATGTGGTTCTTCTGCAACAGTTCCTCCATGTGGGTCATGCCGTCGTTGGTGAAGGAGACCGACTTCTGCTTCTCGTCCAGCTTGTAGTCGCCCTTCGGGTCGAACTTCGGGGCGTTCTTGTCGAATCGGGCAAGCGGATCTTCCTCATAGTAGTCGTTGGTCTTCGGGTCCTTCTCGCATTCCTTCAGGAAGGGGGCGATCAGGCGGGCGCCAAGCACCTGCCGGGAATCATCCTCGGCCTGACCGCTGATGATCAGCGGGGTACGGGCCTCGTCGATCAGAATCGAGTCGATCTCGTCGATGATGCAGTAGTGGTGCTTTGGCTGGATCTTCTCCTGGGCGCTCCACTTCATGTTGTCGCGCAGGTAGTCGAAACCGAACTCGTTGTTGGTGCCGTAGGTGATGTCGCAGGCGTAGTTCTTCCGCCTGGTCTCGTTGTCCATCTGGCTGAGGATCGCGCCGACCGTCAGTCCAAGGAACTGGTAGATCGGACCCATCCAGCCGGCGTCGCGTCCGGCAAGGTAATCGTTGACGGTGACGATGTGCACGCCCTTTCCGTCCAGCGCGTTCAGGTACGCGGCGGGGACGCAGGAAAGGGTCTTTCCCTCACCGGTCTTCATCTCCATGATCTTGCCCTGGTGCAGGACGATGGCGCCCATGATCTGCACATCATATTGACGCTGGCCAAGGACCCTGAGGGAAGCCTCGCGGGCCAAGGCGAAAGCCTTCGGCAGAAGGTCGTCAAGCTTGGTCCCCTTGGCGACCTCTTCCTTCCACTCTGCGGTCTGCTTTGGAAAATCCTCGTCCTTCAGGCTCTTCGCCCAAGACTCCTGGTCGTTGACTTTCTTCACCAAGGGCCAGAGGAGCTTCAGGTCCTTGTCCTGCTTGGTGCCGAATATCTTGGTCAATACACTCATATGGCGACGTAACTCTCTTTTCTGGAAGAATCAAAATTTGGAAATGATCATCGTCAGTATATCGAAAAGGAGGGGTAAAGGAAAGCATTCTCGGGATTTTACTTTTTTATGGGGAAAAACAGTGTCAAAACGACCCGATTTTGGTACCATGGAGGTATGAGAGTCTGCTATACGGGGGGAGGGACGCTCGGACACGTGCTTCCCGCGTTGTCCGTGCACGCCATCCTGAAGACCAAACCCGGCTATGAGTGCCTGTTCATCGGAAGCCGCAAGAAAAGCGAGCGGAGCGCGGTTGAGTCCGCCTGCGTCCCCTTTGCCGGCATCTTCAGCGGGAAACTCCGGAGATATTTCACCTTCAAGACCCTGCTTGCGGGCTTTGGCGTCCTTTTCGGGTTTTTGCAAAGCCTGGTGATTCTCTCCCGCTACCGGCCCGACGTACTCTTCAGCAAGGGGGGCTATGTCAGCGTTCCTCCGGTGCTTGCGGCGCATCTGCTACGCATCCCTGTGGTGATCCACGAGTCGGACGCGACAGCCGGACTCGCCAACCGGATCAGCAGCCGTTACGCGAGCCGCATCTGCGTCCCGTTCGATGGAGCGGGGAAGGAGTTTCCCCAGGAGAAGGTGGTGGTGACAGGAAACCCGATCAGGCCGAGCCTGTTGGTTCTCTCGGGAAGGGACTTCAAGAAGGAGAAGGGAATCGCCGGCCCGCTCATCCTGGTGCTTGGCGGAAGCCAAGGGGCAAAGGAGGTCAACTCCTTGATTTGGAACCAATTGGACAGGCTTTGCCGGCAGGCTGTCATCTGGCATCAATGCGGAAGTCGGGACTGGAAAGGAATCCGCCACCAGGGCTACCACCAGTGCCGGTTCATCACTGACGACATGGCGGCCCTCTACGAGGCTGCCGATCTGGTGGTTTCCCGAAGCGGGGCGGGAGCCATCTCGGAGCTCTGCCACTATGGCAAGCCCTCCATCCTGATTCCGCTGAGAAGCGGAAGCAGGGGAGACCAGGTGGTCAACGCGAAGCGGATGGAAAAGGCGGGCGCCGCATTGGTCTGGACAGGGGAGAAGGACCTTGCCTCCATGGTGGAGGATCTTCTCGCCAGTCCTGGGAGATTGGAGACAATGGCTCGGAACGCCGAATCGCTGGACAAGAGCGATGCGACCGAGCGCGTTGCCGAGGTAATCGAGCAAGTAGGAGCAAACAAATGAGTTGGGGCATCACCCTTGGGGAAAATTTCTTTAACGCGCTGGACATCATCCTTTTCCTGATTCTGATGATCGGGGGAATCGGAGGCGCCTTGGTTGGCTTCATCGAAAGCTTCAGCCGAAGCGCCGGCTATGTGCTGGGGACGATCGGGGGATTGATGTTCACTGTTCCGGTGGCGGGCCTGTTCATGGAAACCTTCGGCCTTTCGGTCCTTCCTGCCTCGCTTTTGGCCTTTGTCGTCCTGTTCATGGTCGCCTTCATCTTGGTCCGAATCGCCGCGTCGATACTCCAGAGGGTGGTCGACCTGAGCGCCGGGCTTGAGGCGATTGACCGGCTTTTGGGCTTTTTCTGGGGAGTCCTGACCTCTTTCCTCATTATCGCTCTGATTTGCTACGCGATGAGGTCGCAGAAGCTGTTGAACGTGGCTCCGCTGTTCGATGCCAGCCAGTTCATCACCCGCGTCATCGACCCGTACCTGCCAGCCGCGATCCGCGCCGTAAAGGAGAGCGTGCTCTGATGTACCAAGCAATCCGGCCCTACCAGCCCCATCTCTGCGACGTGCTCGAAGGGGATATGCGCTCGGGAAAGTTTCCCCAGGCTGTCCTGTTCGGCGGGCCCCGCTACAGCCTGAAAATGACCACAGCCTTGGAGACGGTCCGGATCCTCTCCTGCCAGAAGGAGGGGGCGGACGATTGCCAGTGTCCTTCCTGTCGGGCAAGCCGACTTTTGGAGGACAACAATCTGCTCGTCCTGAGCCAGCGGGACCAGGCCTCGATCCTGAGGACCTCTGTCGGCGTGTATCGCAGGCTGCGCACCTTGACCAGCAGGGAACAGCTGGTCAGGGCGACCCGTATAGCCCTGCTGTACTACCACGGCGCCCTGCTCAAGACGGCTGCCAGCTCGCAGAAGGCGGCCTTCGCCGCCGCCGGCGCGCTCAATGACCTGTTGCTCACGCTGAGGAACGCCGACGAGGATGACGAGAAGGGCGCGCTGAAGTTCGAGAAGGAGTATCTGGACGCCTTGAAGAAGCTGGAGCTGGTCGAACGCAAGGACACGACCCTCTCGATCGACCAGGTGCGGGCAATTGACGACTGGACCCACCAGACCACTGTCGGAGGGAAACGGCAGTTCGTGATTCTGGAAGGGGTCGAGGAGGCCAACGTCTCGGCGAGGAACAGCCTGCTGAAAATCCTTGAGGAACCACCCAAAGACGTCTATTTCATCCTGATCTCCACCCACCCCGAGCGGCTGCTTGCCACCATCCTTTCCCGTGTGCGAAAATATCGTTTCTCGCCCTTGGAAGGGGACTCGGTCAAACGGCTGTTGGCCTCCAGCTACCCGGATAAACCCTATACCAGCTTCGAGGAGTTCTTCCTTGCCGGTAGCGGCAGCGATTCCACCGCGTTGAAGGATTGGGCGGGCAGACTGGCTATGGTGTCCTTGCAAGGCGGCTCGCTGGAAAGCGGGGAGGTCGCCCAACTGGCGGGCGAGTGCACCAGTCAGAGCGCTTTGGAGTTTTTCCTCCAGAGCTTGCTGGAGATTTTCGAGCGGGATTTTTTGGATGGCCGGATTCCACTTGCCAAGGCGCGCAGGCTTTCCAGCCTTGTCTCCTCGCTGGAAAGCGCGGCCGTCCTCTACAACCAGGATCGCAGGCTTTTGATCCAGAACCTGTGCCTGAAACTATGGGAGGAGGGAAAGGTATGAACCGGTTCGTCAACAAAGCGCTGGCAAAGATCGGTCAGCTTGACCAGAAGCAGGTCATCGCCATCATCAAGGACCTGAACAGCGACGAGGAAAAGCTCGAGGCCGCCATCGACTCCATGCAGGAGGGGATGATTCTCGTCTCCGGCGGCCATGAGGTAGAGTATATCAGCCAGAACTGCCGGACCTTGATTCCGCTCTTTGCGCCATCGCACAAGCGCTCCGGATGGGAAGGGATGATGTTGGACGACGTTCTCGACAGCAAGGAGATCCTCTCCTATGTGGACGCCTGCCTGAGGGGCAAGCGTCCCGTCAAGGATGAGTTTGACTTTCCATGGGGCGAGACGATCAAGACCATCCGCGTACGGGTGGTGCGCACCGAATCGCTGCTCGGCTCCTTCCTGATCATCCTGGACGACGTGACGGAGGACAACCAGAAGGAGGCGAAGCTCCACCAGAGCGAGTACTTGGCCAGCATGACCACCATGGCGGCAAGCGTCGCGCACGAGATCAAGAATCCTTTGGCGGGCATGAAGATCTACCTGGACCTGATGAGCCGGAAACTGAAGAAGAACGGCAGTATGACGCTGGAAGAGTCCAAGCAGTACCTGGATGTCCTCTACGAGGAGATCGACCGGCTCAACTCGATCGTCGTCGACTATCTGTTCGCTGTCAGACCGATGAACGTGGTTCTCCGGTTGCAGGACCTGGAGCCGACCATCAACGAGATTGTGGAGTTCGTCAGGCCGGAGTTGACCCAGCACAAGGTGCGGATCCACACCGATTTCTCCAGCAGCGTCACCCGCGTGGAGTTCGACGCGGAGAAGATCAAGCAGGTGTTGCTCAACCTGATCCGCAACGCCATGGCCGCCATGCCGGGAGGTGGCGACATCACGCTGTCGCTCAACCTGGATGGCGACTCGGTGGTCCTCGGCGTGGCGGATACCGGTACCGGCATCAAGCCCGAGCACTTGGGCAAGATCTTCGAACCCTACTTCACCACCAAGGGGGACAAGGGCACCGGCCTGGGTCTGACAATCGTCTACAAGATCATGAAGGAACACCACGGAGACGTGACCGTCTCCAGCAAAGTGGGCGAGGGGACGACGTTCCACCTCTTCTTCCCCGTCCCCGAGGCGGAGAGGCTAAGGCTTACCGGCTTGGAAAAGGACATCGATGGCAGTGGTGAGGAGGTGAGATGATGCAGCAGACCCTGTTGATTTGCGATGATGAGAAGAATATCCGTGACGGTCTCGCCCTGGCATTCCAGGACGAGGGTTTCCAGACGCTGACCGCTTCCAGCGGAGACGAGGCGTGGTCTTTGATCGGCAAGAATGACATCGACCTGCTTATTACCGACCTGCGCATGGAGGGCATGAGCGGCGAGGAGCTGCTGCAGAAGGTGCACGGAGCCTATCCGCGTCTTCCGGTCATCATCCTGACCGGACACGGCACCATCGAGACCGCGGTGGTTGCCATGCGCGACGGCGCGGTGGATTTCTTCACCAAACCCGTCGACCTTGACCGCCTCATTCTTGTGGTACGCAAGTCCCTGAGCAACAACAAGCTGTACGAGGAACACGAACGGTTGAAAAGCGAGCTTGCCGAAATCAGGGCGAAGACCAAGTACGGCAAGATTATCGGCAAAAGCCAGAAAATGATGGCTCTGATGGAGCTGATCGGCCAGGTGGCCCCCAGCCGCGCCAGCGTGCTGATCACCGGGGAGAGCGGTGTCGGCAAGGAGCTGGTCGCCACGGCGATCCAGGAGCTCAGCGACCGGGCTGACAAGCCTTTCATCAAGGTCAACAGCGGAGGCTTGAGCGAGACCCTGCTGGAGGACCGCTTGTTCGGCCATGAGAAGGGTGCCTTCACCGGCGCCATCTCCATGCACAAGGGATATTTCGAGCAGGCCGACGGGGGTACCCTTTTCCTGGACGAGATCGGCGAGATCCCCCTTTCCACGCAGGTCAAGCTGCTACGCGCCATCCAGGAGCGCACCTTCGAGCGTCTGGGCGGAGAGAAGAGCATCCAGGTGGATGTCCGCTTCATCTGCGCCACCAACCGCGACCTCGCCGAAGAGGTGAAAAAGGGGAACTTCCGCGAGGATCTTTTCTATCGTCTGAACGTGATCCACCTCGAGGTGCCGCCGCTACGCGAGCGCAAGGAGGACATTCCGCTGCTGATGGCGTCGTTCCTGGATTCCTTCAACAAGGAAAACAACAAGCATGTGGAGGGATTTTCCGATGAAGCCAAGCGGGCCATGTTCGGCTACGACTGGCCGGGCAACATCCGCGAGCTGCGCAACGCGGTGGAGAGCGCCGTCGTCCTTTGCCGCTCCCGTGTGATTGGACCCGACGACCTGCCGCCTGCGGTGACCAAAAGCAGAGACGGCATGCAGGTCAGCATCCCGGTCGGAGTGACGCTGGACGAGGGCGAGAAGCGGCTGATTGTCTCGACGCTCGACTACTGCAAGGGAAACAAGACCAAGGCTGCCGAGGTGCTGGGGATTGGCCGCAAGACCCTGCACCGGAAACTGCAGGAGTACAAGATCGAGGACGGCGACGACGCATGAGGGATATGCGCTCCATTTTTGGCCTTGGGGGGGCGCTCTCCAAGGGAATCGACGGATTCACCTACCGGAGCGGGCAGGAGAAGATGGCGTGCCTGGTCGGCGAGGCCTTTGACCAGGACTTGTTCGCCGTCATCGAAGCCGGTACCGGCATAGGCAAGTCCTTCGCCTATCTGGTTCCTTCCATGGAATACGCAGGCCAGAGCAGGAGCAAGCTGGGGGACCATGACAAACTGCGCACCGTCATCGCCACCGGAACCTTGAACCTGATGACCCAACTCTACGACAAGGACGTCAGCCTGCTTCAGACCCGTCTGGGCTACACTGCGAGAGTCTCCATGCTCTGTGGCAGGAGCAATTACCTATGCATCCGTCGCTGGAAGGAACTCTTTGACGCCAGGCAAACGCTGAACCCGGCCCAGAAACGAAGTCTGGAGAAGGTGGGGGACGAGGTGACACAGCAAGGGGCGAGTGGCCTGCGTTTCCGCCTGGAGGAAAAGGTGAGCGACGCGCTCTGGTCCAACATCCGGGCCGACAAGGACCTTTGTCCTGCCGGCTCCTGTCCTTACATCGACGAGTGTTTCTTCTACAAGGCGAAAGCCGAGGCGAAGAAGGCCGATATCGTGGTCACCAACCATTCCCTGCTCTTCAGCGACGCCAAGGTCAAGCATGACGCCCGAAAGGACAAGGAGAACGGGGCCGACTTGGTCCTGCCTGCCTTCCGCCATCTGGTCATCGACGAGGCGCATGGCATAGCCGACGACGCCGCGCGCTTTTACGCCATGAGCTACGATCCGCTGATCTTGGAGGGTTTGCTCCGCCACTTGGTCACCGGAGGAAAGGGGGCTTCCCCATTGGTCCCCCAGGTTGCCGGTTTTTGCGATTCCCCCCAGCTGCCCAGGCGGATTTTCAAGAACATCAATGAGCTCAGGGAACTGATGCTTACCGCCAACGAGACGCTTGTCGCTTCCCTTGGCAGCAAGGTTGGAGGTATCGAAGGGGAGATCCCGATAGCCAAGAAAGGGGATTTCCCTGAAGCGGTATGGAAGAATCTCGCCAAGGTGGAGGAAGGTTGCGCCGACCTGGCCGGCGACCTGCACAAGCTGTCGAAGGCCTGCGGGGGCGTCAAGCAGGCCGAGGATGTCGTGGCGCAGGTGGATGCCATCGCCACCCACATCCAGGAGATGGCATCCAGTTTGCACGAGTTGCCGGGGATGGACGGGGAGAACCCCGACGAGTTCATCCGCTCGGTCCATATCCGCCATGGCCAGAGGCAGGACTGGGCGGTGCTGGACATGGTTCCCTTCTCGGTGGCCAAACAGCTGCGGGAGGACCTCTACGACCAGATGCGTTCGATCGTATTCACCAGCGCGACGCTCTCCACCGGTACCAGCGGGGACTTCTCCTACTGGATGCGCCAGAGCGGCCTTTTCGGGTATCAGAAACATCCATTGGCCGGTGGGGCTCCGGTATCCTTTCCCTCTCCGTTCGATTTCCAGCGCAACATGCTGATTTTGACCGTCCGGGGCGACAGCTCCATGCCGAGCTGGCAGGCCGGTTCCCACCAGACCTACGACGAGGTGGTGGCCGGGACCGTCCTTTCGTTGATCAAGGTGACGAAGGGCGGGGTGCTGGTGCTGCTTGCCTCCTACAGCGACCTGTACACTTTGGTCAAGGCGTTGGCGGTCGCCAGGCTTGGGGCGAAGGAGAGCTACCGGGTCAAGGAGACGGAACGCACCCTGTTGTTCCAAGGTCAGGCTCCGCGGGGGAAACTGGCGAAGACCTTTCTCGAGGAGACCGACAGCGTGCTGTTGGGAACACACTCCTTCTGGGAAGGTGTGGATATCCCCGGTTCGGCCCTTTCCATGGTGATCATCCCCCGTATTCCCTTCCGGAACGTGCGGGATCCCTTCATGGTCAAGGTGGATGAGCTGGCCCGAAAGCGAGAGGCGGAAGTCATGGCCGACAAGACGCTGACCGATAGCCAGAAGCGGAGCATCCTCTGGAATGAAAGTCCCTTCTCCCGCTATCAGGTTCCCTACGCGACGCTGATGCTGCGACAGGGAATCGGACGGTTGATCCGCACCAGCGAGGACCGAGGCGTGGTCGCCCTGCTCGACGCGAGGCTCGAGCGGCTGGGCTACGGGAAGACGATGCAGAAGGCCTTCCCGACCAAGGCGAGGGCAGTGGCGGTGGAGGAGATGGCGCAGGTCGCTTCCCGTTTCTTTGGAGCGACTGAATGACCGAGGAACAGGTGTACCAGGTGTTTGACGTCGGTGGTTCCCTCTCCAAGGGGTTCCATGGCTACGAATACCGTGAAGGGCAGCTGCAGATGGCGCTCAAGGTGCGCGAGGCCTACGAGCGGAACGGAATCCTGGTGGTGGAGGCCGGTACCGGCATCGGCAAGTCCTTCGCCTACCTGGTTCCCGCCCTCTTGCATGCGCTGGAGCATCCGGACGAGCGGACCGTGGTCGCCACCAGCACGATCAACCTGCAGAAGCAGCTGTATGAGAAGGATATTCCGATGCTCTTCAAGTTGCTTGGCACCGCATGCAAGGTGGCCCTTGCCGTGGGAAGGGGGAACTACCTCTGCCTGAGACGGTTTCTGGCAAAGCGCGACGAATCGGCCCTGCTCGCCCAGGATCCCGAAAGCGACTTGGGAAGGTTGACAAGCTGGGCGCGGCAGACGGAGAGCGGGCAGAGGAGCGACTATCCCTATCCGCTTCCCGGAGACCTGTGGGGCGACATCAACTGCGACGGGGACCTGTGCCAGGGCTTCAAGTGTCCGTATTTCGGCAGCTGTTTCTACCAGAAGGCGAAACGGCGCACCAAAGAGGCGAAAATCATCATCAGCAACCATCACTTGCTGTTCAGCGATGCGGCCTGGAGGTATGAGAACCAGGCGGAGTTCGACGAGGACGGGATTCTGCCCGCCTTCGACCGGCTGATCCTCGACGAGGCCCACAACATCGAGGAAAACGCCACCAGTTATTTCACCGATACCTACGACCCAAAGGAGCTGAAGCGTCAACTGTCAATCATGCAGCGTCGAAGCGGCAAGCGTCCGTCGCTGATCGAGCAACTGGTGGAGTACGCGCCGGTGCCCGCCTTGGCCGACAGGATCCTTGACGATATCGCCTTCCTTGGCGGGGCGGTGGACACCCTCGACCAATACCTGGTGCAGCTCTTTTCCAAAAACGACTACCAGCCCTGCCTGGTGACGGCCGAGCAACAGTCAAGGCTTGCGACCTTCGCCGATGTGGCGAGGCCCGTCTACGAGACGACGGAGAGGATGGCCGCGAAGGTCAGCCAGTTCATCGAGCAGAACCATGCCCCCGAGGAACTGGAGTTCCGGCTCAAGGAACTGAAGGTGCGCTCTGAGAGGATCAAAGCGATGGGGGCTGTACTCTCCCGTTTCTGCGATTTTCCCTCTTGGGGAAGCGACATCCATTGGTTCAACCCCGAGATGGGCAGGGACAAGAGCCGGCGCATGCAGATCCTGATCACCCCGCTCAACATCGCTCCCCTGTTGGTCAACGCCCTTTTCAAGAAGCAGGACACTGTGGTCTGCACCAGCGCGACGCTGAGCCTGGGAGAGGGGTTCCAATACTGGGGGAGCAGGGTGGGGTTGCCCTATGACGATAAGCGGCCGTTTCTCACCGGCATTTACCCGTCTCCCTTCGACTACAAGAAGAACCTGTTGCTCTTGACGCCCGCCGACGCGCCCGAGCTGGACCGTTCGAATCCGGAGCCGTATGTCCGCTACATCTCCGAGACGATTTTCCAGAGCATCCTTTCCAGCGGTGGCGGAGCCTTGGTGCTGTTTACCAGCTACGCCATGCTGAAGGAGGTCCGAAGCAGGATCGAGCCCCGTCTGAGGGCGGAGGGCCTGCATGTGCTTTGCCAGGGGGAGAGCGACCGCTTCTCGCTCCTGCGCTCCTTCATCCAGGACCAGGACTCCAGCTTGATGGCGACTTCTTCCTTCTGGGAAGGGGTGGACGCGCCGGGGCAGACGCTACGCCTCGTCATCATCGTCAAGCTGCCGTTCCAGGTTCCGTCGGATCCGGTGTTCAAGGCCCGCTGTGACGCGATCGACCGGGATGGTGGAAGCGGCTTCATGCAGATTGCCCTTCCCGAGACGACGATGAAGCTCAAGCAGGGGTTCGGCCGGCTGCTCCGCAGCAAGGAGGACAGGGGCGTCGTCCTGGTGCTGGACAGCAGGTTGATGAACAAGTCCTATGGATTGGGCATGATCCGTTGCCTGCCCGAGTCCTTCCATCCCGAGACCACCAGCGGGACAATCTGCGAGCATATCGAGAACTTCATGTACCGGGATTGAGGCGTTGGCCTTGTTTGTTGTACTATTGGGCGAATATTCAACAAAACAGGGCAAGGGTCTTGACGAACTTGGCTATTTTGTTGTGATTTATGTTGCATCATTCCCTGATGGAGGAGAATATGATGAAACATGTTGCAATCGCTTTCGCTGCCGCCCTGCTAGCCCTGCAAGGGCTTTCCGCCCAAGCTACCCGTGAGACGCTGCTTCCCGTCCCGGTCAAGGTGCTCATCCTGCCGAAGTTCGAGGTAGGGGAGATGACCGGAGATTTCCCGGGCGAGGCGCAGTACTACTACGATGCCTACTGCAAGGGTGGCGACGCCTATGAGATCGAAGGCGGCTTCCAGGGCAACAAGCTCTACGTGAGGGATGGAGTCGCTCTGTACGTGACGGGCATGGGAAAGGTCAACGCCGCGATGAGCCTTGACCGCGTGCTGAACGACAGGCGCTTCGATTTCTCCGACGCCTACGTGCTTTCGACCGGTTGCGCCGGCGCCAATTACGAGTACGGGGTAATGGGGGACGTCTTTTTGGTCACCAGCGTGATCGATGGAGACCTCGGCCATACTGCCGATGCGCGCGACCTTCCGGAAACCTACGAGACCACCTGGTTCCACGACGCCGGCTACGATTCCTCTTCCTTCAAGCTGCTGGACCAGGAGCTTTGCGCCAAGCTCTATGATTTGGTCAAGGACGTGAAGATCGAGACCACGCCGAAGACAAGAGCCTTCATGGCGGCCGCCTTCGACAACGCTCCTTGGGCGACCAGGGATCCGAAGGTGCTGCGTGGCGCCACGGTCAGCGCGGACAACTACTGGAAGGGCGAGTGGAGCCACAAGAACGCCCTGAAGATGGCTCGCTTCTACGGTGCTCCCGATCCCTATGCCACCACGGAGATGGAGGATGTCGCCCTCGCCGTCGTGCTGGACCGCATGGGCATGCTTGACCGGATGATCGACCTGCGCGACGCGGTCAACACCGACGTCTTCATGAACGGCGCCAGCGCCGCCTCGCTCTGGGACGAGAACTTCGACGACCAGCTCTCCAGCGGGGACTCGGTCGAGGCAGCCGACATCTTCAAGACCGCCATGGAGAACAACTACAAGGTCGGCAAGGTGATTGTCGACGCAATCCTTTCCGGCAAGCTCTGATATCAGCCGCAATGATGCCGATACGACAAGAGCCACAGCGTCGCGCCGTGGCTCTTGCTTTTTTCTATTGAATCAGGGAAGGGGCTCAGCCGAGAATGGCGAGGATGTCGTCCATCTTCAGAATCAGGTACTCGTCGCCATTGTCCTTCACGGAGACGCCGGCATACTTGTCGTGCAGGATCTTGTCGCCCGGCTTGACCAGCATCTTCACCTTGTCGGTGCCCTGCCCGACAGCGACGACTGTACCGATCTGGGTCTTTTCCTGAGCGGTCTCGGGAATGTAAAGGCCACTGGTGGTCTTCGTTTCCATGGCCTGGGCCTTCACCAACACTCTGTCTGCCAACGGTGTAATCTTCATAGCTATTTCTCCTCCAAACACGTTACGTACGTTTGTATGTGAACGCCTATCAGGCGTCCGCGTTGTAATATAGTAAATAGATTCCGAAACGGCAACAGGAAAGTGTGTGGCTATTTTTGTTTGTCGTTTGGCAAAAGCGTGAGTATATTGCCTTACGAGGATAGGAAAATGGCGGCAAATGGTGGACAGCTGATGGTGGTTTCTGATCGGGTGATGGCGGAGAGCTATTACCGCATGGCCCGTCAGTACGCCGCGAGGAACGCTTGGATTGAGGCGCTTCAGTGCATGGTGGAGGCCTTCATGGCCCGTTGCGGGGAGATGCACTCTCCCGATTCCCTGTGGCTGGACTTCTATCAACGGCAGTTCAAGCGATACCTGGCCGGCAAGCGCCGGTTCTGCTGCAGTCTGTCGGAGGGCGACATGATCCACGATTACCTGAAGGATTGCTACGAGCAGATTTGTTCCGACCTGCGGTCCAGCGAGATACCCTTCAAGGGGGATATCGTGGCCTTTCTTGACTCCCGGAACCTGGATTTTCCCTATATGGAGATTGACATCGAGTCGTTTTGACCCGAAAACGAGATGCCCGAAGGCGTGGTGTGTCAAAAATACCCGCTTGGAAGGCCTCTGGCGTCTCCTTTGTCCCCTTCGGGGCTTTCGGCAAACGCAGGTTGTTACTTCAACCAAAAACAACTTCAAAAAATAAAACAAGTTACATACGTTGGCATGGCACTTGCATAATCTTACCTGTACGGAGGATTGAGACTATGGACGACAGCAATGTGTTGAACGCCAATGTGGCAAGCGATAGTTACGAGGATTCCCAACTGCTTACCCTGTATTTGAAGGAGATCAGCAAGATTCCCTTGCTGACGGAAGAGCAGGAGCAGGACCTTGCGGCCCGTGCCAAGGCAGGCGAGGAATTCGCCATGCACAAGCTTGTCGAGAGCAACCTTCGTTTCGTGGTCAACATCGCCAAGAAGTATCAGGGCGCCGGGCTTTCCCTGGTCGACCTGATCCAGGAAGGCTCCATCGGGTTGATGACCGCCGCCAAGAAGTTCGAGCCTGAGCGTGGATACCACTTCATCAGCTACGCTGTTTGGTGGATCCGGCAGGCGATTGTCAAGGCGGTCAACGAGAAGGGCCGCGCGGTTCGTCTCCCGATGAACCGGGTCGGACAGCTGGAACAGATCAACAAGGCCGAGAAGCACATGCTCGCTGCCAATGGGAACGTCCCGACCGACGAGGCTCTTTCGGAATCGACCGGCATCGATGTCCAGGACGTGAAGGACCTGCGTTTCATCAGCCGCGAGATGGTCAGCCTCGACGCCCCGGTTGTGACCGACAAGGGGGGTGGCCAGAACGTGGTGGGTGACTTCGTTCCCGACCAGACGGCATCTCCGGAGGAGGGGCTGGTCGAGAGTTCCATGAAGGAGAAGATCAACGAGGTGCTCTCCACGCTGAACGACAAGGAGCGGGACATCGTCGAGAACCGGTTCGGCCTGAACGGTCACGAGGCGCAGAGCCTGAAGCAGATTGGAGAGCGCTATGGCCTGACCAAGGAGCGCATTCGCCAGATCGAGAAGAAGGCGCTGGAGAAACTCCGCAGCAAGGAGAATCTCGCGAAGCTTGACGGCTATATCGCGTAAGCAAGGGGCGGGGCCTGGAGGTTCCGCCTTTTCTGTCTTTCCAAAGAGGGTGTTGTGTATTAGACTGAAACCTGATTTCAATTATGCAAGAAGGAGTCTGTTATGGATATCAGGTATTCGACGGGGAAGGAACCGTTCAAGCGGATGACGACCGAGGAGCTGCGCAAGGAGTTCCTGATCACCAACATCTTCAGGAAGAACGACGTGAGCGCCGTCTACTCGCACATCGACCGCATCGTGACGATGGGAGCCTATCCCGTGGACGAGGAGGTCGAGCTGACGAAGCACATCGACCCGATGAAGGACTTCGGGGTGGACTTCTTCCTGCAGCGCCGTGAGCTGGGGATGATCAACATCGGTGGCGAGGGCAAGGTGGCGGTGGACGGCGAGGTCTACGACCTGGTGCAGTACGACGGCCTGTACATCGGATCCGGGGCGAAGGACGTGCGCTTCTCCAGCGTGGATCCGAAGCGGCCTGCGAAGTTCTACATGTGCTCCACGCCTGCGCACTGCCACTACCCGAACAAGAAGATCGAGTACAAGACGGCCAAGCACGTGCCGGCGGGCAGCGCGAAGGACAGCAACCTGCGGACGATCAACCAGTACATCCATCCGGACGTGCTGGAGACCTGCCAGCTGTCGATGGGCATGACGCATCTGGAGCCGGGTTCGGTGTGGAACACGATGCCGGCGCACACGCACGAGCGGAGGATGGAGGTGTACTTCTACTTCGACGTGCCGGAGGACCAGGTGGTGTTCCACTTCATGGGCGAGCCGCAGGAGACCAGGCACATCGTGATGCACAACGACGAGGCGGTGATCAACCCGTCCTGGTCGATCCACTCGGGCGCGGGCACGACGAACTACACCTTCATCTGGGCGATGTGCGGCGAGAACCGTACCTACACCGACCAGGATTGGATCAAGACCAAAGACCTTCGCTAAATCACATTGTTTCACATGGTTGGACCTGCTTAATGGCGGGTCCTTTTCTTTTTGCCAAAAAGCAAGTGCATCATGCGTTGACAGCCATCTCTTTTACCTCGCTTTTTATCCCAAATAAATGAATCTACTATTTAATAATGTGAACAAAAGGAAATAAAACAATGTTTCATTCACTACAGGAAATTGAAACTGCGTTTCATTATTGATTATTTTCTTATAACTCGTCATGTGAAGCTTCGAAAATGTGAAATTATGAAAAACATGCGTTGACATTGCGTCACGTGAAGGCATAGGATGCTTCTGTCAAACGCAATGAGATATTTCGAGAACTGAAGAAAGAAGGTAGGTTAGCAGAAATGGAAGTGAAGACTCACGGTTATGTCTACTTCTTCGGCAATGGAAAGGCCGATGGAACTGCGCAGATGAAAGACTTGCTGGGTGGCAAGGGCGCGAACCTTGCGGAGATGACCAGCATCGGGCTTCCGGTGCCTCCTGGTTTCACCATCAGCACCGAGGTCTGCAAGTTTTATGATGATCACCAGGGTTCTTACCCAGAAGGTTTGAGGGACGAGGTTCTGAAGAACCTCGCCAAGCTTGAGAAGCTGATGGGAGCCAAGTTCGGCGACAAAAAGAATCCGTTGCTGGTTTCCGTCCGCTCCGGCGCCGCCCAGTCCATGCCGGGCATGATGGACACCATCCTGAATCTGGGCCTGAACCTGGATACCGTCGAGGGCATGATCGCCAAGACCGGCAACGAGCGCTTCGTCTGGGACAGCTATCGCCGTTTCATCCAGATGTTCGGTGACGTCGTCATGGGTGTTCCCCACGACCAGTTCGAGGCCGCCCTGCAGGATGTCAAGGATCTTTCCCGCAAAGTCTACGATGTCGAGCTTGACGTGAAAGACCTGAAGGAAGTGATTTCCCGCTACAAGCAGCTGTACAAGAAGTATACAGGGGAAGAGTTCCCCACCGACCCGATGGACCAGCTCTTCAAGGCCATCAACGCCGTGTTCCGCTCCTGGAACAACGAGCGCGCCATCAAGTATCGCGCCATGAACGACATCCGCGGCCTGCTTGGGACGGCTGTCAACGTCCAGTGCATGGTTTTCGGCAACATGGGTGATACCAGCGGCACAGGTGTCGCGTTCACTCGTGACCCGTCCACCGGCGAGAACAAGTTCTTCGGCGAGTATCTGATGAACGCCCAGGGCGAGGACGTCGTCGCTGGTATCCGCACTCCGCAGTCCATCGACACGCTGAAAAAGGTCAATCCGAAGGTCTACGACCAGCTCTGCGACATCCGCAAGGTGCTGGAAAACCACTATCATGACATGCAGGACCTGGAGTTCACCATCCAGGAGGGCAAGCTGTACATGCTGCAGACCCGGAACGGCAAGCGCACGATTTTCAGCTGGCTCCGCAGTCAGGTCGAGATGGTGGAGGAGGGGCTCATCGACAAGGAGACGGCAGTCAGCCGCGTTCCCGCCGGCGAGTTCAGCAAGCTTTTCGCACCGATTCTTGACCAGAAGGTCATCCGTGACTTGGGGCTGAAAGAGGTCGCCCACGGCCTGAACGCCTCTCCCGGAGGCGCCTGCGGCCAGATCTACTTCACCGCGGCCAAGGCCGAGGAGGTCGCCGCGACAGGAAAGGATGTCATTCTTGTCCGTTCCGAGACCAGCCCCGAGGATATTGGTGGTATGGCAGTCAGCCGTGGTGTCATCACCTGCCGTGGCGGCATGACCAGCCACGCTGCGGTTGTCGCCCGTGGTATGGGCTGCCCCTGCGTCAGCGGTGTCGGCGACATCCACATCGACGAGAGGAACCAGGTGCTGACTGTCAACGGCACGACGCTCAAGGCCGGTGACTACATGGCCATCGATGGCTTCACAGGTGCTGTCTACGCCACCAAGATCGCCGTCAAGCCGAGCGAGATTGTCCAGGTCCTCAACGGGGACATGAGGGAGAGCGAGTCCAACATCTACCAGAACTACAAGAAGTTCATGGGCTATGTGGACGAGATTAAGACGTTGAAGGTCTTCACCAACAGCGACACTCCGAAGGACACCCATATGGCGACCTTGCTGGGTGCCGAGGGCATCGGCCTGTGCCGCACCGAACATATGTTCTTCGGTGGCAACCGGATCATCAGCATGAGAAAGATGATCCTGGCTGACAACGAGACCGAGCGCCGCAACGCGCTTGCCGAGCTGCTTCCGATGCAGAGGGACGACTTCGAGGCGATGTTCACCGAGCTGAATGGCAAGCCGTTTACCATCCGCCTGCTTGACCCGCCGCTCCATGAGTTCCTTCCGAACGACTCGACGACCCGTCACGAGATGGCTCTGACGATGCACAAGTCGGTCGAGGAGGTTGCCCAGAAGTCTTCCGCCCTGCACGAGTTCAACCCGATGCTTGGTTTCCGTGGCTGTCGTCTTGCCATCGTCTATCCCGAGATCCTCGAGATGCAGGTGACCGCCATCATGGAGGCTGCCCTGAATGTCAAGAAGAAGGGCGTCAAAGTGTACCCTGAGATCATGTTCCCGCTGGTCGGCAACTACAAGGAGTTCCTCTTCTGCCAGAAGAAGGCGAAGGAAGTCATCGAAGGCCTGTTCGAGAAGTATGGCCAGAGGATCGACTATCTGATGGGAACGATGATCGAGGTGCCCAGAGCCGCCATCACCGCCGACGAGATCGCCAAGGCCGGAGCCCAGTTCTTCAGCTTCGGAACCAACGATCTGACCCAGATGACCTGTGGTTTCAGCCGTGACGACGCCGCTTCCTTCCTTGGCCATTACGTGAACGACGCGGACAAGCAGTTCTACGACTACGATCCGTTCGCCACGATCGATGAGGATGGTGTCGGCAAGATGGTGAAAATCGCCGTCGATCTTGGCCGTTCCGTCAACAAGAACCTGATCCTGGGTATCTGTGGCGAGCATGGTGGCGATCCGAAGACGATCAACTTCTGCCAGAGGGTCGGCCTGACCTACGTCTCCTGTTCTCCGTACCGCGTGCCCATCGCGCGCCTTGCGGCAGCCCAGGCGGCCATCGCTGTGAAGAAGAGCAAGTGATGATGAGGCAAGTGGCCCGTGGTTTTTCCTCGGGCCACTTGATTCACCTAGGAGAAACATGGTATAAACCACACTGCATGCCGCGATAGCTCAGTTGGTAGAGCGACTGATTCGTAATCAGTAGGTCCCCAGTTCAAATCTGGGTTGCGGCTCAAGGAAGGGAACTGCTGGCGCGGTTCTCTTCTTTTTTTACGCTGGAACGTGTGGGGTACTTCTTCACATTGACCTCCCAACGTTTTCTGAGTAGTGTTGGACAGGAAGAGGTGATTCGAGTGAGAAACGATGCGTATACGGTACCGAATGACAGCGTGTTGGTCATGAAGAGCGCAGGCCACCGCCACAGTCCGGAGGTCGGACAGGGATGGCAGCCGGAAGTCGCTCAGTTCTTGCTCGACATCTATCCTGACGCGCTGGAGCAGGGGCTTGGGCTTTTCGATCTGTACCAGATGGTGACCATGCCCCTGGCGGGGGACCAGTTTGTCAAGATGGATCCATTCTTTGATGATGATTTCGGGCAAGGGGACGAGGACGCATGAACGTACTGGGTATTGAGACAAGCTGTGACGAGTGCAGCGCGGCGGTTGTCCGCGACGGTCATGAGATTCTCAGCAATGTGATCGCCACGCAGATTGAGCTGCATAAGCCGTACGAGGGTGTGGTGCCCGAGCTTGCCAGCCGTCTCCACACCGAATGGATCGAGCAGGTGGTCCAGGCGGCGATCTCCAAGGCCGGCTTGAGCGTTCGCGATATCGACGCGGTCGCTGTGACCAGCCGTCCAGGATTGCTGGGCAGCCTGATGGTCGGCTTGAACTTCGCCAAGGGCATGGCGGCGACGCTTGATGTCCCGTTCATCACGATTGACCATATCCGCGCCCACTTGTACGCGAGCCAGATCGAGCAGCCGTTGGAGTACCCGTATCTCGGCCTATTGGTAAGCGGAGGGCATACCGTCATCTGTAAAGTCAACGGGTACGATGATGTCGATGTCATGGGTACCACGATCGATGACGCGATCGGTGAGGCCTTTGACAAGGTCGCCAAGCACTACGGTCTTGGATATCCCGGTGGTGTCGTAATCGACCGCCTGAGCAAGAGCGGCAACCCGACCGCGTTCCTGTTTCCCGGAAACACGATGGACGAGGAGCACCCCTACGACATCTCGTACAGCGGCCTGAAGAGCGCCGTCATCAACCAGCTGGACAAGTTCTGGGACGGGAAAAGCGAGAAGAGCAATGAGAATATCGCGGCCAGCTTCCAACGCCAGGCGGTAGGGATGCTGGTGCGGCGCGTGAGGCGGGCCCTGAAAGATACCGGCATGAAGCGTCTCTCCGCGGGCGGAGGAGTGGCGGCAAACAGCCTGTTGCGCGCGGAGCTGAAGGATTTCGAGAAGGATGGCATCACCGTCACCTTCCCGTCGCTGAAGCTTTGCACCGACAACGGCGCCATGGTTGCCGGTCTTGCATGGAGATACCTGAAGGATGGTTGCCGCGACGATTTCACGGTTGGTCCCTCCGCTCGGGTGAACGCTTTCAAGAAACAGTATGACTGATTCGGTCGCTTGCGCGCAAGGTGAACCGTATCGTGTTTCATGTACAGGAAATACTTGTATCCCGACGCAGGACCTTAATCGATTGGTGGAAAATTTTTCATAATGATATTGACAGAAAACAGCGTTTCTCGTATTGTAACTGAGGATTTTGAGATTGGGATGTAGTGTAATGGTAACACTGCAGATTCTGGTTCTGCCTTTAGGGGTTCGAATCCCTTCATCCCAGTAATAGCGGTTCCTTCGTCTAATGGTTAGGACAGGAGATTCTCAGTCTCTAAATATCGGTTCGATTCCGGTAGGAACTAAAGAAGAGGGCAACCAATGGGTTGCCTTTTTTTCTGTCTACCATATTCCAAATCAGGTGGTGTTTGATGATCAGTGCCAACAACATTTCTCTTGCCTACGGCAGCCAAGTTCTTTTCAAGGATGTGAATCTGAAGTTTTCTCCTGGGGAGTGCTACGGAATCATCGGGGCTAACGGAGCGGGCAAATCCACATTCCTGAAAATCCTGAGTGGGGAAATCGAGCCCGATTCGGGAGAAATCTTCATTACTCCAGGCCAGAGGCTTTCCTTCATGCGCCAGGACCATTTCGCCTTCGACAAGTACAAGGTGCTGGAAACCGTCATCATGGGCTACGAAAAGCTGTACAAGGTGATGAAGGAGAAGGACGCGATTTACGAGAAGCCTGATTTCAGCGAGGAGGACGGTATCCGGGCCGCTGAGCTGGAAGGCGAGTTCAGCGACCTTGGCGGATGGGAGGCCGAGGCCCAGGCCGCCCAGCTTCTGGATGGACTTGGCATCTCCACCGAATTGCACGACAAGCTGATGGGGGACATGGAGGACTCGGTCAAGGTCAAGGTCCTGCTTGCCCAAGCCTTGTTCGGAAATCCCGATATCCTGCTGCTTGACGAGCCTACCAACCACTTGGACCTGGAGTCCATCACCTGGCTGGAGAACTTCCTCGAGGATTTCGACAATACGGTCATCGTGGTCAGCCATGACCGTCACTTCCTGAACAGCGTCTGTACCCAGATCGTCGATATCGACTACGGGAAGGCGACCCTGTACGTCGGAAACTACGATTTCTGGTATGAGTCAAGCCAGCTGGCCGCCAAACAGATGAAGGACGAGAAGAAGCGCGCCGACGAGAAGATCGCCGAGTTGAAGAGTTTCATCCAGCGTTTCGCAAGCAACGCGGCGAAGAGCAAGCAGGCTACCAGCCGCAAGAAGCTGATCGACAAGCTGACCATTGAAGATATCAGGCCGTCAAGCAGGCGCTTCCCCTATGTCGGGTTCAAGATGCAGCGCGAGCTGGGCAAGAACATCCTGGAGGTCAAGGACCTCTGCAAGACAATTGACGGAGTGCGCGTGCTCGACCATTTCAACCTGGTGGTGAACAATGGCGACAAGATCGCCTTTGTCGGACCCAACCAGCAGGCCAAGACCGCGCTCTTCGAGATTCTCGCCGGGAATTCCGAACCGGATGAGGGATCGTTCACCTGGGGCGTGACCACCTCGCTTTCCTATTTTCCGAAGGACAACACCAGCCTGTTCAAGGACCATGTCTCCATCACCGACTGGCTGATGCCGTATGCCGAGGAGAAGGACGACACCTACGTCCGTTCCTTCCTTGGCCGCATGCTCTTCAGCGGTGACGAAGCCCTGAAGGATGTGTCGGTGCTTTCCGGTGGCGAGAAGGTCCGTGTCCTCCTGGCGAAGATGATGATGCAGGAGGCGAACTGCATGATTCTTGACGAGCCGACCAGTCATCTGGACCTGGAGTCGATTACCGCACTGAACGACGGACTGATCGCCTTCAAGGGTGTGTTGCTCTTCAACAGCCATGACCATCAGTTCATCGACACGATTGCCAACCGCATCATCGAGTTCACCCCCGACGGTATCATCGACAAGATGATGCCCTTCGAGGACTATCTGCACAACGACCAGGTCAAGGCCGAGCGCGACGTCAAGTATGGTGGCGTCAAGTACAAGTTGAGCCTGTAAAAAGGGGAAGTGCCATGTTCTGCGCAGTCGATATCGGGAACACCAACATCGTCGTTGCCTTCCACGACGGGAAGAAGTGGGCGATGCATTTCCGGGTCTATACCGACCAGAAGAAGACCGGAGACGAGTACTTCGTCGTGCTGGAGAGCCTGTGCAACCATTATGGCGTGCGCAACGAGGATGTGGACAGCGCCGCTTTGAGCAGCGTCGTTCCCTCGCTGACACGCTCCTTCGAGAAGAACCTGTACCGTCTTTTCGAAGTACGCCCGTTGGTGGTTTCCCGCCAGGTGAAGACCGGGCTGAAGAACGAGACGATTCCTCCCGAACTGGGAAGCGACCTGATCTGCAACGCCAGCGGGGCCCATTTCCACTGCCCGGGAAAACCGGTCAGCGTCATCGATTTCGGGACAGCGCTGACAATCACAACCGTCGGTGCCGATGGGACGGTCTATGGCTGCGCGATCGCTCCCGGCCTGCTTACCGCCATGAACTCCCTGTTCAACAACACGGCCCAGTTGCCGCAGGTCGAGCTGAAGGTTCCCGAGCACGCCATCGGCAGGGACAGCATGGAATCCATCCGCAGCGGCATCATGTTCGGCTATGCCGGTCTTGTGGACAGCCTGATCGGCCGCACCGAGCAACAGTTGGATTCCCACATCCATGTAATCGCGACCGGCGGGCTTTCCCGCACGATCGCTCCGATCATCCCTCGCATCGATGAATTGATTCCGGACCACACGCTCAACGGCCTGAAGCACATCGCGGACCTGAACAAATGAAAGAAGCGGGGAGAGGGCAGGATACCTTCTCCCCGTGGTGGATTGTCAGACTGCAACGAAGACCCCGTCTTCCATCAAGGGCGTGTCAAAGCCATCCTTGTCGGTGGCAGTCACGCTGAGGGTGGGGCTGCCGATTGGCACGTCGAGACGCACGAGGGATTGCCCGAGGTGTTTCTCATCCAGCTCCTTCTGGGTGAACTGCCTGGCAAGCGTTTCCGTCTGGAAGCCGCCAAAGCCGATATGGCAGGTGGCCGCCTTGTTGAACAGCGGGTGGGACCCGCTGGAAAGGCTGTTGCTTTCCCTGGTGCCATCGTCGGCAAGCGAAATCTCGCAGATCCTGCGCGCTCCATCGTCGATGTCAAAAAAGGCGTCCAGCGCCTGCTTGCCTTGGGTCGCGCTCCAGCCGGTCACTTTTCCCCCCTCTATGACAAAGCGGGCATTGCGCACCAGCTTGCCAAGCAGCAGGAAGGGGCGGGAAGAGAGGAATGCCCCATTGGCGCTCCTGGTGTCGACACTTGCGTAGACATGCTGGAGCGGAAGCTGGCTGAGGAACCTGCGCCCGTTGGAGAGCACCGTCTCGCCACCGGTCCATTTCGTGTCTTGGGCGATCCTGACCTTCAGTTCCCAATCTTGGTCGCGAAGGGTGATGATGTCACCCAGATGCTGGTTCAGGACCCGCTTGCGCAGGTTCATCATCCCTACCTGGTTGCTCCAATACTCCGCCGGGTCACGCGCGTCAAGGCGGAAGAGGCTCATGAAGAGCTTCCACATATCCCCCTCGGTCGCCTCGTTGCCAAGGTACTGCAGGCCCCAATCAGGGCCAGGGTAGGGGATGTTCGCCCAAGGGGCGGCGATTCTGCGCTCCAGCTCCGGAGGGTCGGCGAGGATACCGAAACGACCAAGCTGGACCACGTCCTTCGCCAAGTCCTGCGGGCTTTCCTCGCTGTAATAGGGGGCGCTGTCCAGATCGACGATGTGGCACATGGCCAGTCCGGTGACCGGTGGCCGCAGCGCGTCGTTCAGTTGGGGGTCGATCGGGTAGACCTGCAGGACCCTTCCGTGTTTCGTCTCGACGATATGCACCGGTTCTCTGGTTGTCTCCGCCGCCATCCTGGCCAAGAGGCGGGCGAACTCGATGGTCGATGTCTCCGTGTTGATGGAAAGGGATTCACCAGGTTGCAGCTGGAGCTGCTGCCTGATGACCAACTCCGCGTAGCGTACAAGTAACGTATCCATAGCACTGAATGATACCCAAGAAGAGGGAGCTCGGCAATTCAGAAACCCCGCCTGGAGCGTAGTCTCTGATAGGCCTCGCCGATGGCGATGAGCCGTTTTTCAGCCGCTTCCTCGTTTCCCTTGTTGGCGTCCGGGTGGTTCCGTTTGACCATGTCATGCCAGGCGTGCCTGATTTCCGCATCGCTTGCCCCTGGCTTCAGGCCAAGCAGGGCAAGGTCTTCCTCTTCGGGATCCTTTTCCGTTCCATGATGGATTGGAACCGAGTGGGAGCCTCCCATGTGGAAGGATTCCCTCTCGCTCTCGCGGTGTTGGTACCGGTATCCAAGAAAGTGGGAGAGTAGCGCTTCGCCTTCGCTTGTGATGCCCCAGGCCAGCTGCCTTGCCAGACCGGCTACATCACGCATCTCTTCCTCGTCTGCGAACTGGCGCAAGAAGGTTCCCGCAGCTTCGGCCAGCGAGAAGAGCTGGTCGGCCCGGTAGGGTCCGGCCAATTTCATCGACTGGCTGACGAAAGAGCGGAGATAGGTGGTCTGCAATCCCGCGTCCGCAAGTGTCTCCTTTGCCAACGGAAGATACCTGTCCAGCCGGATTTTCTTCCCCTGGGTCTTGCCTCCGCTGACGCGCTGCGCCGAGGCGGCAAGAAAGGGGATCATGCGCGCATAGACGAGGTGATGGGGCTGCCTGCTTTGGCGTCCTATCGGATCTTCGCCCCAATCGAGGAGATTCCGGAAATCTCCGGGCTGTACGGAGGCTTTCGGGGCCTTGGCGGCCCGGACTTCCCGGAACTCGGGGCCGCTTCCGAAGAAATCCGCAAACCAATCATCGAACCACATGCTTGTAAGATACTCACGATTGCATAAAAGTGGTCATCCCTCTTGACGGGAAAACCGTTTTTTGCTTTTAATAGTCTGCGTAACGCGCCTTTCGTATAATGGTATTACCTAAGCCTTCCAAGCTTAAGAAGCGGGTTCGATTCCCGTAGGGCGCTTCAATAGAAACCTCTTCTGCGGTGCAGGGGAGGTTTTTTATAGTTCAAATCAGAATTTTGCGGGACATTGTTCGCTCTGGAGACAGAGCTCCGACTGGTTTGATGCAAGAACCAGGAAAGGGCGTTCTTTGCCATAAGGGCATGGCTGTGGTATCTTTGAGTCATGACCGCAACGCAAAAGCATCTCACGACCACCATCAGTTCGTTCCAAGAGCTCCGGGAGAAAGGGGCCCTGTATGTGGACAAGACATCCTATCTGGCCTCTATGGTCATGGGGATGGATAAGCTGTACTTCCTCTCCCGTCCCCGCCGCTTCGGGAAGACGCTGACGGTGTCCACCTTGGAAGCGATCTTCCAAGGAAAGCGTGAACTGTTCAAGGGTCTAGCCATCGATTCTCTGGACTACGACTGGAAGATCTACCCT
>JAQYHB010000056.1 GCA_028722305.1 Spirochaetales bacterium
AGGGCACCAACAACATGATCAAGACCACACGAAGATCTGCTTACGGTTTCAGGGACACCCAGTACTTCTTCTACAAGATCTACGAGAACTCCCGCAAGCCAACTCAAAACTGGCTATCCCACAAAATTCTGATTTGAACCAATTTTTCGAATTCTTTCCCCGTAGGATGCTTTAGCTGCCTATGAAAGGTGATGCCACATCACTATTCCCTTCGTGGGCGGTTGTACACCATTTTGTACACCTCAACCCGTTATTACAAAAAAGACTTGCCAGCAAACAAACGGGCAAGTCTTTCTCTAGAAATGAATAATCTGTATCTCGGCCAGAGGGATTTGAACCCCCGACAGGGTGGTTAACAGCCACCTGCTCTACCGACTGAGCTATAGCCGAATGAACATATAGGAATCTACTGTTTTCGTTGGAATCTGTCAATACGGATAAAGAAAAACGTACATCGAAAAGTAAAGGTTCCCAGAGAGGTTACACTCCCATAGGCCAGCACAGACCGCAATGAGATCTCTCCCGTATTGTAAAAGATTCCAGAGATGCACCTATTTGTGGACCATGGGCAATCTTCAGGGATGTAATAGGAGAAAGCGCTCCTACACAAAAAACGGGGAGGGTTGTCCGCCCTCCCCGACATTCCGTGAAACAGCTTATTTCACCGGATAGTTCTCAGCCAAATATTCCATGAATACATCACTGAGCATCTTTCCTCTGCTGATCACATTGCCGAACATGGTGTAGCCGTCGCCACCCGCAGCCATGAAGTCGTTGGTCGCGACTTTGTAGGTTGCGTCTTTGTCAATCAGCTGGCCATTGAGCAGAACCCTCTTGATCCTGTTGCCCGGCTTGGCGTACTTGCTGTAGACGACCTGCAGGTCGGTCTGCGCATAACTACCGGCAGTTTCGGGAAGCTTCGAGTATCCGTGCTCGAGCGCGGCATAGACATCGCTACCCTTGATTTCGCAGACGTAGACGACGTTGGTGAACGGCAGAACATTCATGACATCGCCTCTCGTGATCTTGCCAGCCTTCAGGGAAGCGCGGATACCACCACCATTGGTGATCGTGAAGTCAGCGCCACTATCCTTGGTGATTGCATCGACAATCATCTTGGAGAGGTTGGTCTTGCGGGTGCGGACATGAGCGCGCTCGCCGTCGAGATCCTCGGGAATCGTCGCGATGACCTTGTTCAGCTGGACGTTCAGATCCTTGTTGATCGACTCGATCGTAGCGGTAATCTGCGGATCATCAGGCACGCTGGTGACGCCGAACTGCTTGGCGAGATCGCTCTTCTCCGGCTCAAGGACGTCGCTTGCCTGAATCAGCATGGCGGTCTTGCTGACAGCCTTGCCATCCTTCACCAGGATGTCGACGACGCCAACGTTCTTCAGGTACTCGCCGGTGGAGACAATCAGAGTGTCGCCAACCTGCTGTCCGTCCTTCAGGACCGTGTGGCTGTGACCATCGACGAACAAGTCGATTCCTTTGACCTTCTCGGCAATCTGGTCGCTGGTGATTCCGCTGGGGCCAGTCGGGTCAAGGCCGATATGACCGTCAACGATGATGAAGTCGGCATACTTCTTGACCAGGTCGACCATCTTCTGGACAGTGCCGTAGAAGTCATCCTGGGAGAAGTCGACGCCCTCGGTGTTCTTCGGATTGCTGGTGACCAGCGTATCCGGAGTGGACAGGCCGATGACAGCAACCTTGAAACCGTTGAAATCATACAGCTGGTAGGGCTGGAACAGCAGCTTGCCATCCTTCTTGACGTTGGCGCTCAGGACGCGTAGCGTACCACCGTTGGTCGCGGCGATATTGGCCATCTCGACCAGATGGTCGGTGCCATAGTTGAAGTCATGGTTGCCCGGAGCGATGGCATCATAGCCCAACTCCTCGAGCAACGCGTCAACCGTCTCACCCTGGAACAGGTTGGCGAAGTTGGTGCCATGGGTGGTGTCGCCAGCATCCAGGACCAGCATGTTGTCGGTGATGGAGCGGCCTGCGTTCAGCAAGGTGCCAAGCTTGGCATAGCCCATGCCACCATCCTGCGGTACCACACGAGCGTGGACGTCGTTGGTATGCACGACAATCAGATCGAAGGTCTTGTCGCCCTTGGCGTTCTTCTCAATCAGCTGGACACCATACGGATAGGGCAGCAGGCCGGCGACCAACTGGTCATCAGGCACTGCGGCGTTCGGATCATAACCGGCACCTGCGATGATGGAAGCATACTGCTGTACCAGAGCGCTGTCGGCAGGATCGGTGATGGCATCGGCAGGAACGCTCATCGGATAGGTGGCGACCACCTTGCCATCCTTGACGTGCAACTGCACGACACCGATGCTCATGAGGTCTGCATCGGCATGAACAATCTCGGTATCACCGACAATCTTGGCGGAAACGGTGTCTCCGGAATCGACGATCAGGTCGATTCCCTTCAGGTTTTCGGCCAGGAACTGGCTGGAAAGATCTCCTGTATCCGGAGCATCAGTCAGGACGATGACGTAGTCGACCACCTTGTTGGCGATATCCAAAGCCGCCTGTGCGTTGGCGACAATCACATCACTGGTGAACGATACTCCATCCACATCCTTCGGCATGGTCAGGCCGACAACCGCGACCTTGAAGCCATTGAAATCATATACCTGATAAGGAGTCTCCATCAGATAGCCATTGGCATCAAGAGCGTTCGCGCTCAATGCGACGGCTTTCTCCGTGCCTTCGATACCCGTAGCAAGCTGAATCGTCTGAGGAGTGTACGCATCGTAACCGGCAGCATCCAACGCCTTGGCGACCTGCAGGGCGTCGGCTTCCGTCACGCCCATGTTGCCAGCATTCAGCACCAGGTAATTGTCGGTAATCTGCTTGCCGATATTCGCGAGGGTCGCGAACTGGCTCAGGGACAGACCTCCGGCCTCACCCTGGAAATTGCCGTTGATGTCGTTAGTATGCACGACGAAGAGGTCGAACTCCTTGTCGCCCTGGGTATTGCGGACGATGGTGTTCACGCCATACGGATAGTCACTCGTCGGCTTTGCCGGCTCCTGTGCCACAGGGGCGGGTGCGGGAACTTCAGCCTTCACAGGTGCCGGAGCCTCCTCCTTTGCCGGGGCTGGCGCAGGTGCGGGAACTTCAGCCTTCGCAGGTGCCGGAGCCTCCTCCTTTACCGGGGTTGGCGCAGGTGCGGGAACCTCAGCTGGTTTTTCTGGGGCAGGGGCTACCGCCGGTGCCGCCGGAATTGGCTCAGCTGCCTTTTTTGCTGTCGTCTGGCATCCGACCAGCGACACGATCAGAAGTGCGGCAAGAGCCACTCTTGCGATCGATTTCGAAAGACGTTTCACGATAATCCTCCTCATGATTGTCCTATTGTAACAGTATTCATTCCACACTATACCACAGCAATTAAAAAATGCGTTATTAATTCACGAAAAAATTGCCTTTTCTCGCTCTTTTTTTTGCAACCATCTCTTCATGCGGATACGAAAAAGGGCACCGCCTGCGCGATGCCCCCTGCCCCATCATACGATGGATGTTCATTACATCAAGTCTTTCGGCTTACGTGCGGTGTTGCCGGTCTTCTCGCAATACGCCTCATGGCGCAACTTGCCGTTCTCGAAGACGCTTCTCATCTTGATAGCTCCACCCCAGCGGCTCAACAAAGTCTTGGTACCGGCACGATGTGCGTTTTTAGATACTGCTCCAGCCATATCATTATCCTCCAGAAAGGGAATATCCCGAAATGTGCGTATGTACTATAGCAAAGAGCCCGAGATAAAGTCAAACCCCAAGGGAACTTCTTACCCCGGCAATTCCACGAAAAGGCTCGCTTTCCGGCACTGGGTGACGCTCCGCCTGTTCCATATCATAGCAAGCCAAGCTACAGTTTGGCATCAGGCTCGACTTGAGCTGCTCGATTGTATAGGAATGGAAATAGGTGGCGATCACCCTTGCCAGCATACCATGGGTCACCAAAAGCACGTTTCCCGTATACATCTTCCTCATCTCGTCCAAAGCCGGATAGACCCGGCAGGCTGCGTCAACCAGCGACTCCCCGCCGGTAAAACGGGAAAACGGCTCGTCCTTACGCTCTTGGTACGGACGCTCGCTGAAAAGAGAACCCTCGTCGCTGCCAAAACTTACCTCATGGAACAGGGAATCGACAGTCACCGGGAGGGAAAGCGCCTTGGCGACAATCTCCGCGGTCTGACGGGCACGTACCAGGTTGGAGGAAACGACATGCAGGATCCGGTACCGGTTCCTTCCCTCGCACAGCTTCCTCGCCAATCCACGCGCCTCCTCTACCCCCTCGGGGGAGAGTGGCACGTCGACGATGCCGCTGATGCGTCCCGTCGAGTTGTTGAGGGTTTTGCCATGTCGGGTCACATACAGCAACATGGCGCGCCTCAGCAATCAATCCGGACCATACGGTAGGGATAGGAGGAACGGTCGACCGTCAGCACGAAGTCGAACATATCGGGAACCAGGCACATGAAGAAGTCGGGTTCAGGGAAGGCCCCGTCAGCCCGCCGCACAAAGAACTTGCGCCCACTGGTGAACTGGATCTGGCGGATCTGCTGGTGGATATTGGGATGCTTGCCCTCCAGCAGGT
This sequence comes from Spirochaetales bacterium, assembly GCA_028722305.1. Lineage (GTDB taxonomy): Bacteria > Spirochaetota > Spirochaetia > Sphaerochaetales > Sphaerochaetaceae > RUG023. The sequence continues at coordinate 4,616 of JAQYHB010000056.1, forward strand.
CACGGATATACGTCGCGCAGAGCAGATCCTCGTCGGTGTCCTCTACTCCGTTGAGCCCCATGGCGACCAGGCTCACCACCTGGGGATCCTTCTGTTTGATGTAGCGGGCCACAGCCCTGGCGTTGACCAAGGAGGCGACAATCACCTCGCTCGCGTGGCTGGCGCCCGCTATTCCCTGCACCCCCGCACTGGTGGTATGGACCACGCTCCTCCCCTCCAGGTCGGGACCGGTGGTGATTTCCATCGGGGAGTTTCCCGCGTCGAAACCGGGAACCTTCACCCCGTTCCGCTCACCGACCAGGAAATAGTCCGGATGCCGGTCCTTCAGCGCGAAGCACTCCTTGACATCCTTCACAGGGAAAATCTCCTTGACCTTCATCTGGGAGAGGAAGCACTCCACCGTGAAGGCCCGGAACACATCGATGATGACAGTCAGGCCCGCGGCGGCCTTGGCCCCTTCCAGCTGATGCAACACACGAATATCCATGGTTCTACGCTCTTTGGTTGCTAGGGTAGCAGATTCGACCAAGAAACAGAAGGGTTTGAGGGAAACGTGGGAAAAGAGTACGATATTGGTATGAACATCCTCAGGCAGATCTATCTGATTCCCGTGTATCTCTACAAGGGACTGCTCTCCCCCTTCTTCGGGGGCAAGGCCTGCCTGTACCACCCTACCTGCTCCACCTACATGGTCCAGGCAGTGCTGAAGCACGGCATCATCAAAGGCACCGTCCTCGGATTTGCCCGCATCGGACGCTGCAACCGAGCCTTCTGGGGTGGAGACGATCCCGTCCCGGAACAGTTCTCCTGGAAGGGAATCAGGGACGCGTACGTCCTGTTTCGGAAACCCCGAGGGAACGGATGAACGACAAGAGCACCGAAAGGGCGCGATAGTTGTTGCCGCCCTCGGGAATGATCAGGTCGGCGTACTGCTTGGTCGGCTCGATGAAATGCTCGTGGCCCGGCCGCACCACCTCGAGATACTGGGTAATCACGCTGTCCATCGTCCTTCCCCGCTCGTTGATGTCCCGCTTCAGCCTCCGGATGAAACGGATGTCGGCGGGAGTGTCGACATAGAGCTTCAAGTCCAGTAGGTCGCGGATATGCTGGTCGTAGAGTACCATCAGACCCTCGATCACAATCAGCGGCTTGGGCTCGACATGGACCGTCTCCTTGAGACGCACGCTGTGGACGAAGTCGTACTGCGGCATCTCGACCGGCTTGCCCTTTTTCAGGTCGGAAAGCTGCTGGTAGAGCAGCTGGTTGTCGAAGGCCGCTGGCTGGTCGAAATTGAACGAGGTGATCGTATAGTTGTTGAAAGTGGAGACGGACTGGTAATAGCTGTCCTGGGCCATGAAGACCGAATCCGGGAAAGCCTCCCGGATCCTGCGCACGATGGTACTCTTGCCACTGCCCGTTCCGCCCGTGATTCCTATGATTTTCGGCTGCATCGGATTACCTGACCGAGAATCTGTATTCGGTGACCGTCCTCAGCGTCTCCCCTTTCTTCACGATGCAGGAGGGGAATCCAGGGTGGTTCGGCGCGTCCGGATAGAACTGCGTCTCAAAGCAGACACCCTCGTTGCGGCTGGCACCGGCAGCATTGATGCCACCGGCAAGTCCGTTGCCCGTATAGAACTGGACAGCCGGAAGCGTGGTACGCATATGCATCTCGATTCCGCTTTTCGGGTCGTACAGGCATCCGAAACTCTGTGGCCAGAGGTGGTCCTTGCCGATCACGTAGCAGTAGTCGTAGCCGTTGATCGGAGTCCGGACCATATCCTTCCGGATTGTCTTCGGGCTTTGGAAGTCGTAGGCTGTCCCCGACACGGGAAGCACCTTCCCGGTCGGAATCAGCTGGTCATCGACCTCGAGCATCTCCGGGCAGGAAAGCTGCACCTCATCGTCGAGGATCGTTCCACCCCCAGAAAGGTTGAAATAGGTGTGGTTGGTCAGGTTGACAGGGGTATCGGCGTCGCTGGTCGCCGTATAGGCGAGGGACAGTTTTCCGTCGGAGCTGATCGTATAGGTGACCGTGACGAACAGGTTGCCGGGCATGCCGCCATCCCCGTCGGGGCTATCGTAGCAAAAGGTGACGCTATCGCCCTTCCCGTCGAAGGGAAGCACGTTCCACATGTGCAGGCCGAAATCGCTCTGTCCTCCGTGAAGCGCGTTGCCGTTGTTGTTCTGGTCAAGATGATAGGTGACCCCGTTCAAGGTGAAGCGGCCCTTCGCGATACGGTTGGCGAAACGCCCGATAACCTGCCCGTAATGAGGACTGGTCATGTTCTGCAACACTTCCGGCATCTTCCAGACGACCGAGACCTTTCCTTTACGGGAAGGAACCACCACATCCTCCAGAATCGCTCCCAGATTCAACAGCTTCACCGTGAAATCACCGCTCACAATGGTTAGACGGACCACCTGCCGGCCCTCATACCGCTCTGCCAACACCTCTTTGGCAATCATCTCGCCCCCCTTTCAATTATCGGAATCCTTACTCTTCAGAACAGCCAGATAGGCATGCTGGGGAATCTCGACGTTGCCCACCGTCTGCATGCGCTTCTTGCCTTCCTTCTGCTTTTCCAGAAGTTTGCGCTTGCGGCTGATATCTCCGCCGTAGCACTTCGCGATGACATCCTTCCGGTAGGGGCTGACTGTCTCGCGGGCGATGATGGTGCTGCCCAAGGCCGCCTGGATGGCGATCTTGAACTGCTGCCGTGGAAGCTCGTCCTTCAACCGCTCGCAGATCTGCCTTCCGCGGCTCTGCGCATTGCCCTTGAAGACCAACTGGCTGAGCGCGTCCACCGGCTCCCCATTGACCAGGATGTCCATCTTTACCAGCTCGGTCGGCTTGTAACCGTTGACCTCGTAATCGAACGAGGCATAGCCGCGCGAAATCGACTTGAGCCGGTCGTAGAAATCGAAGAGCACCTCGCTGAGGGGCATGTCCCAGACCAGCTCGACGCGCTTCTCGTCCAGATAGTTCATGCCGGTCTGCGTGCCACGCTTCTCCAGACAGAGCTTCATGATGGAACCGACATACTCGCTTGGAGTGATGATCGAGGCCCTGATGTAGGGCTCTTCCGCGCTCCTGATACGGGTCTGGTCGGGGTATTCAGTCGGGTTGTCCACATCAACCTGGTCTCCATTCTGCAACTCGATGTGGTAACGGACAGAGGGACTGGTGAAGACCAACGAAAGGTCGAACTCACGCTCCAACCGTTCCTGGACCACTTCGAGATGCAGCATTCCCAGAAAGCCACAGCGGAAACCAAAGCCGAGCGCAGCGGAGCTGTCCTTCTCGTAAATCAGCGACGCGTCGTTCAGCTTGAGCTTTTCCAAGGACTCTTCCAGCTCCTCATAGTCGTTCGAGTCGACCGGATAGATTGAGGAGAAGACAACCGGCTTCAATGCCTTGAATCCGGGCAAAGCCTTGGCGCATGGCCTGTCCGGATGAGTGATCGTATCACCAACGCGGATATCGCTGATCGTCTTGATGCCGGCGATGATGTACCCTACGTCGCCATCATGGAGCAGGTCGGTAGGCTTCAGACCCAGCTGGAAGATACCGACTTCCTCCACCTTGTAGGTGCCCTCCCCATGCATGAACTTGATCGTGTCGCCGGCCTTGACGTCTCCGTCGAAGACACGGACATGGGCGATGACACCGCGGTAGGCGTCGTAGTGGGAATCAAAAATCTCAGCGGCGAGCGGGTCGGTATCGACACCCGCGGGAGGAGGGATCTCGTCGACAATCGCGTCGTACAGCTTGTCCACTCCCTCGCCTGTCTTGGCGCTGACCATCAACGCCTTGCTCGGGTCAAGGCCAAGCTCGTGCTCGATCTCCTTCAGGCAGTTGGGGATATCGGCCGAGGCCAGATCAATCTTGTTGATCACAGGAATGACGGTCAGGTTGTGTTCCATGGCCATGAAGAGGTTGGCGATGGTCTGTGCCTGCACCCCTTGGGTGGCGTCAATCAACAGAAGCGCCCCCTCGCAGGAGCTGATGGCACGGGAGACTTCATAGGAAAAGTCGACATGTCCCGGGGTGTCAACCAGGTTGAGCTTGTAGGTCTTACCGTCCCGTTCATAGGGAATCGTCACCGCTTGGCTCTTGATGGTGATACCTCTCTCACGCTCGATATCCATATTGTCCAGCACCTGGGTCTGGACCTTCGAGCGCTCGTTGATCAAGCGGGCACGCTGGATGAAACGGTCGGCAAGCGTCGACTTGCCGTGGTCGATATGGGCGATGATGCAGAAGTTTCGGGTAAGGTCGGCAGCTCTCATGCCTGCTCCTCTGGTTTCTTGTCTCCCTGCGCGGCATCGGCCTCTGCCTTCTCGGCGGCCTCCTTGGCCATGCGGGCCTCGTATTCAGCCTGCCGGCGTGCCTCCTCGGCGCGCTTTGCGTTGAGTTCGTTCCCCTTCTTGGCAGCCAAGTAATCGGAAGGCTCCTCTTTCAAGCTCGGCCAGCCGAACAGCGCTCTGATCTCTGCGTCATCAAGGGTCTCCTTGATGACCAGCTCATGGGCCAACTTGTCCAGCTGGTCCTTATGGTCCCTCACAATCTGGCGGGCCTCATTCAGACAGGTGTCGAGGATCTTGTTGACCTCGCTGTCGATGCGGGTGGCGGTCGTCTCGCTGTAGTCCTTGTGCTGGGTGATTTCCCTGCCAAGGAAGAGAGGCTCGTCCTCGTCGGCCAGGTTGATGAAGCCAAGGTCGCTCATGCCCCACTCGGTGACCATGCGCCTGGCAGTGTTGGTCGCCTGCTTGATGTCGTTGCTCGTCCCGGTAGTCGTCTCACCGTAGATCAGCTCCTCGGCGACAAAGCCACCCATGCAGACCTTGATCCAGTCGGTCAGCATCGACCGGTTCTTGGTGTAGGGATCCCGCTCCGGAAGACTGACAGTCAGGCCCAAGGCGCGGCCATGGGGGATGATCGTCACCTTGTGTAACGGGTCAAGGTGCTGCAAGTAGTAGTGCAGCAAGGTATGCCCGCCCTCATGGTAGGCGGTAGCGAGCTTCTCGTCATCAGTCATGGAGAAGCTCTTGCGGGCGACACCGAGCAACACCTTGTCCCGGGCCTGCTCCATGTCGTCCATCGAGACGGTCAGCTTCCCTTCACGGGCAGCGAACAAGGCAGCCTCGTTGCAGAGGTTGGCCAAATCGGCCCCGCTGCACCCCGCGGTCCCGCGCGCGATGCGCTCGAGGTCGACGGAGGGTTCCAGCTTCAAGGGCTTGCAGTGGATGCGCAGGATGGCGACACGCTCGTCGATGTCGGGCAGGTCCACCGTCACCTGGCGGTCGAAGCGCCCCGGGCGCAGCAACGCCGGGTCTAGGACATCGGGACGGTTGGTGGCGGCCATGACGATGACGGAACTACCGCTGTCAAAACCATCCATCTCCACCAGGATCTGGTTCAGCGTCTGCTCTCGCTCGTCGTTTCCGCCGCCAAGTCCGCTTCCTCGGTTGCGGCCGACGGCATCCAGCTCATCGATGAACAGGATGCAGGGATTGTGACGGCGGGCGGTGTCGAACAGGTCGCGGACACGAGCGGCGCCCATGCCGACGAACATCTCGACAAAATCGGAACCACTGGTATGGAAGAAAGAAACGCCACTCTCACCGGCCACAGCCTTGGCGAGCAGGGTCTTGCCGGTCCCCGGAGGACCCACCAACAGCACGCCACGGGGAATCTTGGCTCCCACTTTGGTGAAGTGCTCGGGGTGCTTGAGGAACTCAACCACCTCCTGCAACTCGTATTTGGCCTCGGCCTGTCCCGCGACGTCGTCAAAGGTCACCCGGTTGCTGTTGTCCTCATATTCCTTCGCGTGGCTCTTGCCCAGGTTGCCCATCATCCTGTTGTTGATACCGCTGGTCTGGCGGTAGAGCATGACGGTAAAGCCGATGAAGATGATCCAGGGAAGCAACTGCAACACCACCTGCAGCAACGAGATGTCCTGGACGGTGCCGGTAACCGATACGTTGTGCGCCTTCAGGGTGGAGACCAACTCCTCGTCGAAGTAGGGAATACGGGTTCTCTCTGAATCTCCATTGCGTAGGACGAACGTGATCTGGCTCTGTTCCTTGATTTCCGCGCTGGAAACCTGCCCACTTTCCACATAGTTCAGAAAGGTGGTATAGGGAACATCCTGAACGCGCTCCCCTCTGGTGCTATCGATGAACATGTAGATGAACATGTAGATGAACATCAGAATCAGCACAATGAAAACGAAAAGCGCGAAACGGTTTTTCGGATCAGGACGGCGCTGCGGACCACGCCCGCGCATGGGAGATCCCGGACCCCGATTCTGACGGTCATCTTTTTGTTGTTGGTTTTGGGAATTCACGTGTTTTTTCCTTTAGTCCCAATAATAGACAAATAGGTTTTGTGGGGCAAGCGATTTACAAGCGGTGGCGATGCGATCACGAGCCCCGATCGCGGAACCGAAGACAGCGATGATTCCGCCCCGATCCTCCAACAGAGGAATCGCGGCCATTGGTTTTTTCCGTTTCCAGCCCGACGCAAGGTGGGCGATTCCGACCTGTTTGCCGAAAAGCTCAATCCGGTCTCCTTCCCGGGCCGAGCGGAGCACCGGATCAGCGAGGGCGTTGGGATCGATGCGAATCCAACGCTCTGGATCTCCTTCCCGCTGGGGGCGCACATGCAACGTCCCTACACCAGGAATGGAAAGCACACCGCCCTGTGTGAGACAATGGCCTGAATAACAAAACTCATGGATATAACTTATATCTTCCACATGCATGAGACCATCATCGAACCAAACAGAGAGATTTCCCAGACGCTCCCGCCATCGAGGCTCAGAGCCCTCTACCAAGGTTCGGATCCGGGTGATGAACGGCAAGGGGACGCGCTCAACACTACAAAGGAAGCGGTAGAGCAACTCGTCCCTGGCGATTCCGGGCAGAGCGAGGAAAACGCCGCGGGAAAGCGGGCGAGTCGGGTCGACTGAGACAATCTGGGAATCGATGAAACGACGGAGCCTCTGGGAAAAGACCGCAAGGGCGTCCAGCAGGGCGGGAAGTTCCGGATACCTTTCAACCAACGCGGGAAGCATGACATGCCGGAGATAGTTCCTGGCGATCTCCTGGTCGGTATTGGTGGAGTCCTCGGACCAGACAAGATGCTGGTTTTGCAAGTCGCTCCGTAGTTCCTCATGGGTCGAGTCAAGCAGGGGCCGGACAAGGCGAACACCTTCCACCACGCGCTCCCCGGCAATCGCCAGATGGCCCGCGGAGGCTCCCAGCAACATGCGGAACAACACATTTTCCCGCTGGTCATCCTTGGTGTGGGCGACAACCAGACAGGCGTGGTGTTCCCGGCACCAGGCAAAGAGAAGCCGATAACGGAGAGTCCTGGCAGCCCCTTCCATCCCCATCCGGCCTTTCAGTTCCTCCAATTCCTTAGGATCCACGTCAAGCACGATCAGCGGAACCCCCAGACGACGACAGTTCGCGGCGTTGAGCTCGAGTTCCTTCTCCAGTTCGGCTTCCGGACGGATATGATGGTTCACGTAGAGCGCAGTCACCGAAGCGTGGGTATGGAGCCTCCAAAGCAAGGCTAGGCTGTCGGAACCACCGCTGAAAGCGACGGCGATTTTTCCCTCAGGAACCAGGACGTTGGTTGTAGGCACCTTCCACCTCGACAAGGGCCCGGCCCTGCATCAGATCGATTACCGCACGGGCAGCCCGATCCAGTGCCACGGGATACAGCGGATCGGTCTCCCTTGACAGCACATGGTCCACTACCGTCTCGCCCTGCTTGGGACGGCCGGTTCCCACATAGACACGGATGAAAGAAGCCGAGCCAAAACAGGAAATCAGGCTCTTCAAGCCGTTGTGTCCTGCTGAAGAGCCTCCCTTGCGCACACGGATGGTCCCCACTGGCAGATCCATCTGGTCACAGACGACAATCATTTCCTCGGGATCACAACCCTGGAAATCGGGAGCGATCTCCCCGGAAGAATTCATATAGGTCAATGGTTCCACCAAAGCGCAGGTACGACCCCCGACATCAGCCTTGGCGATGCGGTAGAGACGAAAACAGCGTTTTCTCAGGCGAACCTGAAAAAACGCTGCGACTCGATCGACCACATCAAATCCGGCATTATGCCGCGTATGATCGTACTTGGAACCAGGATTTCCCAGTCCAAGCACCAAAACCATTACTGCTTTGCCTTGTCCGTGGCAGGAGCGGCGGCAGCAGGCGCTGCGCCAGCAGCGGGAGCGGCAGCAGTGGCAGTCGTGGCGGCAGCAGTGGCGTCAGTAGCGGCCGGCGTGGCGACAACCTCTTCCTTCACGGACCTGCAGGAAGCGACCGTCTTGTTCAGGTCGTCAAGGATCTCAACGCCCTCAGGCAACTTGATGTCGGACAGATGGCGAACAGTGTTCAGCTCCATATCGGAAATATCCAGGACCAGCATGTCCGGCAGGTTCTTGGGAAGAGCCTCGATCTCGACCTGGTACATGACCTGGTCCAGAACTCCACCATCGCGGGCGCCAACCGGGTTGCCGGTAAGCTTGATGGAAATCTCGGTCCTCAGCTTCTGGCCACGGGTGACCTGGTAGAAATCGACATGCTTGATCTGGTCATGCAGCAGATCATCCTGATAATCCTTCATCAGACACTCATAGGTCTTGTCACCAACATTGATGGTGAGCAGGGTCGTGTCGGTGAAGTGGCGCATCTTCAGCGTGAACTCTTTGGCATCCAGCGTGATGTGGATGGGCTGAGCGTTGCTCTTGCCGTAAATGACGGCGGGGATGCGGCCGGCGCGCAGCACGCGGCGGCTACCAGCAGAACCAAAATCACTGGTTCTGTCCTGCGCGGAAAGAATTCTTCCTTCGTTGCTCATGTAGGACTCCTTACTACTACTCTCATTGGCGTATATGCCAATTACCATGGGTAGAACATCTATGATGCCCTAGTATTCCCTCAGTACATCTGGGAAGGCGGGATTCGAACCCACGAATGCTGGTATCAAAAACCAGAGCCTTAACCTCTTGGCGACTTCCCAACGTCGTGTCAAGAGACAGACAGCATCAGACGATAGCGTAATTCCGGCTCTTTGTCCAGCCTTAATCGGCTGTAGACTGATACCGGGAAAGAATCTGCTCTTCCAGATAGGTACGGAATGAAGTATCGATAGGATGGACAACATCCTTGTAATCCCCGTTGCCGACCTTCCTGCATGGCATGGCGATGAAGGCTCCATCCTTTCCGTTGATGACCCGGATATTGTGGATGACCAACTGACTGTCGAGCGTGACCGAGGCATACGCAAGCACCTTTCCGCCTGCATCAGCATTCACTTTCTTGATCCGAACTTCCGTAACCTGCACTTCCGCAACCCCCCAGCGCAGACCCGAACATCAGATCTGCACGAACCAGCTCCTGAACCGACCGGCGTCCATTTCCCCAAGCCGGGCGATATAGCGGTCCACAAACGTTTTATCCTCACTCACGAAGAACCAGCAGCTGCCGCTGCCGCTCAACGCCCCATATCCCACAAGTCCGTCAGCCGCCCGAATGAGGGAACCATACGGCTGACTCGTCTTGACCACCTCAAAAAAATCATTGCGCATCACCTTGCCATAGTTGGCAGGGCCAGAACGCAACGCGTCCAGTACCAAGCTTTTGGCCGGCGGAGCGGGGCGAGCGAGGCGGTCAAGCGCCTCATAGGCCTCCTTCGTCGAGCACTTCAGGGCGGAAGGCATCACCAGCGCGCCGTAGAGGGGTCCGACACCCTCAACCGGCTCTACTCTCTCCCCTCGCCCTGTCACCCAAGCGAAGCGCGAGCGCGAGAGGAAAAAGGGAACATCGCTCCCCACCTCCGCCGCGACTTCCTGAAGCATTCCCCGTTCCATCGGATACAGGGAATCCAACAAGAGCAACAGGCTCGCAGCATCGCTCGAACCTCCCCCAAGCCCGGCCTGGGAGGGAATCCGCTTGGTGCACCGGATGAGAAGACGCATCCTCCTGCCTGACTTCCCCATCCAGGTTCTGGCAGCTTTGCTCATGGTGTCCTTTCCAGGCTCGCAGAACCCTGCCAGTCCCCGGACCCGAACATCCGCGACTTCGCTTTCTGCGATCTCCACCTCCAGTTCATCGCAAAGATCCGTCCGGGCGAAAACCGATTCGATGGAATGGAACCCATCATCTCGTCTCTCTCCCACCGCTAGGTGAAGGTTCACCTTTGCGGGGGCAAGCACCACGCTTCTCATCGCATTACGAAAACCATTATACATATTTGTTCCAAATGGTCAATTTTATATACAAAAAGAGTTGTAAGTGAGCTCTTTCACATGCAAATCTGGATTTTTCTTGAAATAATTCAAAAGAATCATGGGACAATTCCAAAACTATTTTGAAAGGAACCAAGGGCTGCGTCCACCAAGGCTCCCCATCCACGGTTGGCTTGAGGGTTCGCGGGACTAGGATGAACGATGGTACCGACGTGCCTGCCACGGGGGGCGACCCTCGTCAATTTCTCCCCGGCGTATCTGCCTACCCCCACCAGCATCGGCGCCTTGGACCATTCCAGCACATCCTTCAGATATTGGTCGCAGACTTCTTCCAGCACCTGTCGGCACTTGGAGGGCAACGCGTCCGGCGTCACGTTCTTCCCCGTCGGGCCGGCGTCCATGAAGACCAGCGGGCAGTAGTTCAGCACCATCACATGGTTCGCCATCTCCATGGGATCGGGCCATTTGGCGGCGAGGTAGCCCCACAATCGCTTGCCGCTTCCCTCGCTGCGCTTGCAGGCGAGCCCCTGCACGGGCCGCTTGGGGTGCATTCTGGGCGGTTGCCCCACCGCTCCATCGATACGGAGATAGCCGCGCACCGCGCCCACCTCGCCGAAGGGAACTCCGTCTTGGGCCATGCCGAACGGCCCGGGGTTCATGCCCAACCAGAGCATGCGGGCATCCTGTCTGCAGTACCGCTGGAGGAATTCCTGATGCAGGTCCCAGGCATAGACCAAGGGATCATAGACATAGAGGGATTCCGGGAAGGATAGCGCTTCCACCTCATCCCGGAACCGGAGGGTACGTTCGATCAGCTTGTTTGTCATGGGGAAAGTCTACACTATTTGGTCCTCGTGTAGACAGACATCTTCATATTCTTGACACATATGCTCCAAAGCGTCAAAGTATGTTCCGTAGTCTGAATTAACTAGTCATACTGAAAAATGTTTGACCGTGAGGATTTAACATGGGACACAGATGGGATTATCTCAACGAGTACCGAGGCAAGGATTTCCAGGGAGAGTGGCCTACCATTGCCGAAATGTTTTTGTTGACCGCAAAGCGCTTTCCCCATAACAAGTGCTTCACTCGCTTCAATCCTGACCGGGAGACCTGGGACTTCACCGAGGTGAAAGGACACGTGGTCCGCATCGCCTCGTGGCTGATTGAGCAGGGGCTCAAGCCCGGCGACCGCGTTGTCCTGAACGGAAAGAACTCCCCCTTCTGGGGTCTGACCTATGTGGCGGTTTGCTATGCCGGCGGCGTGATTGTCCCGATAGACAACCAGATGCACATCGAGCGGCTGATGGAACTGGCCGCCTTCGCCGGCGTCTCATTCTTCTTCGCCGACAGCGACGTGCTGGAGAAGCTGGACAAGGAGAACGAATGGGTCAAGACCCTTCAGGGCAAGACGGTGACTCTGCTTGGTGTGGCTGACGCACACTCCCCCTTCATCATGGACCTGAAGCCGGAGAAGGAATACCCGCTCGTGCCAAGGACCGAGGACGACGTGGCGGCCCTGCTGTTCACCAGCGGCACTACCGGCAACGAGAAAGCGGTCGAGCTTACCAACAAGAACCTGATCAGCGACGTCTACCAGGCAGGGGACATGATGCCATTCGTCGACGACACCGACACCTTGTACGCCCTGCTTCCCCTGCACCATACCTACTGCTGCACCGCCGTCTTCCTCGAGTGTCTGGAACACGGTGCCGAATGCCTGTTCGGACAGTCCCTGGCGGTCAGCCGCATGCTGAACGACCTCAAGCGCGGCCACGTGACCGTCTTCATGGGGATCCCCCTGCTCTTCAATAAAGTCCTTGCGGGAATGATGAAGGAAGTCAAGAAAAAGGGTCCAGTCGTCAACGGCATGGTCCATCTGATGATGATCATCGGCGGCCAGTGCAAGCTCTGGTTCGGCAAGAACCCGATGCGCCCCATCTTCAACAAGCTGTTGCTCAGCAAAATCGGCCTGGACCACAACAGACTCTGCATCAGCGGAGCCGGCCCCCTCGCCCCGAAAGTATTCAAGCAGTACCAGCAACTGGGTGTCGATTTCGTCCAAGGCTACGGACTTACCGAGACCAGCCCCATCGTCACGCTGAATCCGGTCGACCATTTCAAGATCGACTCGATCGGCAAGGTGTTCCCGCTGGACGAAGTGATCATCGCCGAGCCCAACGAGCACGGCGTCGGGGAAATCCGCGTCAAGGGCCCGAACGTCTGCAGGGGCTACTACCATGACGAAGCGCACACCAAGGAACTGTTCGATGAGAACGGGTACCTGCGCACCGGCGACCTTGGAACGATGGATGACGAGCACTATGTCTACCTCAAGGGCAGGGCGAAGAACATCATCGTCACCGAGGGTGGCAAGAACGTCTATCCCGAGGAAATCGAGGACATGTTCCAGCTCTACGACGAAATCCGGCAGATCATGATCCGAGGCTACCAAGAAAAGAAGGACGTTCCTTCCGAGTGCATCGAGGCGGTCGTCTACCCCGATCCCGAGCTGAAAGACAAGGAGAAGCGAATCAACCAGATTATCGGCGAGGTCAACGCCAAGCTGGCCGGCTACAAGAAGATCTCCAAAGTGACGATTCTCGACAAGCCGATGGAGACCACCACGACGATGAAGGTCAAACGCAGCAAGGTCAAATGACCGGATGCGGAACAGCGTCCACAAAGCACCGGGGCGCCCTTTTAGGAAGTTCCGTCTTCTTCGTGACAATGGGGTGTGCATGCGCTACGATGGGTATATATGTACACACTCATCAAAAACGCCTTGGTCGTGCCGATGACCCGCGAGAACTACTACCTCGAAAAGGCCGACATCGGCATCAACGGTACCCATATCGACTTCGTCGGAAAGACACCGGAAAACGTGCGCGCTGACCGTGTCATCGACGCCAGCAGCATGATCGCCATGCCATCCCTTGTCAACGCCCATACCCATGTCGCCATGGAGTTGGAACGCAACTACAAGGACGATTTGCCCACACTGGAAGCCTGGCTTGGGGAAATATTCCCCATCGAGGCCAAACTGACCGAGGAGGACATCCTCTGGGCCAACCGGCTGGGCATGGTCGAGCTGATTCAGAGCGGGTGCACGCTTTTCAACGACATGTACTACCAGGTCCACTGCGGAGCGATCGCGGCCAATGAGGCCGGCCTTCGGGCCGTCATCGGCTTCACAGGTGTCGGCGACGTTCCTGACCTGAAACGCACCCTCGACAGGGAAGGACCGCTCATGCGGCGGGAGGTGGAGAAAAGCGACGGCCGCATCAAAGTAGCCTGCGCCCCGCACGCCGTCTATACCTGCACCCCCGCCCTCTACCAATACGCCCACGACTGGGCGATGGAGCAAGGAGCCCTGCTGCACACCCACATGGCGGAAACCACCACCGAGGTAGCCACCTGCAAAGAGCGCTATGGGGCTTCCCCCTTCCGCCACCTGGAAAAGCTGGGCTATTTCAAGAACACCCGCCATATTCTTGCCCACTGCGTCCACCTGACCGACGACGAGATGGATACACTGAAGGATCTGGATGCCACCGTCTGCACCAACCCGACCAGCAACGCGAAGCTGGCCAGCGGGATGGCCCCGATCGGCAAGATGCTGAAGAAAGGCGTCAAAGTGGCTTTGGGCACCGATGGTTCGTCAAGCAACAACAATATCAATATGATCGAGGAAATGCATGTGGCATCACTGATCAGCAGCTCGCTGACCAAGGACATCGCCAGCCTGACTCCCTACCAAATCCTCAAGATGGCGACGACCGATGGGGCGAAGGCGCTCGGTTTCGACCAAATCGGCACGCTTCAAGCAGGCAACGAGGCCGACCTGATTCTGATCAACACCCGCAAGCCCCACTTGACCCCGCTGAACAACCCCTTCAGCGCTCTGGTCTTTGCCGTCCAGGCCAGCGACGTCGATACCGTCTTCTGCCAGGGAAGGATGCTGATGGAACACCGGAAGATACTGACCCTCGACCCACAGCCGATCATGGACGAAGTCAACACCCACTGGAGAGCCCTGCTGGGGCGCTCCCACGCCTAATAGGAGCCGTGGAACGACAGGGATAGCGGCATCGTTTCCAAGTGGAGTTCCTGACTCCTCTTTTCTGTTCCGTCAAACAGAAAGCCCTCTGGCAGGATGGCGGTAAAACGTCTTCCCTCGGTGGGGAGCGTCCCCTGGTCGCGGGAGAAAACGACCCGCTTCGCATCCAGCTGGACGGCCATCACCGTAAAGGCCCTCCGCTCCAGCTTGGTCGATCCGTCATCCTCAAAATAGCGGTAAGAGACGGAATCGCCACCCGGCTGGAGCAGGAAGTCCACCTGACGGTACCTTCCGCTTTGCAACGAGCGGGTATCCGGTGCCGTCGGGACAACGGAACCAGCTTTCAGCAGGTACCTGGCCGACCCGTAGAGCGGTACCCGGAAGTCATGGACCATTCCCCCCTCAAGCAACGCACGCCCTACCGGGTCGTACCACTTGGTTCCCTTGGGAAGATAGGCGCGGACCTCATCACTTCCCTGTTCCACCACCAGAAGCTTCAGGATTCCATCCCCGTACTGCACGGCCAGGCTATCGGTCGGGACATTCGGATCTTCCGGATACTCCAGACAGAGCGCACGGTCGATCGGGATTCCCTCTGTCGCCGCCGGTGCCATCACCGCAGCTCAGCAGATGGGGCGTGCCGTCCCCGACAGCCTGCTGGTCCTCGGATTCGACAACCGCGAGTTCTCCGCCTTCTGGCCGGTCCCCATCTCCACCTTCAAGCCACCGCTCGAGCAGATGGGCCAGCTCGGCATGCAGCTTCTGCTTGGACAGATCCAGAATCCCGACCGTCCCCTACAGGGCGAGGTGGTGAAGATGCCCGCATCCCTGATCATCCGGAAAAGCACCTGTAGGCCGATTGTCTAGAAAAAAGTCCGGCTCCCTGAGGAACCGGACCATATTGCAGAGGAACAACTCTCTCTTATTCCACAACGACACGGAAAAACCGCTTCTTGCCGGCCTTCAGGATCAACTCGCCCTGTGCGTCCAAGCTGTCGCTCTTGATGACCGCCTTGAAGTCGTCAATCTTCTTGTCGTTGACCACAGCTCCACCCTGCTGGACAAGACGTCTCGCCTCGCTGTTGGTCTTTGCCAAGCCAGTCATGACAAACAGTTCGAGGACTGGAATGCCGGCCTCCAGCTTCGCTTTTTCGACAGTCAGGCTGGGCATGCCGTCGCGGTTTCCGCTGCCCCCGCTGACGAACATCGCTTTGGCGGCGTCACGGGCCTTGACTGCCTCTTCCTCGCCATGGGCGATCTTGGTCTGCTCGAAGGCAAGCTTTTCCTTGGCGGCGTTGATGTCGACATGCTCGCCCTCGTACTCGTGGATCTCGTCAAGGCTCATGAAGGTGAACAGCTTCATGAACTTGACCACGTCGGCGTCAGGGACGTTCCTCCAGTACTGGTAGTAGTCGTAGACGCTGAACATATCCTTGTCCAAGAAGACGGCGCCGCTTTCGCTCTTGCCCATCTTCTTGCCATCGGCGCGCATGACCAGGTTGAAGGTAAGACCGTAGCACTGGGGCCCCTGCATGCGCTGGATCAGGTCGATGCCGGCGGTGATGTTGCCCCACTGGTCGGCGCCGCCGATCTGAAGCCTGCAGCCAGTCTTCTGATTCAGCATGTAGTAGTCATAGCTCTGCAGCAACTGGTAGTTGAACTCAAGGAACGACAAGCCACGCTCCAAGCGTTGCTTGGTTCCCTCGTAGGTCAGCATCTTGTTGACCGAGAAGTAACGGCCGATCTCACGCAGGAACTTGATGTAGTTCAGGTCAACCAGCCAATCGGCGTTGTTCATCATCACTGCCTTGCCTACCCCCTTGGGCGGGTTGGCGGAGAAATCGACCACCGTACCGAGCTGGTTCTTGATATGCCTCACATTCTCGGCGATCTGCTCCTCGGGAAGCAGCTTGCGCATCTCGGTCTTGCCCGAAGGATCGCCGATCATGCCGGTACCTCCGCCCACCAAGGCGATGGGGTTGTGGCCGGCAAGTTGCAGGTGGTGCATCGCGAAGAAGGGAACCATGTGGCCGATGTGCAGCGAGGGTCCGGTCGGATCCACGCCCACATAAAAGGTCACCGGTCCTTTGTCCATCAGCTCCGACAGGCCATCGAAATCGGTGCAGTTGTTGACGAACCCACGGTCCATCAGCGTCTGAATCGCGTTATTCATCCTTATACCCTCTTGTATTCCTTGTTTGCCTTGCGGATCTCGCTGACAATCTCGCTGACAGGAATGCGCTTCTGCTCCATGCTGTCACGGAAGCGGAGCGTCACGGTGTTGTCTTTCAGCGTATCGTAGTCGACGGTCACGCAGTACGGAGTACCAACCTCATCCTGACGGCGATACCGGCGGCCGATGGCGCCACTGACATCGAAGTCGGTGGTAAAATCCTCGCGCAGGTCGTGCTCGACCTTGCTGGCGTACTCGGCAAGACCGTCCTTCTTCATCAGCGGCAGGACAGCGACCATGATCGGGGCGATATTGGGATGGAAATGCAGCACGACGCGGCTGTCGCCCCCCTCAAGCTGCTGCTCCTCGTAGGCGTCGGACAGCGCCATCAGCACGTTACGGGTCAGGCCCGCGGAAGTCTCGACGACATAGGGGATGTAGCGGCTGTTGTCGGCCGGATCAAGATAGGTCATATCCTTGCCGCTGAACTTCTGGTGCTGGGTCAAATCGTAGTCCGTACGGCTGTGGACGCCCTCAAGCTCCTGCCATCCCATCGGGAACAGATACTGGATGTCATAGGCATCCTTGGCGTAGAAGGCCAGTTCGTCCGGTCCGTGCTGGTGCCAGCGCAGATGGTCCATGCGGATACCCATCTTGTCGTAGAACTTCATGCGCTGCTCTCTCCAGTAGGGGAACCACTTCTCGTCGGTGCCCGGCTTGCAGAACCACTGCATCTCCATCTGCTCGAACTCGCAGGAGCGGAAGATGAAGTTCTTCGTGGTGATCTCGTTGCGGAAGCTCTTGCCGACCTGGGCGATGCCGAAGGGAACCTTCATGCGGCAGGACTGGACGACATTCTTGAAGTTGACGTAGATACCCTGGGCGGTCTCCGGCCTCAGATAGACCACGGAGCTGTCATCCTGGGTCGGACCGATATGGGTCGTGAACATCAGGTTGAAGTTGCGCGGAGCGGTGAACGTGTCCTTGTTGCCGCAGTTCGGGCAGGGTCCGTTCAGGTCGATCTGGTCAGCTCTGAACCGGGCATGGCAGACCTTGCAGTCCACCATCGGGTCGGTGAAGTTGGAAACATGCCCACTCGCCTTCCAAACGGTGCTGTTCATCAGGATCGATGCGTCGATACCGA
Organism: Spirochaetales bacterium; assembly: GCA_028722305.1. GTDB lineage: Bacteria > Spirochaetota > Spirochaetia > Sphaerochaetales > Sphaerochaetaceae > RUG023. The sequence continues at coordinate 22,262 of JAQYHB010000056.1, forward strand.
CGATGTTGTCGTGCAGCTGGGTCATCTCCTTCCACCACATGTCGCGGATGTTGTTCTTCAACGCGACGCCCAGCGGGCCGTAGTCATAGGCGCCATTCAGTCCACCGTAAATCTCGCTGGACTGAAAAATGAAACCACGCCGCTTGCACAGCGAGACAATCTTATCCAATGTCACTTCTGCCATACTCGTATTTCCTTATCCTTTTCGTTAGTTTTTTGTCGCTTCGTGCAGAAAATCCAGAGCCTTCTGGAGTCTTGCACGCGTCTGTTCCTCACCCAGTAGCTTGATCGAGTCAAACAGCGGCAGGCTGACCTGGCTACCCGTCAAGGCAACACGAATCGGCATGAAGACGCCATTGACCTTGATGCCAAGCCTGGCGGCCAGCTCGCAGAGCCGGGCCTCGATCTCTTCGCTCGGCTTCTTTTCCTCCAGCCCCTTCTCCAGGATCCGGGAACCCTCTTCCAACGCCTTGACGGTCGTGCCCAAGTCAGTCTTCTTGTCGCAGAAGAGCGCAGCATCGCTGTAGGCTACCTCCTGGAACAGGAAGCGGGAAAGCTCCACAACGTCGCTCAGCAGCCTCATGCGCTCCTTGACCACCGGCACCAGGATGTCCAGCTTCTTCTGCTGTTCCTCGGTCGGGGGATTGCTGAAGAAGCCGGCTTTCTCCAGGTAAGGAGCGAGCAATTCCTTCAGCCGCGCGTCATCGCATTGGCGGATGTACTGGCCGTTGAACCAGTCGAGCTTCTTATAGTCGAAAACCCCGCTGGACTTGTTGATCTTGTGCATGTCGAACAGCTTCTCCAGCTCTTCCCTGCTGAAGAACTGCTTCTGCCCGTCATAGCTCCAGCCGACCAGACTGACGTAGTTCATGATCGCCTCGGGCAGATAGCCCTTCTCGCGGAACTCACGGACACTGGTCGATCCATGGCGTTTGCTCAGCTTTTGTCCGTCCTTGCCCAGCACCATGGGAAGATGGCAGTAGACCGGAGGCTCCCAGCCGAACGCCTGGTAGAGCAACACGTGGAGCGGACCGGAGGGAATCCACTCCTGGGCACGCATGATATGGGTGATCCGCATCAGATGGTCGTCGATGACATTGGCCAGATGGTAGGTGGGGAACCCATCGCTCTTGAGCAGGATCGGATCAGGCGAGACATCGCGGTTGCGGCGGGTGATGTCACCCATCAGCACATCGTGGAAGGTGGTCTTGCCTTCGGTCGGGACAATCAGGCGGATGACCGGCTTGATTCCCTTTGCAAGCGCCTCTTCCTTCTCGGCCTCGGAAATATGCAGGCAATGGCGGTCATAGCCCTGATACTGGCTGTGGCTCTCCTCCTGCTCCTTGCGCAGTGCCTCCAGACGCTCCGGTGTGCAGTAACAGTAGTAAGCCTTGCCCATCTCGACCAGCTTCTTCGCATACTCCTGATAGATCGCGGTGCGTTCGCTCTGGACATACGGTCCGTAGGGGCCACCGACAACCGGTCCCTCATCCCACTTGATGCCCAGCCAATCCAAGGTATCGTAGAGATCCTGGACATATGCCTCGCTATAGCGCGTGCGGTCGGTATCCTCGATGCGAAGGATGAACTTACCTCCGTTGGCACGTGCGAAAAAATAGTTGAACAGCGCGGTCCTCACCCCACCGATATGTTGGAATCCGGTTGGTGAAGGCGCGTAACGTACACGAACTTCCATAACAAACGCATGCTCCTGTCAATGAGGTAGTTGTACCCCAAATAATCCATTCAATCAACAAGCCTTAGGCGTCCAACCAAGAGACCACGTAGGCCATCGCCTCGTCCTCGGCCTTCGGATCGGGATCGTACATCGAAAAATGGGTCGCACCCTTCACTTCGACACACTCGTTGTAGCCCAGGCGTTTCTTCTCCAGGAAGATGGTCTTGCAGCCCGGGCCCACCAAGGCGTCCTTGCCACTGGCAACCAACCGGGTGTTCGCCTTCAGGGAGGGGAGCAAGGAAATCGCCTCCTGTTGGTAGGCATACATCTCCAGCATCTGTTTCGGATAGAGCCACGAGAAGTATTCCTCGCCAAGCTTCGCGTCATCGCAGGGGGCGTTCTCGTAGTGCAGATGATAGCTGGGGTCGGAATGCCACTCAACCCTTACCGGCTCCCGCATGCCCTCCAGCCGCTCGATGAACCGAGGATCCTCAAAAGCCCGTACCTCCAACGCAGGGGCGAGCAACACCAGACGGCTGACGTGATACTGGTGGGCCAGCTTGATTGCGGTCAGGCCACCCATCGAATGTCCGACCAGATAGACGATCTGGTAGCGGGAGCGGACAGCCTTGTAGCAGTTCTCGGCGCTCCGATACCAGTCCACCCTTCCCGTCTGCTGGAAATCGGCGCCACTGGTGCCGCAACCCGGCTCGCGCGGACAGAAGACATCGTAGCCTCGGTCGAACAAGTCATCCCCGGGACGGACCAGCTCCCCGGGGTAGCCGCCATAGCCGGCGCAGAGCACGACAGCGATGTCGCTCTTGTCCGGGTGGACCATCTGCCACGGCCGGGCGGCCGAAAGCACAGGAGCCTTGTCCCGATAACACCCTTCGTTCCAGTCAGGAACCTCATAGGAAATGTGGAGATGCATAGGATTCCTTCACCAGGATTGCTTGAGCAGATTGAGCAGGTCGATTCTGCTGCGGACCTTGGTCTTCGCGAAAATATTGGCGACGTGGTTGTTCACCGTGTTGACGCTGATGTTCAGCTGGCTGGCGATTTCCTTGTTGGTCTGGCCCTGCCGGATCAGCTGTATGACGGCGAACTCGCGTTCGGTGATATGGTATTCAGCCAAATCCTCCAACGTTGTCTCGTGGGGAGCCGCCTGCTGCTTCTGCGTCAGATGGAAATGGATGAAGAGGTAGACCATCATGGTGATAGAGAAGGCAAGGAAGTAAATCCCGCACATCAGCCCTTTCAGGAAAGGGAAAATCAAGGTCAGGGCGATGGCCGGCAACATCACCGCTCCAACAATGATCTCGGTGATGCAGACCAGACGGATTCCCCGCTCGCTGATGGATTCCAGGTTCCGCAGGAGCACGATGAAGCAGAAAGCGAGATCGAAAACGAAGAGCACCTCAAGCAACGTCGTGTAGAACGTGTTCATGGTAACCAGCCAGAAAATCCCCACCACCCCGTCCAGCGCGCTCAGGCAGAGGAAGAAAGTCTTGGAAGGGTTCCTCCAGGGAATCGCGATCACGCTGCAGGTGAAATAGGGAATGAAACTGGTCAGGAAAACCACGTTCCCCAGCATGACCGAGCCGATGATGACCGAGAGGACCCGATAGGCGAGTCCTCCCTCGTTCATCACCAGCACCATCAGACGTTCCAGCAACAGGAGTATGATGCAAGCCAGGCACGAGCTCAGGCAGGCAATCAGATAGCTGACCCATTTCTGGACTCTTTGCAACTGATACACAATCGCCAAGGCAAGGCTCATGCAGCCTATACCGAAGGCGAAAATGTATACGATCAGAGTAGCGGCATCCACAGCTCAGTGCCGTCCCAGCTGCCTCTGGTTGTGCGTGATGTCGGCCTTGCCACAGACACGGGTGATGTCGTTGACCAACTGCACCATGTTGGTAGCCTCCAGACCAGTCTTCACGCTGGCAAGCGTGTTGTACAGGCTCGCCCCGTTGGCAGCCTTGCTGAGAGACGGGAACAGACTGATGTGGAAGGCGATCCCATCGGTCAGGAAGTACTGGGCGGTGGAAGCGTAGCCCGGCACCACCTTGCCCATCGCCTGCTCGAAGGCATCCTTGTCGGCGACAAAAGCCCGAGGCGTCTGGAAATGGAGCAGGTACCACAGCGACTGGCTGGGATTGTTCCACCCAAGGTTCACCTTTTTCTGAGCGGCGAAGGGCTGCTCGGCCTTCACCTGCTCGGCGCTCAGGTTGAAGTCGGCGAAATCGAAGACAGCCCAGGCATCGCTGAAGCCACCCTTGTTCCGCATGCGCGCCACTTTAGCGATGAAGTCGTGCAGGTCCTTGGCGCCCAGGACGGTATCCACATTCATGTTCGCGTAACGGCAATCCTTGCGCATCTGCGAGAAGAAAAGCGCGTTCGCCTCGTTGGCCGTCACGACCAGAATCGTCTCATTCGGATTTCTCGTGAGTTTCTTGCGTGCCATGATCAGACCTCCTTGTCAGACGCGTCGACGAACGTGAACTCGCTCAAGAGCGGCAGGGCGCCGAAGGCACCAGCCATGTACTGGGCCTGGGTCTTGTCCTTGCTTCGGGAGAACTTGTAGTTGGCGAGCGAGAAGTAGACGGTCGAGCTCTCGCTGCTCTTCTCGGCGAAGTAGACGCCGTCGCGGCGCAACAGACCGGACTTCAGCAGGCTCGGGTTGCAGTCGACCACCAGCATCTGGCTCCCGAAGCCGCGGTTGCAGGTCTCGAAGATCTCGACGATATGGGCAAGCACGTAGGGGTGCAGCAACATGCCGAAGTCATCGATGACCAGCGTGCGGCCGACGGTGAAGCTCTCGAAGAAGGCGATACCCATCAGGCACAGACGGCGAAGCGAGAGGCTTTCGGTGCTGAAGTAGGAGGCATAGTGCTGGGTCACATTGGTATGGATGAAAATCACACGGCCGTTCTGGACGCGGACGTCACGGATGTCGGTGATATCCAAGGCCCACAGGAAGTTCTTCAGCTGCTCGACCCAGTCCTTGTGCGCCTCGATCATGTCGGCCAGGTACTTCTCGGAGGCCTGGGAGACGCCCATCGGCAGGATATGGAGGTTGAAATCGACCCAGTGGTACAGCATGCCGCTGGTCTCTCCACCCTTGTGGGCGCTCGCGGAGAGGAACGAATGCTGCGCGTCCAGCTTTCCTACCAGGCGTTTCTTCTCGCCACGGTACATCTTGCCCCAGCGGTACTTGTAGGTGACATCGGCATCGTCATCGGCCAGCAGTGAGGCGTCGTCGAGCTTTCTCTCGAACATCAGCTTCTTGCTGCGCCCGATGATGTGGTAGAGCGTCTCCTCGTAAATCTTCTTGTACGAGGCCTTCAGCGTGTAGACGCCGATGACCGAGTCATCATTGCCCGTACCCTTGTCCAGCACCACGCGCAGGTTGATGGTGGCCGGCTCGATCTTGCTCTGAGGATCGTACTGGAACGCCGTACCGGCGAGGATCCTCAGCGGATTCTCCGCGTCGTCAGCCGCGGTGATGATGAACTTCAGCGCCTCGAGAGCTCTGATGAACGTGCTCTTGCCCGCTCCGTTCGGCCCGATGATCGCCGCCGTGCGGATCAGGTTGAGCTTGTCGTTGACTGCGACTACTTTCGAAGCGTCCAACCGTCCGTCACGAACAGCCTCAAACGAAATCGTCTGAGGCTCCTTGACCGACTTGAAGTTGGCGATTGTCATGTCAATAAGCATGCACACCTCCTAGAAAGGGACAGGGTCTCCCTCTGGGAAACCCGGTTTCATTGGGCTAATTATATCCAGCCTTACCTGAAAGTAAAAGCAATTTTGCCCAACTTTTGTTACAGCAGGCTATCATTTTTCGTTTGATAGCCTAAAACTCCACCATGGCCATCGCTTTACGGCCCTTTGCGACGGATGAATGCTTCACCATCCGGACCTCGCTGACGATATCTGCGACAGCGACCAGCTCCTGCGGGCAATCCCGACCAGTAATCACCACGTGGGGGAAGCCCTTTTTGCCATGGTGGTCATCCAGCCACGTGGCGACCTTATGGACATCCAGGTATCCCATCGCCAGGGCGTAGGTGAACTCGTCCAGCACCAGCAGGTCGATGTCCTGGCTGCTAATCCAACGCTTGGCCTGTTCCCACCCTTCGACGCACAGCGTCCGGCTTTTCTCGGCGTTGTCGCCCTCCCAGATGAACCCGCAACCGAAGCACTTCCAGAGCACCCCGAGCGGGGCAAGCGTCCTCCATTCCCCGCAATCCAGCTTGGAGGGGTCCTCCTTGATGAACTGGGCGACAGCGCACCGGCCTCCGTGTCCGAGCGCGCGGACCACCTGTCCCATCGCGGCGGTCGTCTTTCCCTTTCCGTCACCCGTATAGATGATGATCTGCGGATTTCCCGTTCCTTTCATATCACGTTCCTTCCCATTGTCTCAGCGCCTCCCGATGGCTGGCTGCGTAGGACGTCAGCCGCTCTTGCAGCTTCCGCACCTCTTTGTCGCCGGTACCTGCGGCCACCTGGCCGATCAGGCTGAGCGCCTCATCCAGCTTGCCCTGCGCTTCCCGCAACAGGGCGGCATTGGCTCCCGCACGCTCGTTGCCTTCTTCCTTCCAGATTTCCAGATAGGTCTGATAGGCCTCCTCAAGCAGGCCCTTGTCAGCCATCTTCGCCGCGTTCTTGGCTCCCTGATGATCCTTGATGGCAAGCAGGGGGACGCGCTCCGTCCGCCAGGAGGGAGCGAGAACCAGTGCTATTCGTCCTTGGAAAGAATCGATCATCGACCTGACCGGCCCCATCACCGAAGGGGCACGGAAGGAACTCCAGAGCCGGGTATCGGTGTAGCCATCTGCCAAATAGGTCCGCCTGCCCACCAGAGTGGTGTTCCTGCGGCTCGCCGAATAGCTGTCCGTGGCAAGCGTCCTGCCGCTCTGCCGATCCCTCACCACCCAACTGACGCCAAGCGAGACATCCTGCTCGATCGAATATTCGCTGCCGACCTCCACCTTGACATGCTTGCTCTGGCCATCGACCATGACGGTACGATCCTCGACGATGCTGCGGACTCTGGGCGTCTCGTCGATCCGTAGATAATCGATATGAAGCTGGATGGTGGCCTTCGCGTCCGATGGAGAGACCAGACGGAAATACCCCGTCCCGGAAAGAGTCTCTTGCAACCGGATCGTGGCGTACTCGCCCACGGATCCCCTCCCCTCATAGGTGCCACTGGAGAGATACCTGTCCAAATCATCAAAATAGATATCGGGGTGGCTACGCCAAGAGAAGCCGGTGTCAGTGGGAAGGACCGCTATGTCGCGGTAGGCGCTCAGATCCACACGGGCGGGCACAAGATGACGGACCTTTACCGCGCTCTGGCAGGAAACAGCCAAGCAAAGGAGCGCGCAAAGGACCAAGGCGAGCGGCAATGAAAAGCGGTTCCTGGTTCGCATCACCATTCTATTCTATATCCCCAAGGAACCACGGCGCAACCGGGGCCGTTCCAGTTGACAAGCATTGAACCTCCCCTCTACTGTTCCAGTTAGGAGCAAACAGGATGAAAAAGCCGCGCGCTGATTGGGAAGAGGATCTCGATTTCAACGTTGAAGAGGAACAGTTCTATGACGACATCGAGGAAGATGAGGACGATTCGATGGAAGACATGGATCCCCCGGAAGGGACCGAGTACGACGAAGAAGAGGATGATTTTTTCGCCGACGAGACTGATGATGACGATCACGAGGCTCTGAATGACGGGTTCCTGGTCGATGGGGAGTCCAGCCTGGATGTCAAAGGGGACGATGACCTTGAGGAGCAGATGTACGCAGAGACCGATGAGACCGACGAGTTGGACGACAAATCCTGAACCGGAAATCGGGAAAAGGGAAAGGGTGGGCGACCACCCTTTCGTTGTCTTTACAGGGATCGTTCAAACTCCATCACCCCAGGAACCAGCGAGTTACTGGTGATGGTCAGCTTTTGGGAATCGTAGAGCACTTGCCCCATTTGCTGTCCCTCGAGCGCGAGCACCATCCCCCTCACCTCCAGGCTCATCGTCTCCACGCCTTCCTCGTTATAGCCCTTGGCGGGATAGGAGCCATCCTCAGCCTGCTGGCCGAAGACCAGGATGGCGAGCTGGGCGAAGGGAAGCGGCATGTAATCCCCCTTGGCCAGCCAGGTCGTCCCGGCAAGCTCGTCCTCCACAACTACTCTGGTTGGCGGAACAAAGGTCTCCCCATTCGAGGAATCCCCCATCAAAAAGAGACCGTCACAGCCGCAAAGCGTCCAGAGACAGCACCAAACCAACAGATATCGCATAACAGCACCTCCAACCAGAGTCTCCCAGAGTTTCTCGGGAAGCAACCGGTTAACCTTTTAATTACATATTGACATTATTTGTATATTTGTCATAATATTTTGATTAAAGGAGTTCTCAATGTTTATTGGCGCTCGAATCGCGTGTCGTGTCGTCCAACTTGGCATGAGAATCGCCCTACCCTTCCTTCCCTACCACGATCCAGAGATTCTCCATGCGACGACGGAAATCGCCAAAGTATGCGTCAAGCAAAGCGTCAGACGCGTCCTTCTGGTGACCGACACCAATATCCGTTCACTGGGGGTCACCACACCGCTGGAGAAAGCGCTGAAGGAACAGCAGGTGCAGGTGACCGTCTTCGACAGGGTCGTTCCCAACCCCACCATCGCCTGTGTCGAGCATGCCTATCAAGCCTATGTACTGGGAAACTGCCAGGCCCTCATCGCCTTCGGAGGTGGCTCGGTGATGGACTGCGCGAAAGCCTGTGGCATATGGGTTGCAAAACCGCGCATCCCGCTCAACAGGATGAAGGGCATCCTCAAGGTCCATGCCAGGATCCCCACCCTGTTCGCCATTCCCACCACGGCCGGCACCGGTAGCGAGACGACGCTCGCGAGTGTCGTCGTCGACGAGCAGACGGGGCACAAGTATGCAATCAACGACTTCTGCCTGATTCCCCGCTACGCCGTCCTCGATCCGGCGGTGACCAGAAATCTCCCCCCCTTTGCCACGGCGACCACCGGCATGGACGCCCTGACCCATGCGGTGGAGGCCTATATCGGCCGTTCCACCACCAAGGGGACAAGGAGGGATGCCGAGCAGGCAGTCAAGCTGATCAACCGACATCTGCTTTCCGCCTTTTATAACGGGCCGAACGACCTTCAGGCCAGAGCCGGCATGCTCAAGGCTTCCCATCTGGCCGGCCGAGCCTTCAGCCGTAGCTATGTCGGGTATGTGCACGCCGTCGCGCACTCTCTGGGAGGAGCCTACGGCATCCCCCACGGGCTGGCGAACGCCGTCCTGCTTCCCTACTTTTTGGAACTGTATGGCCGGAAAATCGACAAGAAGCTTGCGAGATTGGCCTGGAAGGCAGGCATCAGCGCGCCTGGGGACTCGACCATCCATGCCGCCGAGACCTTCCGCCACTGGATCAGGGAAATGAACCGCAGCATGCACATCCCCTCATCGCTGGAAGGAATCCGCGCGCAGGATATCCCCCGTCTGGCAAGGTATGCGGACAAAGAGGCGAACCCGTTGTATCCTGTACCCGTGCTGATGGACAGGCGCCAGCTCGAGACCATCTACCACCAGGTATCGGCGAAAGAGGAGAAACGGCATGACAGCGCAGCAGATTGAGGAGATCATCACACTGCAGAGGAACGCCTTCCACGTGGGAAACATACGGGAACGGCGCGAGAATCTTGACAAGCTGGAGTCGGTGGTCAAGCGGTATGAGAAGGAACTTGCCGAAGCCCTGCTGCTGGACTTGGGCAAGGACGAGACGGAAAGCTACATGTGCGAGACCGGGCTTACCCTCAGCGAGATCCGCTTCCTGCGCAAGCACCTTGGCAAATGGATGCGGCCCAAGCGGGTTGGGACCAATCTGGCGAACTTCCCCGCGAAAAGCTATCTGGTCCACGACCCTTGGGGCGAGGTGCTGGTCATGAGTCCCTGGAACTATCCGGTCATGCTCTCCCTTGAGCCATTGGCAGGCGCGCTTGCCGGAGGCAACAGCGTGATCCTCAAGCCCTCGGCCTACGCGCCCCACGTCTCCCTGCTGCTGAAGCGGATGCTCGATGAGACCTTTCCCCTGACTACAGTGGCCACCATCGATGGTGGGCGGGAAGAGAACCAGGCGCTGCTTAGCCAGAAGTTCGATTACATCTTCTTCACCGGAAGCCCCACGGTGGGAAGAACGGTGATGGAACATGCTTCAAGACATCTCACCCCAGTCACGTTGGAGCTTGGTGGCAAAAGCCCTGTCATCGTCACCGAAAGCGCCAACCTGAAACTGGCGGCCAAACGAATCGTCTTCGGCAAGTTCCTCAACATGGGGCAGACCTGCGTCGCTCCAGACTACCTTTTGGTCGACCAGAAGGTGGAGAAACAACTGGTCTCCCTGCTGCAGGACGAGATTCTGAGACAATACGGCTCAGGTTTCAGCGGACATATCGTCAACGCGAAGCACTTCGAGCGGATCACCAGACTGATCGACCAAGGCAAAGTCTGCTACGGAGGCAGGTCGGAGGCCTCGACCTTGAAGGTCGAGCCAACGTTGATGCGGGGAGTGACGCTTGAGGACCGAATCATGCAAGAAGAAATCTTCGGGCCAGTGCTCCCCATCATCACCTACCGCAACAGGGAAGAGGCAGCCTCGACCATCGGCAAACTGCCCAAGCCCCTGGCGCTCTACCTCTTCACCGAGCGCAAGCGCGATGAGGAGCTTTTCCTCTCGCTCCCCTTTGGCGGTGGATGCCTGAACGACACAATCATGCACCTGACCACCCCCTATCTTCCCTTCGGCGGAGTCGGCGAGAGCGGAATGGGCAGCTATCATGGATGGCAGAGCTTTTCCACCTTCACCCACCAGAAGAGCTTGCTGAAACAGAGCCCAAGAATAGACCTACCTCTCCGCTACCGGCCCTACACCAAGAGGACCAATCGGTTGCTCAAGCTGGTTTTCGAGCGGTTCTAGTCGAAAAACCAACTTTTTTTATCGCAAAAGGCTCCCCCCTCGGAGAAAAATATGGTACGGTGCTTTCATCTTATCTATTACCTACGAGGTTGGGCTATGGATACCATTGTTGCGATCAATGATTTCGTGAACGGTATCGTTTGGGGAGTCCCCATTCTGATTCTCATTCTCGGCACCGGCATCTACTTCACGATCAGGCTTGGTTTTCTCCAGTTTCGTCATCCCGCCTATATCTTTCGGGAAACGGTCGTCAAGGCTTTCAAGAAGAAGGACGACGGCACGGTCGTCGGGGAGCTGACGAGCTTCCAAGCCGCCATGGTCAGTGTCAGCGCCATCGTCGGTAGCGGCAATATCGCAGGAGTAGCTACAGCCATCGTGCTTGGCGGGCCTGGCGCGCTTGTCTGGATGGTGCTTGCCGCCTTCGTCGGCATGGCGACCAAGTTCGCCGAGATTGCCCTGGGCGTCAAATACCGCTCGGTCCACGAGGATGGAACGGTCAGCGGCGGAGCCATGTATTATTTGGCCGAAGGCCTAGGCCAAAAGTGGCTCGGAATCCTCTTTTCCATCCTGGTCATCCCCTTCGCCTTCGTCATCAGTGGCGTAGTGGACACCAATACCATCGCCCTGACGTTGAACGAACGGTACTCGGTGCCAACGTTGGCCACCGGCATCGTCCTTGCCGTGGTCACCGGCATCATCGTTTTCGGCGGCATCAAACGCATCGGCTACGCCTGCAGCCTGGTCGCCCCCTTCATGGGTGGCGCCTACATCATCGCGGGTCTTGCCATCATCCTTACCCACCTTCCCCTGCTTCCGGGCGCGTTCGTCGAGATCTTCGAGGGGGCTTTCAACCCGGCCGCTATCACCGGTGGCGCCATCGGAAGCATCCTGACCTGCATGCGCTATGGCATCGCCCGCGGAATCTACTCCAACGAAGCCGGTCTGGGAACTGCCGCCATGGTCCACTGCGGAGCCAAGGTCGACGATCCGATCGAACAGGCACTCTGGGGACCGGTCGAGGTATGCCTCGACACGGTCTTCATCTGCACGGTCACCGCGCTCGCCATCGTCATCAGCGGGCTGTGGGTAGGCGGCCAGTATGACGGGGCGGTCCTCACCATGCGGGCCTTCGACAAACTGCTGCCCGGCGGCATCGGCGGGTTCATCTGCCTCGGAGCGGTGTTCCTCTTCGGCTTCTCCTGCCTGATCAGCTACTACACCTACGCCGAGCGCGCGGCCGAGTACCTGTTCGGCGCCAAGAGCAAGCAGGTGGTCAAGTTCTTCTGGGTCATCACCATCCTGGTCGGCAGCCAGTCCACCCTTGGTTTCGCCTGGGACCTGGCCGACACCTTCAACGGGTTGATGATCATCCCCAACCTGGTCGGCATCATCCTGCTCTCCGGCCAGGTGGTCGACATGGAACGCCGCTACCGCGACGCCCACCTGATCAAAGCGTAAGTTCGGCGCAGAGCGAGATGGAGTCGACGCTGGTGCCGATCTGGAGAAGGCAATCGCCCTTCCCCCTGACGAAGGCCCAGCTATCATCATCCCACACGGAAAACAGACGGTCATCCAAAGCCAGAGTACCGTCTTGCTTTCCCCCGCCTCGAGCGGCACACGGCAAAAATCCCGAAGAACCGCGGCAGGTTGGGGAATGCGGCTCTCCAAGAGATGGACATAGATTTCCACGGGAGCGCTCGCGGCACGTTTTCCGCTATTGCTCACCTGGAAGGACAGCGTTGTCCGATCCAATCGCAAACCATCAAAAGCGAATGTGGTGTAGGTCAGTCCATGGCCGAAACAGAAGGTATGCTCCTGTCTCCCTCGATAGCCGAAGTACAGCGGAATCCGCACAGCGCCCCAGCGGTCGACCGGGACCAGACGTCCTCGCCGCACGCGCCATCCCGCCGGGACATCGCGTGGCATCGTGTAGGGCAGACAGCCCGTAGGACACCGCTTTCCGCGGATCAGCTCCGCCAACAGCTGGTAGTCGGGCTTATGGGTAAAGGTGGTCATGATGGCGCCGACCCGATCCTTCCAGCTTGCCGTCTCCAATGCGCTCTCACAGGCAAGGACCACCAAAGTGTGCTTCCAGACGGGGAAGGAACCTACCTCCCAGGGAAGCACCTCGTCCCACTTGCACGGTTTCCTTTGGACAAGCACCACCAGGAGCGCATCTTCCCTCTCTCGTTCGCCCCTCTTCCAGGTCCTGCCTCCAAGCAGCGGGGCAAGACAGCGCCCTCTCGGCCCGAAGACCACCACCTCCCCGCTCCAGGGAAGCAGGTCGTTCCGATTCTGCAACAGGCAGTAGGCATCCTGGTAGGGTTTGCCTGCTCCGCACGCCCTGGACTTCGCTGGCTGGGGAACCGACAGGCACAGTTCCCGGCTGGTCTCTCCGTTGACCAGACCCTGCCCTGTGGTGAAGGGGCGGACAAAGCCACCAAGCAGAATCGCGTGGAGGGTCCGCTGGTCGACCTGGTAGGCGAGCCGGTGGAAGCCGAGGGGAAAGCCGGTCAACGTGCACTGCTTCTGGAAAGCGAGCATCCGGGAAAGCAGGCAGGGGTCCTCTGGCCTGCTGGAAAGGAAGGACAGGTCCCCCCGCAGTCGTTGGGGGGTTGAGAGACGGATCTCGGGGTCGAAGGTGGCGCACAGCTGGGTGATATTCATGGCTCCGATTCTAAAGCCTTGCTTTCACCATTGAAAAGCCTTACTTTTAAGGAATGAATGTGCTGTTTGTCGGCGAGATTGTCGGAAAACCCGGCATCACCTGCGCCAAGAAAATCAAGGAACTGCGCGAGAAATACCACGTGGATTTCGTCATCGCCAACGCCGAAGGCGCGACCGGGGGCTTCGGTCTGGGAAAGGCCCACGCGATCCAGCTGCACAAGCTCGGCATCGACGTGCTGACCGGAGGCGAGAAAATCTACTTCAAGCTCGACATGGTCGACTTCCTCAGCAAGACCAACTGGATTCTCCGCCCGGCAAACTATCCGATGGGGAATCCGGGGCGGGGGGTGCGCATCTTCCCTGCCGGCGACAAGAACCTGGTGGTAATCAACCTGCTGGGTACCAGCAGTTTCAACCGGGTCCACCTGAACAATCCCTTCGCTCTGGTGCAAACCACTGTGGAGAAGATGCGAAGCGAAGTGAAGGACCCGGTCTTTCTGGTCCAGTTCCATGCCTCGACCACTGCCGAAAAGCAGACGATGGGGTTCATGCTGGATGGCAAGGTGAGCGCGGTGATCGGCACCCACACCAAGGTGATGAGCGCGGACGCGAAGATCTTGCCCGGTGGCACCGCCTATATCACCGACAACGGACGATGCGGCTCTCAGATGAGCATCGGCGGGTTCGCCAATGACGTGGAGCTGCGCAAGATCCTGACCAGCATCCCGGAGCGCTCCCGCGAGAACTGGAACCAGCTGGAGCTGCAGGCGGTCCTTGTCCAGATTGGCGAGGACGACAAGGCTGTCGGCATAGAGCCGATCAGGGTTCCCGTCGAAGATCCCGGAGTTCAGGAAGGAGAGACGTAAGATGTACGAGCAGGTCATCGTCAAAGAGGTGATCTCAAAGGATCTGGTAAAAGTCAGCTGTTCCACCAGCGCCTGCACCGGCTGCAAGAGCGCCGCCTTCTGCAACACAAAGGGACGCGAGTTCGAAGCGACCAACGACAAGCGCTTTCCTCTGGAGAGCGGTATGGTGGTCAGCCTCTATCTTCCCCCGGCCCGCACCATCGCCAGCACGCTGATCACGCTGATGGTACCCCTGCTCGGTTTCCCGCTTTTCTATTTCCTCTCCTCCTCTCTGGGAGAAAAAGGCGCCACCCTGCTGGGATTCCTGGGGGTTGCCGTCGGGTTTGTCCTGGTCGCCATCTATTTCCGTCACCAAAGGCGACGCTATCTGCCTTCGGTAGCCAGTGTCATCGGATGAGATACATCTTTCTGCTGTTTGCCTCCTTGCTCCTGTTCTCCTGCGTTCCTCGTCCGCCAGAGGAACCTCAGCCTGTCGAACCCGAGTTCCCGACGATGGTGCTGGAGGAGGCAACGTATCGTTTCTCCGCCCGGAACATCGAGCCGATCCTGATCAAGGCGGCGAAGATCACCATCGATGACAAGCAGCACCTGGCCGTTCTGGAAGGAGCCACCTTCACCCAGCAGGGAGAGGGAGGCATACAGGGAAGAGGCGACCGGGTGACCATCGACACCCAGAGCGACGACGTCACCCTCGAGGGAAACGTCCATATCACTCAGCCTTCCAGCGGTTTTGCCATTTCCGCAGAGGAGATTTCATGGAATAATGGACAGCAGGTCCTTTCCAGCGCGCCTGATGGCGCGGTTGACGTGACTTTTGACGGGAGCGGCACCATCTCCGGCAGCGGCTTCCGCGGGGACTTGTCGCGGGACTCCTATGAGTTCGCGAGAATCAATCGGGGGGAGGTGCAGCATTGACTAGTCTCGCGCTTGTCGCCATATTGCTCCTGTTCGCGGCCCCTTCCCTCTTTTCCGCCCCGGTGACCTTCTCGGGTGGCTACACCCGCATGCAGATGGCCGATGGGGCACGGCAGATTGTGCTCTCCGGTGGCGCTGACGTGAGCGCCGACAGCCTCCAGCTTCACGCCGACACCATTTCCCTCCGCGGAGACGACTATGGCCAGGTCAGCTGTTCCGGCAATGTAACCGTCACCGACGAATCCCAAGGGCTGACCGTCACCAGCCCCGCGATAGCCTATGACCGTAGCCAGAGGCGGATCTCCATTCACAGCTGGGTGGAGATCACTGACACGCAGAACATGGTGGGTGCCTCGGCAGGAAACCTGATCTTCGACATGGAGGAAGGCGTCATGGAGCTGGAAAGCCACGTCCGACTGGTCCGCGAAACCGAGCGCGGGACGATGGTATGCAGGGCGGACCGGGTCCTCTTCGACCGGGACAGGCACACACTCAGCCTGACTGGCACCGCCACCGTCCAGTGGGACGGGGACACCTATCAGGCCCACGCCATCACCGTCAACCTGGATACCGAGGAAATCACGATGGACGGCTCCATCAAAGGAACAGTCCATGGATGAAGTGAAGACACTCGCCTTGAGCCATCTTGCCAAGCGCTATGGAAAGCGCTGGGTCGTCAAGGACATCTCGTTTGCCATGCACTCGGGCGAGGTGGTCGGCCTGCTGGGGCCCAATGGGGCCGGCAAGACCACCACCTTCTACATGGTGGTCGGCTTCATCAAGGCGGACAGGGGCAAGATCCTGCTGGAAGACCAAGACATCTCCCATCTCGCCATGTACCAGCGGGCCAAATTGGGGCTTTCCTACCTGCCCCAGGAACCCTCGGTCTTCCGGAAACTCAGCGTTCGGGACAACCTGCGTCTCGTTGTCGAGACCCGCAAGGACCTGGACGTCCAGGGACGGAAGCGGCGGGTGGACGAGCTGCTGGAGGAGTTCGGAATCGCGCACCTTGCCGACCAAAAGGGGTATACCCTCTCCGGCGGCGAGCGGCGCCGTACCGAAATCGCCCGCGCGCTAGGGACCAACCCAGCGTTCCTCCTCCTGGACGAACCTTTCGCCGGCATCGACCCGAAGGCGGTCTTCGAGATCAAGCAACTGGTCAGACAGCTGGCAGACAAGGGAATCGGCGTGCTGGTCACCGACCACAATGTCCGCGACACGCTCGCCATCACTGACCGTTCCTATCTGATCAACGACGGCACCATCCTGGTCAGCGGCACCAAGGGCGACCTGCTCTCCAACCAGACGGCCCGAGACATCTACTTCGGTGACGATTTCGAGGAGGACTGACCATGGCCACCTCGATGGTACTGGAGACTTCGCTCCAGCAGAAGCTCAGCGCGCAGATGATCCAGAACCTGCAGCTCGCCGCGATGCCGTTGACAGAACTGCAACAGAAGGTATCGGAAGCCATCTTGGCCAACCCGGTATTGGAAATGCACACACAAAGCGAGGGTTCCGACCTCTCCGGAAGCGATGACTCGGCCTACGACAAGGACGAAAGCGACAAGTTTGACGACCCCGCCAGCTGGGAGCAATACGACCAAGCCCAGCCCAGCGGCTATGACGAGGAGGCGAGCGACCGCGCCATGGCCGCCCTGGAGAACAGCCCCAGCTCCGGCGAAAGTCTCGAGGACCACCTGCTTTCCCAGTTGCGGCTGGAGAATCTGGACGAGCGTCAGATGCAGGCTGGCGAGCTGCTGGTCAGCGATCTTGACGGCAATGGGTTCTGGAGCCGCGATCCCGACGAAATCCTTCCTCCCTATCTCGCTCCGGCGAAAGAGAAGGTGCTCCCGATCCTGCAGGGTCTGGATCCGGTCGGGTGTTTCGTCCCCTCCTGGAGGGAAAGCCTGGTCGTGCAGGGCAAGGACCATGGCCTGAAGCCAGAGGAAATCGAGCTGTTGGACAAACTGGTCCATAGCGACAACGCCATGCAGTTGATGGCATCAGGGAAGGTAGCGACGGCCGCTTCCCAGCTCGACTGCGACAAAGTGGACCTTGAGGCGATCTTCGAGTTCATGAAAACACTGACCCTCTATCCGGGGCGCAGCTATTCGAGCGAGTTCTCCGACGCAATCACCCCGGACCTCAGCGTCCACGCCAAGGACGGCAGCCTGCTGCTTGATGTCAATGAAGAGGCGATTCCCACCCTCACCCTCGATTCCCAGTATTTGGAACTGGAGAAGACCACCAAGGATCCGAAGACCAAGAGTTACCTCTCCGGGCAGATCCGCGATGCGAAGAACCTGATCTCGCAAATCGATTTCCGCCATACCAACCTGGAGCGGATGGGCAGGCGTCTCTGTTCCCTGCAACAAGAGTTCTTCTTCAAGGGCACCAAATATCTGAAACCATTAAGCCAGAAACAGCTGGCCGATGACATGAAGGTGAGCGAGGGAACGGTCAGCCGTCTGGTTTCCAACAAGTATATCGAGACCGACTGGGGTATCCTTCCGCTGAAGAGCCTGTTTGTCAGCGGGGTCGATGGAGAAAGCAAGAACAGTGTCCAGGAGATGATCCGTGAGATTCTCAGGAACGCCTCGGGGCAGAAAAAACTTTCCGACCAGAAGATCAGTGACCTCTTGGCCGGAAAAGGTGTCAAAGTCGCCCGTCGAACGGTAGCGAAGTATCGGGCCCAGATGGGGCTCGATTCCTCGTTCGAGCGTTAGTGCTCCTTAACCTTATCTTTTTCCTTTCGGGCGGTATTCTCAATCTTGTCGGCAATCAGCTCGATGCCCTCAAAGAGCTCGATGCAGTCCTGGCTGACCATCTTCACGCTGCCCCATTTGAAATGGAGTTTCGCGTCGATATGGTATCCTTGTCCCAGCGTATTGCGAGTCATGACGATATCTAGATCCTGCAGATAGGTTTCCGCGAAGGAAAGCTTTTTCAGTTTCTTGTCCAGAAAAGCCTTGGTCTCATCACTCGGATTGTAGTGAACGCCTCTTGCGTTGATTTGCATACGCGTCTCCTCCATCGTTTCGTAGCATTGCTATTTCCAGTATACATGCGATTCAGGGAATCGGCGAGGAAAAAGGCTGGGATAGGCGCATTGACACTCGTCACGGAAAGCGAAACACTGAAGGTACAATGGATTTCACACAGGATTTGCTATTCTCCCTTTCCAGTTCCCTCCCCGTCTCGGGAGAGCCCTGCTCGCTCTGCAAGAAGGCGATTGGGGGAGAGCCGTGCGATAACGCCGGCTCCTGCGGGAAGTATCTTCTCTGGCTGGATAGGCGACGCACCCAGATCCACCGAATCGCCAAGGCGACCGACCGCAACACAATCAGCATCTGCCACACTTGCCCGGTCTGCGGGGTCTGCCCGGTCTCATTCGAGGAGAGCCTCTCCTTTTGTCCGGTCAAGCGACAAGCGGTGGCGTACATGGTCCAAAAGAAGCGGCGTCCGTTGTAACCTTTGCAAAGTTATAGTAGTTTTTTGTGTAGCGTTTCCCCCGACTTTATGGTAGGGTGGAGCCAAGGTATGCTTATGTCCGATTTTACCGTACTTGATCTTCTCGACCTGGACCTGAAGGAACACAACCATCTCGAACTGCACTGCATCGCGGGTCGAAGCGGACTGTCGCGCAAAATCACCAACAGCAAGATTTCTCGTCCCGGCCTTCCTCTGACCGGTTTCTTCGAGGAGTTCGCCGCCGAGAGCATCCAGGTCTTCGGCCACGGGGAGCAGAAATACATGGACAAGCTGGACCGGGAGAAGAGGACCGACACCTACGTCCAGCTGTTCGACCACCACGTCCCCTGCTGCATATTCTGTGACGGCGGAAAGCCGACCGGGCCGTTCCTGCGCCTGGCCGAAGAGACCAGCACCCCGGTTCTGGTCACCCCACTTCTCAGTGCGGACTTCTCCCGCCGCTTGTACGGGTCTTTGGACGAGGTCTTCGCACCCACCATGACCATCCATGCCGTCCTTGTCGAGGTCTTCGGCATCGGCATGCTGATTACCGGCGAGAGCGGAGTCGGCAAGAGCGAGACCGCGCTCGAGCTGATCGAGCGGGGCCACCGCCTGATCAGCGACGACACGGTACGGATGAAGAACATCGGAGACTCCTACCTGATTGGAATGGGAGAAAACCCTACCCTCGCCCATCACATGGAAATCCGGGGAATCGGCATCATCAATATCTCCACGCTCTTCGGCGTCGGCGCCATCAGGGACAAGAAACAAATCCAGCTTTCCGTCCATCTGGAGGAATGGGACTCGACAAAGAACTACGACCGGGTCGGCGAGGAGGAACAGTACGACACCTTCCTGGGCATCTCGGTTCCCAAGCTCGTCATCCCGGTAAAGCCGGGAAGGAACATCCCGGTGCTGATCGAGACGGCGGCACGCAACGAGCGGCTGAAGAAACTCGGCTACTACAGCGCGAAGGAGTTCGACCAGAGCGTCCTCAAGTGGCTGGAAAGCGAGACCGCGAGGAATGTCTATTACCATTCCACGAACGAGGAGCGGAACTGATGGTGGAGCGGACTTTGACCATTACCAATCGGGCGGGAATCCACGCGAGACCTGCCGCGGCCATCGTCAAGACGGCCGGACGATTCAGGAGCAAGTTGACCTTCATCAAGGACACGATGATTGTCGATGGGAAGTCGATTATGGGAATCATCACGCTTGGGGCCCCGTACGGCACCAAGCTGACCATGCGGACCGAGGGACCTGACGAAGAGGCTCTGGCTGACGCGATCCAGAGACTTTTCGAGCACCATTTCGAGGAGTAGACCATGAAAACAGTCACCGACAGGCAAAAGGCAATTGCCACCTACATCGCCACCTTCATCAAGGAGAAGAAATACGCTCCGTCGGTGCGCGACATCGCCAGCGAGTTCGGATTCTCCGTCAAGGCCGGGCATGACCACCTGAAAGCGCTGGAGCGCAAGGGCATCATCCGCATGACCCCGGGCGTTTCCCGCTCGATCGAGCTGATCGACGACCAGTTCTCCCCCCAGGCCGAGACAGTCCAGGTACCCTTGGTCGGCACCATCGCAGCTGGCAAGCCTCTGCTCAGCGAAGAGAACATTGAATACAACCTGGATATTCCTTCCACCATGCTGCGCGGAGGCAAGCATACCTACTTTGCCCTGCATGTCCGTGGCGAAAGCATGATCGAGGCCGGCATCAACGACGGCGATATCGTCATCCTCGAGCAGTGCGAAAGCGCGGAGCGCGGACAGATTGTCGCCGCCAGCGTGGATGATGACGGAATCACCCTCAAGCGCTTCTATCCGATGCAAGACTGCATCGAGCTGAGACCATGCAACAGGACAATGGGACCGATCCGGACCCGTGACTGCCGCATTCACGGCAAACTGGTGTTGCTGGTCAGGTCCTACCGATGATCGCACCCGTCTACCTCCTGCTCGGCCCCGAAACGGGCGAGAAACAAGAACGAATCAAGGCGATCCGGAACCAGATCGCCAAGGAGAACGGCACCGCCCCTGAGTTCCACCATTACTATCCCACCGACGATGGCTGGGAAGAGCAGTTGTACCAGAACCTGACCACGGTGGGCTTCTTCGCCAGCTGGCAACTGGTCATCCTCAGCCAGGTCGAGTCGCTTGGTGCAAAAGAGAGCAAGCAGCTGGCAGACTTCCTCAAGCCGCTTCTCGCCCCCAAACCCGCACCCTATCAGGCAACCTTGATCCTGGCCAGCGATGCAACCTACCTGAAGGAAGGTAAAATCCTCCAGACCACCATTCCCAAAGACCTGACGATCTTTTTTTACGAGATGTTCGACGACAGGAAAGAGGAATGGGTCAGGAATTATTTCCGCAGGCATGGCATCTCCATCACCCCGGACGGCATCAGCACCCTCCTGGACATGGTTGAAAACAACACCTCCGAGCTGAAAAGCGCCTCCAACCAGCTGATTTTCTTCTGGCAGCTTGAGAAGCGGTCGACACCTGTGGACGGCGACGCGATTGAAACCTATATGGCCAACACCAAGGAGGAGGATGCCTTCACCCTCTTTCCCGCAATCATGGAGCGGAACCTGAAAGGAGCGCTCCGAATCCTGCAGCAGATTTTCGCGCAGGGGGACAGCAAGACCAGTTTCACCCTCTATTCCCAGTTGCTCTTCCAGTTCCGGAAACTGCTGTCCGTCGAGGAAATCTACCGACAGACGCATAGCGAGAGCGAAGCCTTCCAGAACGCCCAGGTATTCGGCAAGAAGGCCGGGGTTTTCACCCTGAAAGAAAAAGCGACCTATCGCAAGGCGCTGACCAACTACTCGCTGGATCAGGCGCGCCAGGTTCTTTCCTGCATGGAGGAGGCCGATATCCCCCTCAAAGGCGCGGGGGACATGTGCATGACGGTCTGGGAGCAACTCCTTGCCACCATCATCCTCCACAACGGGAAGAAGGTCGCGGAGCCTGTCTTCATCACCGCCGCATCGATGGCATGAGTCGGATTGCTACAGCTTCAATGTCCTGAGAATCCGTTCGGCGACAGCTTTGGGAACCTTTCCCTTGGAGGCCAAGTCCTCGGGACTCTGACGCATCAGCTCGTCCAGGCTCCCGAAGGTCCTCATCAGCCGCTGGCTGCGGGCCGGGCCCACCCCGTCGATCGATTCCAGCACCTTGAAGGTGGCGTCCACCGCGCGCTGGTTCTGGTTCGCCGTCGTGGCGAAGCGGTGGCATTCATCGCGTACCGCAATCAGGACGCGCAGTCCTTCGTCGCTCGGGTCGAGCAAAAGCGGGGGCCGGTCGTGGTCGAAGACAATCTCCTCCATGTCCTTGGCCAGGCCGACAATCGGCACGTCGGTCAGCCCCAGGCTGTCCAGGATTTCCCTGACCGCCATCACCTGTCCTTTTCCTCCATCAATCAGGACCAGACCCGGGTGCTCCAGATTCTCGTTGATCACCCGGGTATATCGTCTGGCAGTAGCCTCACGCATGCTTTCGAAATCATCGATCTTCCCCTCCAGGCCCTTGATATTGAAGCGGCGATAGCCTTCCCTGTTGGGGTTTCCGTCCCGAAAACTGATCATGCTGGCGACGGTGTACTTTCCCGAGAGCTGGGCGATATCGTAGCCCTCGATCAGGGTGGGTACCGTGGGCAGGTCGAGCTCTTTCTGCAGCAGTTCCAGCGCTTTGGTGTTGTCCCTGCTCTTCAAACGGCGCTCGACGTCGCTGCGTGCGTTCTCCATTGCCATGCGGAGGATCCGGTAGTGCTTGCCATCGGTGGGCACCGTCACCTCAAGATCCCCGCCAAACTGCTTCTTGAAGTATTCGCTGATCAGAGGGACATCGATCTCGTGGGAAACGTAGAGGTAGCGGGGCAGTTTCTTGCCATCCGAGTAGTACCGGACAAGGAAGTCCATCAACGTCTCCGTCTCGTCGTCGAAGGTCTCGGCCCGGTAGAGGGCGCGACCAATCAACCTTCCGTCCCGCATCTGCATGATGCTGACCGTGCACAGTGGAGAGCGCATCTCGATGGCGGCGTAGTCGCGCGCCTCGCTCGTGAAATCCTGCACCTCCTGCTCCTTGCCCACCGTCTCAAGGGCGACCAGCATGTCCCGTTTCTTGGCGGCATCCTCGAACTTGAAAGCCTTGGCGTCGGATTCCATCTCGCTTCTCAGCTTCTGCTTGAGGCTCTGGTCGTCACCGGAGAGAAAGCGCTCCACCTCGTCGATGTAGGCGCGGTACTGGTCTTTGGAAATGAGCCCGGCGCAGGGGCCGCCACAAAGACCGAGATGGTAGTAGAGGCAGGGACGGAGCTGCTTCTTCAGCGGGGTACCGCAACGCCGTAGGGGAAAGATCTTCTGGATCAGGTCGAGGAACGTGTCCAGCTTGCCTGCGTCCGGATACGGTCCGAAGTACTTCGATCCGTCGTTGATCAGACGCCGGGTCTTGAAGACCTTGGGGAAGTCCTCGTGGGTGATCCGGATGACCGGGTAGCTCTTGCCGTCCTTCAGGTCGATATTGTAGTGGGGGTTGTACTTCTTGATCAGGTTGTTCTCCAGCACGAGCGCCTCGTACTCGTTGCCGGTGATGATATGGTCGATATGGTGGATTTTGGCCACCAGGGCGGCGGTCTTTGGAGGGCGGTTCGCGAGGAAATAGCTGGTCACCCTGCGGTGCAGGTCCTTCGCCTTGCCGACATAGATCACCGTCCCCTTGCCATCCCGCATCAGGTAGACGCCGCTGTTGTGGGGAAGCGCGTGGGCCTGCTGCTTCGGCGTGAGGCTGTCCTCATGCACCGATAGCCCTAGGTTCTCCACGTCCCCGTTGTAGCTCTTTCCCATACCGTCAATACTACCCACCCGACCTTGCCTCGGCAACAACCAACGTCCTATCATAGGCCCATGGACGACATCGTGCAGAAATGGGACAGCCGCTACCATCTTTCCTTCCAGGAGAGATTGCAGCTCGAGCAAATGGAGCAGGACCTGGTCCAGTGGGGGATGGGATCGCTGGCCGACCATGTCGACCTTTCCCTGGTGGACAAGGCAAGTAGCGGACAAAGGGGCAAGCTACTGCTCGAGCAGGCGAGACGTTTCGTCGACGACGAGCGCAAACGCCCTACCGACTACTCCACCTTCCAGAGCCCGCGGCTCCTGAACCGGAAGCCGAAAGCCGTCTTCACCGCCCCGGAGACCTTCATGGGCCGTTGTCCATGCCCGGCTGACGGCGAGCAGACCCGATGTTGCAACCTGAAGACGCTGGACGCAGTCGAGCAGTGTTCCTTCGGCTGCGCCTACTGCGCCGTTCAGACCTTCTATGGCAGGAACGAAATCAGGGTCGTCGGCAACCTCAAGGAGCGTCTGGAAACCCTTGAGCTCGACCCAGGCACCTGGCATATCGGTACCGGACAATCCAGCGACAGTCTGCTCTGGGGCAATGATTTCGGGACCTTGGACGCCCTGAAGGTTCTTGCCAGGCGCTATCCCGACCTGGTCATCGAGCTGAAGACCAAGAGCGCCAGAACCGATTGGGTCAGCGACGACTGGCCCAAGAACATCGTCGCAACCTGGAGCCTGAATGCCCCGTTGATCGTCGAGAAGGAAGAGCTGCTCACATCCAGCCTCGAGGCGCGGCTGGATGCCGCACGCATTGTAGCGGACCACCACGTCCCGGTCGGCTTCCACCTCCATCCAATGGTCTATTTCCAAGGGTGGGAACAGGCCTATCAGGAAGTGGTCGGGCAGATCATGGCCCGGTTCCGTCCACAGGAGGTAATGATGGTATCCATGGGGACGCTGACCTTCACCAAGAGCGTGATCAAGGCGCTGCGAAAGGGTGGCCGCCCCTCTAGGATTCTGGATATGGAGCTGGTTCCCTTCGCCGGAAAATACTCCTACCCGCCCGAAACCAAGCAGCGGCTCTTCCAAAACGCCTACCACACCTTTGCACCGGAATGGAAGGAACCGAGTGACGACCATCCCTTTTTCTACCTCTGCTTCGAGGACCCGAAGCTGTGGAAGCCGGTGATGGGATACGAATACGCATCGAACGCCGAGTTCGAGGAAGCCATGCGGAGGCATTACCTCCAGACGGTCCGGCGGTTCCGTCAAAGATAGGGGGACGGAACCCCTTCCTCGGGCGATTTCTTGCAGGACAGATACTGGCTGGTGGGTATTTCCAACGTCATGCTGACCGGATGGACACCCTCGACCCCCTCGAACATGGAGCCGACTCCCATGCTCTCGCCGGCGCTGTCAAAGAGCACGTGGGGCACATCGGCCTTTGCCGCCTTGCCCAGAAGGCTCTCGAACATCAGCCGGAAAAGCCCCAGTCCCCGCCACGGCGCTGCCACTCCATAATAGACGACATGCCAGGAGCCGGTCCCCTTCCGGTAGACCAGCATTCCCACCAAGGAGTTGTCCGGCGCGAGCAACGAGACAAACGAGGCGTCCTGGAATGGGGAAAATGGTGCGTAGCCGTCTTTGCCAAGGGCTGCCAGCAACTTTCCGTCGTCAGGCTCGGTATCGGAAAAGACGACGGAGAAATCCTCCAGCAGCACGTCAGCCATCTCCGGGTTGCCTTCATGCCCTCCTTCCCGTTTGCGCAATTGCCGGTACCAGGCAGTGACCACCTTCTCCATCTCATGACGCTTGAAGGAGTGCCAGCGTTGCTTCAGGGCGGGGTCCCGGTCGAGCACATTCTTGAAGGCGCGGAAAACCCCTCGGCCTTGGGAAAGGGCCTTTTTCAACTCGGCATCGTGGTTACGGGAGGCAAAGCGAACCATTAGGTCAAATCCGTCCGAGCTGCTCCATCGGGGAAGGTCGACCGTACTGTCCATGCCGGAGGAATCCTCTCGGAAAGTGACAATTCCCTCGGCGAGGTTCAAGACCGCGATTTCGTTCTGGTTCTCCATCGCATAGATGATTTGCTCGATCAGTTCACCGGTCAGGGGCGGGATTTGATATGTGGCGTCCATACCCCGATTGTAGGTCCATTCCGCAACCTTGACAATCAAGTTGAAAGCAATGATTATACCAGTGGAACGTATTGTAAAATACCACCTCTATAAGGAGAAAAAGCATGAGCATGATGCAGAATGTCGAAGCTGTCATTGACAGCATCGTCGCGCGCGAAATCCTTGATTCTCGCGGCAATCCGACCGTTGAGGTCGATGTCTATCTGGAAGATGGAACCATGGGCCGCGCTGCCGTCCCCTCCGGTGCTTCCACTGGCGTGCATGAGGCATGTGAGCTTCGTGACGGAGACAAAAACCGCTTCGGCGGCAAGGGTGTCACCAAGGCTGTCGACAACGTCAACAATATCATCGCTCCCGAGCTCGAGGGTATGGATGCCTTCGACCAGGTCGGAATCGACCGCGCCATGATCGCTCTGGACGGCACCCCGAACAAGACCAAGCTTGGCGCCAACGCCATCCTCGGTGTTTCCATGGCTGTCGCCCGCGCCGCGGCTTCCTCCCTTGGACTTCCTCTGTATAAGTATCTTGGCGCCTTCCACGCCTGTGTCCTCCCCGTCCCGATGGCAAACATCCTCAACGGCGGCGCGCACAGCGACAACAAGGTCGACTTCCAGGAGTTCATGGTCATGCCGATTGGCGCCAAGACCATGCACGAGGCTGTCCGCATGGTCGCCGAGGTCTTCCACGCGCTGAAGAAGGTCCTTTCCTCCAAGGGATACAACACCGGTGTCGGTGACGAGGGCGGTTTCGCTCCCGACCTTCAGAGCAATGAGGAGGCCATCGAAGTCATTCTCGAGGCTATCAAGAACGCCGGCTACACCGCTGGTTGGGATGGAGACTTCATGATTGCTCTGGATCCCGCCGCCAGCGAGCTGTACGACGAGAAGACCGGCAAGTACTGCCTGAAGTGGACCACCAAAGAGATGAAGACCAGCGACGAGATGGTCGACCTCTGGGAGGAATGGACCAACAAGTACCCGATCATCAGCATCGAGGACGGCATGGCCGAGGATGACTGGGAAGGCTGGAAGAAGCTGACCGACAGAATCGGAGACCACGTCCAGTTGGTCGGCGACGACCTGTTCGTCACCAACGTCGAGCGCCTGAAGATGGGTCTGGAGAAGGGCGTTGCCAACTCCATCCTGATCAAGGTCAACCAGATTGGTACCCTGACCGAGACCTTCGAGGCCATCGACCTCGCCAAGCGCAACGGCTATACCGCTGTCGTCTCCCACCGCTCCGGCGAGACCGAGGACACCACGATTGCCGACCTCGTCGTCGCGCTTGAGACCGGCGAGATCAAGACTGGTTCCATGAGCCGCACCGACCGTGTCTGCAAGTACAACCAGTTGATGAGGATCGAGGAAGAGCTCGGTGACATCGCCCACTACGCTGGCCGCGATGCCTTCCGCCGCCATCCCGGCACCAAGAAGAACTAACCTTCCCGCCTAGGCGACAAGGGGGTGCGAGGAAAGCCGATAGCCGGCTTTTCCAAGCACCCTCTTTTTTATGCGAGCCAGGGTGAGATACACTCCTCTTGAGTCCTTACAGGTCAAGCAGGGTCTTGTCCCCGTGGATGTTCCTCCAGCTTGCCTTGCAACCGTTGGTCACCTTGTCCACAACTGGCAGGTCAAGCGAGGCGGTCAGAAGGTCAGGGTTGACGGAGACCGCGTCCGCGCCCGACTCATAGGCGGTCACCACCTGGTCGATTGAATGGAATCCGACAGCCAGGATACGGGCATAGCATTCGTCGTCGTGATGGATGATCGAGGCGAGCCGCTGGAGCATGTCACTGGCGTTGATGCCGGCCTCCTCCATCCGCTGGTATTCGCATAGCAGGTAGTCCGCACCTGCCATGGCGGCCAACAACCCCTGAATCGGGGTAAGAATACAGGCGGCGGTGACGTTGACCCCCTCATGGGAAAGTTCCTTGATCGCCTTCATCCCTTCCCTGGTGGCAGGAATCCGGATATAGGTATCACGTCCCAGCTTGTCACGGATCTTGTCGGTCTCGGCGATGATGCCGGAATAGGTGGTCGAGACTACCTGCACATGGATGGAACGGGAGCCGATGATGCCACGGAGCTTCTGCAGATGGGAAAAGAAATCCACCGGCCCTTCCTTCTCCATGACAGAGGCGCAGGTGGTGACTCCTGTGATTGGGAAGAGGTCGATGGCATTTTCCACCGATTCGATATGGGCGCTGTTCAACAGTAATTCCATGGCAGGTTCCTCTATATTAGTACCGCACAGTATAGCACAGAGAAACCTCCTGTGGACGTATTATCGCTGGTCCGAGAAGACAGCCCTTACTTCGTCAAACAGCTCGGGAATGGCGAGATGCTGGGGGCAGGCTTTGGCGCATTTGTGGCAACGGATGCACTCGCTGGGCTTGTGGGCCTGCATGTCGTAACTCTGCTGGAAGCGGGCGTGCATGGCGGGGAAGAGCGCCTGCTGGTTGTACAGTTCGAAGAACTTGGGGATTTCGATACCGCGGGGACAGCCTGCGATGCAATACCGGCAGGCGGTACAGCCAATCTTCACTGTCTTCCTCAGGTATTCGCGCACTCGCGCTATGCGCTTCATCTCCTCCGTTTCCAGAGGCTCGAGATGGTTGAAGGTCCCGACATTCTCCTTGACCTGCCCGACCGAGTGCATGCCGCTGAGAATCATCTCCACACCCTTCAGTTGGGCAACAAAGCGCAGGCCCCACCTGGCATCCTCTCCCCCACCCAGCATCGCATGGGCCTCTGGAGGCAGGTTGGCCAACAGGCCGCCTTTCAACGGCTCCATCACCCACACCTTCCGGCCGTGGCGGCGGATTGTCTCGTAGCAAAGACGGGATTGCACCTTCGGATCATCCCAGTCCAGGTAGTTCAGCTGGATCTGGACGAACTCCAGCTCGGGATGCTCGGAAAGGATTTTGTCCAACACGGCAGCCGAGTCATGAAAGCTCATGCCCAGATGGTGGATCAACCCTTTTTCTTTCAGGCCCTTGACGAATTCAAAGCCTCCGAGGCGGTTGGTATCCTCGTATCTCTGTCCATTCATCGCATGCAGTAGGTAGTAGTCGAAAAAGCCTGCCTGGGTACGAGAGAGTTGCTCTTCCCAAATCCTCTGGTAGTCCTCGCTCTTCTGTACGAAACGGAGCGGCATTTTGTCCGCCAGCAAGAAGGAGGAGCGGTCGTGGTGTGCCACCAGCACCTTGCCTACGGCCGACTCGCTGGTCTGCTCGTGGTATGGATAGGCTGTGTCGAAATAACGATATCCCTGTTCGAGAAAATAATCGGCCATCTGCATGAACTGGTCCAAATCAATCTGGTTGTTCTTGCCATCGATGACCGGCAACCGCATGCAGCCGAATCCCAGTCGTTTCCACTCGCTCATCTCACACTCCTTCGCACCAGCGCCATAATCTGGTGCATCACTTCATCTTCTCCTGCCTTGGCAATCGTCGTCGCACAGGGTTCGACGACATCCCCGACATGGACCAAAAGACTCCCCAACACCCTTGCCATTTCCCTCATGTCCTCGCTGAAAGGGTGGTCATCGTAACTGACCACCACATCCGCACCTCCGGTATCCAAGGCAAGCCGCTCCACAAGTCCGTCCGCCGGATACGCGGCGGAAAGGGAGATGCAGGCCTCCCAATTGAAATGGTCGGAGGCCACCTTGGCCCCATTCCGGCAAAGGGCGGTAAAGGCGCCTGCCTCGTAGACAAGCCGCTCCAACCTTTCCGGGGCATCCACCAGGAGGACTATACGGTCCCGCAGCAAGTCCTCGGGCCGGCCAGAGGGAACAAGGTCGTACAGGGAACTGACACCGAAACCACAGCAGGCCTCATCATAGTCGGTTCCCAACCCGAATGGAACTCCTCCCAACAGAACCGAGGCCGGATACAGCTGGCGCGCTTTCCCGTATTGGTCAAGCTGCTCCTTCCAGTGGGGAATCGAGGAAACCTCAAGCGGAAGGTCGTCAAAGGCGAACTCAGGCATCTCCACCGAACCGGCGTGGACGAACAGATGCTGGCAGATAGCCCTGACAAGAAGGGCGCTATAGGCATTAGGTCGCATGCATCCAGCATACCACCAAAGCGTACCCCCTGTCTCGCTTGCACGCTTCTCCTCTTTGACCCATACTGGGTCCATGGGAATACTCCATCTAAAGGCGGTTCTGGCAAGCTTCCTCACCTATTTGGTCTGGATCCTGCTTACCCCTTTCTGCCTTCACCTGTTCCGCATCCTCCCGCTTCCCGAGCCAATGGCGACCTATCTAGGCACAATCGGCAGCTCGATCGCCATGGCAACCGGGGTGTTGCTCAGCGCGCGGATCCTGATGCGCAAGCCGTTGCTTGCCTGCATCAGCGACCAGCCCCATTTTTCCCGTTTTCTGGTTCCCTTTCTCTGCGGTATCGGCTGTTTCACCCTGTTTACCCTGCTGCGTATCGCCCTCGCCCCAAACCACTTCACCTGGCAGGCGCCCCAGGCGAGAACCTATGTCGCCATGCTCCTTCTCGTGCTGGTGATGAACACAATCCAGTGCGCAAGCGAGGAATTCATGATGCGGATATTCCCCAGCCATGCCCTGCCGGACCGGCTGGGCAGCAGTCTGCTTTGCACCCTGCTGTTCCTTCTCCCCCACTTGGGAAATGCCGAGCTGAAGGAAGGCAATGCCGTGCTTGTCCTTTTCTCCTACGTCATTTTTGGATTCTGGGGAACATGGGAAAGTCTTGCCGAAGGAGGATTCGGATACTCGCTTGGCATCCATATGGCCAACAACCTAGTCGTTTCCCTCCTCGTCGGATACAAGTCCACGGCCCTGCGAACCTACCCGCTCTTCATGACCTCGGAGCGAAGCGGCAACCTGGGTGAGCTTTTGACCCTCGTCGCTACCCTTTCCATCACCTCGTTGTTCAGCCGCCGCTTTTTGACCTATACTCGGAACCATCATGGCAAACAATTACAAGCAAACGACAAAGCGCAGTGCTAGCAAGAAGTCCGGCGCACGACACTCAAGAGCAGGCAAGAAGATTCTCTTCTTCCTGTTCGTGCTGTTGGTGCTCTTCATCCTCCTCATCATCTTCGCTCCAGAGCCGGAACCTGTGGCAACCACCACAGATACGGTGGAATGGATCCAAGGGTTGGAGCTTCCCGCTCCAGTTCCAGGAGAGCAAATCATCACCCACACTGGTTACACCCTTTCCTACAACGAGGAGTACGAGCAGCCTTCCTATGTCGCATACCTGCTGACCAGAGACAAGATCTATGGGGCTTTGGACCGGGCTGACAACTTCCACGCCGATCCCGCGGTCACCACCGGCAGCGCCACCCCGGACGACTACCGTTCCAGCGGTTACGACCGCGGCCACCTTTGCCCTGCCGCCGACCAGAAATGGTCCGCTCAGGCCATGGACGACTCCTTTTACATGAGCAACATGTCTCCTCAGGCACCCGCGTTCAACCGTGGCATCTGGGGTAGTCTGGAGGCGACGGTGCGAACCTTCGCCAACGACTACGGGGCTGTCTATGTGGTGACCGGACCCGTACTCACCGACGGCCCCTACCAAACCATCGGAGCCAACAAAGTAGCAGTCCCCAAAGAATACTATAAGGCGATTCTCGCCTATAACGGCAAAGAAGACGCCAAGGCAATCGGCTTCCTCCTTCCCAACGAGGGCTCCCAAAAGAAGGTACAGGACTATGCCTGCTCAATCGACGAACTCGAGCTGAAGACAGGGCTGGACTTCTTTCCCAAGCTGGATGACAACATAGAGATGAAAGTCGAGGATTCCTACAGCCTGAAGGACTGGGACTGGAGGGAGTTCAGCGCGAAAGACGGGCCGAAAACCTTGGTCACCGAGACCAAGGTGGACGACACGAAGAGCGAAAGCATCAAACAGGTAATCCTGGTTGTGGCCAGCGAGCTACGCAAACAGCTGGTCACGTGGCTCAACACACTCTGAAACCATCCCGTAAATGCAATACAAAGAACGCTGCCTTGGGATGCAAGGGCAGCGTTCATCATGCATATCAATTACGCGTTAGCGGGAAATCAGCATCGTCCGAGGATCAAGGTCGACACCAACCGGCTTCTGCAGGTCCTTGCCATGGGCATGGACGCAGGTCATCACGACCTTGTCGGTCGCATCGTCGTACTTGAGCCCAATCAGGACATCCACCACAGAGCGGTACGGATCGATGGTGTTGGGAACACCGTATTTGTCGATTGTCGCGTCGGAGCGGACCGGCGAGACGCTGAACCAGACCTCAAGCTGCAGGTCCTCGGCAAACTTCTTGATTGCCTGCACATCCTCTTGGCTCGCCAAAGTCAGCTTGTAACCGTCGAAAAGCACCGCGTCAGCCTTCAGGATACCTTCCTTGATCTGGGTTTCCAAGTTGGACAGCACTTTCTTGATGGAGACATCCTCCTGGCTGAAATTCATGACAAAGCGATGCCGGACAATCTGCTCGTAGATACTGTTCGCGTCATCAAGGCTCAACCCCTTCGAGATGCTGTTGAAGACCTCTTTGTACCAAGCAATCACATGCTCGACGTTTCCATTGAACGAGACATGAATGACATGCTCTCCATGAAGCAATTTGTCGGTAGCCAGCTGCACCAGGCATGCAGTCTTTCCAACGCCCCTGCGGGAGACCAATACACCGAGGTTGCCCTTTCCGAGCCCGCCGCCGATCGCCTTGTCAAAGACTCTCATCGGAGAAAGAGAATTCAATTCATTGATTTCCATACGCGCTTACCTCCAGCATCGTTGTTTTCACCAATATACCATACAAATCTCCCTAAGGCTATTTTTTCCATGAAGGATTGTAAAAACAAAGACTACCGGGGCAAACCCGGTAGTCCTTGGTCGCACGCAGGAAAAGGCTTATTTCCTTTCCTTTGCCTTCTCCTCGAGGTACTTCTTCTTCAGCTCATCACTGACGCTCTGAGGCACGCGACCGTACTTGGAGAGCTCCATGGTGAACTCGCCCTTGCCCTGTGTCAGGGATCTCAGGACGGTGGAGAAGCCGAACATCTCGGCGAGAGGCACCTCGGCGTCAACGGTGCACTGGTTGTGATCCTCAGTGGAGCTGATGATCACGCCACGGCGCTGGTTGATTGAGGCGAACATGTTACCCTGGAATTCGCTTGGAGCGGTCATCTCGACCTTCATGATCGGTTCCATGATGCAGGGGGCAGCCTTCGCGAAACCTTCGCGGAAAGCGCCGATAGCGGCAGTCTGGAACGCGATATCGGAGGAGTCGACCGGGTGCCAAGCACCATCATTGACGACACAGCGGATACCCAGTACCGGGAAGCCGATCTGCGGACCCTTCTTCATGGCAGCCTGGAAACCCTTGTCGCAGGAGGGGATGTATTCGGTAGGAATCGCACCGCCCTTGACCTCGTCGACGAACTCGTAGTCCTTGCGCTCCTCATCCGGACCCGGTTCGGGAATCGGTTCCATGTAACCGGCGACACGAGCGTACTGACCGCTGCCACCCGTCTGCTTCTTGTGGGTGTAGTTGAATTCCGCCCTCTTGGTGATTGTCTCACGATAGGCGACCTGCGGCTGACCAGTGGTCACGACGGCATTGTACTCGCGCTTCATACGCTCGATGTAGACGTCGAGGTGAAGCTCGCCCATGCCGGCGATGATGGTCTGGCCACTTTCCTGGTCCACATAGCTGTGGAAGGTCGGGTCCTCCTTCAGGAAGCGGTTCAGGGCCTTGCCCATGTTGTCGGCAGACTTCTTATCAACCGGCTCGATGGCCAGCTCAATAACCGGGTCAGGGACGTACATACTGGTCATGGTGTAGTTCAGCGACGGATCGCAGAAGGTATCACCGCTGGCGCAGTCGATGCCGAACAGGGCGGCGATCTCGCCACAACCGGCTTCGGAGATATCCTCCATGTGGTCGGCGTGCATCTTGATCAGACGTCCGATTCTGAACTTCTTCTTGGAACGGGTGTTGTACAGCTCGTCGCCCTTCTTGATGGAACCCTGATAGACACGGATGTAGGTCAGCTGGCCGTACTGTCCATCGTCCAGCTTGAACGCCAGGACGACAGCCGGCAGGTCCTCGCGGGATTCCAGCACGACTTCCTTCTCGTTCTGGTCGATATCCAGAGCCTTGTTGACAACCTCGGTCGGGTTGGGCAGGTAGTCGACAACAGCGTCGAGCAACGGCTCGATACCCTTGTTCTTATAGGCGGAACCCATGAAGACCGGGCAGAGCTTCAGAGCGATGGTGGCCTTGCGGACAGCCTTCTTGATGATCTCGGGGGTGACTTTCTCCTCGAGCATGGCCTCCATCAGGTCATCGTCGCACAGGGAAACGCCATCAAGCATCTCCTCGCGCTTGGCCTGTGCCTCGTCCATCAGCTCGGCAGGAATCTCGGCGACTCTCTTGTGGATGCCGTCTTCGCCGGCATCGAAGTAATATGCCTTCATCTCGATCAAGTCGACGACACCCTGGAGCTTGTCCTCAAGTCCGATGGGAATCTGCATCAGGACAGCGTTCAGACCGAGCTTCTCGATCAGGTGCTGCTTGACACGATAGGGGTTCGCGCCGGCGCGGTCGCACTTGTTGACAAATGCGAGACGGGGTACGTGATACCGCTTCATCTGGCGGTCGACCGTGATCGACTGAGACTGGACGCCGGCAACCGAATCAAGAACCAGAATGGCGCCATCAAGAACACGGAGCGCTCTCTCGACCTCGATGGTGAAGTCAACGTGTCCCGGGGTGTCGATAATGTTGATCTCATCGCCGGCCCAGCGGATGTTCGTCGCAGCACTCTGAATGGTGATGCCCCTCTCCCTCTCCAAATCCATGGAGTCCATCGTGGCACCAACGCCGTCTTTGCCGTGGACGTCATGAATGGCATGAATCTTGTTGCTGTAGTAGAGGAGACGTTCGGTCAACGTGGTCTTTCCCGAGTCAATGTGCGCGGAAATACCAATGTTCCTCATGTGATCAAGGTCAACCATAGTGTAAATTCCTTCTTCTTTACTAGGATTGTAGATGCTGTTTTGTTGTTGCCCGAGTCCAAAGTCCAATAAGCCATGCACGCAAAACGAATTGGCTCCTTTCCGGGCATACCGCATGGATAATAAATCATTTGCGCGCATTTATGCAAGACTGAATATTCGATATTGTCTTGCCCCTCCCATCTTTACAAGATAGAATGGACTCCATCAAGAGGTACGCACCTATGGGAAAAACCGTGTTTGAACGCATCATTGATGGGGAAATCCCTTCTGTCAAAATCCACGAGGACGACCTTTGCATCGTCATCCTCGATATTGCCCCTGTCGAGAAGGGACACGCTTTGGTCATCGCCAGGAAACCCTACCCGACCTTCACTGACTGTCCGGAAAGCACGCTGTCGCATATGATGGAAATCGCCAAGCAAGTCGACCGGAAGCTGCGCGATGTGCTGCGCTGCGACGGCACCAACATTTTGATCAACAACGGCAAGGCGAGCGGACAAGAAGTGCCCCACCTGCACATCCATGTCATTCCCCGCTTTACCGGTGACGGACAGCAGTTCGGATTCACCAAACAACAGTACGCCGAAGGCGAGCAAGCCAGTCTCGGCAGCAAGCTGGAGTTCTGACCGCCATGGGAGCCTGTCATTTCTGCCATGCTCCATTCGAGGGCGAGGTGGATTTCCACACCACCTGCCCCTCCTGCGGGAAATCCCTGCACAGTTGCGTCAACTGCGTCTCGTACGAGCCGGGAGCCTATCACGACTGCCATGAGGGCGTTGACGAGGAAGAACTGGATAAGGAAGCAGAAAACTTCTGCGAATTGTTTCGGCTAGGTTCCGGCGGCGGGACCAAACCGAATGACGCGAAAGCCGCACGAGCCAAGGCCGAGGCCTTGTTCACCTTCTAGAGACATGAAGCAACGACTACTGATTGGCGCGGGATGCGCCTTTGCACTGCTTTCGGGTTGTGCCCACTATACCGCGAAGGATGGCCTAACCGCCATCGCCCAAGAGCCGACGGCAATCACCAAGACCCGGTACAAGGAAATCCACCCTGAGCCCGTGTCCGAACCCCCCGACAAGGCGTTGATAGCCAGTCAGGAGGAAACCATCAAAAGCCAGCAAGAGACGATTGCCCAACGCAATGCCACAATCGCGCAGCTGCAGGACCAGATCACCAGCCTGAGCAACGAGAACAGCATGCTGGCCGCCACTGCCGCCGACCAGAAAGCCAAGCTCGCGATGAACGAGTCGATGATTAGCGACCTTTCCGGCCAGGTGGTGGGACTCCAGTCCAAGGTCAACATCGAAAACGAGAAGCAGCAGAAAGCAAAGGAAGCCGCGGAAGCAAAAGCCAAAGCGCTGGTCACCCTCGAGCCGCTTGAACAAATCACCTATCCGAAGGGCTACCGTACCGGCGATGTGCTGACTACGGAGAAGAAGCAGCCTGTCACCATCGTCTTCCTGCCCTTGGGAGAAACCACCTACAGCGAGGGCCAGATTGACGAGATCATGACCTCGGTCAGCGACCTGAAGGCGCAGATCACCTTGGTCTCCGGCAACAAGGAGAACTCCTATATGGCGGTGCGCTCCAGCGGCGAAAGCGCCGTTCTCACCGAGCAGGGAGCCATCATCAGCAATTACGCGCTGGAAGGAGACCCGAAAAGCGAGAGCGCGACACTCCGGCTTGACGAGAACCGCACCTTCACGTTGGCTGTTGCCGACCTGCCCCAGCTCGACCTCTTCACCTCCATCAAGGATGGCGGGGACTGGAAAAGCCTGGTCAAGGAGCGCTCAGACAGCCGGGACAAGACGTTACGGAGCATTCTCTCCGAGGTTGATGGCTCCAGCTGTCTGGTCGCGGCGAGCCTCTACGAGCCCGCGACAAGCGACTGGCAACGGCTGACCGCCTATTCCTGGCGGGATTCCAGCTTCTCCTGGCCGTTGATGGATACCGCCCTGGCCCTTGGATGGAACGACACCTACCGGCAAACTCATTACAGCGTCGAGAGCGACGCTGGCAACACCCTATCCTTGGATGGAATCACCGAGAGAACCGACTATCTGCTGAACAAACGGGTCGTCCCCCTGTCCAGCAACGTGGTCAATATCGGGCCGGCTTCTCTCGAGGAGAACGGCTACGCTCGCTATGGTCTGGTCGCCACCTATCTGGTTCCCTGACACCAGCAGCTACAGGCCGGCTTTATCCAAAACCGGGAACCTTGGCCCCTTTCGGGAGACGGAACGCACTACCGTCTCCCTTTTTGTTTAGGAAAAGCAGGACGCATCCGGACGGTAACCAGCGGCCACATGAGGAATTAGGTTTCTGATATAATACCCATATAACACCATATGTAGTGTTTTAAAAAATCAATCATGCTAATTATGGTGGACATATCCTTCAAATGGCCATATACTGGTACGAGCAGGCACAAAGGAAATGCCATGCTCCTTTACGGGCTTTGCCCCCATCCGTAACACTATCCATACGAGGTAACAGCATGTATCAGGTCATCAAGAGAAACGGAGAAGTTGTCGACTTCCAGCTGTCGAAAATCGAAAACGCGATCCAGAAAGCCTTCGACGCAACCAACATCCAATACAACGACGACATCATCAGCCTTCTCGCCCTGAAGGCGACCAGCGATTATCAGGAGAAGATCAAGGATGGAAAGGTTTCCGTCGAGGATATCCAAGACAGCGTCGAGACCACGCTCTCCCTTGCCGGCTACAGCGCCGTCGCCAAAGCGTACATCCTCTATCGCAAACAGCACGAGAACGTGCGCGAGGCGGAAAAGAACCTGCTCGACTACAAGAAACTGGTCAACGCCTACCTCAAGGCCGACGATTGGCGCGTCAAGGAGAATTCCACCGTCAACTACTCCATCGGCGGTCTTATCCTTTCCAATAGCGGCGCCATCACCGCGAACTACTGGCTCAGCGAGATTTACGACAAGGAAATCGCCGACGCCCATCGCGACGCGGACCTGCACCTGCACGACCTGTCCATGCTTTCTGGGTATTGCGCCGGCTGGTCGCTCAAGCAGTTGATCAAAGAGGGGCTCGGTGGCGTTGACGGCAAGATCTCCAGCTCCCCTGCCAAGCACCTGTCCACCCTCTGCAACCAGATGGTCAATTTCATCGGCATCATGCAGAACGAGTGGGCTGGCGCACAAGCCTTCAGCTCGTTCGACACCTACCTTGCCGCATTCGTCAAAGCCGACCATCTTTCCTATGATGAGGTCAGGAGAAGCATTGAATCCTTTGTCTTTGGCGTCAACACGCCCTCCCGCTGGGGAACCCAGGCTCCCTTCAGCAACATCACCCTGGACTGGACCGTCCCCGCAGACCTGAAGGACGTGCCTGCCATCGTTGGCGGCAAAGAACAGGATTTCACCTATGGCGACTGCAAGCCGGAAATGGACCTTGTCAACCGTGCCTTCCTCGACATCATGATCCAGGGAGACGCCAACGGCCGGGGTTTCCAGTATCCGATTCCCACCTATTCGATCACCAAGGACTTCGATTGGTCCGAGACCACGAACAACCGCCTGCTCTTCGAGATGACCATGAAGTATGGGACCCCCTACTTCAGCAATTACATCAACAGCGACATGAAGCCGAGCGACGTGCGCTCCATGTGCTGCCGGTTGCGTCTCGACCTGCGCGAGTTGCGCAAGAAAAGCGGTGGCTACTTCGGTAGCGGGGAGTCCACAGGCTCAGTCGGTGTCGTCACGCTGAACATGCCGCGTCTCGCCTACCTCTCCAAGGATAAGGAGGACTTCTACCACCGGCTCGACCATTTGATGGACATAGCGGCGCGCTCGCTGAAGATCAAGCGGAACACCATCACCAAATTCATGGAGAACGGGCTCTACCCCTATACCAGACGGTATCTGGGCACGTTCAAGAACCATTTCTCCACCATCGGGCTGGTCGGTATGAACGAGGCCTGCGAGAACGCGCGCTGGATCAAGGCGGACTTGACGGACAAGAAGGCGCAGGATTTCACCGCGCAGGTGCTTGACCACATGCGGGAGAAACTTTCCGATTACCAGGAGCAATACGGAGACCTGTACAACCTCGAGGCGACGCCCGCCGAGAG
This sequence comes from Spirochaetales bacterium, assembly GCA_028722305.1. Classification (GTDB taxonomy): domain Bacteria; phylum Spirochaetota; class Spirochaetia; order Sphaerochaetales; family Sphaerochaetaceae; genus RUG023. Next base: position 60,953 of record JAQYHB010000056.1, read on the forward strand.
CACGGCATACCGCCTTGCCAAGCACGACAAGGAGCGCTACCCCGACATCATCACCAGCGGAACCGCCGATGCACCGTACTACACCAACAGCAGCAACCTGCCGGTGAGCTTCACCGATGATGTCTTCAAGGCGATGGATATCCAGGACCGCTTCCAGGTCAAGTACACGAGCGGTACCGTCTTCCATATCTTCCTCGGCGAGAAACTCTCCGACTGGAGAAGCACCGCGGCCCTTGTGCGCACCGTGGCGGAGAACTACCGGCTTCCCTACTACACCCTCAGCCCGACCTACTCGGTCTGCAAGGACCATGGCTATCTGGCTGGCGAGCAATGGGAATGCCCCATCTGCCACAAGAAAACCGAAGTCTATAGCCGCATCACCGGTTACTACCGTCCCATTCAGAACTGGAACACAGGAAAAGTGGAGGAATTCAAGGAGCGCAAAGAGTACGTGATGACGCATGCGGGGCAGCCGCATGGCGTGGGGGCGACCCAGGAAGAGATGGCGGCAAAAAAGCTGCCGGCCGGTCAGAGCCTGCTCTTCACCACAAATAGTTGTCCGAACTGCAAGACCGTCAAGGCGATGCTCGACCGCAAGGGCATCCCCTACACGGCCGTCGATGCCGAAGCCAATCCGGAAGAAGCGGCCAGGCTGGGCATCCAGAGTGTGCCGGTGCTCTTCGCCGATGGCCGGCAGTTGATCGGACTGGGACCGATCCTCGGATGGGTCAACAACCGGAAGTAACAGGCCAAGCCAACAGGACTCAAGACGGCGGAAGGGCGACCTTCCGTCGCTGTACGTAAGGAGACGATCATGAGATTCGGTGGTTTCGAAAAACTCGACCTGGTCAACTTTCCCGGCCTGCTCGCCGCGACGGTGTTTGTCGAGGGGTGCAATTTCCGTTGTCCCTACTGCCATAACGCCACTCTGGTCGAGCGCCACGGAGACAAGATCGAGGAGGAAGAGGTATTCGCGTACCTCGCCAAAAGGAAACGGATGCTCAAGGGGGTCGTGGTGACCGGTGGCGAACCGACCATCCATAAGGAGATCCCTGATTTCGTCGCGAAAGTCAGGGACATGGGCTTCAAGGTAAAGCTGGACACCAACGGCAACAACCCCGCCATGCTCAAACAGTTGCTGGAAGGGGGCATGCTGGACTACGTAGCCATGGATATCAAGACCAGCGTCCAGAACTACCCGTTGGTCACAGGAGTGGACGCTGCCAATGTTTCCAAATCGGTCGAGATTCTCAAACACTGCGCGGTACCTTATGAATTCCGCACCACCTGCGTCAAAGGACTCATCCAGCCCAGCGACTTCCTGCTGATCGGGAAATGGATCGAGGGAGCGAGAAGATACGTGCTCCAGCCATTCAACCCCGAACATACGCTGGACCCCGCGTTCCATTCCTACTCGACATACAGCGACGAAGAGCTGAAACTGATCGCCCAGCGGATGCGGGAGTTTGTGTCTGACGTCCTTGTCCGATGAATAACGATGAGACTAAGCTCCTCTACGCGGATGGAGATTACTTCGCTGGCCATACGATGAAGGAACCATGCATTCCTTGCCATTGTCCAAAATAGCGCCAACTTCCCTTCCAGTCCCGAACGGTGTCTCCTGTGATGGAAAGGGTTGCCAAGCAGATGGATTTCCTTTCTTGAGACCCTAAGATGTATCAGGTGGCCTTCGTGACGCTCCAACGCGGGTTTGCCCACCATAGGCCCTGATTGCCACGAAGGAACGACTACCCTGCGTCACAGGAGGCTCTTGTGGCAAAGAATACTCCATCCTCACCTGATGGTGTCGTTGAAGGCATCCGGCGAAGGAATCAATCAGAGAAGGCCCAGCCTCCCCAAGAGGACGGCAGTGGCCGCCGAACATACGGTCTCGGTGCGGAGAATCCGGTTTCCTACAAGGATGGGTTCATAGCCCGCATCCAAGAAGAGTTTCCTTTCCCGGTCCGAGAAACCTCGTTCCGGCCCTATGGCCATGACGAGTCGCCGTCCTTTCTCCACCTGCAGGGAGCCCAACGGCTGGGACCCAATCACGTTATCCAGCAGCAACTTGCGGGCTCCGGAGGGTACTTTGTCCAAAGACTCCTCTACGGTCGAGGCGAATCGCACCTCGCTGATTCCGGTTCTTCCGCTCTGCATGGCGCCGTCCATCAGAATCTGCCGGTACTCGCCGGTCGTATAGAGTCTGGCATTCTGGTAGGATTTTTCCGTCAGGTCACAGGTGGTCAGCACGATAGTCTCGACACCAAGGTCGACGCACTCGCGAAGGATGCGGCGCATGCAAATCGGCCTGACTTGGCCGATTATCAGGGTGACAGGGTACATCTCCGATGCGTCCTGCTCGGTCGGATTGAAGGAAACACGCATTCCATCCTCTCCCATTTTGAGGATGGTGGCTATGCCCTTGGCTCCCCCCACGATGCCCATCTGGAAGGTATCTCCGACCTTCAGCGAAAGGATATCACGCACGTGCGCGAAACGCTCGTCACTCGCCGGCACGAAGCCCCCCTCCGGCATCGACTCGAACAGAATCACGTTCATCTCACTTGCCCGTCCTTCCGTACAGGTCGATCATCTCCCTCAGGTGGCTAACCCTCCAGGGCTCGATCTCCATGCTTTCCATGCGCCATGACCAGTTCGAGGTCCCGCAGGTCGACGGGACATTCATCCTCGCCTCGGAACCAAGCTCCAGCCAGTCCTGCATCGGCAGGATCGCATAACGCGAGGCACTCATCAGCATGGCTCGTACCAGCTGGCCGACCACTTGCTCATCCGGGCACTCCAAGTAACGACGGACCTTGTCGCGCAGTCCCTCGTCAAGGCTCTGATACCACCCTTTGGTGGTGTCGTTGTCATGGGTACCGGTATATATCACGCTCTGCCACTCGCAGTTATGGGGCAGATAGGCGCTTGTGGCATCCAGCCCCCCCCTCTCGTCGTAACCGAAGGCGAATTGCAGGATTTTCATGCCAGGCAGACCGTTTGCGGTCCGGAGCGCCTCAACGTCGGGGGTGATGACACCAAGATCCTCGGCGATGAAGGGAAGTTCAGGGCCATAGACCTCGTGCAAGTGCTTGAAGAACGAGTCTCCGGGAGCCTTGACCCACTTGCCCTCGCGGGCAGTCTCCGCCCCTGCAGGAACCTCCCAGCAAGCGGCAAAGCCACGGAAGTGATCCAAGCGAACCAAGTCACTGTATCGCAATGCCCCTTGGATGCGACGAGTCCACCACTGCCAGCCCTCACGCACGTGCTCATCCCAGTTGTACATCGGGTTGCCCCACAGCTGGCCGTCGGTGGAAAAGGCGTCCGGCGGCACACCGCTGGAAACCTTCTGGTTGCCCTGGACATCCAGCTTGAACAGACGGCGGTTGCACCAGACGTCGACGGAGTCGCCGGCGACAAAAATGGGGATGTCGCCGACCAGCAGCACGCCCTTCTTGTTGGCATAGCGTTTCATCTTCAGGAACTGCACATCAAAGAAGTACTGGACCACCTTCTCCACCAGGATCTGGTCAGCGTACCGCACCTTGACCTTGGCAAGAGCCTGGGCATCGCGCATCTTCACTTCGCACGGCCAGGCGGCGAACCAGCGGGAGTCTCCGTAGGCACGGCAGAGCACCGCGTACAGGGCATAGTCATCCAGCCACCAGGACTGTTCCTTGCAGAAGGAATGAAAACCAGACAGGTCCGCCTTTTCCAAAAAGGACTTCGCGGCCTTTTCCAGCAACGGGCCCTTATACTGGCGCACAGCGCCATAGTCGACCCGCCCAGCGGCCAGATGGGGGAGATTCAGCACATCGTCCAGCTCCAGGTACCCCTGACTTGCAAGCCCCTTCAAGTCAATCAGAAGCTCGTTGCCCGCGAACGAGGAACGGGCCGCGTAGGGACTGTCCCCATATCCTGTCGGACCGAGGGGCAACATCTGCCAAAGCGTCACATGGGCTTCGGAAAGAAGGTCAATGAACTGATAGGCCTCTTCCCCCAGCGTTCCAATACCCTCGCGTCCAGCGAGAGAGGAAGGATGAAGCAATACACCACAACGGCGAACCAAATGTTTCATAGGACTTCTCTTATATCCTCTTATGGGCCTTTTGCCAATGCTGGCGAATTGAGTTTTCCCCATTTTTCATGTATACTCATCTTTGTATGAGTGCAACCGAGAAACAAACGGAATTCAAGATTGGACAGCACATCGTCTATCCTCTTCAGGGTGTCGGCATCGTGAAGGCTATACAGGAGCGCTCTTTCAACGGGGCTCCCATCCTTTACTACAACATCTACCTGAAGTCCTCCGACATGACGGTCATGGTCCCAGTCAAGAAAGCGTCGGAAATCGGCATCCGTGCCATTGTCAAGGCCGACGATGCGATGAAGGCCATAGAGGAAATCAACTCCAAGGACGATCCCGCTCCTCCCTCGGATTGGAAGGACCGCTACCGGATGAATATGGAACTGCTCAAGGAAGGCTCCATCGCCTCCTTCGCCAAGGTCGTCCACTCGCTGTACGCTCGCAGCAAGGTCAAGGAGCTGCCGGTCCAGGAACGCAGACTGTATGAAAACGCGTTGGTCCTGCTGATCGACGAAGCCTCGTTCGCCACAGGGAAAAGCCCGGACGAAATCAAGAAAATGATCTTCTCCAAGCTGGAGCCGGACCTTCCTGCCAAACAACAGGTCGTCGTCCCTTTGCAGAAAGCGCTCGACGATGATGACGACGCCGATCTCGAGTCCTTCAGGGAGGACGCCGAAGCCGAAGAGGCTGACGACGATCGGGACGATGACGAGGAAATCTGATGCCTTTCCCCCCCTTCGCCGCCATCATCACCGCCGCCGGCAAAAGTGAGCGTTTTTCCGGTGGACAGGTCAAAAAAGAATATCTTTCCATCAATGGGGAAACGGTCCTGCACAAGGCTGTCTCTCCTTTTCTTGCCTTACCCGGCATCCAGCTGGTTGTCGTCACCTGCCCTCCCGGGGAACAAAATGAATGCGCCGTCGCCTTAGGCGACCTGTTCGACCACCAGAGCGTGCCGACCATGATCTGCGACGGGGATACCACTCGCCAAGGCAGTGTCCGGAAGGCGCTCGACCTGGTCAGAAAGATCGGGATCCCTGTAGAGTATGCCGCCATTCATGACGGAGCACGTTGCTTCGTCACCAGCGACCTGATCATCCAGACCCTCGCCACCGCCACCGTTTTCGGCGGGGCCACCCCGGCACTGCCAATTGTCGATGCTCCGAAGGGCATCGACGAGCAGGGAATGATCGTCAGCCATCTGGACAGGCACGCCACCGTCGGCGTCCAGACCCCGCAAATCTTCCACTTCCCTGAAATCCTCAAGGCCCACATGATGGTCAAGAACAACGGGAAGAACTATATCGATGATACCGAAATCTTCACCGATTGTGGATTCAAGGTAGGAGTCTGCATGGGCGATCGCGCCAACAGGAAGATCACCTACCTCGAGGAGATTCCCAACGCGAAGGAACAGATCGAGCAATATCTTCGGGACAGGGAAAAAGGAATGGAGGCCAAGAAGGCCCACGAGGAGCTGGAGATGGCCATCCTGGAGAGCAAGGAGCGCAAGACGACATGAGAATCGGCAGCGGATGGGACCTGCACATCCTTGTCCCGGGAAGAAAGATGATGCTGGGCGGCTATCAGGTCCCCAGCCCCGTCGGGGAAGCCGGTCACAGCGATGGTGACGTGCTGGTTCATGCCATCATCGACGCCATCTACGGAGCCTTGGCTGAGGGGGATATCGGCAGCCATTACCCGGACACCGATCCCCGCTACAAGGGAATCGCCTCCATCGAGTTGCTCAAAGACACCATGACACACCTGGGAACCCATCGTATCGTGAACCTGGACAGCACGGTAATCCTGCAGAGCCCGAAGCTTCGTAACCACATCGATTCCATCCGCGCGAGCCTCGCGCAGGCCACATGCCTGAGCATCGGGCAGATTTCGGTCAAAGCAAAGACCACCGAGCATTTACTGGAAAACGCTGTCATCGCCCAGGCGACCGTCCTGCTCTCCTGACGGAAAAAACCGGTATCCCTCTTGCATAGAAAAAAGAATCCGGCTATTATCAATGGCTGTCAGCCAAAAGACAAATGCCCAGGTGGCGGAATTGGTAGACGCACTTGGTTCAGGTCCAAGCTCTGTCAAAGGAATGGAAGTTCGAGTCTTCTCCTGGGCACTTAAGCATCCGATCGTTCGGATGCTTTTTTTAACACGCTGCTAACGCCCTAACGACCTGTAGCTGTAAAAACTCTCTAAACATTACGGTATCATGGCCCCTATCCCAAACAAGGCTATACTGCTACCATATGGCCATGCATAACGAAAGAGAAACCACCATCATACGCGCCAGCGCCATCGGCATCCTCGCCAACCTGGTGTTGGCCGCATTCAAGGCATTCATAGGCCTAGCAACCGGGTCGATCGCGGTCATCCTGGACGCAGTCAACAACCTCTCCGACGCCATGAGCAGCGTCACTACCATCATCGGCACCAGACTGGCCGGCAAGGCACCCGACAAGAAGCATCCTTTCGGCTATGGCCGCATCGAGTATCTCTCGGCGACCATCGTCGCCGTCATCGTCCTGTACTCCGGCATCACCAGCGCGGTGGAATCGGTCAAGAAAATCTTCCATCCCGAGGCGGCGACATACACCGACATTTCCTTGCTGATCATCGCCGTGGCGGTGCTGGTCAAACTGCTTCTCGGCACCTACGTCCAGCACCAGGGGAAAAAGGTCAACTCCGACTCACTGGTGGCCAGCGGAGCTGACGCCAAGTTTGATGCGATCCTTTCCCTTTCCGTCTTCGTCTGCGCCCTGCTCTCCCGCTTCACCGGTCTTTCGCTCGAGGCGTATGTCGGCGTCCTGATCGCGGCCATGATCATCAAGAGCGGCATCGAGATGATTGGAAAGACAACGGGCGAGATGCTGGGCGAACGCGCCCCCGGCGAGCTCTCGAAGGGAGTCAAGGCGGTTCTCGAGGAGGACGACCACGTCAGAGGCGCCTACGACCTGGTTCTGAACAACTACGGTCCCGACCAGTACATCGCCTCGGTCCATATCGAGGTACCCGACACCATGACCGCCTGTGAGATCGACGACCTGAGCCTGAAACTCTCCCGCGATGTCTACCAGAAGTGCCACGTCATCCTTGCCGCCATCGGCATCTACGCCTCCAACACCGCGAATCCGGCATCGAAAGCGATGCGGATAGCGGTGGAAGCTTTGGCCAAGAAGGTAGATGGCATCCTGCAGGTCCATGGCTTCCATGTGTCGGGAAAGCAGGTCAAGTTCGACGTCGTGGTGGACTATGCGGCCAAAGACAAGGACGCGCTGGTCGCCCACATGAAAGAACTCTGCCGGAAGAAGTGGCCGGACTACAGCTTCCAAATCAACCAGGATTTCGATTTCAGCGACTGAAATCAGGCGATTGAGGCCGACTGCTTTTTCCCGCTCATCAGTGCGAAGAACTGGTCGGCCGTCATCGGCCTTCCGTAATGGAAGCCCTGGGCATACTGGCACCCAAGCTCCTCGAGCATCTTCGCCTGGGCCTCGTTCTCCACTCCCTCGGCAATCACCGGCACCCGCATGTCGTTGGCGATATGGAGCACGTCGCGGATGATCGCGGGCCGTTCCGTCTCCAGCTGCAGGAACTTCATGTCCAGCTTCAACACGTCAATCGGCAACAAGGCCAACATATTCAATGACGAGAAACCACTGCCGAAGTCGTCCATCTCGATCCGGTAGCCAAGGCTCCTCAGCTGGCTCACCAGCTGGACCAACCGGTTCGGCTCACGTGTGTACGCGCTCTCCGTCACCTCGAGATTCAGGTCCCTCGGCTCCAGGCCGTAGTGCTCCACGATGCTGTGGATTGTCCCGACCAAGTCCGGCATGCCGACGTCGACCCGGCTGATATTGGTGGAAATCGGGACGCAGGAACCCAAACTCTCCTTCCAGCTCCGGATCTGGCTCGCGACACAATTCCAGATAAAGTTGTCCAAGGCGCTGATCAGGCCGTTCCTTTCAAAGAGCGGGATAAAGCGGTCAGGGGTCAGGAAACCAAGGCGGGGATGATTCCAGCGGACCAGGGCCTCGGCGCCGACGAGCGCGCGGTCGCTGATCCTGAACTTGGGCTGGTAGCGGATGACGAACTGGCGCTCCTCGATGGCACGGGGAGTATCCCCCACCAGCCGCATCTCCTCCATCTGCGCCTTGTGCAGTTCGGAATCGAAAAAACAATATGGTTTGTTGAAGTTCTCGCGGGCTCGGTCGCAGGCGAAATTGGCCCGCTCGAAGGCAGTCGCGACAGCCACGTCATGGCCGATAGGGGCATAGATGCCGCTACGCACCTGCACCTGTGGCAGGTCCCTCATCTGCCGCAACGGCTCCAGCAACTCCCTGAGCAGCTGTGGCCAGTTTTCCTGATGGGGAACAAGGACGAGGAAACTGTCCGGCTTCCCCCCGCCGACGATACCCCCCATCTCGGAAAACCGGGTCTTTACCAGACTGGCCAGGATGCGGAGCATGTTGTCGCTCACCTCCGGGCCATACAGGTCCCGGAACATGCGGAAATGGTCGATGTTGAGCTCCAGTGCGTCATAGTCCAGCCCTGGGTTCGCCTTCACCAGTTTCTCAGCGTACGGAAAGAAGACTTCGCGGGTGTAGACCCCGGTCAGGTGGTCATGCTCGCTCAGGCGTAGCAGGCGGTTCTCGCTCCCCTGACGGATCGCGCGTTCGATCTTCAGCCGGACCAGCCTCGGGTCCGATGGGAGGACGATGAAATCCTGGGCCCCTTGGGACAAGGCGTCGAACTCATCCTCTCCCCGCTCGGAGAGGGCGATCAGGATGCCATCGCCCGAACGCCCCTTCATCTCGGGAAACAGGGCGCACTCGACCAGCAACGCGTCGACATTCCGTCCTGTATCCTGAAGGATCGAAACCGCTTCGTCCACCGTGCCGGAGAGCAAAAGCTGATAAGTGGGTTCACAGATTGAAGAGAAGAGTTTTCTGCGGAACTCACTGGAATCCACAATCAAGAGCGTATTGCGGACGCCCTGTCCTTTCTTGATGTCTTCCATGATGATCCACACTATAACATATGTCATATCTTTTCCTCAAGAGCTTTGTTGACAGTTTTTCGCGTATCGGACAGAATATCAATTAATTGTACGCAATTTAATGGAGTGCCATGATGGACAGCGATGACGCCCTGAAACTTGAAAACCAGCTTTGTTTTCCGCTCTATGCGGCGTCCCGTGAGGTCATCCGCGCCTACACTCCCCTGCTGGAGAAGCTGGATTTGACCTACACGCAGTACATCACCATGATGGTCCTATGGGAAAAGCGGCAGGTCAGCGTCAAGGAAATCGGTGAGTTGCTCTTCCTGGATTCCGGCACGCTCACCCCTCTTTTGAAAAAACTCGAGGCAAAAGGATACCTGACACGCCAGCGGAACAAGAAGGACGAGCGATCGCTTATGGTCGCCGTAACCGACCGGGGCCTGCGACTGAAAGGGCAAGCCCGTTCGATTCCCAAGGCGATGACAGCCTGTTTCCGGCTCTCACCGGAAGAGGCGCAAACCCTCTACAAACTGCTCTACCGGCTCATCGGCTTGGCGAGAAAGGACTCAACATGAAAAGGGCCCGTCTCCGAGCCCTTGCGTGTCATACGAGTCATATCGGTCAGTCCTCAGCGGGCAACCGATAGATTCTTCTGACCAGTTTCATGTCCTCTTCAGACGAATGAGACATGGCAAGCACGACATCAAGGGGAATCAACTTCTGATTCGCGCCTTGAGCTCCTCTGGACTCCTCCGCCATGTTCACCAGTTCTTCGCCCGTCGTCAGATACTCAACCGTTGTGTCAAGAATTTTCGCGATCTTGCAAGCAGTTGTCACCGAAGGATAAATCTGTCGCGAGCGCTGAGTGATGAGCAAGGGGTAACTGAGGTCCAGTCTTTCCGTTATCGACTTGATTGAAAAGCCCTTGGCTTTCCGCTCTTTGTCGAAACGTTCCCAGAATTTCTCTGCACCAGCTTCTTTCATACGTTAAGTAATACCATAAGTCAACGAAACTTGACTACTCTTTATATCTCTATTTTCTTTTGAATTTATCGCAATCTTCTCAGAGGAATATGGAGTATTTTGAACTTTCTTCACATAAGTCGGAAAATTTCCACCAAATTGACTGTACTCGGGCAACCAGGGCGTGTTGACCTTGCTGCCGTCTCTTCATACCATCATCTTATGCACAAAACAAATGCCATGAGAATTCTGGAATCCCTCAGCATCTCCTACACGACACAGAGTTACGATTGGGATGAAGACCATATAGACGCCAAACATGTCTGCGAGCAGCTGCACCTCGACCCCGAACAAGTATTCAAGACAATTGTGTTGGAAGACAGCGATAAACAAAAATTCGTTTTTTGTCTTCCCGCGGAGTCTGTCATAAGTATGAAACGCGTCAAGGAAATCACCGGGAGCAAAAGCATCGACCTGCTTCCGTTGAAGGACTTGCAGAAAACCACCGGATACATCCGTGGCGGGTGCTCGCCACTGGGGATGATCCGGAAATTCCCTACCTATATCGAAGAGACGGCCCAGCTGTTCGACACGATCTACGTCAGTGCCGGCATGCGGGGCCTGCAACTCTGCCTGCGGCCTGACGACCTGCTGAAGGCCGCCGAGGCCACCTGGGCCGATTTTACCCAAGCGTAGCGATTGCCTCAATCTCCACCAAGGCGTCCTTGGGAAGCCTGGCGACCTGTACGGCGCTGCGGGCGGGATAGACACCAGAGAAGAATGATGCGTAGACTCCGTTCATCGCGGCGAAGTCGTTCATGTCCTTCAGGAAGACGGTGGTCTTGACGACGGCGTCCATCGTCAAACCTGCCGCCTCAAGCTGATAGCTCACGTTGGCGAGCGACTGCCGGGTCTGTTCCTCGATTGTCTCGGGCATGGAGCCGCTTTTCGCGTCGACGGGAAGCTGGCCGCTGATGAACAGGAGACCTCCTGCCTTCACCGCAGGGCTGTAGGGACCAATGGCAGCCGGTCCTTTTTCGGATACAATGCGTTCTTTCATGGGAACTCCTTTTCCCCATCATAGCATACTTGGATCGCTCTGTTGACTCTCCCGTATTGGAAAGGAACAATATCTCGTATGGGGCATCAACCTGATCTGCGCCCGGTGCGGAAACCTGAGCGTGTTTTTTCGTATTTCCAGAAAGAATGGCCACTGGTGGTTTTGTTCTCGATCGCGGGGATTGTCTTCAACCTCGGGCAATCGGTTGTGCTGGTGATGCAAGGGAAATTGATCGACACGGTATCGGAGCGCTCGCCTTTTCCGGTCGTCCTTCGCGCCACGGGATTCCTTCTGCTCATGGTCCTGTTCTTTCAGGGGTGCCGGTACACGAAACGCTTTGCCATCCGCCACTGGGCCAACCGTACGATTGCCCGGATGAGGCAGGAGGTCTATGACCATCTGGTCACCCAGAGTCTCAGCGAGCTGGAACAAGAACAGATCGGGGATTTGATGACCAAAGCTGTCGGTGACGTCGACATTTCCGTCGAGGGCATCCGCAAGACCACTACCGAAATCTTCGACACGGGCGTGCTGATGGCCGGCTACGCCGCCACCTTATGCATTTCATCCTGGCGCATCACCGCTATGTGCGTCTGGTGGATACCGCTTTCCATGTTCCTCGCCTCACGCCTGAAAACTGTGGTGGCGCGGTTGAGCAAGGCCAGCCGGGAGCAGCAGAGCCGGGTGACCGGCATGACCTTCGACATGGCCAGCAAGACTGTCCTGCTCAGAACCGCCAGCATGGAAGAACCGGTCCTGGCCAGGTATCGCCAGGAGTTGAAGGTCCTGCAGAAAAAGGCGACGCTCGCCTCTCTCCTTGAAAGCTCGCTCGGCCCGCTCTACCAAGGGGTGGCCAGCATCGGCTTCATCTTCGTCCTCTTCTTCGGGGGCAAGCTGGTGGTCGACGGAACGTGGAGCATCGGCTCTTTCAGCAGTTATAGCCTGCTCTTCTCGGCCTTTACCGTGAAGGCAAGCAAGGCTTCCAAACTCTTCAACGCCTGGCAGAAGGCACAGGTCTCCTTCGGCCGGATCCGGCCCCTACTTTCGGGACATCCCAAGGAAGACACCACAATCCACCATCCGCTTGACCCGGAAAGGAGGCTGGTGGTCAGTCACCTCTCCTTCCGGTATCCGCAAGAGGAGAAATGGGTGATCAAGGATGTCAGCTTCACCGCCGAGCCGGGCGAGGTCGTCGGTATCACCGGACCGGTCGCAAGCGGAAAGTCGACGTTGAACATCGCCTTGGAGGGACTCTATCCCTATGAGGGATCGGTCAAGCTCGGGGGCTGGGAGCTCCGGGAGTTGAGCGGTTTCGAACGAGGGACCTACATCTCCTGGCAGGGGCATCAAAGTGAGCTGCTCTCTGCCTCCATCCGTGAAAACGTTACCCTCGGGGAAAAAGGCGACATCTCCCGGGTGTTGCGGGACGTAGCCTTCGACAAGGACATGGAAAGGATGCCGGACGGAGAGGAAACGATGGTTGGTTCCAGTGGAGTGCGGCTTTCCGGAGGACAGGGACAACGGATCAGTCTGGCCCGGGCGCTGTGGCGCGGAAGCCCGCTGATCCTTCTGGACGACCCGTTCGGCAGCGTCGACCTGGCCACCGAGCGCCACATCATCCATTCCATCCGCACCCATTACACCCATTCGATCATCATCCTCGTCAGCCACCGGCTGGCAATGTTCCCCGAGACCGACCAGGTGGGATTCCTGTCCAAGGATGGAAGGCTTTCCATGGGAACCCATCAGAGCCAGATGGAAGGCAACCCCCTGTATCGGGAAATGTTCGAGCTGCAGCAGAAGGAGGTGGAAGACCATGAAAAGCGATAACCCGACCCTGCGCGTGGCCTGGAAGGTGACCAAGGAGCATCCTTGGAGGATGGTCCTGCTCATTCTTTTCATCGCCCTGGTTGTCTCAGGCGCGCTACTCCCGCCCCAGGTGCTCAGGCTCATCATCGACACCAAGCTGGTGCCGAAGACCACCGAGGGATTGCTTTCCCTCACGCTGCTCTATCTTGGCTTGCTGCTGGCCACCAACCTTTTCGATTTTCTCAAGTCTGTCCTGCTGACCGATTACGGATGGCGGCTGGTCTCGGCCCTCCGGGAGGCGATGGCGGAGAAGCTGCGCCGCCTTCCCCTCGCCTACTACACCAGCCACACCCCGGGTTCGATCACCAGCCACTTTTCGAGCGATGCCGAGCAGGTGAACAGCCTGTTCTCCAGCGGACTGATCAACCTGCTGATCGACCTTTCCAAGATCATCGGCATCTTCCTCTCGATCGCGCTGTTTTCCCGGCTCATGGCGCTGGTGGCCCTGCTGTTCATGACGGTCATGTTCTTTGTCACGCTCCACTTCCGTGGAGCGCTCTTCCGGGCCCAGAAGACCAACCTTGCCCAGCTCGGGAAAGTCAACAGCCATATTTCCGAGACATTGGCGAACATCCACACGATCAAGGCATACGCACGGGAATCCTACATGGAGGAACTGTACAGCAAGCGACTACGGGACAACTACGAGACGCTGGACCATGTCAACTTCTACGACTCGCTCTTCCCCACCTTCGTGCAGATGCTGAAGCACGGACTGATCGCCGCCGTGATACTGCTCACCTGCAGCAAGGCTGGGCTGCTTGGCATCACCATTGGCACCCTGGCTGCCTCGATCGACCTGATCAGCCACCTCTTCCAGCCCATCGACCTGCTGGGCCAGGAACTGGAGAAGATCCAGGAAGGCAAGAGCGGGCTTGCCAGGATCAACGAGTTCCTCTCCGAGCCCCAGGAAGTTCCGAAAGACGAGCGTCTGTCCCTGCACGACATCACCCCCGACGGCTCCGCCGCCATCACCTTCGACCACCTTTCCTTCCACTACCCGGACTCCCAGGAACTGGTACTGAACGATATCGACCTCGCCATCCCCGACAAGGAGAACCTGGCCTTCATCGGCCGTACCGGCGTGGGAAAGACCACGCTGTTCCGGCTGGTGCTGGGATTGATGCCGCCAAGCGAGGGGAAGGTGACCTACAACGGGGTGGATGTCTACACCATCCCCAACCGGCTCAAGAGGCATCTGTTCGGCTATGTCGAGCAAGAGTTCGTCCCGGTGGAAGGCGACCTGTTCGAGCAGGTCAGGCTCTCTGACAAGAGCATCAGCGACAGCGACGTGCTGAAAGCCTTGGATTTTGTCGGACTTTCCTCGTTGGTAGGCAAGCCGTTCCACGCATCCGGCCTTTCCCAAGGGCAAAAACAGCTTTTCTCAATCGCCCGCGCGATCGTGGCGAATCCCCCGATACTGCTGTTCGACGAAATCACCGCCTCTTTGGACGCGCACACCGAGGACCATCTGGTGCATGTGCTCTTCAAGGCGGCAAGCGGCCGCACGGTGCTGGCCATCAGCCACCGCGAAAGCACGATGCGCAGCGCCCGGAATCTGGTCCTGATCCAAAACGGACGGATTGCCGACCAAGGAACTCCAGAGACGCTTCTGGCCCGACTCAAAGAGCGGGAAGCAAAGGAAGAAGATCCAGCGGCTTGTCGATGACAGCCGACACCGACGGGCCGACGACCGGACGGGTCGGGAAGCCGAACCCGTAAGCGGCGGCGATAAAGGAGACACCGGCGCCAGCCGCGCCATTCAGGTCGTGCATCGAGTCTCCGACCAACAGCGCTTCGGAAGGAAGCAGTCGCAAATCGGCAAGAATCATGGAGAGTACGTCGCTCTTGGTCCGTCCGCCATGCTCCGCGTCTCCATGCACCACGTCAAAAGAGTCCAGCAGCCCGAAGTGGCGCAGCAGGCTCAGGGATACCGTCTCGTTCTTCAGCGTCCCCACTGCCAGCAGATAGCCACGGCTATGGAGCGTCGAAAGGACCTGTGGTATGCCGTCATAGACCTTTCCCAGAAACTGTCCGTACGCACGGTAGCGAGCTTGGTAGATAGGATAGGCCTTCCGGATTTGCTCGTCGCCCCACCCATACACGATCCGGAAACACTCATCCAAAGGAGGCCCGATAAAACGGCGCATCCGTTCCATCGGGACATCCGGATCGACGCCAAGTTGCATGGCGGTGAACCTGGCGGTATCGAAAATACCTTCCGAAGTGTCCACTAAGGTTCCATCCAGGTCAAGAATGACAAGTCGTTTGTCAGCCATGAATCTGTTGGTGGATCCAGTCATGGATCAGCCCGTTGCTGGCGACGACGTCGCAACGAGTATCAGAGAAGCCGCCGACGCAGTCGGCTTTGCCACCCGCCTCGCGGAGGATGGCAAGACCTGCGGCGATATCGTACCAGCCAAGCAACAACTCGTAGTAGCCGTCCAGGCGCCCCGCGGCGATATAGGCGCACTCCAAGGCCGCGGAACCAAAGGAACGGATGTCGGAACACCCGTCGAACAGGCGCCGTTCCGCAGCGAAATAGGCATCGGCGCACGCATGGTGGCGGTGGGGCGGGACACATACCATCAGCGCCATTTTCGGATCGGAAACCGTGGAGACGTGGATAGGCACTCCGTTGCAGAAGGCTCCCATGCCCTCGGCGGCATAGAAAAGCTCCTTCTGGCTTGGGACGTAGACGACACCAACAAGCGGATGGTACTTCTCGATCTCCCAAGCGATGCTGATGACGAAATCAGGGACACCACGGAAGAAATTGGTCGTGCCGTCAATCGGGTCGATGACCCAACGCCCGGTTCCCGAAGCGTCAGACTCGCCGCTTTCCTCCCCAAAGAAACTCTCGTCGGGAAATGCCTTGCGGATCATGCCGATGATCAGTTTCTCGTTTTCCTTGTCGGCGTCCGTGACAAAGTCGTTGGTGTGCTTGGTCGTCACGTGAAAGTGCTTGCTCATTTCAGCGGCGATCGCCTGGGAACCTGCCGCGCGGGCGGCGGCAATCGCCACATCAAGATGTTGTCTCAGAATTGCTTGGTCCATGTCTTCATCCCTTTTGCTGTTTTCTTCTGGCAATGATACGCTCGCCGATATTGGTGGCGTATTTCCACTCAAGCTGGGTGTAGTCCGCCTGTCTGATGGTCTGGGTGTCCACTCCGCGCAGTTCCCCACCCTTGTCGTAGAAGAGGGTGATGCTGTTCCAGGAATCCTTTCCATCGACATACATCATCGCTCCGATGTTTTCCTTACGGTCATACCTGCTCAACTCGTCGTCGCTTCTACTGGCAATCACGAAAGTCAGTGCGTATTTGCTGATGGTGAACATCTTGTCCTTTCCATCCTGAGACTGGGCCATCAGGGCCTTGTCGATCAGGGCGCTGGAAGCGTCCAGAAGCTTGTCGCTCCCCTCTTTGCACATGGTAAAGAACGCGCCATCAGGCATTCCTTGCTTCTCAAGGATTTCCCGTAGTCGGGCAGGAATCTGTTTTCCTCCCAAGGCGACATCAATCGGCGATGCACTCACAAGATCCTCCAACAACGGCGCGTCAGTACCCGCATCCTCATCACCTGCCTCGGCAACAACAGGAGCTGCCTGCCCAGTACCGACCTCCGGTTCCGTTTTCTCGACAGGAGCGGGGCCGGCATACGCCTCTGGCTGAAGCTCCTCTTCTTCGGAAGAAGCCAAGGACTCCTGAGCCAGGGCAGGTTTCTCTTCCTGCCTAGGCGCAGGAACCGGTTCGACTTCCTTCTCCTCCTGAGGCTCCTCATGCTTCTCCGCAGAAGGGCCATTCGCAATTCCCTGAAGCAGGGAAGCAAAGGAGAATGGAGTTGAGGCGGGCTCCGCTTCCTCAGGTTTTTCTTGCTGCTCTTCCCGCCCGGGCTCCGCCTCCGGTTTTGCCTCCTCGGCAGGAGCTGGTTCAGCGCTCTCTTCCGGCTGGGATTCTTCTTGCTTCTCCGCAGAAGGAGTCGAAGCGCCATTCGCGATATCTTGCGACAGGGAGCCCGACGATACCTGACTTGAAACTAGCTCCGCCTCCTGCCCGGATGCATGGACCGGTTCAGTATCAGGAATTGGGTTGGATGATTCCTGCCTTGCCGGAGCATACGATGGATGATCGTTTCCCTTGGAGATATCGTTCAGAAGCGAGAACAGAGAGAACTGTGGCTTGACTGGTGCGGAAGAAGTCTCATCTTGCACCTCTTTCGCCATTATCTGTGCGACATGGTCCTCGTCTTCCTCTTCGGCGTCGGACTCTTCCGTCGGCACGTCAGCCACATCGTCATCACTCGTTTCCGAGTCATGGATCATCGACTCGGCCACGTCTTCCTCAGCCTCCTCGCTCAAATCCTCGTCTTCTTCCTCTTGTCCATGTTCCTCGTCATCCGGTTCAGGCTCCTCGTCGTCCTCTTCTGCCAGCGACCGAGCCACCTCTTCATCTTCGGAATCATCCTCTGTCTCCGACGCGTCGGCATCCGGTTCCGGGCTGGCATCTTCCTCCTGCCGCGGCTCCTCTTGTTTCTCCCCGGAAGGAACCAAAGGAGAAGACCCGCTATCGATATCCTGCGGCAGGGTATCCAAAGGAACCGGAACAGACTTCTTTTCCTGCTCCGGTTCCGGCATATCACCCGCAGGCTCCTCAGATCCAATAGTCTCACTCCCATCATGAGGTTCTTCCTGCTTTCCGGGAAGATCCTCGCAGGGTTCCGCGCTCAGGGCCAAGCCAAGCAAATCCTTGCACTGCTTGATGGTCTCTGGCTCCTGGGTGATGCGCAGGAACTGGCTGGCGGTGACGTAGAGCACCCCATCCTGCAGTTGCAGGGGATAGTTGCCCACCAAGGTTCCATCTACGACAATGGCGCGGATCCTCTGGTTGCGGACCCAACCCATGCGGGTCAGGTCGTTAGCGATCTCCAGCATGCAACCCCTGCCATCCTCAAACGGGTCGGTCTCCACTGGATTGACCACGACAAGCCCGACGTGTCTTTCCGGGAAATCAAAGACCGCGTCGTAGCCATCCTTGCGCAACTCGAAGCTCATGGAGCCGAAAAGCGAATGGACAATCGTGACCGGCTGCAGGAGCCTGCTCTCCTTCTCCGTCGCCTCCCATTCCTCGCTGGAAAGCAAGCCTTCGTTGATGACATGGTCCTTGATGATCTGGTAGCCGTCGTCCAGCAAATGGTCGGCATCAAAGCAGAAATACTTGGTCACCCCATGGACAAAGGGATAATCCACGGTGGCACGGGTCTCGAAAGGATACTGGCTGAAAATCCCCTCTACCGAAGCGAGGGCAAGGGAAAGCGCCTCACAGTCGTGGCCGTCCAGTTTGGTCAGCTTCTGGACGTCGTACAAGTCGTATCCGTCGCGACGGGAGAGCATCGAGTCTATCCTCTCATGCCAATGCTCGCGGTTGACGATGGCGTCGACACGCTCCTGGTCATCCGAGAACTCCTGCCCAAGCTCCTTCGATTCCTTGATCTTGGCGTCCATGTCGCGCTTGTAGTCGTCGGTGTCCTTGCGCAGGTCGCGCAGGGACTGCATGCAACCGGCCTCCAGAGAGGCGAAGGCCTCGACAATGCCATCAAGCCCGGCATGGAAGGCCTGGTCGATCGCGCCTTGGAACGGGAGCAAGGACATGCGTAGCAGGCGGGAGCGGTCAGGGATGGAACGCTCGTTCTGCGGGGGCGGGAAACAGCGGTCGCTGGCAAATATCTGCATCTGCTCGACAATTCCGTTTTCCCTGACACCGCTATGGGCCTTGGCAGCCAGTACCATGTTGTCCACATAGCGCTGGGTACGTTTGACCAAATCATCGAAAAGCTGGACAAGACGCTTGTAGTCCTTGGTATGGATGTCGCGTTCCGAATGGATCGCCTCGGTATCGTAGGTCTGCTGGAGCACATAGGCGTTCTGCAGGAAGCGGACGAAGGCGCTTGCCGTGCAGGCAGCCTGCGCGTCACCCTCGCTTGTCACGCGCCAACGATCCCAGCAAGCCAGTTTCAGCATCTCAAGCGGGGCGTACTTCTTAAGAATCGCCCGCATCTGGCGGACATCGCTGTCCATGAAGGCCATCTGTTCCCGCATGTTTCGCTCAAGCTTGTCACCGGATATCTCACCAACCCGACTCAAATCCCAATTCTGCGTGCTTCTCACCGTATTCCCTCTGTCTGATATCGTAGCAGAAATATCGATTCATGTGGTAGAGAAACGCCGCCGGAAACCCCAGAAGAGCAAAGCGCTGGCCAGAGCAACCGCACCACAGGAAAGGAACATCCCCCGATATCCGTACAAATCAACCAAAAAGCCACAGCAAAGGTTACCCACCATGGTCATCAGTCCGGTACCAACCGACTGCATGAATCCCATCCCCTTGGCCTGGTCGGTCGGGCTGACCAGCTGGCGCACGAACAGGACTATTGCCGGCTGGAAGAAACCGAAACAGAAAGAATGGGTGCACTGGGCGAGCGCCACTCCGAGCACCGAGGGGACCATTGCATAGAGCAGCATGCGCAGCGCCACGGCAAGCGAGGAAATGACCATGCAGGCAAGGGGAGAAAGGACGCGCTGGTTGATCAGCCTTCCGGCAAGCAACATGGCGGCAAACTCGCTCATTGTCGCGCAGGTATACATCAGCATGATCCGGTCGTCACCCAGCACATCGACCATGTACAGGGGCATGTACTGCACCCCCGCCATGGCAAGCCTGCCCATCGCAACCAGCACCAGGCAAAGGACGAAGGAGCGGTCGCACCACCTTTCCCCCTTCGCCCGCACGACCGGCCGCGCTTGCGGCATCCCTTTCCTGCCGTGGTGGGGGAAAAAGCACAGCACAAGATAGGGAACCGAGGAAATCAGGATCAGATGGAGAATCGAGCGGTTGTCCGAAACGTCGGGCAGACGGGTCAGGCCGTAGAGAAAGCTGAAGAAGACCGCGCCCAACGTACCCATGGCACGCATGCGCGAATACTTGTCGACGTCACCATGGGCGACATCCATGCCGAGCGCGTCCTGCAACGAGAGCTGGCTCTTGTTGCAGAAGCCCGCCAAGCCACAGGCGAACAATGGAATGGCATACAGCGGCAAACGGACGATGAGCAAGACGGAACCACAAAGGGCCACCATCAGGACGCCCAGCACCTTGCGCATATGCCCGTGCCGGTCGACGAAGGCGCCGACAAGCACCGGACCGATCATGCCCAGCAGTTCCATCAAGGCCATGCCGAATCCGATAAGGGAATAGGAATACCGCAGGTTCTTCAGCATCACCTGCATGTAGAGGCTGACCACCACGAAGCAGGCTTGGGAGAAGAAGAAAAGAGCTGAAGCCGTCATCATAACGGCAAGTATACGCTTCAGCCCGGGAAATAGCCACTCTCCTCAGACAAAACCCTGGCAAGTACGCCCTCCCCACCGACGGCTATTGGCCCGCTCCTGCAGCATCGCCGCATCGAAGTCCGCCTTCGGGTCGCAGTTCCTCTCGATGGCAAGGGCCGTCTGGCTGAGGCGCCTGATACACTCACTCTTCTCCTTCCACCCCAACCGGGAACTCTCTATGGCGTCGCCGAGCACGCGGATCGACTCGTCATAAATCCTGGTCGGGACCGGAAACGGATGGCCATCCTTTCCCCCATGGGCGAAGGAGAAACGGGCCGGGTCGCAAAAGCGGCTCGGGGTTCCGTAGATCACCTCGCTGACCAACGTCAGTGACTGCAGGGTCCGGGGACCAAGCCCCGGGGTAAGCAGAAGGCTTTCGAAATCCTTCGGCTGGCTTTCATACGCGGTCGCCAGCACTCCGCCAAGACGCCTCAGATCCACGTCATCCGCCTCGACCTGGTGGCGTCGGGGCATGACCAGGTCACGGCCGGTCTCGATGATGGCCTGGGCGGAGGGAGAGGTTTCCGGAAACAGCTCCAGCTGGCCCCCAGGCGCGGATACGCTTCGGGCCACAGCGCAGATTTCCTTCATCGTGCGGTCGGGACTCTCTCCGGTGGAAAGCGCCAGAATCGAGGATCTGGTCTGCGTGGCGGCCTTGTCGGTAAGGTTGAGGATCTTTCCCCTGTTTTCCCCTGTCACCGCCGTGTGGGGCTCATCGACAAACGAACGCAACGAGGCAGAGCACCAGTGGTACCGCCGGGCAGTCTTGGTATGGGTGTTCATGCCCTGCTGGACCACGGCCCAGTCTCCCTCGTCGGTGATGATGAAGTTGTGCTGGTACAGCTGGAAACCGTCCTGCACCGCGGCGCTGTCCACCTTGGCGCACAGCCGGCTGTCACGGGCAAGGGCCAGGCCGTCCAAACCTGTCGCCTCGCCATAGGAAAGGAGTTCCTGGGGAGTCTGGCGGGAATATGAGCCCCTGCCGCCGGCCACATACAGGCCGAACTCGCGGCTGTGGGCATTGATGCCGCGCTTGAGGGCATACATGACGCTGGTGGTAATCCCGCTGGAGTGCCAGTCCATGCCGAGTACCGCGCCCAGGCTCTGGAACCAGAGCGGGTCGGAAAGGCGCGCCAGCACCTCCCGCTTGCCATACTCCATCAACAGAGCCCTGACAATCTCGGTCCCCAGCAGCATCATCCGGTCGGCAAGCCAGCGAGGCACCGTACCGGTATGCAATGGCAAATCCGCGTATCCCGTCCGCTTGATCATGCGAGTACTTTACACCTGTTGGCAGGAATGGACAACACCTACCGCTCTTTCCACCCGCTGACCACCATGCCACCGATGGCGAGGCCCGCGCCAGCCAACGAAAGCGGCGTCAGCCGTTCCTGCAGGAAGAGGCCGCTGGCGACCAAGGTCACGACCGGAGAGGCGTAAATGTAGAACGAGGCGTTCACCACCCCGGCGTACTTCATGGCGAGGTTCCAGGTGACAAAGCAGATGCCGCTCGCCAGACAGCCCAGAAAGAGCAGATGGCCGATGAAGGGCCAACGCGCAAGCTCCTCAAACCTCCATGGAGCCGGCTCGAGCAGGTTGACCACCAGGATGCCAAGCAACGCGATCAGGAACATCACCCTCGTCGCAGGGAGCATGTCGTAGTCCTTGCGTGTCACCCTGGTGGTGAAGAGCGAATAAAAGCCCCACATGGCCGCCGCGCCAAGCGCCATCACATCCCCCTTCGGGTTCAGGTGCAGCACATGGCTGCCGTTGAAGGAAATCAGGACGATACCGCAGATGGAAATCAGGAAACCGGCAAGATACTTCAGCTTCAAGGGAGTATGGAAGACAGCCGAGCAGATCAGGATGGTGAACATCGGGGCGGTACTGACGATGACGCTGGTGTTGCTTGCGTAGGTGTAGGTCAGCGAGCAGTTTTCCAGGAAATAATACAGGAAGACACCGAAGAAACCCGCGCCCGCGAAGTCCAGGATATCCTGCCTCGAGCGCAAACGTAGACGATGGGGATGGATGATCCAAAGCAACAGGTAGCCCATCAGGAACCTGCAGAAAAGGAGCTGCAGTGGGGTCATAATCGTCAGCAACCTTTTGCTCGAGACGAAGGTGACCCCCCAGACAAGACAAGTAAAGGCCGCCAGCAGGTTGCCGGCAACCTTGCGCGGGGACTCAGTCATGCATCATCTGCCTGCGGTAGGCCTTCAGGCCGGCGGCAAGGCACTTCAGTGCATGGCGGAGATCATTGGGATTGATCACGTAGGCAAGTCTCACCTGCCGGGTCCCCAGCTCCTTGTGGACATAGAAGTCGGCGCATGGGGCGACCATCACCGTCTCGCCGTCCAGGTCGAAATCCTTCAGCATGAAGAGGGCGAACTTCTCCGCGTCATCGACCGGTAGCTCCGCCACCAGATAAAAGGCTCCCTTCGGGGTATTGCACTTCACCCCATCGATATCGTGCAGCCCGCGGACCAGCACGTTACGCCGCTCCTGGTACTCTTTCTTTACCTCGGCGATATAGGCGGTCTCGTCGGCCCTGAGCGCGGCCAACGCGGCGTGCTGCTCGATATCTGGCGGGCAGAGACGGGCCTGACAGAGCTTCAGGACGCCACCGAGGAACTCCTTGTTCTTGGTGACGATCGCTCCGACACGGCTGCCGCACATCGAGAAGCGCTTGCTGAAGGAATCAATGCAGACGACGCGGTCGGCGTACTCGGGGAAGCTCAGCACGCTGACGAAGTTCTTGCCGTCGTAGCAGAACTCGCGGTAGACCTCGTCGACAATCAGGAAAATGTCGTGCTTCTTCACCAGCTTGAGCAGCTGGAGCAGTTCCTCCCTCGTATAGACATGGCCGGTCGGGTTGTTCGGGTTGCACAGCAGGATCGCTCCGGTCTTACGGGTAATCTTGCTCTCGAAATCGTCGATGGTCGGCAACACGAAACCGTCGTCCATGCGGCTGGTCACCGGCACCAGGTTGACCATGGCGACGTTGGCGAACGAGGCGACGTTGGTGTAGTACGGCTCGGGGATGATGACCTCGTCATAGGGGTCGCAGACCGTCATGAAGGAGAACTGGATTGCCTCGGAACCGCCGGTAGTGATCAGGATGTCCTCCGGATCCACCTGACAATTGTAGCCCTTGTAGTAATCGCACAGCGCTTCGCGTAGCTCGGGAAGCCCTTCGCTCGGACCATAGGCGATTGTCTTGGCCGAATAGTTCTGGACTGCCTTCAAGGCCGGTTCGGGAGTCCTGATATCGGGCTGGCCGATATTCAGGTGATAGACCTTGACCCCCCTGGCTGCCGCTTCACGGGCATACGGGCTGAGTCTGCGGATGGGGGAACACTGGAAACCGTCGATACGATGAGACATTTGCATAGGATGGCACTCCTTGAGTAGCTATGGTTGGCCAGCAGAGGCAGCCCCTCTCCGAAAGGCCACCCCTGTTTCTGGCTGAGTCCCGGTACCGCGTTGACTGTTCGTCTATGCGCGGCCCGGGTCCGTAGCCGCCGCAGCCTCAGTCGCTGACGCCGGAAGGGCCTCGTCCTTGATGCCCTGGCTATTGTTGATGAGAATCTGGATGAACTTGCGGTTATCCAGAAGCGGGCTGATCGAGCGTCCGTGATGCAGACGGTTGATGATGCGGGCGAAGAGCTCGGTCACATCCGCCTGCACGAACCACTCCTTGTCCAGAAGGTCATGCCCGTGGCAGACGGCGTTGGTGCCGATGATACGGTAGAAGACTCCCTCCTTGTAGGCCGCGTCAAAAGTGTCGACGGCACCGCAGTTGAAGAACGGAAGGCT
Organism: Spirochaetales bacterium; assembly: GCA_028722305.1. GTDB lineage: Bacteria > Spirochaetota > Spirochaetia > Sphaerochaetales > Sphaerochaetaceae > RUG023. The sequence continues at coordinate 85,149 of JAQYHB010000056.1, forward strand.
GATCATGCAGATGATCCGCTTGGCTCCCAGCCGCTTCAGCTCGCGCATAGCCATCAGCATCGTGCCGCCGGTGGCGATCATGTCGTCCGCCATCAGGACCGTCTTTCCCTTGACATCGCCGAGCAGGTTGATCGACTTGATGTTGGTGTTCTTGGCATTGGTGCTCACCTGCGAGTAGTCACGCACCTTGTAGAGCATGGCAAGCGGGCGATGGAGCGCCTGGGCATAGAACTTGTTGCGGCTGACGGCGCCGGTATCCGGGGAGACGACAACAAGGTCGGGATCGTTGAAATCGATGATCTTGTGCAGGGCGATCAGGGTCTGGTAGGAACCATGCAGGTTCTCCAGCCTGATATGGCTGAAGCTGTTCTCAATCTCGCGGCTGTGGATGTCAAGGGTGATGATGCGGTCGACATCCAGCATCTCGCAGATATGGCCGAACATGCTGGCGGTAAGCGCCTCACGGCTCGCCTTCTTGTGCTGGCGGGCGTAGGGATAGGTCGGCAGGACCAGGGTGATCGAGTCGGCGCCGGCAAGGTGGACGGCGTTGATCGTGGTGAAGAGGAACATCAAATGATCGTTGACCGAAAGCCTGACCGGTTCATCGGCTCCGGCGACCGAGACCAGTTCCTCGTTGGCCATGTCGTAGATGATGTAGACGCGTAGTCCACGGACCGGATCGAGCAGTTCCGCCTTCTCCTCTCCGTTGGCGAACCTGGTGTACTTCACCTTGACGGTGAAATCAGGAACCTGGAAGCTGGTCGGGCATTTCGCCTTCGGAATGCTCTTGCTGTCCAAATCGTCGATCAGGGTGACCGCCTTCAGTACCTCCTCTTCCGTCATTCCATGGCGTTTCGCCAGCGCGGAAGAGAGCTTCTCATAGCGTTCCACATACAATCGGCGCAGATGCTTGACGATCTTGCTCGTGAAATACTCACTGCCAGGACCGGCAATTACCCCAAGCTTGTGCGGCTTTACGATACTCATCTCGCTGTCCTCTTTTCGGTGACGGTGTATCACCGTGTATTGTTAGTAGGTGTTCGTAGACTACCGCAAAACAACCCGTTTTGCTAGAGGGGAAAGGAGCTTACAACTCAATGGTGTCCACGTCCTCGAGCCCCGAAAGCCTCTCATAGGCCTCGTGAATCAGCCGTTCCTTCTCCTTGACCAGCCCTTCCATCAGGCAGGCGTCCTTCTCCGTCGTCCCCAGCATCAAGTTGCCCGGAGCGCCAATGCTGGTACGGCTCTTCAAGGCAGCGGTGATATCCTTCGGGACCTTGACCGTCTCCAAGTGCAGGCCGACGTCCCTGTAGGCGTCGCGGAAGGGCTCTCCCTTCATGACCCGCTGGAAGACCAAGTCGGTGGCGTACAGAAGCGAATTGCAGGCGCTCTTCAGCTTGTCCTCGTGGACCTCGAGCTGGCTGACCATGCGCGCCATGATGGCGACAAGCAGCCAGGTGGTCGAGGCCCCCTCGATCAACGGGGCCTTGGTGTCCTGGAAATCGCGGTTATAGCCGGAGGGAAGCGCCCTGATCAGCGCCTTGACGGTCGCCGCGTCTCCACCGACAATCGCGCTTCGGCTACGGGCAAGCTCCAGACCGTCAGGATTCTTCTTCTGTGGCATGATCGAGCTGCCTGTGGTCAGCTCCTTCGGCAACGAGAAATAGCCAAGCTCTGGAAGGGTGAAGAGCATCAGGTCCTGCGCCATCTTGCTGATGGTCAAGGCGATATAGTCGCAGTGGTCAAGCAACATTCCCTCGAACTTGCCCCTGCTGTCCACCGAGTAGAGGACATTGCGCTGCGGACCCTTGAACCCCAGCAGGTCCGCCGTGTAGGCGCGGTCCAGCGGAAGCGGGACCCCGTAGCTGGCGGCAGCCCCCAGCGGGCTGTGGTCCAACAGCCCTTCCAGATCGAGCAGCAGGCCCGTCTCGTCAATCAGCTCCTCGGCAAAGCTGGCGGCCCAGGTACCCACCGACGAGGGCATGGCAATCTGCATGTGGGTGCGTCCCGGCATCGGCGTGAACTCGTAGCGCTTGGCGAATGCGAGAAGTTCCTTGGCGAAGGAAAGCGTCTCACCGGCAAGGCGCAGCGAGTAGTCGCGCATCCACAGGCGCAGGGCAACCTGCACCTGGTCGTTGCGGCTGCGGCCGGTATGGATCTTCTTGCCGACGTCGCCGTAGCGCTCGGTCAGGAAATTCTCGATCGCCGTATGGCAGTCCTCGTCGCTCCTCTGGATCGGGAAGTCATGCTTCTGGCGCAGCTTGACTACCTCGCGAAGCCCCTCCATCAGGTTCTCCCCTTCCTCTTGGGTCAACAAACCGATCTTCACCAGGCCCTTCATGTGCGCCATGGAAGCGAGCGCGTCGCTGATGACCAGATGCTGGTCGAGAAGGTAATCACTACCGACGGTGAATTGCTCCATCAGCGTGTCCAGCGAATAGTTTTTCTGCCACAATTTCGCCATATCGAATCTCCGTTTTGTCCAGTGTAAGGATTGGCCCCAGAGCGGTCAATCGATCAAAACGGTGGAAAAGACGGTATGGTAGGGTATGAAACATTCTTATCTTGCTACTTTCTTGCTCTTTTTGGCCGGCTGCAACCCACAGACCGCCCTTACCAACCTGGGGGATCTGCATGCTCCTTCCCTCGTCTCGGCAGGCATGACGACTTCCGACAGCGCCCGGCTGGTCTTTGACGAACCGCTTTCCGCAAGCGGCTCGATTGCGGAGAGCCCCATCGCCATCACCAGCCTGAAGGCCGATGGGAACGAGCTTCGCGTATACTTTCAGAAGGCGCTTCCGCTGGACAGGACCACCGTCCTGAATGGGCGGGTCAAGGACGAGCGGGGCAACAGCTGCAACTTCACCATCCCCCTCTGGGGGAAGAACGAGCATCCAGCCACCATGCTGATCAGTGAGTGCACCACCAAGGGAACCAAAAGCCAACCTGACCGGGTCGAGCTTCTGTGCGTCAAGCCAGGCTCCATCAGCGGGTTGACGGTGTCCGACGGCCCCCCGGGATGGGAAGAAGACCGATGCGTCCTTCCCGACAAGTACGTCTGGCCCGGTACCCGCATCGTCATCCAGTTCCAAGCCGGTGGCGAGCAGCTTCCCTACCACTCCAGCCTGGCGGGACTGGGTTCCAACAATGGCTGCGTCGTCCTATTGAGCGACCCGTCGGCGAACGCCGAGGTCTTGGACGCCCTGGTCTACAGCAACCGGCAGAGCGACCTGTATGGAGGCTGGGGAACCAGTTCCACCCAGAGCGCCATCGAGCGGCTTGTCGCCCTGGGAGGTTGGGACAGCGATTCCCCCTCCCTCGCCGTCGACTCCACCCACAGCACCTCGACCAGGAGCATGCAGCGCCGTGGAGAAACGGATACCGACAGCGCCTCTGACTGGGTGATCGCCCCGACCGGAGGAGCCTCGTGGGGATTCTAGGTCAGATATGGGAGACGAGGAAGTCCAGGACCAGCTGTTTCACGGAGTCTTGGAAGAAGGGATGGTCCGCATGGTCCGCTCCCTCGACCAGCACCAGGCCGGAGGGCACCCCTGCCTTCTGCAACGCGGCGTACACCTCCTCGGATTGGCCGGGAGCGACCTGGCTGTCGCCAGTGCCATGCAGCAGAAGGATTGGTTTGGAGACTTCCGGGTCTACCGACTTCGCCAATACAGGATAGGAGAAAGCGTCATACGGAATCTCCTGCTTCTCCGGGTTGAAACCCAACGTCCGCACATTGGTCACCGGGTAAAGCCCCACCGCGCAACGGACACCGCTCGGATACTGGTCGTAGAGCCCGTTCCGATAGCGTTCCGAATCCCCTGTCAGCCCGGTCAGCACGCTGAAATAGCCGCCGGCAGACTCACCCATGATGGCGATCTGGCCGCTCTTGACGTGCAGCGCCTTGGCGTTGGCCCGGATATAGCGGATGGCGCAGGATATCTGCTCCATCTGCGCCGGGAACTTGGTCTTGAAGGTAGTCCCGTATTCCACGCTCGCAACGACAAACCCGTGGCGGACGTAGTACAGTAGCTCCGGCATCCAGACATCGCAGTCAACCTCGCGGAAGGACCCTCCCGCGAGGAATACCAGGCAAGGGTGGTCGGTCGCCCTGTCGTCATAGGGGAAATGGCTTCGTGGCCGCATCACCGACATATGCAGCGGCTGGCTCGCGGCCCCGCACCAGAAACTCGTCTGCATGTAGACAATTCCCGTGGTCAGGAGCACCACCGGCCGGTCGTCTTTCCCAGGAATAACCGTGCGCATGCTTCCGCCTACCTGAGCAACTCGTCCATCGCCTTCCCGTCGATATCGTCGGGCATCTTACATCCCAGCACCTTGGCGAAGGTGGGGGCCTCGTCGACAATCGGATGGACACCGGTCCGGAACCCTTGCTTGAACGCGGGTCCTTTGGCGAGGAAGACCGGCTGGGGTCCCTTGTCCGGCAGGTAACCATGGGTGGCATGTCCGGTCCGATAATCGCTCGTGTCGAAGGAACGCACCAAGGGTGGCAGCCAGTTGTCGGCGAAGGAGGTATAGCCGTCGGTCTCCAGCACGAAGGAGAAATCACCGCCAAGGCGTTCCTCCCTCCGCGATTCCTCCTCCGTGAAGACGCGGCTGACGCCATAGACCCCCTCGGCGCACAGACCGTCAAGCAGATCTTTCGTCTTCTGCCAGATCCGCTTGTCAGAAGGATCCTTCAGATAGACAAGGGCGGAAGCGCCGCCACTGAGGACATAGGCGTCCCAGTCCTTGATCTCTCCCTTTCCGTCCAGCCGGATCAGGCCCGCCTGCACCAGCTTCACGTTCAGGCAGAGGTTGCGTACCACGTCGATCTGTCCGTGGTCGCTGATCAGACAGAGGTTGGTCGACTCCAGAAGTCCAGCCCGCTGCACTGCGTCCATGATGATGCCGATGTAGCGGTCCGTCTCGATGACGCCAGCTTCCACCTGCGGGGTGAAGACACCCGTATGATGGCGGTAGGCATCGATATTGGCGGGATGAATCGCCAGCAAATCAGGCTGGAAGCGCGTGATGAAGTCGGCAGCGACGTGGATCAGGAACTCGTCGCAACCCGGATGGATCCGGTTGGTCAATATCGGCTCATACCGGTCGATGATGGAGAGCACCTCGGACGAGGAGCCCATCCGCTTGAAAGCCTCGTGGACTGTGTCCTCAGGCCCCTGGGGCCAGTACTCGTCGCACAGCCAGTCGATATGCTCATGGTTGCCGGTCACCGGCCAGAAGACCGCCGCGGTGGAGAGCCCCGCTTCCTTCGCCATGTCGAAAATGTCGGGGCGCCTGACGTGCTTGTGGTCCCACGCCCACGGCTGGGTGTGCAGTCCGACGGTGAAATCCAGGTTCCCGTAGATACCGTGCTTGTCCGGGTAGCAACCTGTCACCACGGAGGTGTGCACGGGATAGGTGATGGTCGGATAGATGGTCTTGATATGGTCGCACTCCACTCCTCCGGCCAAGTACTTCTTGTAGTTCGGCAATGTTTTCAGCAAGGAAAGATCTTCCGTGACCATTGCGTCCGCGGAGAGAATGATGAGTTTTTGTTTCATGATAGCACCTACTTTATCCCAGTATACGCGAAAGCGGAAATAATGTGTCTATTGGAAACCGCGTAAATGAGCAGAATCGGGAAGACCAGGAACATGTTTCCCGCCATCACGATGTTCCAGTTGGTGATGCCCTCAGAGTCGTACAAGCTCTTTACCGCGAGGGTAAGCGGACGTACGGCATCCCGGTTGGTCATGACCAACGGCCAGAAATAGTCGTTCCAATGGGCGATGAAATTGAAGAGTATGATTGTGGAGATGGCGGGCTTGCTCATCGGCATCAGCACGTGCCAGAGCATCTGGATTTCCGAGGCGCCATCGAGTTTCGCGGCCTCAATCAGTTCCGTGGGAACCTGCATGAAGTACTGCCGGAGCAGGAACACGCCGAAAGCGCTTGTCATGAACGGAAGGATCTGAGGAACCAGGGTTCCCAGCAACTTCCACCGGCTCATCATCATGTACACAGGGAGAAAAGTAATCTGCCCAGGGGTCATGAAGGCTATGATCACCAAGGCAAAGAGCAAGGACTTACCTTTGAACGAATACTTCGCGAAGCTGTAGGCCGCAGGAATCATGACCGCCAGCTGGATGATCAGGATTGCCGCGACGACAACCACCGAGTTCCGCAAAAAGAGCAGGAAGGGGCGTGATGTCCAAGCGTCAACGTAGTTGGAGATCATGAAATGGTGGGGAATGATGGTAGCCGGAAAGGTCATCGTCTCCTCAGTGGTCTGAAGCGATACGGAAAGCATCCACAGGAACGGGAAGACGAACAGGAAAATCAATAGCAGCTTCCCGATAAAGGAAACACAGGAAAGGGTGGTCTGGAACCTCGTCTTTTTCATTTGGCACCTCCCTCCTTACTGGTAGAACACCCGCTTGGAGAGTACTTTGAAGTAGACTGCGGAGAGCAGCGCGACAATCACCAGCAGCACGACACCGGCGACAGCTCCATAGCCCCACCGGTAATTGGTGAACACTTCCATGTAGATGAGATAGGCAATCGAGCTCGTCGCATTGTTCGGCCCTCCCATTGTCATCACCAGAATCAGCTCGAACACCTTGAAGGCGGAAATCGTCAGGACAATCAGGACAAAGAAAATCTGAGGGGAAATGATGGGCAGGACAATCTGAAAGAAAATCCTCGGGCCGCTTGCGTGGTCGAGCTCCGCGGCCTCGTAGATGTCCTGGGGAACGCTCTGGATGGCGGCGATGAAAATCAGCGTGTAGTAGCCAACACTCTGCCAGACAGAGATGAAGATGATGGAACCCAAAGCGCTTTTCGAGCTTTGCAGCCACTGGCTGGTAGGCAGGCCAAGAGTCCGCAGAAAGGAATTCATGATGCCGTATTGTGGCTCAAGGATCCACATCCAGATCAGGGAGATGGAGACCGTGGCGACAATATGGGGGAAAAACACGCATACCTGCGAAAGCCGGTCGATTGTCCGTTTCTTCCGCCCGATCCATTCGGCAATCAACAGCGAGAGGACCATGATCAGGGCCACGGTCACAAAGGAATAGACGACCGTGTTGGCCATCGATTTGGAGAAGGAATCTTTCGCAAACAGCCTGCTGTAGTTGGTCAGCCCGACAAACTTCGTCTTCGACGCGTTGAGCATGTTGACGTCATAGAAGCTGAGCTTCACCAGGCTGAAAATCGGGTAGACGCAAAACAACAGAATCCCGATGATGGCGGGAGCCACCAGCAGGTAAGGAGTTACGAGTTTTTTGATGCGGTAGTGCTTCATATATTGTATTTCCAGAATAAACAGACAGGGTGTCGGCGTCACCGGCACCCTGTAGCGGAGGTGGTGGTTATTTGCCAGCCATGATGTCCTTCACGGACTTCGCGAAGATGTCGACCTGTTGCTGGACATCGGCGTTGTCGTACATCGTGGCGTCAATCAGTGTGTACAGCTCGTTCATGATCTGTCCACCCTGCGGCACACGGGAACCACGGTCGTCAGCGTACTGCAGCAGCTCATAGGCGGTCTTGCGGCCGGGAAGCTTCTTCCAGAGTTCCTGCTCCTGCTCGCTGGAGGCCATCGTCTTGGTAATCGGCAGGTAACCGGAGTTCTGGGTAAAGAACAGCAATCCGTTCGGATTGGTCAGCAACCAGTCGATGAACTCCCAGGCTTCCTGCTTGTGCCGGGAACCCTCGAGCATGACCAGCGCGTTTCCACCAGTCGGCACGCTCAGGACATCCCCTTTCGGCGGGAAGAAGACCTGGCAGTCAAAATTGGCGGAAGCCATCGTCGAAACCAAGGCGCCGATGGAGTTCCACAGCATCGCGCACTTGCCGTCAGCGAACATCTGGGTAACCACAGTGCCGCCGTTGTTCGCGGGAGCGAAGAACAGTTCCTGGGAATTCTTCATATCCTGCAGGAACTTCCATGCCTTGTAGGCGTGACCGTTGTCCACACAGCCCAGACCGGTGCGTTCCTTGTTGATCAGGTCTCCACCAGCCTGCGCGACGGTCATGTACCAATACCAGGTGTCACGAATCAAGCCGAGCCCGTAGCGTTCGACCTCGCCCTTGTCGTTGACCTTCTTCAGCTTCTCACAAGCGGCTCTCAGCTCATCCCACGTTGTGGGAACCTCGACGCCAGCCTCCCTCATGATGTCCATGTTGACATACATGACAGGAACGGAGCGGCCGAATGGAATCGCAATCATCTTGCCGTTCTGCTTGAAATCCCAGCTGAACGCGTCGATGAAATCATTGGGATCGATTCCATCCTTCTTCATATAGGGCATCAGGTCAGCAAGGACGCCCTCCTCGCTCCCGAACACACCGACATGGTCAACACCCATCTGGAGCAAGTCGGGATTCTCGCCGGCGGATACGGCGTTGATCGCTTTCGAGGCTGCAGTCCAGTAGTCACCCTGATAGGAAGGCACCACCTCGACGTCGTCATGGGTCTTGTTGAACGCATCACACACCTGGGTGATCAGGTCGCCATTCTTTCCGCCCATGGAATGCCAGAACTGGATCTGCACCTTGCCAGTCTTCGCGGCAGGCTGCGAAGAGGCAGAAGCCGCTTCCTTGGAGCCCTGTCCGAAAGACATGCCGACCGCGATGGCGGTGAGCAACATCACGCTGAGAAGTTTCTTCATCATTTCTCTCCTTGTAAGCCTCACATTTGTTTCAAAACTGTTTTTATTTTGTTTCAACAGTTTCTAACTTACACTATGGGATTAAACAGCAAATTTGTAAAGGAAATATTTAATTAATGTTATAAATTAGCTATTGCATTACTCTGGTACCAGATATGCTAACCACAAGCTAAATAGGAAAAGTTTCGATTCAACAATATTCAGGAGGATTGCGACAGCCAAAGGACAGCGGTCGCAACAGGAGAAACTCCCGTCGAGAGCTGCCCAAACGGACAACTATCTATCAAGCCAGCACCTCTTCCTTCCAGTCCTGGACGGTGTGGCCCGTGGAGCTGAAGGCGATACCCAAGAGGTGGACCGTCTTGCCCTTCTCCAGACGGAACTTGTCGGCATAGTGTTTGTCCTTGATCTGCCTCAATGCTGCCTCGGCGCCCTTGTCCGCCTTGAACTCCATCACGTATACATGCTCCCCCGCATCCACCGACAGGTCGATCCGCCCCTCGCTCGTCTGGTCCTCCGCCACGACCTTCACCGCCTTCCCAGAGAGCAGCATCACCACGTCCACCACCTGCGC